>CAZTZZ010000104.1:0-1873 GCA_964617905.1 uncultured Ignavibacteriaceae bacterium | reverse complement strand
AAAGAAGATTTGGAAAAATTATTTGATGCAGCGAGAAAATCTCCTTCATCATATAACGAACAACCCTGGAGATTTATTGTCGGTACAAATGAAAACAAAGAAACTTATAATAAAATTCTTGAAACATTGATGGATGGAAATAAAGATTGGGCAAAGCAAGCACCTGTATTAATGTTAACAGTCGCCGGAAAAAATTTTCAAAAAAACGGTAAAGACAATTTACACGCAGAATACGACCTTGGACAAGCTGTGGCTTTTTTGACTCTCAAAGCTACGGAGCTGGAAATTTACGGGCACCAAATGGCGGGATTTTCAAGAGATAAAGCAATAGAGTTATTTAATATTCCTGAAGGTTATAATCCCGTTACAGTTATTGCCTTCGGTTATAAAAACAAAGACGATAAAAAACCGGAAAAAGGAAGAAAAGAAATAAATGAATTGGTATTCAAAAATAACTTTGGTAATTAATATTATTCAAGGAGATATTAATAGATGAAAATTGAAGAAGAAATTCAGCAAAAACAATTTAAAAGTGAATATCATAAAGCCATGGTTAATATTATTTTCTCATATAATTGGTTAATTCAACACCAGATTGAAGTATTGAAACCATTTGGCATAACATTACAACAGTACAATATTTTGAGGATACTGCGCGGGCAGTATCCTAAACCTTCTACAATAAAATTGATGAAGGAAAGAATGCTGGACAGGATGTCGGATTGCTCAAGAATTGTAGAAAAATTAAGGGCTAAAGATTTAGTGGAAAGACATTTATGTGAAAAAGACAGGCGGAATGTTGACGTGCTTATTACTAAAAAGGGGTTGAACTTATTAAAGAAGCTCGATAAAATATTTGAAAAATATGATAAAAAATTAATTGCTTTAAGTGATAAAGAGTTAAAAACATTAAATAAATTATTGGATAGAATGAGAGGGTAAAATATTTTTTGCAGAGACATTATACTTGTTTGCCGCAGGTCGATACAAGATCTCTACTAAGAAAGTTAAATTAAATAACAAAAACTTTTGCAATGTCCTTTAATAAAGAAGGTTTATTAATAAGCGCTATCATAAAAAACTTGCTGAAACTTCTTTTCTTTTCCGGCAGCTTGGAAAACCTGTCAAAGATTTTATTGAATTGATCGTCAGATAGTTTATAAAAAGCATCCTTTATCATACCTGTAATTTCGTGTTTCCTGCCGCGAGCTTTGTGCCATTCTTTTTTGTAATTATTAATATGATTAAAATCATTATTGTTAATAGCTTCTCCCGCTAATCTGCCCGCTATGCTTCCCCCCAACATTCCGCTTGCAATTCCGCCGCCGCTGATAGGATTAACCTGTCTTGCTGCATCACCAACCAGCATAAATCCGGGACCAGTAATTTGTTCCAACGTAATTGAACATGGAACACCCCCTGCAATTTGTGTAAGTATAGAAGCATCGGGAAAATATGTTTCTAAATTTTTATTAAGAAGTTCCAAAGCTGAAGTCTTTTTTCCGGTATTTCCACTTATGCCCAAACCAATGTTAGCCGTTCCTTCACCCTTTGGGAAAACCCAAAAATAACCTTCCGGTGCAACATTACTGCCAAAATAAAAATATAATGTATCTTGCTTTACTGTTACATTAGAGGCAGTAACTTGAAAACAACATTCCATCTCACGAAAATCCACTGTAGTATCAATTCCCGCCCATTTACCCAGCCTTGATTCTACTCCATCCGCTGCTATTACTATTTTTGCTTTAACTTCTTTTTGCTGTCCTCTGAATTCGTATTTTACTCCGTTTACTTTTCCTTCGTTATCAAATAACAAACCATTTACATATGCTCTTGTTAATATTTCCGCTCCAGCGTCTGTTGCCATTTT
>CAZTZZ010000103.1:0-2759 GCA_964617905.1 uncultured Ignavibacteriaceae bacterium | reverse complement strand
GATAATTCTATTTTAGAAATTAACACAGAATTTGTAGGACCAATAATTGTATAAAAAAAATTATCTGATGTCACGGTACGTCCGTGACATCCAATAAAAAGAGAGACAAAAATGAAACAGAGAACATTTTTTTTACTTATAGTTTTACTCTTTACAATAATTGGAGTAGGGAGTTTAATAGCACAACAAAATATTAAAAAACAAGATGAAATTATTTTTACTTGGGGTGGTGACATTAATTTAAAATTTGTTCAATATGTTGGTGATTTAACAAAAAAAGAAAATCCAAAGATTTGTTATTTACCAACTGCCAGTGCAGACAATCCCGATAATATTAAATATTGGGAAAATATATGTAATACGTTAAAATTAGATACAACTATTCTCAAGGTATGGGTAAGTTCTTCAGCAGAGAATCAATCATTTGAGAAAATTCTGCTTAATTCCGATGCGATTGTGGTTGGCGGGGGCAATACCTTGAACATGCTGGGTATTTGGAAGGCACAAGGAATAGACACCATTTTGAAAAAAGCATTGAAAAGCGGAATAATTTTATCAGGTGGAAGTGCCGGTTCAATATGTTGGTTCCGGAAAGGAATTAGTGATTCTCGTCCTGTTAATCTTAGTATTGTCGATGGTTTAGGCTTTCTGCCATATAGCAATTGTCCTCACTATTCACAAGAATCAAGGAGAAATTTATATCATCAAATGATAAAAGAAGGAAAAATGACTCCGGGATATGCAACTGATGAATTGGCTGGAATCCTCTTCAAAAACGGGAAAGCTTTAGAATTCATCAGCCAAAGTGACATACACAATTCTTATTTTGTGAATCTTGAAAACGGAAAAATAAAAGAGACTAAACTAAAATCTAAAATCTTACTTAGAAAAAACGCTCTACCCGAAGGCTCTTATTCGGCTCAACTTATAAAAAAGAAGATCAATAATTTGATGAATGTCAGTGATAAATCATCACCATTAAGCGCCTATGTTTCTGAAATGAAAACCTTAAAATTGAGCAAAGAAAATATCAGCAAATCAGAAAAGAATAGAGTTTTAAATATTGGCGTTGAAAAAATATTCATTTACAAAAACAAAATAGCCGGAATTGTTAACGACGCATACATTAATTCTTTTGGATACGGAATGTGGTATTTTTATAATTACAATGGTACTTGGACAAGTATGGGGGAAGACATCGGCGGAAAAACGGTATTTGAAAGTGAAATTAAGTTTCGGGAAAAAGCAGAAACGATAATGAAACTTGCTGAAGAAAAATTATCGAAAATAAGATAACAGGTTAAAGAAATCAATATGTCTAATGAGATTTCAAACTCAGAATTAAGTTCTTACGAATCAACGGATAAGCAGTATTCGTTAAATAAAATTATTATAATTTGGATTTTATCTGTGGTGCCAATGCCAATATTAGCATTTGTAATTACACCATTTTTAATTCCAAAAATTGATTTACATCCAGGTATTGTATATTGGATGGCAATAATTGTTGGTATGATCTGGCAATTTATACTCTCATTATTAATTCTTAAAAGAGAGGGTTATAAAATAAAATGGTCGGACATTCGCAAAAGGATGATGTACCAAAAGCCTATAAATTCTAAAACAGGCAAATCCACCTATTGGCTTCTTTTATGGGTAATACCTTTTATTATTTTAAGTGGTGCGTTGCAAATGGTAAATCTACCTGATATTGAAACTATGTTGTTTCCATTTATAAACAGTTTACCTAAATATGATATGGGTGCACTTGCGTCACCTGAATTCAAAGGTGCATGGTGGCTGTTAGGACTGTTTTTAGTAAGTAGCGGGCTCAATTATTTTCTGGGAGAAGAATTTCTTTACAGAGGAATTCTTTTACCTAAAATGAATGGTGTGTTTGGCAAGTGGGACTGGTTGGCAAATGGAGTTCTGTTTGGATTTTACCATCTTCACAAACCACAAATGTTTATATCATCAGCACTTGTATCAGGTTTTTTATTCGCTTTTCCATCAAAACGGTTTCAATCTAATTGGATGGCAGTGATTATACATGGAGCTGAAGGACTATTCATTTTTGTATTGGTTCTGGGAATTATTTTAGGATTAGCTTAATAACAATTTGCATAACATTTTTAGAAAATTTGTACTTGGAATAAATAATTTTGCTTACTTACGATATAAGAAAATGATTATCCGTAAAGAAAAAGATTACGACAAAGAAAATATCTGGAAAGTTAATGCCGAAGCTTTTGAGACAGAAGCAGAAGCAAATTTAGTTAATGTGCTTAGAGACAGCGGAACACCTTTCATAGGCTGTCACATTCGTACCGTGACATAAAAAATATAAAGATAAAAACATGAATAGAAAATAAAACAATTAGATGAAAAATTATTTTTTATAATAAGTATTTCTGTCTGTTACGGAGCTTCCCCAAATTAGACAGACGTACAGGCATTAGTGTTTTATGTGTCAAGGTGCGACCTTGACACCCAATTAAAGCTATATAATTACAAATGAAAGAAAAATTAAATTTTGTAAAAGTACTTTCAACTTACAATCTTGGGGATATCGCATTGATTAAAGGTTTGCTGGATGAAGCCGATATTCAATATTTTTTCCAGGGAGAAAATATGTCATATATAAGTGGCTCAATGGAGCCCTCAATTTTAATGGTAAATGAAAAAGATATCAAAATCGTAAAAGAATTATTAAAGGATTTTGATTTATATTTTTTACACTTCAGTAAATAAGAAAGTGC
>CAZTZZ010000102.1:0-3359 GCA_964617905.1 uncultured Ignavibacteriaceae bacterium | reverse complement strand
CAATACTTCACCGCCGTAAATAATTTTACCGCCTTCTTCTTCTACTTTTTTTAACGCTGAGGTAAACATTTCCACTGCACTTTTATCAATTAATGGACCTACGTGATTTGTCTCATCTAAAGGATCACCTATTTTTAAACTCTCATAAGCTTTAGTTAAAGAAGTTTTAACTTTATCGTAAATGGATTCGTGAATAATTAATCTTCGTGTTGATGTGCACCTTTGCCCGCATGTGCCGACTGCTCCAAAAACAATTGCAGGAACACCCATTTCTAAATTTGCATTCGGTGTTATAATAATTGCATTGTTTCCGCCCAACTCTAAAATTGCTTTCCCGAATCTCTTTGCAATAACTTCATTTGCGTGTCTGCCTACTCTCGTTGAACCAGTAATTGAGATTAAGGGAACTCGCTTGTCATTCAACATTTTTTCGCCTATTGTTGAACCCCTGCCAACTATCAAAGAGAATATTCCTTCGGGTAAATTATTTTCTTCCAAAACATCGGCAATAATTTTTTGACAGGCTATTGCAGTTAAAGGAACTTTTGAGGAAGGTTTCCAAAGGACAACATCTCCGCAAACTGCGGCAATCATTGCGTTCCAAGCCCAAACGGCAACAGGAAAATTAAATGCCGATACAACCCCAACTATTCCCAGCGGGTGATATTGATCGAACATTCTATGATTTGCTCTTTCCGAAGCTATTGTAAAACCGTACAATTGGCGTGACTGTCCAACAGCAAAATCACAAATGTCAATCATTTCCTGTACCTCACCTAATCCTTCCTGAAGTGATTTGCCCATTTCATACGAGACCAGCATACCGAGTTCTTGTTTGAATTCTCTTAATTTTAATCCGACTTGCCTTACAATCTCCCCTCTTTTGGGAGCCGGCATTTTTCTCCATTCTAAAAATGCAGATTGAGCTTTTTCAATAACAGAATCGTAATCTGCTTCAGAGCATTGATATACGGCTGCAATAAGTTTACCATCAACCGGTGAAGATATTTTTAATTCACCGCTGTCTTTTGTCTCATTCCATTCTCTCCCTGTACTCGAGCCGAAGTTTTCAGTATTGATTCTTAGCTTTTTTAAAAATTCCATTTTTAACCTCACGTATATAATTTATAATTTTTTATTGTTTTTAAAATATCATTTAATGTTATGTCTCTCATTTTATCTTCTATTTCAATTTGTATATCTTCAAATAGGTTTATAAAATATCTGTTTATCTCACTGTTATAAAATACATTTGCTTTATTTTCTGTCGAAGAATGTAAATCAAACGCCTTTCTATCTTCAATAGCACAGTATATTTCCTGCAAATGAATTTCATCTTTTTTCTTTTTAAGTGAAAACCCGCCAAATGCACCTTTATTACTCTGTACTATCGCATTTTTGCTCAACATTGATAAAAGCTTTCTTATTTTAGAAGCATTTATTCCTGTATTTTTTGAAATCTCTTGGCTTGTACAAGGCTTTTCTGCATCTGCAAGATAACAAAGCGCTTTTATTGAATTTGATAATTTAGTTGAAGCAGACATAAAATATTATAATTGTTACAGTAAGTGTAACATTTATAAAATTGAATATCAAGTATTAATAATTTTAAATTTGAAGATAGCAGAAATTGAAATGTCATATTAAATTGGTTAAATTGGATTTGAAATTTATTAAGATTATATGTTAAAATTACGATATATCCTGTCACAAAATTTTATAACTTCACACCGGAGTTATTTTGTTTCAAAATTTGAAAATGTTTTTTAATCATTTTCTTCCACCCTGTTCATATTAATTAAACATTATCTAATTAAAATTATATTTTTTGAATTTGGAGAACTGCTATGGAAAATACCACAATAAACCACGAAACAATTAATAATTATAATAAATACTCAGTAAACCCGGAAGATGTTCACTCAGTTATCGGTAAATATATGCTGGCTGATGGTTTTAATATTGTTCTTGATTTAGAAAAAAGTAAAGGTGTTAGAATAAGGGATGCAAAAACAGGAGATGAATATTTAGATCTCTTTACTTTTTTCGCTTCAAATGCTCTTGGTTTAAATCATCCAAAATTAAACAATCCGGAATTTAAAGAAAAACTTGCAACTGCCTCAGTAAACAAGCCATCAAATTCGGACATTTATACGCAGCAAATGGCAAGTTTTGTAAATGCTTTTGCACATATTGGAAAACCGGATTACATGAAACATTTATTTTTTGTATCCGGCGGTGCTTTAGCTGTTGAGAACGGATTAAAAGTAGCTTTTGACTGGAAGGTTCAAAAGAATTTTGAAAAAGGTATTAAAGAAGAGAAAGGATTGAAAGCAATTCATTTTAAAGAAGCATTTCACGGCAGAACGGGCTACACAATGTCGCTTACAAACACAGATCCTACGAAAGTAAAATACTATCCCAAATTTGATTGGCCGAGAATTTCAAATCCCAAAGCGGTCTTCCCTATTGAAGATAACTTAGAGCAGATAATCCAATCTGAACAAAAAGCAATTGCAGAAATAAACGAAGCAATTAAAAATAATCCGGATGACATTGCCGTAATTATTATTGAACCCATACAAGGTGAAGGCGGGGACAATATTTTCAGAAAAGAATTCTTTGTAAAGTTACGTGAAATAGCAGATGAAAATGAAATTATGCTGATGTTTGATGAAGTACAATGCGGTTTTGGTTTAACCGGTAAATTCTGGGCAGCTGATTATTACGTTAAACCGGACATTATTTCATTCGGTAAAAAAGCACAGGTTTGCGGTATTATGGTTTCCGATAGAGTGGATGAAATAGAGACTAACTGCTTCAAAGTATCGAGCAGAATAAATTCTACTTGGGGTGGTAACCTAACAGATATGGTACGCTCACAAAGAATACTTGAAATAATAGAAGAAGAAAATCTTGTTGAAAACGCAAGTGTACAGGGTGAATATTTACTTTCCGAGTTACAAAATATTCAGTCCGAATTCCCCGGATTGGTTTCAAATGCAAGAGGCTTGGGACTTATGTGCGCTTTTGATCTGCCGGACGGAGAAACCCGCGATAAATTCAGGGCAGCTTGCCAGGATAAAAAAGTTCTTTTACTCGGCTGCGGAGAAAGATCAATTAGATTCAGACCTCCACTTAATATTACAAAAGAAGAATTGGATGAAGGCTTAGAAACAATAAAATCAGTTTTAGAGTCCTTATAATTTTTTTATTTAAAGATTCCCGATATCTTTACTTGCCCGCCTTCGGCGGGAGATATCGGGAATCTAATAGAAACTTTTTGTAAAGCGATTCATTCTACGACCACCCTTTTTATAAAATAAAATTCTATTTTAGTCTATCATTTATATTAAAAA
>CAZTZZ010000101.1:0-3506 GCA_964617905.1 uncultured Ignavibacteriaceae bacterium | reverse complement strand
TCCCGCGCCCGGTTACCCAGCCCAACCCGATCACACGGAAAAGACAATTATATTCAATTTGTTAAATGTTGAAGAAAATACCGGTATTATATTAACGGAAAGCTTGGCAATGTACCCGGCAGCAAGCGTAAGCGGATTGTATTTTTCTAATTCTGCAGCAAAATATTTTAATGTAGGCAAATTGGGCAAAGATCAGATTTTAGACTATCACAGAAGAAAAGGAATGAGTGTAAAAGAAATAGAAAAGTGGCTGGGTAGTAATTTAGGGTATTAGTTGTTCTTTTGTTCCATTTCCATCCTGTTTTTTTACAAATTATAATTAAAAACAACCATTCAGCACAATATTTATTTTTTATTGTGAATTTAATGGGATATTCAGACCACAAATTGGGTAGAAAATATGTATTTAAATTATTATTGTAACAAAAGCCTAATTTTTATAGTCCAAAAAAACATATAATCGGGAAAACAAAAAATGATAAAGAAAAGCTATAAAAGAATTTTGTCCGTTACGGGAGTTCTTGCCGTCGGTGTGATAATTATGCTTGTACTCGGCTCTTCCGATAAAAAAAGCAATAAAAGAGATTTGAAACCGGAAGTTAGAACCGTTACAACACAAACTGTTAATTTTGGCAATTTAAATTTAGAAATAACGGGTTTCGGCACAATACAATCACAAAACGATTTAAATGTTATTGCAGAAGCTTCCGGCAAGGTTATCTTTGCAAAGAATAACCTTAAAAACGGAACATTTGTAAAAAGAGGTGAACTTGTATTAGAAATTGACCCAAGAGAAGCGGAAAACAATTTATATTCTTTGAGGTCTAATTATCTGAAAGCCATTGCGTCTTTGTTGGCAGAGATGAGAATAGAAAATGTGAATATTTATAAAAAGTGGTCGAACTATTTTCAAACTATAGATATTCAAAAACCTATACCTGAGCTTCCCAAAGATTTAACACCGAGAGAAAAAATTAAACTCAGCGCAAGAGATATCTTTTCAAAATTTTATTCCGTAAAAAATCAGGAAATTCTTCTTTCAAAATATAAAATCACAGCACCTTTTGATGGTTTTCTTGAATCAAATGGAATAATAAAAAACAGTATTATTTCAAGAGGAATGCAGCTGTTCAAAATAACCGATGCCAAAAATCTTGAAATAGCAATTCCTTTACTTTCAGAAGATATTAATATGATAGATTTTGCAAAAAACCCGGACGTTGCTTTATATTCGGAAAAAAGCGATGATGTATTAAAAGGGAAAATCATAAGAAAAGAAGCCACTTTAAGAAAAAATTCACAAACACTTTATGTTTATGTTGTTTTTAAGAATAATAATTTAAACACATATTTTCTACCGGGCAATTATATAAGAACATCAATTAAAGGAAAATATTTGAAAAATGTTGCTCGTATTCCGCGCCATTTGGTAGATAACAATAACTTTGTTTACACAATGGTTAATGACAAACTGGACAGGGTAAAAGTTGATGTAATTACTATTCAGAACAATTATGCAGTTATTAAAAAAACAATTCCCGAGAAAACAAGAATAGTTACAACCATTTTACAAAAGCCTTTATTAGGCATGGGTTTGAAATCGGCAAACGAAACAATAAAAATAAATAACGACGGACAAAACATTAACTCCACTACTGTAGGTGGTTTTGAATAATAAAAACTTTAAGCAATAAAACAGAACAATATGTTAGATAAATTTTTAAAATATTTTATTAAACACTCATTACTAACAAACTGGGTAATGATAGTTATTTGTATAGCAGGAATTTTCGGGCTTTATAACCTTAATAAAAGAGTAGATCCAAAAATAAAAGTAGACAGAATTGAAATTGATGTACCTTATCCCGGCGCCTCGGCAATAGAGGTTGAAGAGGGGATCGTCATAAAAATAGAAGAAAATTTACGCGGGGTTGAGGGAATTGAAAAAATCACTTCTAACTCAAGAGATAATTTCGGATCGATTGATGTTGAAATTACTCCAGGTTACGATATGAACAAAGCAATTCAGGATATAAAAAACTCTGTAAATTCAATTAGTTCATATCCAACAGATGCGGAAAAACCCGTTGTCTATCAAACCACACAATGGAACAGAGCTATAATGCTTAGCATTTACGGACCTTCCGACCTGTTCACTCTTAAAAAAATAGTAGAAGAATTTAGAGATGATTTATTAAAGACCGGAAAGATTTCTAATTTCAGAACCTGGGGAATACCGAACAGGGAATTCTCAATAGAAGTTTCACCCCAGGATTTAATCAGATATAAGTTAACCGTAAACGATATAAGCCAGGCAATAAGAAATTCAAACCTAAATCTTTCTTCCGGCTCCGTACTTACCAATCAGGAAGAAATATTAATTAGAACCTACAACAAAAAATATCAGGCTGTTGATTTAGAAAATATTGAAGTAACTTCAAACATCGACGGACAAAAAATTCATCTTTCAGATATTTGCAAGGTGCAGGAACAATGGCCCGAAAACAGATTTTACTCGGAGTATAACGGCAAACGTTCCGTTGGTTTTAACGTAATGTACAACAACAATGAAGATGTTGTTGAAATAGTAAGACTTACAGAAGACCTTGCAAAGAAATACGAAGTCAAATATTCCGGTCTTGTCCACTTTAACACATTTATAAAAGAAACCGACGATCTTGAAGAAAGAATCGATTTGATGACACAGAACGGAATTCTCGGACTTGTTTTAGTACTGGTGTTATTAGGAATATTTTTAAATACACGGCTTTCGTTGTGGGTTGCACTCGGAATCCCAATTTCATTACTCGGTATGTTTTTTGTTCTTTGGATATTGAACATCAGCATTAACGAGATGAGCCTCTTCGGGGTAATTTTGGTAATAGGTATTCTTGTTGACGACGGAATAGTTATAGGCGAAAGCATTTACACACAATGGGAAAAGCACGGGAAGAGCCCTATCCAAGCGGCAATTGACGGCACAAAAGACGTAATAAAACCGGTTGCAATTTCTATTATAACCACTATGGTTGCCTTTATGCCTTACTTTTATTTTTACGGAATGCTGGGCAAATATGTTTGGCAAATTGCGGCGGTTGTAATTATTTCACTTACATTTTCAATGCTTGAAGCCGCTATGATTTTACCCGCTCATATTGCTCACTCGAAAGCACTCCACATTGAAGAAAAATCTGCAAACATATTTGTCAGATTAAGAAAAACAACTGATAAAATTCTTGATATATTTTTAACAAAGGTTTATGCGAGAGCGTTAAATTTTAGTTTAAAAAACAGATGGGCTGTGTCGTCTTCAATCATTGCCGTTATTTTAATTATTGTCGGTTTGTTTCAGGGTTCGCACGTAAAAGCACAATTTTTTCCTTCAATTGAACCGCCATATGCAAGAATTCAAGCTGAAGTTCCTGCTGGAACATCTGCAAAAGTTGCAAATCAAATTAGATATAATTTAATAGATAAATCTTTTGCATTTGCGGAAGAATGGAAAT
>CAZTZZ010000100.1:0-3859 GCA_964617905.1 uncultured Ignavibacteriaceae bacterium | reverse complement strand
GTGTAAACGGGAATCCATAAGTTTTACAGTAGATTCCCACTTTCGTGGGAATGACAAAGGTTTAATATTTAATTTTTCAGAGGTTTCTATTTATTAATTACAATCTGGTGTTTACCGCCATTCAAATTTCTATCCAAAAAATTATGATAAACTTTCATCAGCAGCAAATAACTTGGTAAACTGTATACAGCTCCGTGCGCTCCGGGCGGAAAAAATCTAAACTCAGCATCTTTTCCTGCGTTTATTAAAGCTGTTAAAAATTGCATTGTGTTACGGGGATGGACATTATCATCCTTTCCAGAATGAATTAGCAAAAGCTTACCCTTTACATTAGATACGTGAGTTGTAGGTGAACTTTCTATATATCCATTTTCATTATCTTTTAAAAGTCCCATATATCTTTCGGTGTAAATGTCATCATATAAACGCCAGTCGGTTACGGGAGAATTTGCAATACCTACTTTAAATATTTCAGGGTAACTTGTCATTGTAAACAGTGTGCTGTAACCGCCGTAGCTTGTACCCATTATTGCTATTCTTGTTGAATCAACAAAAGATAATTTCGATAAATATTTAGCAGTCTCAGCAAAATCATTGCTTTCCCATTTACCCAAATCTTTATAAACAATTTTCATGAATTTGCTGCTGTAATTTGCTGTTCCCCTATTGTTAACATCTACAATTATGTAACCTTCCTGGGCAAGATATTGATGAAAAGTATTTGAACCAAAAGAATTGTAAACAGCTTGAGAGCCGGGTCCGCCGTAAATTGCAAATACAACGGGATACCTTTTATTCTTATCAAAATTAAAGGGTTTTATCATATAACAGTCAATCTTTTGTCCGTCAGAAGTAGTAAAATTAAACAGTTCCTTTTTAGAATATTTGTGTGTATCTAAAAATTTGTACACAGATTTATTACCAGCCAATTTTTTTAACATCCCTTTTTCAACACTCCAAAGTTCAACCTGTGTGGGCATATTTACGTTTGAATAAACATCTATAAAATATTTTGAGTTGGGCGACATATTAAATCTGTGTCTTCCGGGTACAAGTGATATCTTAGTTTTGCCGGTACCGTCAAAATTAATTGAATAAAGTTGTCTTTCCATCGGAGAATCTTCCGTAGATTCAAAATATATCTTCTTGTTCTTCGAATCTATTCCGTGAAGTTTTACTACAGACCATGTACCTTTTGTAATTTGTTTTATCAGCTTTCCGCTGTAACTGTATTGATATATATGCTGATGTCCGTCTCTGTCGGAAATCCAGTAAAAATATTCTGAGTTTTTTGGAAAAGTAATCATGTTTTTAACTCCGGCGTAAAAATCATACACGTCTATCCAGGTACCGGATTTTTCCTCAAACACAAGATTCGATTTTCCGGTTTTAACATTGCAGAAATAAACCTTTACATGATTCTGTTCCCTGTTTAATATCATTACTGCAAGTATGGAAGGTTTGCTTGTCCAATAAATTCTTGGAATATAATAGTCTCCTTTTTCGCCTGTGTTTATCCAAATATTTTTGCCTGTATTTACATTAACTACACCAATTTTAACAAGCGGATTGGGATCACCAACCTGCGGAATGCGAATTTTATCGTATTTTGGGTGAAGTCCTTTATAATCAGTTAATTGAATTACGGGTACGGGGCTTTCATCAAACTGCCAGTATGCTATATAATTATTATCGGGTGACCAATTCCAGGCTTGTGCCTGACCGAATTCTTCTTCGTAAACCCAATCATAATGCCCGTTAAAAATATTTTCTTTGGCATCATTTGTAAGCTGTACTTCTTCATCGTCAGAAAAACGATAAACAAACATATTTCCGTTTCTTTCATATCCTACCAAAGAACCGTCCGGTGAAAGCTCCGCTGTACGAGCAGTTTTTGCAACAAGTTTTAATTTTTTTGTTTTTAATGAATATATGTAATAATCTGAATTCCCAGATCTTCTGTATATTCTTTTAAAATTAGTTTGAAATAATAAATGCTTTGAATCCTTTGCCCATTGAAATGAAGTGTAATTAAATGGTTTATCCTTACCCGGAAATTTCAGATCATCCACACTGAAGACTTTTTCTTCTTTTAAAGTTTTGGGATTAAATGAATGGATCTCATTTTTTCTTGTTTTTTTATTTCTGACTGTAAAAGAATAAATATTGCCGTCATTAATCCAATTTATATTTCTTGGTCCGAAACTGCCGGAAAGTTTTCTCCTTGAAAATATTGCATCCTGTAAATTTTTATATCCGCTTTTCTGCTGCGCTTCAGCAACTAAAGAAAAGCAAATTACTATAATTAATAATATAAATGATATTGAACGATTTACTGGTTTCATATTATTCACCGCAATGTTTTGAAATATAATTTTTTAAGATAAATAATTATTATCAAATTAGCTTTAAAATTGGTATAAATGGCTGCTGTAAATTATGATGAAATCATTCGGCTAAATGGGGTAAAATAATTAAATTATAATTATTCATTTTAAACAGTTGTCAATTATTACACAAAACAAACTAACATATAAAACAATATTTAAATTCTGGGTTCCGCTTGCTGCAACCTGGTTAATGATGTCTGTTGAGGGTCCGTTCCTTGCGGCAGTAATTGCCAGAATGATTGAGCCTAAATTTAATCTTGCAGCTTACGGCGTTGCATTTTCATTTGCATTAATGATTGAAGCACCTGTAATTATGTTTATGAGCGCATCAACTGCGCTTGTAAAAAACAGGCAATCATTTTTCAAGATGCGGAATTTTGTTTATTCGGTTAACTCAGTTGTTACTTTGCTTATGCTGGTTTTTATTGTTCCTGTTATATTTGATTTTTTTGCACTCGGAATAATTGAGCTACCTCAACACGTTGCCGACCTCACTTATAAAGCAATGATAATACTTCTTCCCTGGCCTGCAACAATAGGCTACAGAAGATTTTATCAGGGAATATTAATAAGAAACAATTTAACGCGAAGAGTTGCCTACGGTACTGCGGTCCGTTTATCATCTATGGGTTTAACTGCACTGGTGCTTTATTTCTTCAGTAATTTTGACGGAGTTATGGTCGGTGCTTCTGCTCTATCCGTAGGAGTTACCTGCGAAGCAATTGCAAGTAAATTTATGGCGTGGAAAATTGTTAAAGAACTTAAAAAAGAAAAACCCGACAAAACCGAAAATGAAAATTTAACATATAAAGGAATTTATTATTTCTATTATCCTTTGGCTTTGACTTCAATTATCACACTTGCCGTTCAGCCACTTGTTACATTTTTTATCGGACAAAGCCGCCACCCAATTGAATCACTTGCAGTATTGCCCGTTGTAACTTCATTTGTGTTTATTTTTAGAAGCCTGGGACTTTCGTTCCACGAAGTTTCGGTTGCTTTGCTTTCAGAATATAAAAACAGTTTTTCAATACTTAAAAAATATGCTTCTATTTTAGGTTCCATTACAGTTATTACTTTAGCTGTTATTGCATTAACTCCACTTTCAGAATATTGGTTTAATATAGTATCGGGACTAAATTTAGAATTAACCCAGTTTGCAAAAATTCCATTAATGATAATGATTCTAATGCCGGGTTTTGCTGTAATGATAAACTTTCAAAGAGCGGTGCTTGTAGAAACAAGATATACAAAACCCATTACCTGGGCAACAATTACCGAAGTAGCAGGTATTTTGTTGGTTTTATTTATTTCAATTAAATATTTTAATGCTGTAGGCGCAGTGGCAGCCACACTTGCATTTATGATTGGCAGATGCGGATCAATTTCTTACTTAATGCCGTCATTCCTAAAAATGAGTTCGAAAAAATAAATAAATTGAAAAACGTGGCTTCGATAAAATCGCCTTC
>CAZTZZ010000099.1:0-4204 GCA_964617905.1 uncultured Ignavibacteriaceae bacterium | reverse complement strand
CACGCATTTATAAATAAAGTCTAGCGATGACAGATGTTCTTCGATTGTCATTCTGAGGAACAGAGTGACGAAGAATCTCTAAGTTGAATAGGCGGTGAGATTCTTCTCCGAAGGAGTCCTTTGGACATTCGTCCGCAAAACGGACTCATTCAGAATGACATTAGTTCTTTGTATGTCATTGCAAGAGGTGAACGAGAGTGAATGCCGAAGCAATCTATTTAAATTGTATGAGATCGCCACGTCCGGCGGTTGCCGGACTCGCGATGACAGTGTTTGTTTGTCATTCTGAGGACAAAGGACGAAGAATCTCCTAGTTGAGTAGGCATTGAGATTCTTCTCCCGACAAGTCGGGATCAGAATGACAGGAAAATGAATGACATAAGTAAGTTAAAGAAAATTTTAATATTCAATTATAAAAGGAAAAAATATGTTTACCAAAAAACTTGTTTTGTTTTGTGTGTTTATAATTTCAACTATCACAATTGTAACACAAGCCCAAACTGACAAAAAGTTTTATTTTGAAAACATCTCAATCCCCGATGGTTTGTCAAACACTCAAGTCTGGGATATTGTGCAGGATAAATACGGTTTTCTTTGGGTATCTACGCAGGACGGATTAAACCGTTATGATGGATATAAATTTAAAGTATTCAAAAATGATCCCGATGATAAATCGTCACTTCCAAATAATCAATTATTCAGACTTTTAATTGATAAACAAGATAATCTTTGGATAGCCACTCAATCCGGTTTGTGTAAATACGACGAAGTAAATGAATCATTTAAAACATTCTTGATTGATTCTACAAACCCGAGTAGCGGTTCAAATGTAATATTAAAAATTTTTGAAGATTCTAGAAACAGAATGTGGTTAGGTACCGCAAGCGGAATATATATTTTTGATAGGCAATCCAATAAACTTATAAGAACATTTGTTAAAAATGGCAGCAATAAGAGTCCTACAGCAGGTCAAAGTTTAGAGATAATGGAAACTTCTGCGGGGGATATTTATGCAGGCAATTATTCTCTGGGTTTTCTAAAATTTAATGAATCTAATGACTTATTTGAAGAAATAGTTATTCCTAAATCCAAAAAGTGGTCTTTAAAAGGGCAACCAATATTAAGTATATTTGAAGATAAAACCGGTAAATTATGGCTGTGCCATATTACAGGTCTGTATACTTATGATACTCACTCTAAGGAATTTGATAAAATCAAATTACCCTTATCAAAAAGCGATGCCAACAATCCTCCTGTAGTTACAAATATTTTTCAAGATGAAAATGGTTTTTTGTGGATATCAACATTTCAGGAGGGTATTTTTAGATATAATCTTAGAACAAATAGCATTACTAAATTAAAGCAAGATGATTTTCCGCAAGGGATAAGTAAGAATGATGCTTTCTTCAAATTTTATAAAGATAATTTTGGTGTCCTTTGGGTAGGTACATGGAGTAAAGGGTTATTAAAATTAGATTTTCAAAAAGAGCCCTTCAGACTTTATGAAAAACCCGGGGGTAATAATAACTCTAATAATAATTTAGTTATCAGTGCTATACTTAAAGACAGAAATAATAGCGGCATTGTTTGGCTGGGTACATACAATGGAGGATTTTTCAAGTATAACTTAAAAGATAAATCCTTTAAAAAATTTACCAATAAAAAAAGTGACAGCAGATCATTGCCGTCAATTTTTGTTAATTCATTATACCAATTGGACGTAAATGGTTTGTGGATTGGAACCGATAACGGTTTAAGTTATTTCAATATTGCAAATAATACTTTTACCAATTATAAATTGGTAGAGTCAAATAAACATTATAAAATAGATTATAACCTTATTCATAATATTACAGGTGATGATTTTGGGAATCTCTGGCTTAGTACCGGCAATGGTCTTGTAAAATTCGACACAAAAACTAAAACCTCCTCATTCATTCGTGAAAAAGGTAAAAGGACTTATGACCTTAAATTACTTTCAATAATTGATAACTTAAACAAAAAGGATAAGCCCATTTCTTCAATATTAAAAGTAGTTGACTACCAAAACTTAAAAAAAGAATTTTCGATTAAAAAAGAAACAAATATCCTTGTAGTATCTGTAGGTGAAGGAATAACTAATATGGTTGACTACGGATGGTTAACAAATTCAGGTAAAGACACTTTATTTATTCAAGACGGTTCTTTTGATAGATATAAATATCTCAGCGGTGCCACGAAAAATAGGATAGCATTAAAAACTATTACGCTTAAACCGGGTGATTATAAATTGCACTACCATTCTGACGACAGTCATTCCTACGGTAAATGGAACGCAGATCAACCGATTGATTCAACTTGGTGGGGAATACAGCTTTTTGAAATTACCAATAATGAAATGAAAAATATTAATACATTAATTGATAAAGATGATTTGGTGCCCGGTATTGAAGGCAACTTTGTAAGAGTTGCCGAATACACAAAGGAAGGCAACATTGTCTTGGGCAATAATGAGGGATTAAGTATATATTATATCAGTCAAAATAAAACAGAACATTTTGATTACGGTGATAACATACCGAAAACAACTAATACAAAAGATATAAGAGATATTCTAATAGAAAAAGACGGTACAATTTGGTTTGCATCCCAAGGCGGTCTTATAAGATTTGACCAAACAACAAAACAATTTAATATTTTTTATGAAAAAGACGGACTTCCGTCCAACTATCTGAGTGCAATTGAAGAAGATAATTACGGCAATCTTTGGATAAGTACTTTAAATGGTATCTCAAAATTCAATAAAGACATTAAAAACCCCATATTTATTAACTATGATGTTAAAGACGGATTGCAGTCTTATACTTTTTTGCAAAGAGCATCTTTTAAAGGTGAGGGTGGAGAATTATTCTTTGGCGGAACTAACGGATTCAATGCATTCCATTCCGGTAATATTAACAAACAAAAACCTAAAATTAATATTACTGAAATGAAGATAAATAATAAGGAGGTATTTGCAAATACCGAAGACTCACCACTTACTAAAAGTATATTGGACACTAAAGACATTGTGCTTAATTACAGTCAGAACAATATCTCATTTGATTTTAATTCGATACATTTTTCAAGACCGGATAAAAACAAGAATGCATATATGCTGGAAGGATTTGATAAAGACGAGTGGATATATACAGACAGAAAATTTGCAACCTACACAAATTTGTCTGAAGGTGATTATGTCTTTAAAGTAAAAGGCAGTAACGGCGACGGTATTTGGAATGAAACGGGTAGATCAATTAAAATAAAAGTATTACCGCCTTGGTGGAGAACTATATGGGCGTATATTTTATACTTTTTTGTTTTTGTAGGAATTGTATTTGGTATTGACAGAATACAAAGAAGAAGACTGCTTGTTAAAGAAAAAGAAAAAGCAAAATTAAATGAAGCAGAACTTCGTGCGCAAATAGCAGAATCAGAAAATGAAAGAAAGAGTAAAGAACTTGAGGAAGCCCGAACACTCCAACTTTCAATGCTTCCGAAAGAACTGCCGAACATACCAAACTTGGATATTGCAGTTTATATGCAGACGGCAACTGAAGTCGGCGGAGATTATTATGATTTCCATGTTGGAATAGACGGGACACTTTCTGTTGTTATCGGTGATGCAACAGGTCACGGACTGAATGCCGGAACAATTGTGACAGCAACAAAAAGTTTGTTCAGCACATTGGCGACTAATCCCGATATATTATTCACATTCTCTGAGATATCCAGATGTATAAAAGGAATGAAGTTCAAAAGACTTTCTATGTGTCTTTCATTATTAAAGATAGAAGGGGATACATTAAAAATGTCAGCAGCCGGGATGCCACCTGCTCTTATTTACAGAGAAAGTAAAAAGGAATTAGAAGAAATAATGTTAAAGGGAATGCCTCTTGGTTCCACTGATAAATTCCCTTATGAATTAAGTGAAACAAAATTAGGCAGAGGAGATACAATTCTTTTAAGCAGTGACGGATTCCCTGAATTGTTTAATGAAAATAAAGAAATGTTTGGGTACGACAGAGTGAAGGAAACATTTTCATCTGTTGCGGACAGATCATCAGAAAAGATAATTGAACACTTAAAAAACACAGCATCAGATTGGGCAGGCGGCAAAGACCCGGATGACGACGTCACGTTTGTAGTACTAAAGATGAAGTAGCAATTACAATTTGTCATTCTG
>CAZTZZ010000098.1:0-4576 GCA_964617905.1 uncultured Ignavibacteriaceae bacterium | reverse complement strand
AATAAAGTAAAAGTAATTAAAACTAAGGGACATCCGCTTGTTTACGGAGAATGGCTCAAAGCTAAAGGACAGCCAACAGTTTTAATTTACGGACATTATGATGTTCAGCCTGTTGACCCCATTGAGCTTTGGGACAACCCACCATTTGAACCTACAATAAGAAGCAATAAAATATTTGCACGCGGTGCTACTGATGATAAAGGGCAGGCATTTATGCATATAAAAAGCGTGGAAGCTTTTTTAAAAACTTCAGGCAAATTACCTGTAAATGTAAAATTTATTATTGAAGGCGAAGAGGAAGTCGGCAGTTCAAGTTTAGAGATTTTTTTAAAAGAAAATAAAAAGCTGTTAAAATGCGATACTGTTTTAATATCAGATACAGCATTGTACGATGTTGGTACTCCTACTTTAACTTACGGACTTAGAGGTCTTTCCTATTTGGAAGTGGAAGTTACAGGTCCTAGAAAAGATTTACATTCAGGCAGTTTCGGTGGAGCTGTTGCTAATCCAATTAATATTTTGGCAGAAATGATAAATAAATTAATGGATAAAAACGGCAAAATTACTATACCTTCTTTTTATGATGACGTTGTTAAACCAACAAAGAAAGAAAGAGGAAATTTTAAAAAGCTCAAATTTTCTGATAAGAAATTTGCTAAAGAAGTAGGTGTCTCCGAATTAAAGGGAGAAAAAGGTTTTTCTACACTTGAAAGACTTTGGGTAAGACCTACTTTGGATTGTAACGGTATTATAGGCGGATTTACCGAAGACGGTGCAAAAACTGTTTTACCATCAAAAGTAAAAGCAAAAATAAGCATGAGATTAGTTCCAAATCAAGATCCCAAAAAAATAGCAAAGGCTTTTACAAAATATATAAAATCTATAGCGCCTAAATCGGTAAAAATAAAAATTACTGACTTGCACGGGGCTATTCCGGCTTTAACTCCTTTAGATGATAAAGCTACAATTGCAGCAGCCAAAGCGATGGAAAAAGCTTTTGGTAAAAAAATAGTTTTTATGCGTGAAGGCGGTTCAGTACCCATCGTTCCTGTTTTTGCAAAACAATTAAATGCACCTGTTGTTCTAATGGGTTTGGGACTAAATTCAGAAAACTTGCATTCTCCTAACGAGCATTTTGATCTCGATCATTTTCAATTAGGTATAAAAAGTTCGGCATATTTCTTAGATGAATTTGCTAATTAAGGAATTATTGATAATTCTTATAATTAAACATTTTATATCATAATGATATTGTGATAATTTTAACTCGCTAAATTATTGATATTTTATACATTTTTAGTTTAATTGGATAATTAATTACTCGGCATTAAAATTGCAATTTTATCTAATTAGATGATTGTCTATTTATTATTAGGAAAAAAAATAAAATGAAAAAGATTTTACTAAGCTTTTTGTTTTTAGGCGCGTTAGTGTTTTTTGCTTCCTGCGGAGAAGAGGAAAAAAAACCGTCTTCTACTGATACAATTGAAAGTACAAGTGTAGATTTTAAACCGGGTGAACGAGTTGCTTATACACCTACTAAAGACGAAGATATACAGCAATATAATCTTAAGCAACAAAAAGATTTAGGTGTATCAAATTCACCATGTGATACACTGGCTTTAAAAAAATTTGTTGTAGATAATTATGAACCGGGAACTTATCTGGTAGATTTTGATCAAACTTTTACATACAATATTTCAAAATCGGCTGTTATTTATTACAACAAGGACGGTAAATTTGTTTTTGGTATAATTGCAAAATCCAAACCGGGTGAAAGATTGATTGAACCTGATAATATTGTTGGTTATGATCAGAGTTTTATTGATCTTGACAGCACCGACCTTGGTGTAGCATTCTTTTATCTTACTCTGTTTGAATGTAAAGGAGACCAATTTAATATTGTTTGGGAAACACCAATTCCTTCACACGGCGGATTGAGAGATATGCACTTAGATAAATGGGCTTACAAAGGCACACAATATATGAGCATTGATTTCTATTATGCAAGAGGAAGCGGTCATATTGATTATAACTATTTTTTTATAAGAGGTTTTAAAACTAGGCCCCATCTTCTAATGACTTATAAAGGAATTGATTTTCAAAGAACTTTGGCAAATGTTAATAATGATAAATATCCCGATTATTTTGAATATCTTTATATTAACACCGGAGACAGAATTGCGGTAGTAGATTCAATCCCTTTTTATTGGAGTCAGAAAGATTCATCATACATCAGCAAAAGAGATAGGCGTTTGAGAAGACCTTATTAAAAAAAAATAATTTATTCAAAATTTTTGGCGGAATTGTAGTTTGTAAAAATATTCTTTCGCTTTTTTTATTTCTTCATTATTACTTTCATTTTATTAAATTTACAGCATCCAATTTTTCATCTTAATTATTTAAAAGGAATATAGGTTACTGAATGTCGGAAATTACTGAAAATATTGAATTGAAGGTGTTTGAATATTTAAAAGAATTATCAATAAATATTGATGAAGAAAAAAATATGATAAAAAAATTCACTTCATTAAATGAAGAAATAAACTCCCTTTTTAACGGAGTTGCACTACGTTTTTTATCAAACAAATATATTTATGAATTAAAGGGTAAAGACACTTTAGATTTTTTAAATAGAATTGCCACTAACTCATTAAATAATTTACAAAAGGGACAGCTTCAAAGAACTTTCTTCACTACCGAAAAAGGCAGAATTATTGATTTGACTTTGTTGCTGAATTTTGAAGATTATAACCTGTTAGTTTGCAACAAATATAATAAAGATAAAATATTCAGCTGGATATCCCGCTATATTATTGCAGATGATGTAAAAATAAATGACACGCAAAACAAGTATTCGCTTTTAGAATTAACAGGTCCACAGGCAAATTCTTTTATAACATTGATTACAGGCAACGGAATTAGTGAAATGGACGGTAATCAGTTCAAGGTAATTCACACGGAAGGAATGATGTTCTTTGTTCTCAAACTTTTTGAATTAAACGGTGACATAAAATATTGGCTTCTATCCGACCATGAGAACGGCAAAAAGTTGGTTGACTATATTACTGAAAACAAAGGAGTCTTTGATTTCAATTTTGTGGGTGAAGATGCATATAATTTATACAGAATAGAGAAAGGCTTTCCTTCAACACCGGAAGAATTAAATGACAAAAATAATCCGCTTGAGGTAGGGTTGATTGATTTTGTTGATTTCAAAAAAGGATGCTATATAGGGCAGGAAGTTATTGCCCGGCTGGATACTTATCATAAAGTTAAAAGGCATCTTAAATGTGTTGTTATAAGTTCAGAAATTAATATAGAATTACCGGTTTTACTTTCAGATAAAGATGGTAATGAAGCCGGAGAATTAACATCTTTAAGTTATTGTGAAAATGATAACAAATCTTTTGGTTTGGCATTTATAAAAAAAGCATTTGAAGATAGTAAAAAATTGTTCATCAAATTAAACAACGGACAAAACATAGATGTTGATATAAACAATCTTTCTAAGAAGACATGAAAATTTATACAAAAACAGGCGACGGGGGAGAGACTTCATTATTCGGAGGCGATCGGGTTCAGAAATCAGCACAGAGATTAAAAGCCTATGGAACTATAGACGAATTGAATTCGTTTATAGGTATATCTGTTATAGAATCGGCTGATAAACGTGTTAAAGAAATACTCCAAAAAATTCAAAATCAATTATTCAGTATTGGAGCTGATTTAGCTGCACCGGAAAATGAGAAAACAAAAAAACTGAATATATATAGAATTGATGAGAGTTTTTTTGAATTTGCAGAAGAATCAATAGATAATTTTGAAAATAAATTAGAAGAATTAAAATCATTTATTTTACCGGGAGGCTCGAAAAGCGCTGCCCATTTACACATATGCAGGTCTGTATGCAGAAGAGCCGAAAGAGAGATTGTTGAGTTAAACAGAGTTGAAAAAGTAAATGAAAATATTATTATATATATAAACAGATTGTCTGATCTGTTTTTTGTTCTTGCTCGTTATGAAAATAAAATTGCGGGAATTCCCGACATTGAATGGAAACCCTGATTAATAATTGTGAATTTTTTTATTTTGAATTATAAATTCAAAATTCATCATTCATCATTCATAATTACATTTGGGGGTGACTTTGGATTCGACGGGGTTAGAGAGGCAATGAACTGCACATCGTGTTCCTCCGGAGTACACGTTAAACAACCGGAAAAAAACAATAACTGGCGAATATAATTACGCCTTAGCTGCTTAATTTAATTAAACAGCCGTTCACTAATTTTTTTTCGCATCGGAAATTGGATGGACGTCGTTTAGATGTGATTGCCGAATCTATCGCTCTTATAGATGAGGTGAAACCGTTTCGACGGAACAATGAGCAAGCTTGATGTGATCCTTGTTTATTTGGTAGCATTAAGTTCAAATAAAAATAGACTATGTGTGTAGACGTTTATTGGATCTTAACTTCGGACGCGGGTTCGATCCCCGCCACCTCCACTCAGGCTTCGTCCCGAAAATCGGGACTACGCCTGACACGTCAGTCTTCTTAAAATGAGGGACGAAG
>CAZTZZ010000097.1:0-4781 GCA_964617905.1 uncultured Ignavibacteriaceae bacterium | reverse complement strand
AAAGATAAAAGAATGTTTATTATCAATTTCCGTCATTTTTATAAATTACATCTCATGTTAAATCTACCCTCAAAAAAGGATTTTCTCTTAAAAAAACTATATTTTACAGGATTGATTTTTTTAATATTTAGACATCAATTTAATTATAAAATTAACGTGAAAATAAAGGAGATATTTATATGACACGTAAGAATATTCTTATTATGGGAGCTGCAGGACGCGATTTTCATAACTTTAACGTTTTCTACAGAGACAACAAAGACTATAATGTTGTAGCTTTTACCGCAACACAAATTCCAAATATCGACGGAAGAATTTATCCAAAACAATTAGCAGGAAAACTTTATCCAAAAGGGATAAAGATCTACGAAGAAAAAGACCTCGAAAAGTTGATTAAAAAATTAAAAGTTGATGAAGTGGTTTTTTCCTATTCAGATGTTCAGTTTGAATATGTAATGACAAAAGCTTCAATTGTTAATGCAATGGGAGTATCTTTCAGACTGTTGGGTGCGGAAGAAACCCAGGTAAAAAGCACAAAACCGGTTGTTTCGGTACTTGCTGTAAGGACAGGCTGCGGCAAATCACAAACATCCAGAAAAATTGTTGAAGTACTAACGGCTGCAGGAAAAAAAGTTGTTGCAATTCGCCATCCAATGCCATACGGCGATTTAGTTAAACAAAAAGTACAAAGATTTGCAAAATATTCGGATCTTAAAAAACACAAATGCACTATTGAAGAAATAGAAGAATACGAACCGCATATAGCAAGAGGCGGGATTATTTACGCAGGTGTTGATTACGAAGCAATTCTAAGAGAAGCAGAAAAAGAAGCCGATGTTATTTTGTGGGACGGCGGAAACAATGATTTTTCATTCTATAAATCGGATGTAACTTTCACTGTTGTTGATCCTCACAGACCTGGTCACGAAATGTACTACTATCCCGGAAATACCTCTCTAAGAATGGCTGACGCAGCAATAATAAATAAAGTTGATTCTGCTGATGCCGATGCTATTTTGGATGTTATAGATAACATACGTGAAGTGAATCCAAAAGCAATTATTATTGAGGGCGCCTCTCCTGTAATGGTCGAAAAACCTAATTTAGTCAGAGGGAAAAGAGTCCTTGTTGTTGAAGACGGACCAACTTTAACTCACGGTGAAATGAAATACGGTGCAGGTACGGTTGCCGCAGAAAAATTGGGTGCAAAAGAAATAGTTGACCCAAGACCTTACACGGTAAAATCTATTACAGCTACGTACAAAAAATATCCTAATATAGGTGTTCTGCTTCCTGCAATGGGATACGGAAATGCACAAATGAAAGACCTTGAAACTACAATCAACAAAACTAAATGTGATTCGGTTGTAATCGGCACACCGATTGATCTTGGAAGATATATAAAGATCAACAAACCACACACAAGAGTTAAATACGATTTACAGGAAATAGGTCCGATAACTGTTGAGACTGTTTTGAAGGAAAAAGGAATTATTTAATTCATTTAAAATATTCTTTATTTAAAAGGGTTATCACAACGGTGGTAACTCTTTTTTTTATATTATTGAATATCAATTGTTATTAATTTAGTTTGTTTAATAAACATATTTTGAATTTACAAGAAAATTAATTTGAATATATATTCTAAAATTATTGCTTACCTGAGTTCTTTCTTTGCCTTTGTTTTACTCCTGTGGGTTATCGGTTTAGTAAATTCAAGTCCGATGGAATTGTTTAGCTACTATAGTCTTGCATTGGGAATAAGCATGGTGTTCGTTTCATTCGGTAATGAAAAAAGGGCTGTTTTATTTTCGGGTACAATAATTTTTTTACTCGGTTTGTTTTTTTTCATAATTAATCATTTCGATTTTAACCAAACAGATATGCTTATTATTCCTTCTTTCTTTTTTATTATCGGTACGGGATTTTTTATTCTTTACCTCGATAATTTTTCGAACAGAAAAAATTTAATTTTATCCATTGTTCTGTGGTTGTTGGGTTTTCTGTATGTTTTGATTTCGGGAGAATTTAGGTTGCAAAAATTTTTTGCTTCTGTCGGAAATGTTGCTTTCAGCTATTGGACTGTTATTCTGCTTGCGGGAGGAGCTTTTATTTTACTGAAAAATTACTTTAATAAATAGCCTTGCTAAAACCTGCCTCTAAGATAAATTAATTTTCCCGGTCTCTCTGCACCAAGTTTTGTTTCTTTTGAAACTAAAAATCTAATCGTCTGTTTACCCGATAATTGGGGTAGCTTGAATGAATAATATTCTGAGTTTTTTTGAGGAGTAAAAACTCCGAGAGAAAAATAACTTCTTGAAACATTCACCCATAATTGATAAGACTTATTCTTTTCTATTTTTGACATATTAAACATTTGAAAAAAACCTTTATTCTTGTCAAAACTGATAATAAGTTTACCGTAGCCTTTTTTCCCCAATCTTGTCGGACTCAGATTTACTATTCTGACATTTTTTGTCGTTAATATATCCTGAAGTTCAACATTTTTTTTGAGTGAAGCCGTAAGTCCGCTCACCTGATAAGTTAATCTGTCAACTTCTTTATTTAACTTAGATATTTTAGATGATGTTGAAAAATAAATCCATAGAAATCCGGATATCATTATTAAAAATAAAAGAATAATTACAGGTGAATAATTTTTACTTTTTGTTTGTTTATAAGTTTTTCTCTCCGTGTAAGGCACATAAGCGGATTTTTTTTTCTTTTCAGCAGGTTTTTCTTCCTCTAATTTTATTTCTTCTCTTTGTATTTCTTCCTGTGCAAGAATTTTGTCTTCTGTGGTTTTTCTTTTCTTTTCTAAAATCGATTTTAAATCTCTTCCCTTAATTTGTGTTGACTGCGACGGTCTTAATAAATCTTTTGTTTTCCTATCGGATGTTACAACTTCAATTTCTTCTGTCCCTGATTTAATATTTTCCTTTATCAATTCCTCTTTAGGTTTTCCTGTTTCTTCTGCTTCTTCAACCGTTTCCGGTTTTGCTTTTTTTGTTACTTTTTTTTCAATCGTTTCTTGATTCTCGGTTTCGTTATTTGTTTGCTCAACGGTAAGCCTTTTCTTTTTAATTCTTATTTCATCTTTGTATGAATAAAGTTTTTTTGCGACTTTAGACTTAACTTCATCTTCAGGGTTTTCAATAGTTAAAATTGAAGGAAGCAGTGAGGCAAGATTTTGATATTCACCCAGTTCACTCCATTTAAAATCAGGGTCTTGCATTTTCTGGTCTATAAATTTAGATTGTTCGTCGAGGTCCAGGCATCCGAACGCATATGCATAAATTAATTCCTGATAATCTTCTTCAAAAGTCATTCTTCACCTTCCGTTAAAAGATTTTCCCTTAAATTATTTGCTGCAATATTTATTTTAGAAACAACTGTTTGAAGCGGAATGTTTAATTTTTCGGATATCTGCTGCTGGGTTAATCCTTCGTAGTAAGCAAGATAAAGCACATATTGCTGCGCATCGGTTAAATTATTAAGAGCATTTTCAAAATTACCGCTGATTGAAAAAGCGGTTTCTAAATCAAGTGGTTCTATGTTTTTTGAAAGTTTCGGGATGATGAACCTGTTTTCATATTCATCGGTGTAATGAACATTTTTAATTTCGTCTTTATTGCGCCTTACAACGTCTACGGCTTTGTTTCTTGCCAGGCTTACCAACCAAGTGTATGCACTATTGTTTTCAGTATTGTAATGGTCAATTTTGCGCCAGATAATTGCAAACACTTCTATTAAGACTTCTTCGGCAAGTTCTTTTTCACCAACAATTTTTTTTACTACTGTATATAGAAGCGGGGAATATCTGTCATATAATGTCTCGAGCGCCTTAGAGTCGTAATTGGCAACACGCAACATTAAATCGCTATCTGTTAAATTAGAATTTATAGCCAAGCTAATAGCTTATTTTATTATCTTTAATTGTTAATTAAAAGTAAAACTAAGATAATAAAAAATCAATAAACAAGAACAGAAAGACTTGTAACTTAAAAAGTAAAACTTATCTGAATTGATATGATTAATAATGCTTTATACCAAGTAGTTTTATGAAAATTTTTTATTTTAAGCTTAGTTTTGATTTTACTATTTTTGTAAATTATTTATAAAATTTAACGGATAATGACTTCAAACGAAATAAGACAGCAGTTTTTCGATTTTTTTAAAAACAAAGATCACAGAATAGTTCCAAGCTCTCCCGTTGTTCCTTTTGAGGATCCCACACTTTTGTTCACAAATGCCGGGATGAATCAATTCAAAGATGTTTTTTTGGGACAGGGAAAAAGGGAATATAAAAGAGCGGCTGATACACAAAAATGCATTCGCGTTAGCGGCAAGCACAACGATCTGGAAGAAGTAGGACACGATACTTACCACCACACTTTCTTTGAAATGCTCGGCAACTGGTCGTTCGGCGATTACTACAAAAAAGAAGCTATCACTTGGGGTTGGGAACTTTTAACGGATGTTTGGAAACTTCCCAAAGAAAGACTTTGGGCAACTGTTTACAGGACCGACGACGAAGCCTTTGAACTCTGGAAAAACGAAACGGATATAAATCCAAAACACATTCTCCGCTTTGACGAAAAAGATAATTTTTGGGAAATGGGAGAAACCGGTCCGTGCGGTCCTTGTTCCGAAATCCATATAAATTTAAGCGACGACTACGATAATCCGGATCTTGTTAATGCAGGTTTGTCCGATTGTATCGAACTTTGGAATTTGGTTTTCATTCAATACAACAAGGACAATAACGGAAAACTTCACGA
>CAZTZZ010000096.1:2707-4803 GCA_964617905.1 uncultured Ignavibacteriaceae bacterium | reverse complement strand
AATCTTACAAAATTTATTCTAACTTTTTTTGTTCCCTTCGGTGTGTCTGTTTATTCTTCAGCAAAAATAAAATTAAGAATGGAAATAGGGAAAAAAGCTAAAATAAACGCTAAAGTTGAATGTGTTTCCTGTTGTAATTCAAAAGAAATTAATGAAGGGGATGTTATTGAGGAATGTGTTAACTGCAGGGACAAAACAAAATATAAAGTGATAGAATTTAAGGATTAATTTTTACACATTAAACAAAAAGTGCATAACATCTCCATCATTTACTACGTATTCTTTTCCCTCTATCCTTAAAGCACCTGCAGAACGGCATGCGGCTTCTGTTTTGTGTTTTATATAATCATTGTAACTAATTACTTCAGCACGAATAAAACCTTTTTCAAAATCGGTGTGAATTACCGATGCAGCTTTCGGTGCTTTCCATCCTTTGTGTATGGTCCACGCTTTTACTTCTTTTGGACCCGCGGTAAAATAACTTATAAGTCCGAGTGTATGAAATCCGGTTTTAATAATCTGTTCCAATCCCCCCTCTTCTATTCCGTATGAACTTAAAAACTCTTGTCTTTCTTCTTCATCCAAGTCAACCAGTTCTTCTTCAACCTTTGCCGAGATTTTTGTAAACTCAGCGCCTCTTTTCTCGGCGAATTCTTTTACTTTTTTTACATATTTGTTTTCTTCGTTTAAACCGTCTTCGTCAACATTCGCACAATAAATTATTTTTTTAGAGCTCATTAATCTAAGTTCGGTAAAAAGAGTCTGTTTAAGCTGCTCATCTTCAATATTAAAAGATGCAGCGGGTTTTCCTTCGTTCAAATGAGCTAAAAGTTTTTCTGCATTTTCAATAAGCGGTTTTAATGACTTATCGCCCTTGATTGATTTTTGCAGGCGTTCAATTCTATTTTCCGTTGTTTGAATATCTGCAAGTAAAAGCTCTGTTTCAATTACTTCAATATCTCTGATAGGGTCTATGCTTCCGTCAACGTGAGCAATATCCTCGTCTTCAAAACACCTTACAACGTTAAGAATCGCATCCGTTTCTCTTATATTTGAAAGGAACTGATTGCCCAATCCCTCGCCCTTGCTTGCACCTTTTACAAGTCCTGCAATGTCAACAAAATCAACCGTGGCATTTACATTTTTTGCAGGATTTACAAGTTTTGCAAGTTCACCCAATCTGTAGTCGGGTACAGGAACTACAGCTTTATTAGGCTCAATAGTACAAAAAGGGTAATTTTGTGCTTCTGCATTCTGTGCTTTAGTAAGTGCGTTGAACAATGTTGATTTACCCACATTAGGCAGGCCGACTATTCCTATACTTAAACCCATTTATAAAATAACTCCATCTACATTTTTTCTAAATTTAGCTTACAAATATACTAAATGGAATTTATAATTTAGACTTTAGGAACTATTAATTTGGGCAACAGTTCTTGAGGGATGTTTTTCCTGTCTGTAATTACGCAGTTTGTTTTTATTTAAATAAAAACTTGCTTTACTAAACAATAATTTTTTAAGACAAACTACCTGCCTGATGTAAGCAGCTTTATCTCAGCCTTGGTGTTTGTTGGTAAATATATTGCCCAGTTAAAATCATCTGATATAATTATATCTGAACCGGGTTGCCAGTCTTTTACTATATTCTGGTAATATCCCGAAATACGCCATTCTGTTTCTCCGAACAATGTAATTGTGCCAATGCTCATATCTATGCTTTTAATTATTGTAAGATAACCAAGGCTTTTTTTCGTCAGATAATCGGCGTTAGTATCTATATCAATTCCTATGTTTTGAGACTGTGGTTCAAGAAAATATTTTTGACCGTTTACATACATAAATCCTGGTAATCTGTCTTCAAAGAGAACAATAATTACATTTGATAAGTTTGATGTAACCAAAAACCTATTCAGCCTCCAAGTTGATCCGTCGGCAAGTGTAACAACATTTCTGTCTACGCTATGAATAATGCCCGAGACATATCTTATCTCGCGCATAGAAGAATCAACTAATTTTGAAGGAGTAGCACAAGACATTAATCCTATGATAAAAAAGATGGAAATTACTAAAAGTATTTTTTTTGTATTCATTTTTTT
>CAZTZZ010000096.1:0-2607 GCA_964617905.1 uncultured Ignavibacteriaceae bacterium | reverse complement strand
TTTTTATTAAAATATAAATAAAGAATTTAAGCAGCAAGTTAAATGTGACATGTTGAGGACATTTAAGAAAAATAAATACAAGACAGCTTCCTGTAAATAGGAAGCTGTCTATTGTAAAATTAATTCATATTAGGCAGATAAGAATAATTCTTTGCGTAAAAAAGCATTTGTTTTGTAAAATCCACAGGATACTCAATCTTTACATCAGTAATTTTTCCATCTTTCCTTACTGGCTTAAGTAAAGGATTTATAAAACCGTGATATGGTGCAAGGTTTAATTTTCTATACCTCTTCAATACTTCTTTATGCAAATCTTTATCCACTTTTACCCCGTATGTTTCAACAAGGTTTTTTGCACCTTCAAAATCACCCTCGGAAGAGATTCTTTGCATTTCTTTCAAAAGATTACCGAAAAGCGTTCTTAATTTTTGATAATCATTTATTACAAAATAAGTCTTTTCGTTTTTTACTTTCTTTTCTATTACGTTATCTTTCTTTCCCATTTCATATACCCAGCCTGCAACCATTTGTCTGTTGCGCATGTGAGCTTCTTCTATATTTTCGCCGGGTTTTATTCTTCTTAATTGTAAAAGCAATCCGTTTTTAATATATGAGTTGTATCCAGCTTTGTATGCATCTTCATTCGGACTAACTCCAATATCCACTAATTTTTTATCCGGTAGATAGTAAAGTGCAACAAGGTCTGCTCTGGCTTCCTCAATTGTTGAAGCATAATTTTTCAGTGTTTGCTTCGGCGGATCAATACCGGGGGCAAGTTGACCCGAAGCATGGCCGATAACTTCGTGCATATCTGTTTTTAAATCAGATGTAAGCGCTCCGTATTTAATAGCCAAATCAACTTCTTCCGGAGTGTAAGCAAATTCTTTTAATGATTCTTTTGATCCGGATTTATTATATGCATGCACAATGTTACCTAAATTTACCGATTTTGATCCGTAGTGTTTTCTTATCCAAGGAGCATTCGGCAAGTTTATACCTATCGGACCTGACGGTGAAGTACCACCAGACTCAACAACAACGGTTATAACTTTTGCAGAAATACCTTTAACTTCTTTCTTTTTATATTTATCAGGTATCGTCGAATTATCTTCGAACCATTGAGCGTTATCTCCAATAGCTTTTATTCTTTTGGTTGCCTTCAAATCTTTTATTGATACGACAGATTCGTAATACCCTCTGTAACCGAGAGGATCGCTGTATACTTCAATATAACCGTTAACTGCGTCAACTCTAGATTTAGTATCTTTTACCCAAAGCTTATTGTATTCGTCAAAAACTTTCAAGTCACCGGTTTTATAATATTCTGCCAATTTAAGTAAAGTATTTTTCTGCAGTTCATTTTCGGCAACATCAGCTGCCTTTTCAATCCAAGATACCATTTTTTCTATCGCAGGTGAATACATACCTCCCACCATCCATTTCTTTTCAACAATCTTCCCGTTTACTTTCATCATCTTTGAGTTCAGACCGTAAGAAATTGGCTGTGGATCCGATTTATCAATTACTCTTTTATAATAATTTTCTACTTCTTTTTGCGTAACACCTTCGTAAAAATTAACTGCGGAATTTTTAATTACATCTACGTGTGCATCAAAGGTGACCATTACAGGTGCAACTTTGGGATTAAATATTATATTGGTAATCTTTTTTACGAAAGTGGCTACACTTTCTTTACCAGATAGTGGCAGTAATTTAGCATTTGAGTTTTTTACTAAAGAAGAGAAATATTTTTTGGAGATCTCGGGAAACATTTTTTTATTAGAATAATGATGGTGTATACCGTTTGAGAACCAAACGCGCTTTGTATAGACTATAAAATTATCCCAATCATTTTCTTCTCTATTTCCGTTATAACTGTCCACTATTGCCTCAAGTGTTCTTCTAACGGTAAGATTATATTTATAATTTTGATCATAAATAATATCCCTGCCCGAAAGAGCAGCTTGGTACAAATAATATACGAGTTTCTTTTTATTTAGTGAAAGCTCATTAAAACCCGGAACTTTGTAGCGCAATATTCCGAGGTCTGCAAATTTTTCATTCTGATATTTAAAATTATCAAGTGTAGATATATCGTTTTCTTTTTTATTTTGTTCACCACAACCCATTAAAGCTGCGGCAAAGATAACAACAATGAATAAATTAATTTTTTTCATTTTTCTTTCTCTCTGATTATTGAAAATTAGAGTTGAAATATAAGGAATTCTTTTATAGAATTTTTCTGCTCATTAATTCTTTTACCAGACTTTCGCTATCGGTAAACTGTATTGCGTTCCACCCCAGATTTTTTGCAGCTTCAGCATATTCAAAAATATCGTCAATAAACAAATGATGTTCTGCCGGTTCTTTTGTAAACTCTTCCACGCATTTATAAATTTCTTTTTCGGGTTTAACAGATTTTACTTCGTGGGAAAGGATTAGTTTATCAAAGTTTTTTAAAAATGGATAATTCTTCCAGCCGTATTCTTTATGAATAGAGTTAGTATTTGAAAGTAAAACCAGTTTAAAATTTTTCTTCTATTGAGGTAGAAGTGCTGAGACATCTGTATTTTCTTTATATATATTGGAATACATTTTAATAGAGAA
>CAZTZZ010000095.1:0-4923 GCA_964617905.1 uncultured Ignavibacteriaceae bacterium | reverse complement strand
ATTGGAATTAAAACAGCAAGCTGCGTACTTTTATTTGCATTGAGGAGAAATGTATGTCCTGTTGACACACACGTACACCGTACGATAAACAGAATTGGATTAGTGCAAACAAAAACTCCCGACAAAACATTTTATGCTTTGCAAAATAATTTTCCGGAAAACACCGCACATTCATTTCACACAAATTTAATTAGACTGGGAAGGGAAGTGTGTCTTTCACAAAAACCGAAATGTGCGATTTGTCCTTTGTTAAAAATTTGTAAATATGAAGATAAAATTTTAACGGATTCAATGAAAAATAAAGATAGAGATTTTATGCTACTTGACAGCATAGAATAAAATAATTAAGTTTTGATCTCAATAGCCTAAGGAATATTTCTTTACAATAATTCTTAATTCACTTAAATTTGGTGAGTGAAAGTCTCATCTGTATTATATTTTTGGAGAAAAATTTATGGCAAATAACTTAGGAATAATCGGATACGATTATGTAGAATTCTATGTCGGCACTGCAAAAATATGGGCATACTGGCACGCAAAGGGAATGGGATTAAATTTAACCGCTTACAGCGGGCCCGAAACCGGAGTAGATGGAAAATCTTCTTATTTGTTAGAGGGAAAAGACTTGAGGATTTTAATTACTGCAGCTGTTAACCCTGATCAGTATAGTATTAATTCTTTTGTTCAGAAACATGGTGACGGCGTAAAACGATGGGCACTGAAAGTAAAAGACGTACAATTTGCATTCGATAAAGCTGTTAAAAACGGGGCTGTACCGGTCAGTACATACAAAAAATACGAAGACGAAAACGGTTTTGTGGAAGAAGCCGCAGTTAAACTTTATGACGACGCTGAGATAGTTTTTACAAAAAGAGATAATTATAAAGGTCAATTCAAACCCGGATTTACAAAACCGATACAAAACATAAAAATTGAAGCACACGAAACCGGACTGAATGAAATTGACCATATTGTAGGTAATGTTAGAATAAACGAAATGGACTTTTGGGTAAATTATTTGAATAAGACTCTTAACTTTGAAACATTTTTAGAATTCGGAATGGGTGATATTTCTACTAAATATTCAGCATTACTTTCAAAAGTAGTCCGTTCAAAGGAAGCTGATATTAAGAATCCGATAAACGAACCCTACGAGGGTTTGAAAAAATCTCAGATTGAAGAATATATTGACGAATACCTTGGTTCGGGAATTCAGCATATTGCAATTTCTACAGACAACATTATTGAAACAATTGCAAATATGAAAAAAAACGGCATTGAGTTTTTAGAACCACCCGATTCTTATTATGAGATGTTGCGTAATGAAAATATTCAGATAACTGAAAGTATTGATGACCTGCAGGCAAACGGAATACTTTGCGACCACGCTGAAAATAAAGGATATTTACTTCAGCTTTTTACAAAACCAATTGGAGACAGACCGACATTTTTCTATGAAATAATTCAAAGAAGAGAAGGTGCAGAAGGTTTTGGGCAGGGTAATTTCCAGGCACTGTTTGAATCCATTGAAAAAGATCAAATGCTAAGAGGCAACTTTGATAAAGATTAGAGTTAAAAACCATTGTCCAAAGGACTCCTTCGGAGAAACGGTTACACTCTTATAGTCATATTTTAATAGCCCCCGACTTAAGTCGGGGGTTTACAGTAGTGTAATTATAATTGTAACCGCTTCAGCGGTTTATAAAAGAATTTAATATTTATTTGAGGTAAGCATGCCATTTTACATAAAATTAGGTGAAGTACCCCCAAAGAGACATACGACATTTTATAAGCCTGACGGTAAATCTCTTTACCGTGAAGAACTTTTCAGCACTATCGGATTTTCCGGAATATATTCAAACAAATATCATATTCATATGCCTACTCAAGTAGAACAGATATCCGAGCTGAATAAACCGGATGATAATACCTGGCAAAATGCTCCTCTGCAATATTATCATTTTTTTACCGATAATAAAAAATCAAAGGGTGATATTTTTTCATCACGAAATGAATTCCTAAAAAACAGTCATTGCATTTTATCAACGGCTCATTTGACAGAAGATGCTGATTTCTTTTACAGGAATTCTCATATGCACGAACTTTTGTTTGTTCATCACGGCAAAGGTGAATTTTTATCGGAGTACGGCAGCTTGAAATTTAATGAGTGGGATTTTATAGTTATTCCCAAGGGTACTACATATAAAATCAATTTTGAAAGTTATGAGGATGTAAAACTTTTTATTGTTGAATCAGATACACCTTTTGATATACCAAAACATTTCAGGAATGAATACGGACAACTGACGGAAGACGCCCCATATTACGAAAGGGATTTTTGTGTTCCCAAATACACAGAACCGATTGACGAAAAAGGAGAGTTCAAATTATTGTTGAAAGTTTCTAACAGAGTCTTTAATTACAAACTGCCTCATCATCCTTTTGATGTTGTGGGCTGGGACGGATTTCTTTACCCATATATTTTTAATATTAAAGATTACTCACCTAAAGTGGGACAATTGCATCTGCCTCCACCGGTTCATTTATTTTTAAAGACCCAGCATTTTGTAGTCTGCACATTTTGTCCTAGATTGTTTGACTTTCATCCTGATTCAATACCCGCACCTTATTTTCATTCAAATTGTGATAGTGACGAAGTTATCTATTATGTCCACGGAGATTTTATGTCAAGGAAAGGAATTAAAGAAGGTTCCATTACACTTCACCCAATGGGTATTCCTCACGGACCACAGCCCGGGAAAACTGAAGAATCAGTAGGTAAAAAATCAACGGACGAATACGCTATAATGGTTGACACATTTTCACCCTTACAGCTGACAACAAATGTAAAGGGCACAATGGTTAAAGATTATTCTCAATCCTGGTTAGGGGAAGGAGATGATTAAAATTCCCAAATTTGTACAGGAGCTAAAACCGTACAAAGCCGGTAAACCTATTGACGAGATGTACAGGGAGTACAGTGTAGAAAAGATTGTTAAACTTGCTTCAAATGAAAACCCTTTGGGTCCTTCTCCAAAAGCAATTGAAGCAATTAAAAAACATTTGTCAGAGATTCACAGATATACAAATCCGACAGCATTTGATTTGGTAAACGCAATTGCAAAAAAAATAAATAAGTCACCGGGACAAATTGTAACGGGTAGCGGTTCGGATTCTCTTATCCAATATGTTGTTTCGGCGTTCAGCGAAGAAGGTGATGAATTACTAACCTCTGAAGGTTCTTTTATCGGCTGGTATGTTAATGTTAATAAATACGGGAGAATATCAAAACAAGTTAAACAAAAAAATTACAAATATGATTTGGAAGCGATTGCCGAAAATATTACCGGTAAGACTAAAATAATTTATCTCGCAAACCCAAATAATCCTACCGGTACGATTTTTACAAAAAAAGAATTTGAACAATTTCTTTTCAAAGTTCCTGAGGAAATATTGATAGTCTTGGATGAAGCTTACACTGTTTATGCACAGTCCAATCCCAATTATCCAAACGGATTGGATTACGATAATAAAAATCTGATTGTATTGAGAACTTTGTCAAAAGCATACGGCCTTGCTGGAATCAGGGTAGGCTTTGCCGTGGGGAATTCTCAACTAATTAAAATATTGTACAAAATAAAATTACCCTTTGAACCAAACTCTTTGGCACAAGTTGCAGCAATTGCAGCATTAAATGATGATGAATTTTTAAACAAAACAGTAGTCTTAAATGAAAAATCCTTGAACAAGTTTAAAAATAGTTTTGATAAACTATCAATTAAGTATTTACAAAGTTCAGCAAATTTTTTACTGATGCTTTTTCCTTCTGAAGACAACGCAACAAAATTTAATGAAGAATGTTTAAAGAGAGGACTAATTTTAAGACATGTAAATACATTCGGGATCCCTAATGGGATTAGAATAAATTCTGGAACGGATGAAGAAACAGAATTTGCAATCGCTGTGATTGAAAAAGTCCAAAAGCATCTAAACGAAGAATTAAAAATTAAACAAACTATTTAAGTGAAAAGGAGAATAAATGAAATTTATTTCATATAAAAAAAACGGAAGAGACAGAGCCGGATTACTAATTAATAATAAGATATATGATTTGGAAAAATGTTCCTCAGAAATTCACAATCAATTACCTGCTACTATGGCAGAGTTTCTTAATGGTGAAGACGAGAATATGAGTATTGCTGCGGAGATACAGAAAGAAATTGAAAGTGGTGCCGGGTTTGATTCACTTAATGCAGATTCGGTGAAATTCTTAGCTCCAGTTCCTCACCCAACTTCATGCCGTGACGGTTATGCATTCCGCCAGCACGTTGCCACAGCTAGAAGGAACAGGGGAGTTGATATGATAGCGGAATTCGACCAATTCCCTATTTTCTATCTAACAAATCACAATGCAGTATTTGGAGAAGGTGATATTGTTTTAGAAAAAGATCATTTTGAAAAACTGGATTTTGAACTTGAAGCAGCCGTAGTGATTGGTAAAAGAGGCAAAAATATAACTGCAAAAGATGCAGACAATTATATTGCCGGATATATGATAATGAATGACTTGAGTGCAAGAAGATTACAGATGGAAGAAATGAAATTGAATCTTGGTCCTGCAAAAGGTAAAGATTTTGCAACTACAATAGGACCCTGGCTTGTTACACCGGATGAATTGGAGGATTCCAAAATCGAAACTGAATCAGGTAATAAATATAATTTAAAAATGACGGCTATTCACAATGGTAAAAAAGTTTCCGACGGAAATATGAAGGACATGAATTGGTCTTTCGCAGAAATTATTGAAAGAGCTTCCTACGGTGTTGAATTAGTGCCGGGTGATATTATTGGTTCGGGTACAGTTGGAACAGGCTGTTATTTAGAACTTAACGGGACCTGGGCTATTCAAGCAAAAGAAAAGGG
>CAZTZZ010000094.1:0-5342 GCA_964617905.1 uncultured Ignavibacteriaceae bacterium | reverse complement strand
TAAAAATTTACCCTGAACAAATGCAGACCTGTAATCACTTACTTTTAAAATAATTATAAATGCTGTCGTGGTCGTACCGTGACAGTTAGTTTTATTAATTATTACTTATAAACTGTATCTTTAAAGATTTACCAAGAATTTCAGCATATTTATTTAATGTTGACAATCTAATATCTTCAGCGTGATTTTCTATTCTCGATATGACTGATTTCTTTGTTTTTAATTTTTTAGCCAATTCTTCCTGAGTAATCCCGGATTCTTTTCTCAACTTACGCAGCACTAAACCAATCTTAAAATTTCCATATCCTATTTCATAATTTTCAGCAAATTCGGGATCATTTTTTTTCCTTTTGGTTATGTATTTTTGTAAGTCACTCATAATTTTTTCTTCCTTTGTAAATAATCTTTTTTCCTTTTCTCCGCTAATTTAATTTCATTCTTGGGAGTTTTCTGTGTCTTTTTAACAAATCCATTTGTAAGAATAACAAGTTTGTTCCCATCAAAGAATCCAAGCAATCTGAATATATTTGATGAAGATGTTACTCTTACTTCCCAAATACCATCAGTATTTACTAACTTTTTGAAATATTGTTTGGGGACGATTTTGTACTCTTCAATAATTTCAAGAACCCAAGTAATTTTTTGAGCTTGTTTGCCGGGAAGAGAATCAAGAAATTCAATAATCGGAGATTTCCCGGATATTGTTTTGTAAAAACAAACCTCTCTCATATTTTAAAGTTAGCATATATGCTAACAATTATCAAGTGAAAATGACTAATGAGGATTAATAATAAACTGGTTTAATTCTATACACTTACAGGTTGGTTCTTTACAGTAACTGGTACAAGCGATAAACTTTCAATTTCTAATCGCAAAAGATGTAATTGATCTTTACAAACTTCTAAATCATTTAAAATATTATTTTTAGTTTCTTCAAACTTATCTTTCAAGTCACTAAATAAACTTTCATAATAGTTAATACCTTCTTTCAGATTATTCACAAATGTTAGCAGGTATTTTTCTTGTTTGTTTGAAATTGAGGCTTTTGTTTCCTCTACTTTACTCTTTAGGAAATCAATATAAATTTTCAGTTCTTTTATAAACATATTCGGACGGTCGGTTCTTGTTATTACATTTATCCTTCCATAAATATGATCAGTGATTTCTATTAAACTCATTCTTTTAGAAAAATATGCCATATTCGGACCAGGACAAATCGAAACTCCATCTCCTTCAACCTTAGTGTCAAGGTTGTTAGTCAGCAAAGTAGATGTCCCTAAACCAACACAAATACAAGATTTATCAACAATTTTATCATATTTTTCTTCGTACTCATTTTGGGTCAAACCCTCAGAGTCTAATTCATTTATTTTTAATTGCTGGTATTGACGTGATGCTGTACAAATATTTTTTTCAGTAAACTCTTTATTTGAAACAAGAAGTTTTTTAGGACAGGGGCTCCCCGGCCTTCCTTTTGCAATTAAAGATAATTTTGTGAGGTCTTTTGTGTTTCCTTTCAAACTGTTGAAGGGAATGCCTAATGGAGAGATATCACTTAAATATAAATCTTCTTCTTTAGCTTTTATTAATTTATCCCTGGTTGAAGCATCAACATTTGTTACTTCCGGTACTAATAAAAAAGGAGTTCCCCAACCAACTGAATCAACTTGATAATGATCAATTAAAAATTGATGTTCTTCCGCTGTACCGACTCCACCTTGGGCCGTAATTTTAATAGGTAATTCTTTTTGTGGAATAATTCGTTTTTTAATTGAAAGTGTTTTACTAAATATTTCATGAAGTGATTGAATTAACTCTTTTCGTTTATCTCTAAATTCAGCTAATATCGGACCCATAAGATAACCATCTGTTGCAAAGGCGTGGCCTCCGCAATTAAGTCCCGATTCAACTCTGTATTCAGAAACCCACAGACCTTTCTTTGCTAAAAATTTACCCTGAACAAATGCAGACCTGTAATCACTTACTTTTAAAATAATTTTCTTTTTAATATTACCATTTTCATCGGGATAAAAATCTTCAAATTGTTCTATGTAGCTGTAAAGTTTAGGATTTATTCCTGCTGAAAAAACTATTGAAGATTTTAAATCACTGTTTGCATATCCTCTAAGTCCTGCGTGTGCATCGTTGTATTCAGCCGGTAATTTTTCATCTTTATTGTAGTTTTCCTTATCAAGTTTGGTCATAATATTTACATCTATACTGCCCATAGATAAGTTATCTTTTATCCACTTTTCTATTTCGGTTAAATTAAAATATTTTGAAGTCAAACTTTTGAATTCTTTTTTTATTGTTGAACTATCGGGCAGCAAATTGAAGAATTCTTTTATTTTATCACCTTTCACGTGAACAGAATTTTTTAATTCTTCAAATTTCTTTTCGGCTAATTTGTTTATCAAATTCAAATATGATGTAATTCTTTTCGCTCTGAAATCTTCTGTCTTTTCGTTTATTTCATTATACGGGATATTATATTTTCCGCAGTACATTTTTCTTAGTTTTTCAAGAAGAATATCATCAACTAATGAAATGACAGAGTTAATTCCGAATTGAGAAACCTTTAAAGGTGTATCAATTGTAAATCCGATTCCCATTACGGGGATGTGAAAAGAGTGTGTTTTTTTCATATATCGCTAAAACTAAATTTAATAATTAAAAACTTGTAAACCAATTTATTGAGACTCACTTTCAGGTTGAACGGTTTACATTAAAAAAGATTATTTTGTTCGTCTCCTTTTCCTAAATCCCCTTTCAGATTTTCTCCCGTGCTTTATTTTATTAGGTCTATTTCTGTTATTTTTTCTGCTCTCTCTTTGTTTACTTTCTGTTCCTTTTTTGGATGCAATTTCAAGAACTATTTTTCTATTTTTAAACTCTTTATCTTTAAATGATTTAAGCAAAGTACCGGTAAATTTCTCGTCTATTTCAAAAAATGAAAAATTCTTTAAAATTTCTATCTCGCCAATCTCAATATCACGTACACCTGAAGTATCGTTTATTAACCCTATTAAACTTGCAGGTTTAAGATTGTCCGTCTTTCCAAGATTTATAAACAGTCGTGCAAACCCATTAGCTGCTGTCTTATTTCCTCCGGAACCTCTTGAATCATTAGGTGTATTAAGATCTGACGAATTTTTATAATAATCAAGGAATCTGTTAAACTCAACCGAGACAAATTTCTTAATCAACTCTTCCCTGTCGAGCCATTCCAGTTTTTTATAAATCTCCGCTAAAAAAGAATCGATTTGTGTCTCATCTACAGCAACTTTTTCCATTCTGTCAATAAGATGAAAAAGCTGTTTCTCACAAATATCCCTTCCCAAAGGAACCGGTAAATAATCAAACTTTTTATCGAGCTGTTTTTCAATAAGTTTTAGTTTATGTTTTTCTTTAAGATTTGCAATTACAACCGAAGTACCTTTTCTGCCTGCACGCCCTGTTCTTCCGCTGCGGTGTGTATAAATTTCTGTTTCGTCCGGTAGATTGTAATTTATAATATGTGTCAGATCATCAACATCCAAACCACGTGCGGCAACATCTGTTGCAACCAAAAGTTTTAAATGTTTCATACGGAATTTTTTCATTACAGAATCGCGTTGAGCCTGTGAAAGATCTCCGTGTAGTGAGTCAGCATCATATCCGTCTTTTAAAAGTTTTTCAGCAATATCCTGTGTTTCTCTTCTTGTACGGCAAAAAACAATCCCGTAAATATTCGGATGATAATCAACAACTCTTTTTAATGCCAGATATCTTTCCCTTGCATGAACCATATAACATATGTGGTTTACATTTTCGGCTCCAACGTTTTGTCTGCCGATTGTAATTTCCAAAGGTTTTTTCATAAACTTGTTGGCAATTTTACGGACTTCTTTAGGCATAGTGGCGGAAAAAAGAAGTGTGGTTTTATTAGCAGGTGTCTCTTTTAAAATTGATTCAATATCCTGTCTGAATCCCATATTTAACATCTCGTCGGCTTCATCAAGTACAACGGTTTTAATTTTTGAGATATCAACTTTTCTTCTGTTTATCAAATCAAGCAGTCTGCCGGGTGTTGCGGATATTATATGAGCACCTTTTTTAAGCAAGGTTATCTGCCTGTCAATACTTGTTCCACCAAATACAGCGGCAATTTTCATATCTTCAACGTATTTCGAATAACTTCTTAAATCTTCGGCAATCTGTATGCAAAGCTCGCGTGTTGGTGCAAGTATAAGGTATTGCGTTTTCTTCTTGGAGGTATTTGTATTTTGAATCAACGGCAGACCGAAAGCTGCGGTTTTACCTGTGCCTGTTTGCGCCAATCCGATTATATCTTTTTTTTCATCATTTAATAGGTGAGGAATTACTTCTTCCTGTACAGGCATTGTGGTTTTAAATCCGAGGTCATCAATTGCTTTTAGTATTTTTCTTTCAATTCCAACTTCTTCAAATGTTATCATTCAGTTCCTAATTATTTTTAAATATTAACTTATTAATATAGGCAAGTATTTGGTGGAAAGTTAGCATATTTATCTTTGGTAATATTATGTCATCTTAAATCAATTCTAATTAATGAAGTAAAGAAAAATTTTTTCTATTCGCATTAAACATTTATATATGTCTGAAATTACTTTGGAAGAAGAATAATGTTCAATAATATCAATGCGGCAATAACTAAAATAATAATTATTTTTTTCTTGCTTTTCCGGTTAATTTGTTGATTGTAATTTTGAACACCTTGGTTTCTTCCATCGAACTTTTGATATATTTTTTCCCCTTATCAATAAAATCGGAAGAATACTTTTGTAACAGGCCTTCCAATCCTTTCTGTTTATCTCCCTCAAAAACCTCTTCAACTCTACCGGAAACAATTGCGCTTTCGTACAATGTTCCGAATTGCTTTGGTAGTATCTTTGTTTCCCCTACAGCACAAAATGATACTGATTTATTATTCAAAATGTTATCTATTTTCATTCCTTCAAGCGCACAATGGAAATATATGCAATTATTAATTAAGCAAAAATTCAAAGGTACTCCGTAGGGTTTATTTTTATCCGACACTGTTGAAAGCACACCATATTCAGCTTTTTCCAAAATTGTTCTTGCATCTTTCTCTGATGTTTCTCTGTCTTGTCTTTCCATATATAAATTTAAAATTAAAAAGGCAGAATAAAATTCTGCCCAATAAAAAATAGAAACTAATAATTAGTTAAGGAATATATTTTCTGTTATTCCTCCAACCGGTTCCAGATCTTCGCTTGTTATAATAGTAGCACCTGCTTTTTCCATAGCCGCAAATGCATCTTCAAAATCGCCTTTGTTCTGTCTTATGCCTTCAACTGCAT
>CAZTZZ010000093.1:0-5713 GCA_964617905.1 uncultured Ignavibacteriaceae bacterium | reverse complement strand
AGCCTTACAAAGTCTAAATTTTTATAGCCCATTCTTTCAAAAAAGCCAAAACAATTTTTGGATCGTGCCCTTTGCCTTTTTCAAAATCACCGCTGCTTTTAGAGACCAATAATTTCCCGTCTTTTTCCAAAATAAATATATGCGGATAACCGGGTATTTTTGGATAACGGGATAAAACTTTTTCGTTTTTATTTTCTTTACTGACGTTTACTTTTACAACTACGAAATTATCGTGCAGGTACTTATCAAGTCCCGGATTTTTTATAAACATAGTGTCGAGTCTGTGGCACCAAATACACCACTCTCCTCCCACATCCAAAAGAATTCTTCGATTGGTCCTTTTTGCTTCAAGAATTGCCAAATCAATATCTTTAGCTGTATCTCTTGAGGGATCAAATTTTGCCAAAGGCGTAAAGAACGGTTTTATGTTTGTTCTTTTTTTATCTATTGTTTGCGATGATAAAATAGATGGAATTAACAGAGTTATAAACAGAAATAATAGAGTAAGTTTTTTCATTTTTTATTCCGATTAAATAATTTTATAAATTATAATTCAATAATCTAAAAAAAATAAGATGAATTCCCTACAATCATTACTAAAAGATAATACCTCCGGGTCAATCGAACTAACATTAAAACTGAATCAAATTCTTCAAAATGAAAATAACAGAGAAAAGATAGATGAAATATTAACCAAGGCAGAACATCATTTTAATAATTTTTCAGCAGTTATAAATTACGTTTCAAATGTTAAAAAATTTTTATCATCAAATAATATTGCAGGTTTGAAAAAATATTTAGACAATTTTGAGAAAACACTTTCCGATTCTAACAATAAAATATTTAAGAATTCTAAACCCTTTATTTCTAATTGCAATACATTTTTAACTCTGTCAAACAGCTACACTGTTTTACAAGTCCTTAAAAGATTAAACACGATAAATAAAATTGAAGTATATGTTTGTGAATCACGTCCCGGATTTGAAGGTAAAATTTTTGCAAAAAAATTACATTCTAATAATGTTGGAGTTTCATTAATCTTGGATAGTGAAATGTCAACTTACATTCCAAAAACAGATGCTGTGGTTTTAGGAGCGGATAAAATTTCACCCAACGGGAATATTATAAATAAAACCGGCAGTTTTTCTGCTGCTTCAATTTCACATTATTATAATAAACCCGTTTATGTATTAGCCGATAAATCAAAGTATGTTAGAAATGAAAAAGGAAATTCAACTACAAATATTTATTTTGAAGAAGTACCAGCAAAATTAATAACTAAGATTATAACTGATTGAAGTATATACTTATTAAAAATTTGGGACTCATCCCCCCCCCACAACTCGGCTAGGCTTGCCTTCAACGGTAGGTAGATGTGGAATAATTATTAACTTGAATTACGCACAAACCATTTTTTTTCATATTGGACCCCTCCTGCTGGATTGCAATGTCATTGCTTACATTTTATATTTTTAAAATATCGTGAATTATTAGGCAACTATCTCAACCCCTCCTTACAAATGAGAGGCTTTTTAGATTCCCCATCCTTTCCAAGGAAGGGGGCTAGGGGGTTAGTTTGGATTACGCAAACACACAAAATTAATAATTACATTTAATTAAAAATGTATTTATTTTATTTTTCTAAACAATGTAAAAAATATGTCATTAAATAGATCATCAAAATTACGTTTGGTAGCACTTGAGTTGTGCAAAAAAATGCGAAAAAATCCAACCAAGGCAGAAGATATATTTTGGCAAGCTGTTCGTAAACGCAAATTTATGCGTGTTAAATTTTATAGACAATATCCAATCTTCTTTGATTATCTCGGTAAAGAAACATTTTATATTGCTGATTTTTATTCATTTGAACATAAACTTGTTGTAGAAATTGACGGACGTATACACAATTACACACAGCAAAGAGACAGGTTTAGAACTGAGATAATAAATCTTCTTGGAATAAATGTTATAAGATTTAAAAATGAAGACATTATCAATGATTTAGAATATGTTTTAGATAAATTGAAAAGATATTTGAATTTTTAGTAAATCAATTTTTATGTGAACTACCCCAAACCCCTCCTTACAAAGGAGGGGCTTTTTAAATTCCCTTTTTCTTCTAAAGAGAAGGAGGACAAAAGGAGGATGGGTTATAAAATAAATATCATATTTTTGCAAATTCCGTTTGTAAAGTCTAATTTTAATATCTATAAAATTCGGAGGATTAATGAAAACTTTAAGAGACATCACAATTTTTACAATCATAATTTTTTCTTTTGCTTTCCCGCAGAAAAAAGATTTAACATTAAAACAAATAACACTTAAGGGATATACACTTTATCCAAAAGGACTTTCTCAACTTAAGTGGAGACCCAACACAGATAATTTTACATACGTTGACAAACTAGATAAAAAACAGGCATTAATTCAGGAAGGTATTAAATCAAGTAATAAAGAAACAATTTTAAAATTGGATGAAATCAATTCCTCATTAGATATTGCAGGCTTTGACAAACTTAAAAAATTTCCTCGTTTTAATTGGCAGGATGAAAATACTTTAAGATTTTGGGTAAAGAACAATATATTTCTTTTCGATTTAAAATCTAAAAAAATTGAAAGGTTAAATACGTTAAAAGAGAAAGCTGTGAATAAAGATTTATCAGTTAACAACGATGTTGCTTATACAATTGATAATAATTTATATATCGCTAAAAACAAGAGAAATTTTCAGATAACAAAAGATGACAATAAAGGTATCGTAAACGGGCAATCGGTTCACAGAGTAGAGTTCGGAATTACAAGGGGAACTTTCTGGTCACCGAAAGGAAATTTTTTAGCTTTTTATCGCAAAGATGAAACAATGGTAACCGATTACCCGATTGTTGATATTTCTAAAAGGCCAGCTAAATACACGCCCATTAAATATCCTATGGCAGGAATGACAAGTCAAGAAGTTACTGTAGGCGTTTACAATCTAAAGACAAAAAATATTGTTTGGTTAAAAACGGGAACACCCAAAGATCATTATTTAACTGGGGTAACCTGGGGACCGGATGAAAAATATATTTACATAGGAATATTGAACAGAGATCAAAATCATTTAAAAGAAATTATATTTGATGCAAATTCAGGCAATCCGGTAAAAACATTATTCGAAGAAAAAGATGATAAATATGTTCACCCAATGAACAGACCTATTTTTGTAAAAGATAATCCTGAGCAATTTTTATGGTTCTCGGCACGTGACGGCTGGAATCACTTATACCTGTACAACACCGACGGCAAACTTTTAAAACAAGTTACAAAAGGTAATTGGGAGGTAATTAGTTTTAACGGATTTGAAGAAGACGGTGATGACTTTTTTATAACCGCCACAAAAGAAAGTCCTCTCGACAGAAATTATTATTCTGTGGATTTGGATAACGGAAGAATAACTAATCTGACTAAAACTCCTGGGATACATAGAGTTAAAAAAAACAGTTCAGCGGAATATTTTTTAGATTCATATTCAAACTTATCAACACCGGGACAGTTAAACATTGTGGATGAGGATGGGAAAACTGTTCGAAAAGTTTTCACTTCAAGTAATCCCCTGAGCGAATATAAGTTAGGCAGAACTAAATTTTTTACTATTAAGAGCAATGACAATTACGATTTGTACTGCAGAATGATTTTTCCTGTTGATTTTGATTCAACAAAAAAATATCCCGTAATGGTTTACGTATACGGAGGACCGGGTGTGCAGCTAATTACCAACCGATGGCTGGGAGGCGCAAGGCTGTGGGATAATTATATGGCTGAAAACGGTTATATAGTTTTTACTTTAGATAACCGTGGCTCTGCTCATAGAGGCTTAAAATTTGAACAGGAGACATTCCGTAATTTAGGGGCAAAAGAAATTGAAGACCAAACAACCGGTGTAAATTATTTAAAATCTCTTCCTTATGTTGATTCAAATAAAATGGGAGTCTTCGGCTGGAGTTACGGCGGTTTTATGACAACTTCGCTTATGGCTCGTACACCGGATCTTTTTAAAGTAGGAGCCTGCGGAGGTGCAGTAATTGATTGGAGTTATTATGAGGTAATGTATACCGAAAGATATATGGATACACCGCAGACAAATCCAATAGGATATAAGAAATCATCACTTTTGAATTATGTGAAAGATTTAAAGGGACATCTACTTTTAGTTCACGGTACTTCCGACCCTACGGTTGTTTGGCAAAACACATTATTGTTTGCACAAAAAGCTGCTCATCTTGGTATCCCTTTAGATTATTATCCTTACGTTGGACATCAACATGGAGTCAGAGGTGTTGATACTTTTCACCTTTATCAAAAAGTTACAAATTATTTTAACAGATTTTTAAAGTAATTATATAAATTGTCTTAAAGCCTTTGAAAATTAAATTCAGAGGCTTTTTTATACCGTTTATCATTTCTAATAGAATTTAGGTCCTATAATTTTATATCTTTAGTTCTAAAATTGAGGGACTTAAATGAAGTTAAAAAATATTTACCGATTATTAATTTTTATTTTACCGTTGCTATTTTTCTCTCCGCAAACTGAAGCTCAAAGATACCATCTGCGTGGAAGCTGGATTGGAACGTTGGATGTAGGAAGTATAGAGCTTCACTTAGTATTTAACATTGTTAAAGAAAAGAAAAAAATAAAAGCTACTCTTGACAGTCCTGATCAAAGTATAAAAGGTATTTTAGTAGATAAAATAATTGTGACAGGTGATAGTGTAAAATTCTTTATAAGTTCTATTAGGGGAAAATATTTCGGTAAATTTAATAATGAGCGGTCAAGCATTAATGGAAAATGGATTCAAGGTCCAAATATAATTCCATTGATATTAAAAAGAACTAAAAAAAAATATAAGATTGAAAGACCACAAGAACCCAAACCACCATATCCATATATATCCGAAGATGTTGTATTTACAAACTATCAAGACAATATTGATTTAGCCGGTACACTGACTCTGCCTAAAGGTAAAGGTCCTTTTAAAGCAGTAGTATTAATTTCGGGCTCAGGTCCGCAGAACAGAAATGAAGAATTATTAGGTCATAAACCCTTTTTAGTTATTTCAGATTATCTTACCAGACAAGGAATTGCCGTATTACGATTCGACGACAGAGGAATTGGAAAATCTGAAGGAGAATTCCCTAAAGCAACTTCTCTAGATTTTGCCGTCGATGTTCTTTCTGCTGTAAACTATCTTAAAACAAGAAAGGAAATCGATAAAAAACATATAGGTTTAATCGGACACAGTGAAGGAGGATTGATCGCACCTATTGCAGCAACTAAATCTGATGATGTAGCATTCATTGTACTGCTTGCAGGCCCAGGGTTGCCAGGTTCCTATATAATTACAATGCAATCAGAATTGATTAGCAGAGCGAACGGCGAAAGTGAATCTGCAATTAAAGCGGGTAAAGAATTTAATATTAGAGTCTTCAAAGAAATAAATACTCAAACAGATGAAAATAATTTAAAAGAAAATTTGGATAAGATGTTTTCAGAATATTATAGAAATTTAAGTGAAAAAGAAAAGAAAAAAATAGGTTCTAAAAAAACTTTTATGCTAAGAAAATTGAATCTTTTATCCCCTTGGTTCAGATATTTCTTAAAATATGATCCTCGACCAGTTTTGGCAAAAGTTACCTGTCCGGTTCTGGCTTTAAATGGTGAAAAAGATTTACAAGT
>CAZTZZ010000092.1:5292-5765 GCA_964617905.1 uncultured Ignavibacteriaceae bacterium | reverse complement strand
CGGTCGGATTCGAACCGACGAATAAAGCTTTTGCAGAGCTTCGCCTTAAACCACTCTTGCCCGCCTGAGGCGGGTGAAGCTACAGCGCAATTAATTTACCTTTAAGAAATTCTCTACCTTTGCCTGTCTTAAAGAATTTTTCCCTTTTTGCTGCTTCACTTCTATCCAAAAATTCTTCAAAATATATAAGTTTAAAAGGTCTGCGATTTTTAGTAGCTGTCACTTTCCCGCAGTTATGCAAGGCCAATCTTTTCTCTAAATTATTCGTCAACCCAATATATCTTTTGTCATCTTTTTGACTTTTTAAAACATATACAAAATTCATCGTAAGACATTTTAATAAAAATTAAGGAATATATTTTAGGAAGTATTGAGGCGCCGGTCGGATTCGAACCGACGAATAAAGCTTTTGCAGAGCTTCGCCTTAAACCACTTGGCCACAGCGCCACTTTTTTACACTAATTTCTTGCAAT
>CAZTZZ010000092.1:0-5192 GCA_964617905.1 uncultured Ignavibacteriaceae bacterium | reverse complement strand
TGCAGCTTCGCCTTAAACCACTCTTGCCCGCCTGGGGCGGGTGAAGCCACAGCGCCACTTTTTTACACTAATTTCTTGCAATTGCAGCTTCGCCTTAAACCACTCTTGCCCGCCTGGGGCGGGTGAAGCCACAGCGCAATGAAGCTGTTTTAGAGCGGGAAACGGGACTCGAACCCGCGACATTCACGTTGGCAACGTGATGCTCTACCAACTGAGCTATTCCCGCAAATCATAAGCCAAAACAGGTTAGAACAATTCTAATTTCAGCAAAGAAAAGCTAAAATTTGAATGTGAAATATAATATGAATACTCAATTGTTGCAATTATTTTATGCCAAATATTTTTAGTAAAGATTGGACAGTATTTTTTATTAAATTGCAAATAAAAAATAAGACTTTTTTATATGCAGTTTTTAATAAGTATAATAGCAGGATATTTAATCGGTTCAATACCTACGGCTTATTTATTATTAAAAATGACTCGTGGTATTGATATAAGAGAGAACGGTTCAGGTAATGTCGGAGCTTTTAACTCAATTACTACATCAAAATCCAAAATAATAGGTCTAATTGTACTTGCAATAGATTTTTCAAAGGGATTATTAACTGCTTATCTGATTCTATATTTATTTCCTAATCTGTTTATTTTACCTGCAATTGGAATTTGTTCCGCAGTATTAAGCCATAATTATAATCCATGGTTGAAATGTAAAGGAGGCAGAGGGCTTGCAACTGCAGCCGGTGGCTCAGCCGTAATATTCCCTTTCTTATTAATTGTCTGGCTAATATTATGGGCTATTTCTTTTTTGTATAAGAGAAATGTAATTATAGCTAATTTTTTTGCAACAGTACTATCTTTATTTCTTGTTATTTCTCTAACCGATATTGCAATAAAATATACCTATCCAAAAGCTTTTTCTAATTTAGAATTGATTTTGTACTCAACAGTTCTTTTGTTATTAATTTTAACCAAACACATAATTCCATTTAAAGATGAGATTAAAAAACTAAATTTATCAGTCAAAGGAAATAAAAATGTATAATAAAAACAGAATATTTTATCTACTAATTATTATAATTTTATTTGCGTCAATATTTTTCATTTATCAATCGAAACAACCGGAGCCTTACTTTTACAAATCGGATGTAATAGTAACACCCACGTTAACTAATGCAAAGCAGAAGCAACAGTTAAATAAAAAGATAGAAAATGATAGAAATAATGTAATAACTAATGCCGTAAAAAAAGTAAGCCCTGCCGTTGTTGGAATAAATGTTATTGAAATAAGGAAGTATCAAAACCCTTACAGCCCTTTTTACAATGATCCGTTCTTTAGACAATTTTTTGGCAACAATGGAGAATACAGTCAAAAAGTGAAGGAACTTGGGTCAGGATATATTATTTCATCTGACGGCTATATTGTAACAAACGATCATGTTGCAGGTAATGCTTCACAAATAACAGTTACGCTGACTAACGGTAAAAACTATTCTGCTAAATTAATTGGTACAGATCATGCGACTGATATATCTTTGCTTAAAATAAAGGGAAGTAATTTTCCTGCCGTTAAACTTGGTAATTCTAACGATATAATAATCGGTGAATGGGTTGTAGCATTAGGAAATCCATTTGGACTTTTTTCACTTAATAACAAACCTACCGTTACTGTCGGCGTAATAAGTTCCGAAGGGTTAAACCTTCAACCATTAAATCAAAGATATTACTTAAATATGATTCAAACAGATGCAGCAATAAACGGTGGCAACAGCGGAGGTCCTTTAGTTAACAGTATGGGAGAAGTAATTGGAATGAATACACTTATATTTACTGCCGGAAGTCAAGGAAATATAGGTCTGGGTTTTGCCATTCCAATTAACAAAGTAAAAAGAATAATTCGTGAATTAAAAGAACACGGAAGTATAGACAGAAATTTTGATGTCGGACTCGGAGTTCAGTCAATAGATGAAGGAATTGCACGTGCTTATGGACTGCCGTCCACAAAGGGTGTTATAATAACCCAGGTAATCTCTAATACTCCGGCTGATAAAAGCGGGTTGAAAGTAAGAGATATTATCGTTGAAGTGGAAAAATTTAAAATTGTTAATGAAAATACTTTAATTAGTGTTTTCCAGGAATTTAGAGCAGGTGATACGATTAAAATAATTGTCTTTAGGGACGGTAAAAAAGATACTTTAAAAATGAAGTTGGAGAAATCGTAATGATATCCCGTTATACACGCCCTGAAATGGGGAAAATCTGGGAAGACCAATTTAAATATGAAACCTGGTTGAAGATTGAAATATTAGCTTGTGAAGCCAGAGCTGAATCAGGTGAAATACCCGGAAAAGATGTACAAATAATAAAAGAAAAAGCAAAATTTGAAATTGATAGAATATTAAAGATAGAAGAAACAACCAAGCACGATGTAATTGCTTTTTTAACCAATGTAGCAGAATATGTAGGCAAACCTGCACGCCATATTCATTACGGTATGACTTCATCTGATATTTTAGATACAACTCTTTCCTATCAAATGAAAGAAGCAGGTAAAATACTGCAAAATCAATTATCAGATTTAAAAGATGCTTTAAAAATTAGAGCCAAAGAATTGAAGCATACGGTCTGTGTCGGAAGATCTCACGGAATACACGCAGAGCCAACTTCTATGGGATTAAAATTTGCTCTTTGGTATGAAGAGACAAAAAGAAATATTAAAAGACTAAAAAATGCGATTGAAGTTATAAGCGTTGGACAAATATCCGGAGCAGTCGGTACCTTCGAACATCTTTCTCCTAAAGTTGAAAAATTTGTTTGTGAAAATATGGACTTGAAACCCGCTTCGGTTTCAACTCAAATTATTCAACGCGACAGGCACGCCGAATTTTTGACAACTCTTGCTATTATTGGTGCAAGCCTTGAAAAGATTGCGCTTGAGGTAAGACATTTACAAAGAACGGAAGTATTGGAAGCCGAGGAATTTTTTTCAAAGGGACAAAAAGGTTCGTCAGCTATGCCGCATAAAAGGAACCCGATAGTAAGTGAAAGAATTTGCGGACTGGCGAGACTATTAAGAGGAAATGCTACGGCATCTTTAGAAAATGTTGCACTCTGGCATGAAAGGGATATATCCCATTCATCTGTGGAAAGAGTAATTATACCCGACAGTACAATTACGTTAAATTATATGCTGCATTTAATGATTACACTTGTAAAAAAATTAATAATTTATCCCGATAATATGAACAAGAATTTAAATTTAACGCGTGGATTAGTTTTTTCGCAAACAATTTTATTAAAACTTGTTGACAAAGGACTATCCCGCGAACAAGCTTATAAACTGGTACAGACAGCAGCAATGGAAGTCTGGAGTCATCAAGATAAAAATTTAAAAGATGAATTATTAAAATCAAATGAAATAATTAAATATATTTCTGTTGACGAAATCAATAGTGTTTTTGATAATGAGAAAATGTTAAAAAATATTGACCTAATTTTTGAAAGAACAATAGAAAAATAAACCAACATATTGTAATTTATCTGCCAATTATAAAACCTTTATTTATTTAAACTCTTTTCTAATAAACCAAAAATTTATAAGGAACTTAAAACCTCAATTAAAGTACAATTTAACAAACTGAAAATAATACAGACAAAAAATTTATGAAAAAATCAACTTTAGCGAATATCTTATATCTACTAATTATTATTAGCTTTTCCTTTCCATTTACTTTTTCACAAAACAAAGCAGAAAAAGATTCCATAAAAACCTGGAAACCGGAAGCCTACTTCCCTGCTGAAGACAAACTTGTAGCAACTATAATGCAAAGATATCATTACAAAAAAATTATATTAGACGATTCACTGTCAGCCAATATATTTAATAAGTATATAAAATCTTTAGATTACAACAAGATGATATTTTATAAATCAGACATTGATAATTTTAAAAAACAAAAATATTTAATGGACGACTATATAAAAAACGGTCAACTTGCACAGGCATACAAAATTTATAATGTTTTTTATAATAGGCTTGATGAAAGGATAATATATGCAAATAATTTGCTGGATAAAGGATTCAATTTTAATCTAAATGAATTTTATGTTTTTAAAAGAGACAGTTCGGATTGGCCGAAAAATAAGAAAGAGATGAATGAACTTTGGAGAAAAAGAGTAAAAAATGACGCATTAAATCTTTTATTGTCAGGAAAAAAATGGGAAGCAGCTAGAAAAGTCCTTAAAAAAAGATATAATAATTATAAAAAGATTTTCTATCAGTTCAATAGTGAGGATGTATTTCAAAATTTTATGAATGCTTTTGCATCTTCAATTGATCCGCATACTAATTATTTATCGCCTATTGCTTCACAAAATTTTAATATAGATATGAGCAGGTCTTTGGAAGGAATCGGTGCAAGATTAACAACTGAAGACGAATATACCAAAGTTGCTGAAATAATAGTCGGCGGTCCAGCATTTAAAAGTAAATTATTGAAAAGGGATGATAAAATTGTAGGGGTTGCACAGGGCAAAAAAGGTAAAATGGTTGATGTAATTGGTTGGAGAATAACAGAAGTTGTCCAGCTTATAAGAGGTAAAAAAGGTACAATCGTACGGCTTCAAATTCTTCCGGCATTGAAGAATGCTGGCAATGAGACAAAAGAAATAGAATTGGTAAGAGACAAAATTAAACTTAACGACATATCTGCAAAAGAAAACGTCTTAAATATTAATAATAAAAAATTAAGCTATAAAATAGGGGTTTTGTCCATCCCTGCATTTTATAGTGATTTTGAAGCTGCAAGACGTGGTGACCCTAATTATAAAAGTACAACAAGAGATGTAAGGGTATTACTTAAAAAATTAAAGAAGGAAAAAATTGACGGAGTTATTATCGATCTGCGAAATAACGGCGGCGGCTCGCTGCAAGAAGCCATTTCACTAACGGGATTATTTATTGAGAAAGGTCCGGTTGTACAGGTAAAAAATTCAAACTCAAGCATTGATGTTGGCAGAGATCCGGATCCTAAAATAGTTTATAAAGGCCCTTTAGCAGTAATTACAAATAGATTCAGTGCTTCTGCATCTGAAATATTTTCAGGTGCAATTCAAGATTACGGAAGAGGAATTATTATTGGAGAGACTACATACGGTAAAGGTACAGTTCAGAATATGATTGATCTGAACAGATT
>CAZTZZ010000091.1:0-6076 GCA_964617905.1 uncultured Ignavibacteriaceae bacterium | reverse complement strand
CCACAGCATTCCTAATTTTGAGATAATAGATTTTACTTTCATATTTACCATAGCTAAATCTTTATTGCCGTTTTTCTTTCTTTTAAAATAGTTTACTTCATTTACTACTCTGCGAACAGCATAATCATAATATTTTCTTGTATAAGTTCTTTTAAAGTCTATTTCCCTATCGGTGGTTACAGCCCAATTATAATCGTGTAATTTCAAGCTCTTTGTTTCTTTATAAAGCTCTGTGCCTCTAATCGGATAAGCAATAGTAATGGTAAAATAATCAGGGCTGGATTCTTTGAGGTGCGTTATAGTCTCATTAATGTCTTCTTCAGTTTCACCCGGATAACCGAGCATAATAAATGTTCCGGTTTCAATACCATATTGTTTTGTAAGCCGGATCATTTTTCTTACATACTTTACTTCAACTCTTCTGTCCATTAGATCAATTACTTTCTGAGCACCGCTTTCAGCCCCTATCCAGACTTTGAAGCAACCGGAATCTTTTAAAAGAGTTATAACTTCTTCATTCAATCTGTCAGCTCGTGTAATACATTCGTATTTTATTTTGATATTATTTCGTTTGAGTAAATCAGTAAATTCACTTAACCATTTGTAGCTGATTGTAAATACATCATCAACAAACCAAAATAGTTCCGGGTTATATTTTTCTATTATATGCCTTAACTCTTCAATAGTACGTTTAGGAGAAAATCTTCTGTAACTTAATCCGTAAACTGCCCTGCTGCACCACTTACAAGTATAAGGACAGCCTCTCATTGTACTTATAGTGATGCTGTTATTACCGTGCAGCTTCTTCCAAGAGTTAAAATACATTTCTATGTCAATTTTATCTCTGTTTGGAAAAGGCAGTGAATCTAAATCTTTAATCTTTTCTCTTTCTCCTGTTTTAATGATTTTGCTTTGATGATCTTTATAAACAATTCCCTTAATATTTCTCAGATCTCCGGAATTCTTTTTTTCTAATGTCTTAATCAGTTCAACTGTTGTTTCCTCTCCTTCCCCTACAACAACATAATCAGCACCGGTATTTATCAGATTATTACTATTATATCTTACATCCGGACCGCCAAGAATTATTTTTGTCCCCGCAAGTTTTACATTCCCTTTTACAAAATCTATCATTTCAATTACATTTATTTTTGTCATAAGGTTGACATATACACACAAATATTCGGGCTTGTTTTCTTTTATAAAATCGTACTGTTCCTTTTTTGAATGAAATGTAGAATCGAAAACATCGTTCTCAATCCCTTCTTTCTCAAGAATTGAAGAGATATATAGAAGTCCCAAAGGTGGATAAGGCTTCATTATCTTCATTTCTCTTTTGTCATCGTAAAGATGATAAGCGTGTGTTAAAAGTACTTTCATTTTAAATTGCATAATTTTAATACAATATGCACATTAGAAAAGTTTAATAAAAAATAACACAATTTTGCAATCATGTTTCAATCTTTTGTAATTTCTTAAGCTGGAAATTGACCAATGGAATTTGAACCTGGTAATAAAAAGTTGTTAAAGCTCTTCTGAATTGAGATGAATTTAAAGAGAAAGGATTTTTTATAAATTTTTTAATAAATATTTTCCCCTGCTCTTTTCTGAATACTTTATGAATATATCTGTGGAGTTTCTTATAATATTTCGAAGAATAATTATTCCCAAACATAAGCGAGAGATCATCACTGTCATCCCAATTTGATTTTTTCAGCAAATCCTTTTTCACAATATTATAAAACTTTGTACCCGGAAGGGGATAAGAAATAGAAATCCCTACATCGAATGGCATTAAATCCAGAAGCATTTTAATAGTTTTATCAATATCTGTTTTTGTCTCACCCAAATATCCCAATTGCAGAAAGAGTCCTACCTTTATTTTATTTTTCTGCAGCAATTTTGTCGCTGAATATATTTGTTCAACAGTTGTGCCTTTTTCCATTGCATCCAGAATTTTTTGTGAACCTGATTCTGCACCAACCCAAACAATATCTGCACCCGACTGAGCTAATACATCCACTGTGTTTTCCTGTAAAAGTAAATCAACTCTGGATTGAATTTTATACCTAAAAAATAAATTGCGTTCTTTTACCAATTTATTGAAGTCTTGAACCCAGCCCGGCTTAAGTCCGAAAATATCGTCACAAAACCAAATGTAATCCATCCCGAATTCATTTATCAAATAATCAATTTCATTTACTACACATTCCGGTGACCGGCTGTTATAACGGTTTCCGTAAATTGGTTTTGCACACCAGTTGCATTTAAACGGGCATCCTCTTGTAGTTGCTATGTTTAAAGAAAAATACCCGTGATTGTTTATCCAAATCTTTTTGTACTGCTCAATATTCACCAAATCCCACGCAGGCTGCGGAAGGAAATCAATTTCGGTTAGAATATCTCTTTTCCCATTATTAACAGCAGAATCATTAAGTAAATATGTTATCCCCTTTACATCACTAAAATCATCAGCATTGAATTCTAATTTTTTCAATAGTTCAAGCAGCGTAATTTCCCCTTCTCCCAGAATTACAAAATCTGCATTATTTTTCAGATACAGCTCATATTGATCAGTGGAATCCGAACTGCTTAAAATAACAGTACACCCGTAATCTTTTCCTAATTGGGCTAAACGAAATGCTGCTTTCCTCATATTTACAAGGCACATTTTTGTCAGGTAGTTAAAACCGTCGTCGTATATAACAAGATATGAGGGCTTTTCTTTTTTTAGTATGGTAATAATTTCATCGGGTGAATTTTTAAGATTTGTATCGAATAAGGAAACTTCAAATCCGTTTTCTCTAACATAAGCGGCAGCATAAATAGTTGCTAAAGGAGGGTAATACTGTTTAGACTTCCATTGCTTCTTATCAAATTTATAAAAATATGAATGAGTAAAAAGTACTTTTGACATCTTTAATTTTAGTTAAGTAGAATATTATGTTCTACTTGAAGATGCAAAATTTTTTGTTCAAGTGCACGCAAAACTTTATTTTGAAATGACTCTGGGTGATGAGTTGATACGTTTTTCTTAAATATGAACGATTGATTAAAACTTTTATTGTCAAAATTACAATATTTTTTCTTATCGTACTTATAAAATAATATCATACAAAGATTATCCAGCATTTCTCCGAATACATTATTCAAGAATGGTTCCGTCAATCTTTGCGACAACTTCAATTTAAATTTATTTACTTTCTTTAATTCTCTTTTGGGATAATTCGGTACATAATTGTATATCCATTTATTTGAAGTATATAATCTCTCATAAGTGTCTGAACCGTACATCGGTAACAGAGATGCTAGTTCAATTGCCGTATAGATATTTTTATTTTCTATTTCCAGGTTATCAGTTGTAATATAATAGTTAATACAGAAATTCTTTTTTGAATTAAGTAGAAATATTTTTTTGAACAACATCAATAAAAATCTTGAAATCCAAAGTCTGTTTGGTTTAGTTATTACAAAAAAGTCAATATCAGCTTCTTCATCCATATATCCTTTTGAAAGTGAACCGGAAACTAATACAGCTCTGACATATGGAAATCTTGCAATTAAATTAGAAAAGCATTTTGCAGTCTTTAATTTTTTTTCGGCTCTTTTATTACCGGCTATTCTTCTAGGAACATATTCCGAATTATTAAAGAGAGAGTAGTAGCCATTTTCTTGATGTATAAGACCAAGTTCGGTTAAATAATTTATTTCTTTAAAAGACGTTTCTTTTGTGTTGCCGTTCGTAGGAGTGTTAAAAAATATTTCATCTTTTGTCAAAGGATAATTGAAAATATCATAATAAGCCAAAGTTTTTAAGAATTTTTGTGACAGTACACTCAGTCTATTTTCAACAATATGTTTTTCTGCGGTAAGCATCATTTTTATAAAATTTATTTTAATCCTTAAAAAACTACGGTAGAGGAAGTTGCTATACAATTAAAAAATTGATTTTTGTAAATCACTTTACAAAAAAATATTAACGACATCGGAACAAGGAATTCTAAAAATATCTCAATATTCCGAATCCCAATCTCCACAAATCATCACTTACGGAACGGTCAGCACCAACTAAATATTGTGATGGGTTAAGCCTTGCATTATTTGTAACCATAACATGAAATATATGTCCGCCGGTTTCAATATCCACACCGATTGCCAAACTGTTATGCGATTTACCAGTTTCATCCAAACGTATTCTTCCCCTGTATCCGGTAATTACTGGATTATATTCAATCCAAAGGCTCCACATTCTATTAAAATAATATTGGAGATATGTTCCTAATGTAAAAGTATGTTGTTTTTCAATTGCGTATATGAAACTGTTTTGCAAATAAGATGGGACAATTCCTATTCCAAGTTTTTTATCAAATAACATTGTGTTAAACACAAGCTGCCCGTAATATTGAAAATTATCACCGTCCCCTCTGTCTCTGTTTATACCCGGCGGAACTTCTGTATTCCAGGATATTCCTGCCAAAACAGAAATAACAACAGGATTTTTTTTACTGTAAATCTGAAATAGTTTCTGTTTTAACTGAAGATCTAAATTATCCGTGTTATTGCTCCTGCCAAATGTTACCATTAATTTATCAGTAATTCCGTAACCCAGAGCAAATCTAATTCTTGCCGGACCGTCAAGACCGTAAAGTGCATCATAACCGTCTTTTATGGAAGGTAAAAATCTATGAGAAATTTCATACATTAAATTACCTTTTTGTAAAGATTCAGTAGTTGGAAAATTTGCTGTCTGTGTGCCGTGGAATAATTCCAAATCAACTTTTTTCGGCTGCGCAGTTTTTTTCCATTTTGGTTGTGCAATTACCAGTAAATTACAGATAATAATTATTGATATAATTTTTACTACTTTCAATTATCTTTCTCCCTTGTTTGTTCTAATTTAAAATTTAGATTTAACTTTATTTCTTGTGCAACTTTTATAAATGCCAGCAAACTCGGTGCTTTTATATTATAATCTTTTAAAAAAATTGAAAATTTTGTTTTAACTTCCATTTCACCATTTCCAATTATTATTTCGCCCGGTATAGTCAATTCTTTTTCCATACCATGTATAAACATTTTACCCGATACTTTTATCGAATATATGTTTCCTCTTTTTTCAACATTTATGAAACTTCCTTTGAAATAAGTTACAGGCCATTTATCTGTCTCAAGAACATCCTCCCGCATATCTCTGTCTCGTTTCCCTATTCCGGTTTTAACGGTGTTTAACTCTACTTCAAAATAAAGCTCATTTTTCCCCGTAAAGATTTCCTTTCCTTCCCAGTAGATATAACCGTCAATATTATTTGTCGTACCGTCAAAATCCAAAACGGTTGTTGAGGAAGTAAATTTTACAATATTGTTTTCATCTTTTTTAACGTGCCACTCATCCGCAAAAGTTAAATTAGCAACAAATAGAAAAAGTAAAATAAATCTAAATAGCTTCATATTTTTATAATAAAGTTTATATCAATTATTTAAAGCACCGTTCGTAATCCAAGCTTTTATGGAATCAAGAACTGATTGAGAAAGAGGAGGTCCATTCTTAGGCATTTGTGATCCGGATATATTACCGGCGCCAATTAATTTTAAGTACATATAGCTCAAATTTGGATCCCCGGGCTCAATATAATTTAATCCATTTGTACTTGATTTACTTACAATTACATTATAAGCATTTACTGAAAGATCCGGCGATTGAACACCGGCTATATGGCACCCGCTTAATGCACAGGACTTATTAAATACTTTACTCTGTATGTCTGTAAAAGTTGGTGATACGGAATTGTTATTTGTTAATATCTGGTCTATACTCGGAGTGCTTTCTACAATATGTTCCGAACAAGAAGAATAGAATACAGACATAGATATAGTTATAATAAAAAATAATTTACGCATAATATCTCTAGAGTTTATTTTTTAGGCTAAAGGATGTAGTTCTTATCCAACAATCTTTACCAATATAAATAATTATTTATATATATAGCAAGTGGTATAATAATACATATACTTAATAGAAATATGTTGCTAAGTAAAAAACTCAGTTTCTTTGAGCTACTTTGATTTTATACAACAA
>CAZTZZ010000090.1:3428-6201 GCA_964617905.1 uncultured Ignavibacteriaceae bacterium | reverse complement strand
ATGCTTTTGGTTGTTACATTTTTCATTTTTCCCTCTTGTATAAGTAAATAAAATAATTTTTACTAAAAAACAAGATACTGCCAGAAAAATTAGTGAGATTAGTAGTATCCCCAAATAAGAATATTTTAACTTGGGAAAATTAATTTGTAAATGCAAATGGAATTTTAGAGTTTGTCAGAGAATGGAGCATCCTTTCTTTGTTCGGTCACTATTTAAAAGATGAACCTGCAAAGATCTGGATTACAAACGGCTAGAGTTTCCTCGATCGTGACGTTGAGAAGAAGCGGTTGAACGTAAAAAAGTTGAGCTCTGTCATCCGACAAATAGGTGTTAGGGTGTAGAACATTCCAATGCTATAGACAGATAAATCAATCCCTATTAAAGGTGATGTTATTATCCCATTGTATAAATGTTGCTCTGCCTTTAGAATCAACTTGAGTTATTTCGCCTTTTGCTGATTTAATTCCAGTCCTATCTTTCCAAGTAGCATTGAGTTCTTTGCCATTGATTTGTCCTGTAGCGGGTTTATTCAATCCTTCGATTGTCCAAGAGAATTGATTACCCTGCTGTTTAATGATTAATACAGAGCCAACACTGCTAAGCCATTTGCCAGAAATATCAATTTGATTTTCTATGATTGGGTTCTCTTGAGGATTGAAATCATTTAAACCAACATCAACGGGCTCTTTTGTTTCAAATTTCCAAGAAAATTCTACTGTAGCTCCAGGTTTACCATCATAAAGAATCGGTATGTATTTCCAAGTCATTTCTTCACTGTAAAACTGAATCCTCTCCATTGGTAATGTTTGCCCTATGTCTCCAGAAGTAAATACAGAAGTCACAACTGCATTTTTAAATATATACTGCATGAAAAGAAATCCATTTTCTTCCTGATGAACTAAATCAATTGTAATGAGCGAGAAAATTTTTCCTTTTAAAGCTGCTTCGTTCAGTTTAGGTGAAGCTCTATCCATTAATTTGGTAATTTCAAAGGGTTTCATAGTTGACTTTATCAAACTCTGGGGTTCTTGTGTACCTTTTTCAAGCACCACTTCATGTTCAAAAGCCACAGATTCACACCAACCCTTGTGATTTACCTGCACCGATTCACCAACTATGTTACCAAATTTCACAAATATTTTATATTTTGACTTTTCCACCACGGATTCAGGTTGTGGTCCCTCATAAAATATTGAATCACAGACACCCAAGGCTGTAGGAACTACCATGCAACCAACCAAGAGAATTAATAAAAACCTATTTTTATTTTTCATCACTTACTCCTTTGATTAGATTAATTATCTATATTGTAGCAAATTTCTTAAATTTATTTTAATATTCTTCACTTTTTACCTATTCTATTTGAGTATCCATAAATTGCTAAAATTATCTTGTTTATGCAAATGAAATGATAGAAGTCATTGGATAAGGGACTAATTGATAGGAGTAAAAGGATTTGAAATACTTAAACAATTATTTTACCTACTAAAAGTGAATTCAGAAGCAGTTAGCAACGGATGGCTTTTTGCTTTTAAATATTATTGTACTTTTCCTTTATTATCTTTGTGTTTAAAAGTAATCCGGAAATTAAAGTAAGTATGATAATCACAATTAATATGAAAGTCATTCTTAGCCATGGTTCTCCCGTATCAATTCTTAAGTTTATCAATTCTATTAAGGTTTGTATCCAAACAATCACACCACCGTATGTAAAAATTTGAATTACTATAATACACCACTTCTTTTTTATGAATAATAAAAAAAGGATGAAGAAACAAGAAATAGCGAGAATCATTTCTCCTTCCCTCAAAAAATGAGCAGCAAGCAACAGGTAAGTTAAAATCAGCAGAATAATTCTAAGTAACATTAATGTCTTGTAAATATTTTTTAATTTCTATTTGTGCTTCGTCCGGTCGTCTCGATACGTCCCGACTTTGTCGGTACACTCGACAACCTTTCTAGACTTAACCAAAGTGTATTGTAATGTCTTCCACATTACTCATCTCGATATATTCTTCGTTTCACTCAGAATACTCGATGAGCAGTCTCAATCCATAACGGCAACCATATCACCTTTCTTTATATCAAGACCCGTTAATAAATTAGCAAGTTTATTGATACGTTTATAAAAGTCAGCGTAAGTGTATTCGGATAAGGCTTTATAAATAATTTTTTTTTGGAATTCCACTGCAGTGTTCGGGTTAATAAATTTTTAAAAAACAAAGAATATTTATAACCGGCATCTTCATAGTTTTTATTATACATTTTTTAAATTGGTTAAATTTTATCCTTTCTCTCTTATTGTTTTTTTAATTAATTCAATCAGATCTTTCTTTGTAAATGGTTTTGATATATAGTCTGTAAATCCTTTATCCAAAAATTTCTCTTCGTCATCTGCCATAGTGTAAGCTGTTACTGCTATTAAAGGTGTGTCATTATATTCCTTCATTTTCTTAATTTCATTCAAAAAATCAATTCCGCCCTTTTTTAATTTCAAGTTGATGTCAACCAGGAATAAATCATATTTTTTGTTTGTTGCTTTTATAATACTTTCATCAACATTTAAAGCTAAATCAACATCACACATTTCCTTTAAAAAAAGCGAAACAATATCACGAGCATTTTTGTCATCTTCTAAATAAAGTATGGAAGCTAATTCCTTTTTCTTTTTAATTTTTGCAGTACTTTTTATTGGCTTCGTAATTTCTTTGTTATTTCTTGCTGCATTTTTTTCTTTAATGATAGGTAAAAGCACTGTAAATGTTGAGCCTTT
>CAZTZZ010000090.1:0-3328 GCA_964617905.1 uncultured Ignavibacteriaceae bacterium | reverse complement strand
TCACCGTTTTTGCGTTTGTTTAAAAGTTCACCTTCCCAAACTTCACCTTTTATAATTGTGTCCCATAATTCTTTATAAGTTTCTTTAGGTGTTTTACCCGATTGAAATATTTTGGGGTTTTTACCTATTATTTCTTCTTGTGAATATCCGGTTACTTCTGTTACACTGGGATTTGCATACTCAATATTACCATCAATATCAGTAATTACTATCATGTCGGGGCTTTGTTCTACACCGCGGGATAATTGTCTTATTTTTTTATCTGCAATCTTTTCATCTGTTATATCTTTGAATATTTCAAGCATTGCTTTTTTATTTTCAAAATTCATTGTTGTATGAGTAATTTCATATTCTCTGCCACCAAGCACATTGTGAACTTCGCAGATATTTATTTCTCCTAATTCCATTTCCCGTTTTAAAGGACAAGCAGTACATTGCTTACTGTTGTCTTTATAAAATTCCCAGCATTTTCCTTTAGGTTTTTCTACACCAATGGCATCTTTTAACAAATTGTTCATAAATAAAATGTTACCTTCCATATCCACAATATCCAATCCGAATGGAATTGTTTCTATGAGAGATTCATTAAATTCATTTGTAAGTTTTAAAGCTTCTTCAGTTTTTTTAAGATTGGTAATCTCAAAAATAGTTCCCAGAAGAATATTCTCTCCGATCAATTGCGCATTCTCTATTGTATATATAATATTCCCATCTTTTCGATGAGTTTTTGTCTCGAAATTTATAAGTTCTTTTTTTGCTTTTAATTCTTTAATAAAATTTTCTCTCTCTTTTTTATTTGGGTGGAAATTAACTGCAGGAGTTTGTAAAACTTCTTTTATGGATGAGTATCCCATCATATTTGCAAATGCTTTGTTGCAGTTCAAAATTTTACCATCTATAGTAGATACATAAACTCCGCCTAAATTATTTTCAAAAAGATTGCGGTATTTATTCTCACTTTTTTTAACTTTTTCCTGGGCTTCAAATTGTTTAGTAATATCCGTGTTTACAGAAAGAGTAGTTTTTTCATTTTCATAATTAATCGGAGTTATCATTGTTTGAGTGATATATATATGACCGTCAGCGTGTTTCTTTTTCTCAACAAATGATAATGTATTACCGTTTTTAAGATCTTTCTCTCTACTTTCTTTTAATAGTACTGTGGTTTTTTCCACGTAAAAATCATGAATAATATTCCTCCCAATAAGTTTGGATTGTTCATAACCGGTTTGTTTAGCGGCTGCCGGATTTGCATAAATTATTTCGCCGGCATTTTTACTGCCAAGTTTAGTAAGAAATACAGCGTTTGGAAGTTTTTCAAGTAGTAATTTAAATGTTGCTTCACTCTTTTTTAATTCTACTTCATTTTTTACTCGTTCTGTAATATCATCTACTAAAGATGCAACTCCCGTTACTTTTCCGTTTATATCTGTAACAGCAACATTATACCAATCACATATAATCCTTTTTCCTTCTTTAGTTATATTTTCATTTGTAATTTTCTCTCCTCCGGTTTGTTCTAAAAGGGAATTGAAAACTTCGTCAATCTTGTCTTGAATCTCCTTTGGAGTGATTAACTCATAAGCGTGTTTGCCTAAAGCTTCCTCTTTGCTGTAACCAAATATCCTTTCAGCAGATTTGTTCCAATCTGTAACCTTAAAATCTGCATCCCAAAAAATTCCCCCCAAAGGTGTATTGTCTAAATGGTTGGCAAGGCGCTGCCGGCTTTCTCTAATTTTAAATTCAGCTTCTTTCATCTCTGTAATATCTGTAACAAGGCGTATTAACCCCGTATATTCTCCTTTAGAATTATGCAGTGCATGATATGAAATTTGTACTGTCCTTTTTCCCCTTTTTGCTTCTCTTATATGGAATGTTTTTTCACCTGATTTGAAATCCTTTAAAAGACTATCGATAACATCTAAAATGTTTTTCGGGTGATTGCTTCTTACATCTTTACCCAATAAATTTTTGGCTTCTCCCCTGTATCCGTCAATTTTCAATGAATTTGAATTGATAAATGTATATTTATTATCTTTATCTAAGACTGATACTCCAACCGGTAATGAGTTAAGAATAAAAGAAAATTTATTTCTTTCAAACGTTAACAAATCTTCTGATTTTTTTCGTTCGGAAATATCCTTTGAACTTCCTTGAAATCCTATAGTTTTTTTATCTTTTTTTATAGGACTAATACTGGTTTCAAAATATTTTACAGTTTTGTCTTTAATGATTGCCTCAACCGGAAAATCCTTTAAGTATTTACCGGTTTTATAAACGTTATTGATTGCTGCTAAAAGTTTTCTTTTAATATTTGTGGGTGTGTAATCTATAAAGTTCATTTTCAACAGTTCAGCTTTTGTATAACCGGTAAGCTCTACTGCTGATTGATTTACATTCGTGAAGTTTCCTTTTAGGTCTAAAGTAAAAAGGAATTCGCTTGAGCTTTCGAAAAGATCTCGATATTTTCCCTCCGAGTTTTTAAGCTCTTCCTCAACTTGCAAACGCTCCATTTCAACAGCAACCCGTTCAGAGAAAATCCGTAATAATGATTTAGTAATCTCCATATCTTTCATCGGTTTACCATCCAGAAGTATCATAATTCCCAAAGCATCGCCTGAGCGATTGAATAGTGGAATACCTGCGTAACTTTCGATGTTCATTTCCACTAAGAGAGAATCTTTTGGAAATTGATTCTGAATGCCTGAAGGATAATATTTAACGGTATGTCCAATAACAGTTTTGCAGGGAGTATTGTCAAGGTCGTAATCGAATTGTTTAATTGGTTTTCCTTTTCCAATTCCGACTTTTACTTTTACCTTATTCTCATTGGGTAAATACTCACCCACAATAGCATAATCTATCTGTAAAGTTTCGGTGAGATGGCGGCAGACCTTCTCGAAAAAATCAAGTCCGGATACAGCCGAAAAATTTGTTGCTATACTTCTGATTGTATTTTCATTCTGCTTGCGTTGGGTAATGTCTCTTGCTATGGTATGCATATATGAAACACCACCTATTGTAATTCTATTATTACTAAATTCTGTATCTATTTTTGTTCCGTCTTTCCTTGATAACTTGGCTTCACTTACAACAGATTTACCGCCTAATATATCTTTAAAGAACTTTTTATACGCTGCAAGGTCTTCTTCTTCGTGTAAATCAGGGACTGACATTTTTAATAGTTCATCCTTAGAATAACCAGTCAAGGCAACAGCAGCATTATTAACATCCACAAAATGTGCTTTTTCATCCACAATAAATATTGCGTCGCGTGATCCTTCAAATATTTCTTTATTCCACTGTTCACTTTCTTTTAATTCTTTGG
>CAZTZZ010000089.1:0-6376 GCA_964617905.1 uncultured Ignavibacteriaceae bacterium | reverse complement strand
GCAATAAATTCAATTCTATTTTTTGAAATCAAGTAAGATAAGCACTTGAAGAAATGAACATTGCGTTTTGAAAATATTTTGGTTAATGTACTTAAATCAGATAAAACTTTTTCTTCTACAACATCAACTTCATTTTTAATTCCTTTTTCAATAGCTCTTTTATCTTCAGGAGATAATACATCATTAATAATGATTCTCATTTTCCCACCTCTATGAATAAAATATGCAAAACCGGCACTCAAAACATTTATTGCTGATGAACTAAAGTATCCAAGCCCCAAATCAAAACTTGTACTTTCCATAAGAGCATCAAAGAAAAATTCAATAGGTTCGTTTTCTCCCGTGGAATAGACTATATGAAATGGGATGTCTTTTAGCATTAATTATCTTGTTCTTTAATGTTAGCACTGTTCCATTCTTTGTATTCTTTTAGATATTTATCTTTATAAGTTTCCTCAAAAACAGAATATGATGTACAATCAAAGAATGAAATTCCTTCAATAAATGCCTCTTTTATTTTAGAAATACTTCCAGCACTTCCTTGTCCACTAAATGGTTCTAGGTCAACGTTCTCTATTCCTTCTAAATATGATTTTAAACTTTCCTTATCCAATTTAATTAACTTGGCAGCATCTTTTTCAAATTTCTCAATAAAAAGTATTGGTAATAATAGTTGTAGAACTTTAATCAATGCAGCAACTCCCATTCCTTTAGATAAAATACTTTCATTTGGTTCATTCCAATCATCTCGTAGCTCTTTTACAACATTAAAAAAGCGCATAATAAATTTTACAATTTCAATTTGTAAATCTTTGTGTATGAAGTAATATAGGAAACAAGGTTGGTAAAAGCTATTGATTGACTTTTTGGATATTGTTTTAATTAATTCATCAATAATAAATGCTTGCGAAATAGAATATAAATGACGATCCTCTGCATTTTTAGGTATTTTGCCTAGCATTTTAATTCTATGGTGGAATGGACTCTTTTCATATTCATTCAGAAGTCTTGTGAAATTGTGCAAAACAGTAATCTCATCAATTTCATCACTGAATTCACCCATCAGGTGATATAAGATAGATTTATTTACAGGTTTTTGTTCATAGTTTATTGTGTAAAATTGCTGAGCGACAATAGCTCGATCAAATCCTATAAATAGTGATAGTAATATTTCATATTCCAAATTATCATCATTTTCAACAGTTTTATAATACTCTTTTAATCCTTCTAATCTATGTTGTCCATCAATAACTAAAATTGACTTTTCAACAACAGGTATTAAAACGCGTTGCTTATTTTCTATTTGAACAAAATAAGATGTTGTTGTACTTTCACTTCCGAAGTTTAATGACATGAAATTTTCTATTTCTTCACCTTCTGGAATTTCGATACATTCAATTGTACAGATAATTGTATTTGGGAAGAATGCATATTCATTGGTATTTATATAATCTCTAATCTTTTTTACCCGGCTTGTATCTTTATCTCTTTGAAAATCTGTTTGTTTTTTCTTATTCTTTACAATTGTATCATAATAGTCTTTTTCATCTATATTTTTCTCAGCTAACTCTGAATACTTTTTAATATCATACTCAGCTGGACTTACAGTAAACATTTCTACAATCTGCTTTGCAGGTGCTTTAGCAACATGAAAAAAATGTTCTTTTTGATTTACTTTTATTATTTCTAATGAAAGAAAATTGACTCCATTTATATTTAATATTTTGCTATTCATCTTCTTCTGTTACTTTAGTAAAAAACTCATTGTATGCATTAGTCTGCTTAATAGATTGTATCATTTTTTGCTGATGTTTCTTGTCACTTGAAATATCTTTATCAGCATTAGCAATTATCCAAATAATTATAGAAATAATAAAACCAGAAATAGCAGGGAGCAATGATATTGAACCACTTAATAAAACAGATAATGCAAATAATATTAATACTATTAGTAGAGATAAAATTGCATAAACAATTAAACTTGCCCTATTAAGAAAACTATATGATAATTGCAGGTCTATTGTAGAAGCAACAATTGTTGCAATAAAAAATGTAGATAAAGAAATTGATATGCTCTGAATATAACCTGAAGAAATTTTTAAAAGCGGAACAATCACTGCAATAGCAACTAATAACAATAATAATATGAATAAACCTATAAACACGGATTGTTTCCATGGTGTTGTGAGTTTATCCTTAACCTCACTCCAAAAACTATTATTCTTTATTTGCTTATCCATGTTAATATATTTTATTTAATCCTTCTTCTATTTTTTCAATAACAAAATCAAATCCATCCAAATTTGGATTTTCTTCTAATTCTTCATTTATCAATTCTAAACCATCATCAATATGCATCTTGATATATTTTGGAATGTCCTTATCAGTTTTATATAAACCATAATGAACACATGCTAAAGAAACATAATAGGGAAGGTTGTTGCCAAAAAGAACAGCTTTACTATATTCTTTGCCTTGTGAATTTTTTATTTCAGATAAATCCAAAATTCTTTCCCGAGACAATGAATATGTATATGCAATTCTGGCAATAATATTTTCAGTTCCTAGATTAAGTTTCCTGGTAAGTTTTGATACCAGTTCCCGGTTTTCTTTTGAAGTTTTAATATGTGTGAACATTACCAGTTTTTTCTATTTCGTTAAACAATTGAGAAGAATCACACTTTGTAATTGTCGATTTTCCTCCATGATTTTGGATAATAAAAGTCAATGCAGTATTTGGTAACAGCATATTGTATTCTTTTTCTGTAAGTTCTTTTTCAAGAAGTGGAAGCAAAATAACTTGCTTTGATATTGAAGGATAAAATTCTGTAATGATATTTCTTGAATGACGCTTATCAAATTTTTGTAATGGGCTATCAATGAATATTGGAAATTGAATTCCAGATTCGTCAACTAATGATTTTAGTAAGGCTGTTGTATAAAGCTGTTGTTCGCCTTTTGATAAAGTTTCCTTTTCTATCAAATTGCCATTTTTGTCAAGTAAATGAATATCAATAATGTCTTCAGTTATTTCAACTAACACATCAGCAATAAAATCTTCTTTATGCATTAGTCTTAATAATTCCTTTTTGATACGTTTTTGTAATGAATGTTTCTTTTCTGATTTGAATTTCAAAATAAACTCAGAAAGCTCATCAATCAATCGACTTGTTACTTTATCTTTCTTATCATCCATTTCATCCAGACTTACTGTTTTGGTAAGTTCAGAAATCATTTTAGATTTAGTAGCCAGTTCTTGCTGATAAGCACCAATTTCTTCGTGCAATTTATTTTGTTCTGAGATTAAATCAGTAATTCTACTGTCAATTTTTGCTTTTTCAGATTTGTATTTTTTTGCTAAAATGTCAGAATCTTTAGATTCCGCATTAGCGATTTTCTTCATTGTTTTAGCTAAAAAAATACGGTTGTTTCTTTCTTCTTTTACAATTTGTTTAAATAGAATGCTGTATGAATGCTTTAAATTTTCGTACAATGCCAAAAACTCATTTGATTGTTCTGACGAAAGGTCTAACAGAACTTTATCAATTTCAATTTTTTGTTCTTCAAAGCTTGAATTAAAGGCTTCTGATAAGATATGCGAAATATCTTTTTTTATCAAGTCGGGTATTTTTTTAGCTTCCAGTTGTTTTTCAACTATACTATTTATCTTATTGAATCTCTGAATTATGAATTCATTATCAATCTGTTTTTGTTTATTTTGTAGTTCTGCATTTACCTGTTGTTGGAGTTTTTTTGTTTTATTTCCTGCTATTGCAAATGGAGCAAGTTCCAATAATTCTTTAAGTTTTGCTTTTACCTCAATACCTTGCTGTTTAAGTGTATCTCTCAATTTTTTTTGTCGAATTAAGTCATCAACAGTCATACTGTTACCTTCGCGAATTAACTTTTCTTGGTAATGTTCAGACTGATTCCTTGCTCTTTCAATCTCTCCACTATTAGTTGTAATTTTAGATTCATTATGAGCAATTAACTTATCTAGCCTTAGTACTTCCTCTTGTAATTTATTTAGTTTGTTTCTATCAGCAAGGCTTGCTGATTTCTTCCTTAACTTAATTCTTAAATTTTTTAAATTTCGTTTTAGGCTTTCATATTTGCTGATGCCTAATACTTCTGAATATGCTTTACTTAAATTTCGTTTTTCATGAGTTGTTTTTATCTCAGCTAGTGAAACAATTTTTTCTGCATCAAATAAAAAGAATTTAGCTATTTCTCTAGGTAAAATAAAGTCATTTATAAAAATATCAGAACCAACCTCTTTTGTAAGTTCATTCTCAAATCCATCAATTAAAATACTCGATTTTTCTTTTTCTTCATCTATGTTATATTCTCTTTTAATCAGAATCTTTCGACAAGGAACTGATGGGATATAAATATCTGATATTTCAATCTCAACACTAAATTCTTTTAATGCCTGGTCATTTGTTTTTACTTCTCTATTTAAAATTGAGTTTATGTATCTTTTATATCCTCCTGATTCGGAAATTTCCCTTTTGTATTTTTCATCTACTTCGGAAATGAGTTTCCCATAAAACCCCCAAACCAATGCAGTTAGAAAAGTTGTTTTTCCAAATCCATTTTGTCCTGCAATGATTGTAATGTTTTTATTTTCATAATCAGAGTCAAGAACCAAATTATTTTGACCTTTGTAAACTCTGAAATTATTTAAGGATATCCGATTAATTTTCATTTTCAACCTCCTCTTTAACAAAATCTTCAATCCTTTTTTCAATATCGTTTTGCAAACCGTAGTTTGTCAATAACAATGTTTTGCTGTGTTGAAGCGTAAGCAAATTGTTTATTAACTCATAGTCGGTTCTATTATTAGAGCAGACTGATTTTAAAAGTCTTTTTTCAATTGAGTTCTCAATATTTGCATTTTCTGTTTCAAGATCTCTACCATAGATTTTTGAAAATATCTCACCGACTTTAAAATCGAATATTCCATCTCGATACCAATAAACTTGTATAGCAATTAGCTCTTGATTAGTAATTAATTCAGTTAATGGTTTCGTTTTTTGTATTTCTTTCTGTAATTCCAGTAATTCCCTTAATTTCCTTGCCCTATATTCAGGTGTATAATTTCCCTGTTTGTGTCCATCCTCAGTTATGGCAGCTTGTCCGTTTCTTCTTGTGGCAAGTCTGTTGTCTGAGATATTTCTTTCTTCTTCTAAAGTATCTCTGTAAACTAACAATGGGGACATCCAATTTTCACCGTTTTTAATTAATGCTGACATTGATTTATCTTCCTTTACAACTGTACAAGTCCAGCAACCAAAACGACTTTGTCCGCAAGAAGCATGGCTTTTGTCAGTCACAACCGTTGGGCATTCATAATCGTCAGCACTCGCATTAGCATAAATTTGAAACAATTTTGAATTATCGTATTTCCAAGGAGAAGGCAAAGCATTAATGATATACCAAATTTCTTCCAACATTAATTCTTTAATCGGAGAATATACTAAGGTATTATGATGATTAGGGTGTTTGGTTAATCTTTTTCCTTTTATTTCGTGTTTTTTGATTGAACGCGCTCGTGTCGCACTTTCCGCACTTCTTGCCCCAATTAAAATAATCGCTTCTCCTTTTTCGTCAACTTGTTCAGTTATGAAAGAGGATGTAGGTCTGATTTTTAGTTTATCGGTACACCAACGAAATGAATTATTGGGTGCTGGGTATCCTTTACCAAGAACATTTACCCAATATGTTTCTTCAATTTTAGGGATTGTTTTTTCAACAAATATTGGTAAGTCTTGATTTCTGGCTTCTTTAGCTATTTTAGATAAAACATCATCAACATATTCTGAGATTATTGGATTTTCAACCATTGTATCATTGCAAACTACGTAAACATGTCTTCGTAATTGAAAGGGGAATGGCATTTCTTTTTTGATTTTTTCTAATGCCCTCCAAACAAGTGTAAGTAAAACAGTTGAATCTTTTCCTCCGCTAAATCCAATTATCCACGGTCTTTCGCTTGTATCACCGTAAGTGTACTGGTCAACTAATTCGTTTATTATATTTTCAAATCGTTTATTCATTCAATATAAATTGTTCTTGTCAAAAATAGTCAGTTTAATTCATTGTACAATGTGTGTGGGCATCTTTCATTGCGGGTTGGCAAAACAAAATTATTTCTGTTTGTCAGATTTTCAATTCTATGATTTTCTTGTTGTTTCAATTATTTCAATTTTTTACTTCAGTTTCTTTTTTCAGCCTTGCAGATAACGGCTCTGTCGCTAAAGAATGGCGGGAATGCGAGCGATTATCTTTATCCAACCGATAAACCTTGCACGGGGGGAACACTTCAATATTCGTGCGTTCCCCACTCTTTGTTTTATTCTGTGCGCGTCCTTTG
>CAZTZZ010000088.1:0-6671 GCA_964617905.1 uncultured Ignavibacteriaceae bacterium | reverse complement strand
CAGAATGACAATCGAAGAACATCTGTCATCGCTAGACTTTATTTATAAATGCGTGGTGTTACAATAATCACTTAAAAGATTACTTTGTTGTTCACTCCTCGCAATGACTTTTTAAATTCTGAATTTTATTATTTCAGAAAGTTCTAGGCTATTGAATGTTAATAACTAAAATTATTTTCTTATCAAATACAGGGCGGTTATATCGTCACTTTGCGGAGTATCGCCCGTATGTTTTTTAACATCTTTAACTAAATTATTTATAAATGTCTCGGCTTTAGCGGGTTTGTTTTTAATAAAGAAGTTTTCCAATCTCTCGTCTGAGTATTCTTCTTCTTTATGATTCATTGCCTCGGGAATTCCGTCAGTGTAAAGCAGAAGTCTTTCTCCTTTATTGATCTTCAATTTTTCGCCCTCGAATGGCAGTCCCATATCAAACATACCAAAAGCTACGCCGCCCGCATCTATTTTTTGCAGCTTACCGTTCTTCCTTAGAAGAAAAATCGGATTGTGCCCGGCATTAATTATATCAAGCTCTCCCGTTTTAGGCTCTAATATTGAAATAAAGAATGTAATAAATTTATCAAGAGGAGATGCTTTATAAATAATTGAATTTATTTTAACTGCCATTTCAGAAAGAGGGATCTGTACATCAAGATATGCTTCCAGGCACGCATCCAATGTGCTTACAAGCAAAGATGCAGGTACTCCCTTTCCAGCAACATCGCCAATTATAAGAGCCAATCTACCGTCGCTCAATTCCATTGTCTGGTAATAATCACCCCCCACTTCTTTTGAAGGAATATTTATTCCCGAAACATCGTAGCCTTTTACTTCAGGCATTTTTTCGGGCAATAGTTTCTTTTGAATAGAACCGGCCACGGACAATTCTTTTTGAATACTCTCTTTTTCAAGCGCTTCCTTGTGCAAAAATTCGTTTTCCATTGCCGTATAAACCTGACGGGCAAAAGCATTGAGTAAAACCTCGTCCGTATTATCAAATTCGATTATTCCTTTTCTGCTTTCTTTGTCAAACAGAGTCAACTCGTATCTAAATTCGCCGAATGTAACTTCAGTCTTTAACTTGCTTTGTTTCTCTTCAAGATTTTTGCCTGATGCCGTTTTTGGAAAAATACTTTTTGATATCTGTTTTTCACCTTTAAATATTTTAAGCCGCCCTTTAGATGCGTTAGTAAGCGCAGTGGCTCTTTCAAGAGTCAGATCCAACAGAGTTTTGCTTTTCTGCAGTTTTGAAATTTCAATACCGGTATCAATCAAAGAATTGAGCTGTAAAATTCTGTGGTTAAGCTGGAAGTTTAATTCTTTTTCCCTTTTCTGATTTATGAAAGATTGATAGGTATGATCGAGTAAAAGGATAAACATCTGTAGAGCAATTTTGTCGAATTCCGAATATGGTTGTTTGTCCAGTCTTTTGCCAATCAGAATCCCGAAGTAACTGTCATCAACCAATGGAACTGTAACGGCAATCTTAATTTTGGCATTGTTGATGAATTTAATGTCTAAAAAATCATTTTCTGAAAGGTGTTTCGTAGATTGAATGCAATCCGAATTAGAAAGATAAATTTCTTTCCATTTGGCTCCCTTTTTATCTTTTTTCAAGAGATTAACATTTGTAGTTAACAGTGTGCCACTTAGAATTCTACAGAATTGTTTACCCAACACGTTAAGTGATTTAGAATTAACAAGAGAGTTAAAATTCTCTTGAAGATCACGTACTTGTAGACTTAATCTGTCAATTATGTTTTGAATACTCAATAGTCTCCCTCAGGCTAATAGCAGGTAAATTTTTAAATTTGGGCAAATCTACTTTAATTTGCTTAAAGCTTCTTCAACCGTACCGGCTTTTTGTGCGAACTGATAGATGCCCATGATACTGAAAGTTTTTTCAATTGAAGGGTCGGTGTTTGCAAAATATAGCTTACCGTCTTCGTCATTAAGTTTATCAATAATTTCTATTAAAAAAGAAATCCCTATAGAATTTATTACATTTGATTTTGAAAGATCTATGACTACGTTTTTATGTCCGTCATTAAAGTGATTCATAAATTCTTTAAATATTGTTTCACCCCCGCTGTTATTAATATATCCTACAGGCTGCATCAGTAAGCAACCGTCTTTAATTTCTGTTGATATTGAAAATTCTGTAACCATTCTTTTAAATCTCCTATTATACTAAGTTTTTTATTAACGTAATTTTTGTACCGGTTACTCCGGATTCAATAATAAAATCATCTGACATTGATTTCATAATTTTCAATCCCCAGCCTCTTTTATTTTTAGAACTCAACTTATCTTTAATATCCGGATCTTCCACCTCCTCGGGTTCAAATCCCTTGCCGTAGTCAGTTACAAGAATAACTAATTTTTCCTTCGTCATAATAAATTCAACATTAACATAGGGTGTATCGTCCCCTGAATGTTCCAGGCCATTAATTATTGCTTCTGTGACAATAATATTTGCCTCCCCTATTTTTTCTTCTGAGATGCCCAAAAAACCTCCCATTAACTGAAGCCCTTTTAAAGCCACGAGTTCAATATCGGTAACTTTAGGGAGTTTCATCTCCAGATTAATATTTTCTGACATAGATATGCCTCGTATTAAGTTATTATAAATTTGATCATAAGATAATGGGTAGTAATATGTGAATTATGGTGTATAATTCCAAATCATTTATCACAAATAATTTAGTGTTATAAGACTATTTTATCCTTATACTATTATTTGTATAAGATGTTTGGATGTAAAATGTACAATAAATATTTTAATTGGAATTTAATCAACAAATAAAAGTGAGAATATTATAAAAGTAAGCCAACTTACTAACCAGCCGAGACAGATAAATAATAAAAATATTACAATCTCGTAAGATTTAATCCAATTTATCAATTTATGTCGAAATGTATTTAGTACCATTAATGCCCCATTTTTTTTATTTATCCCACAAAAAATAAACCAACTTTTTAACTTATATACAGCAATATTTGCAATGTTCTTTTCTGACAATTGAGAAATGAGAAAATTCTAATACCAATAACAAGAAATCCTTAAGAAACAATAGCACTTTTTAGTACATATTTTCCAATCTTTTTGAAAAAATCTTATAATATATCATTTCCTTCTGTTATATTTGTATTTCAATATTAATTGGCATTTTATTTGCCAATAATAAGAAAAGATAATTAATTGTATAAAAAAGGAACAGGTTGGTAAATGAAAAAATTATTAATTTTAGTATCATTATTATTTGCTTTTACACTTTCGGCTTGTAAAGATAAGCCCAAGTCATCACCTCAAACAGAAAAAAAAATAGATATTGCACCTGATGTCAAAATTCACAAAGTAATTGTTATTAAAAAACAAGATGCAGGTAGTTATACATATTTAAATGTTTCCGAAAAGGATAAAACTTATTGGATTGCTGCTACAAAAATGGATGCAGCTAAAGGCGATACACTTTTCTATGCAAGAAGCATGGAAATGAAAAACTTTAAAAGTACTGCTTTGAATAAAACTTTCAATTCAATTTTATTTGTAGATAAAATATCAAGTACTAAACAGCCAAAAAAAGTTATTTCTCACCCAAGGATTAAACCGGAGACTAAATCAAATATTACAGTTAAAAGGCATAAAGGAAGTATATCTATAAAACAACTTTTCTCTGACAGTAAATCATTTGCCGGTAAAAAGATTAAGGTTGAAGGAAAAGTAACAAAAATAAATAAACAAATTATGAATCGTAATTGGATACACATACAAGACGGTACAAATTACAAAGGTAAATACGATTTACTAATTACAAGCAATGAAATTGTTAGTGTGGGTTCTTTTGTAATTTTTGAGGGTATTGTTGCTACAAATAAAGATTTTGGAGCAGGGTACACATATCCAATACTTGTTGAAAAGGCAAAATTAATTAAAGAAATAAAATAAAATACACATTTCATTAATAAACAAACGCTGTTATAAATTACATATAACAGCGTTTGTTATTTTAAATACTTATTGCATTATTTCAATGTTTCAGCTCCTGCAACGGCGATGGCTGTCATTTTAATAATGTCTTCCACCGGTGCATTTCTTTGAAGTACGTGAATTGGTTTTTTCATTCCCATTAATATAGGACCTACAACGGTTGCCTGACCAATTCTCGCCATTAATTTATAGGCAATATTACCTGAATTCAAATCAGGGAATACCAACACATTTGCTCTGCCTTTTAAATTGCTGAATGGAAAATCATTTTCAATAATTTCAGGTACAACGGCTGTATCAGCCTGCATTTCTCCGTCTATTATTAAATCAGGTCTTAGTTCTTTAACTCTTTTTACAGCTTCATTCACTTTTGTTACTTCGGGAGATGATGAACTTCCAAAATTACTGAATGAAAGCATTGCCACTTTCGGGTCTATATCAAATCCTTTAACCGTATCGGCTGCAGAAATAGCAATTTGAGCTAATTCTTCCGAAGTTGGGTTAATATTTACAGTAGTGTCTGCAAAAAAGTAAACTTCATTTTTAGCAATTACAATATACAATCCGGAAACAACTTTGAATCCATCTTTTACACCTATACACTGCAATGCTGGTTTAATAGTCCTTGGATAATGTGCATTTAATCCACCTATATAAGCATCAGCATCTCCACTATCAACCATCATTGGACCAAAATAATTTGGCTTGTTCATTAATTGTTTAGATTGTCTAAGTGTGACTCCTTTCCTTTTTCTTTTATCAAAATATTTCTGGGCATATTCATCTTTTTTATCGTTTTTTGTAGGATCGACAATTGTAAGTCCATCTTCACTATAACCCAAATTAGCAATTATACTTTTAATTGTTTCTTCATTACCCAGTAGAATTGGGTTGGCAATTTTATCAGCTGCAACAGTATTTGCTGCGCGAATTATTTTTTCGTCTTCTCCGTCAGGATAAACTACTCTTTTGGGATTTTTTTTAGCTTTCTGCACCATAACGCGAATAACTTCTTTCGATAATCCGAGTCTTTCTTTTAACTTTTCTTTATAAGCTTCCCAATCTTCAATATTAATTCCTGCTACACCAGTATCCATTGCAGCTTTGGCTACTGCAGGAGCCACGTACCATAATACTCTTGGGTCAAAAGGTTTTGGAATAATGTAATGCCTTCCGAATTCAAATTCTTCTCCTTCGTATGCACGCAACACCATTTCCGGAACTTTCTCTTTAGCCAGTCCGGCAAGAGCTAAAGTAGCAGCCATCTTCATTTCTTCATTCACCTTACATGCCCTTACATCTAAAGCACCTCTGAAAATAAAAGGAAAACCCAAAACATTATTTACTTGATTCGGATAATCGCTTCTACCTGTTGCAATAATGATATCATCGCGTGCTGCAGTTGCATCTTCATACGTAATTTCAGGATCGGGATTAGCCATTGCAAAAACGATGGGATCCTTTGCCATACTCTTTATCATTTCTTTAGAAACAACTCCTCCAATTGATAATCCTGCAAAAACATCAGCACCTTTCATCGCATCTGCTAATGAACCTCTGTCTTTATCAACGGCAAATTGTATTTTATATTTATTTAGATTTGTTCTTCCTTTGTGTAAACATCCCTTTGAATCAAACATTGTAATGTTTTCTCTTTTTACACCCGCTCTTACATAAAGATTACAACAAGAAATTGCAGCAGAGCCGGCGCCGTTAACAACAATTTTTATTTCGGACATTTTTTTGCCGACAATTTCAACTGCATTTAATAAAGCGGCACAAGAGATAATTGCAGTACCATGTTGATCATCATGAAAGACGGGAATATTCATTGTCTCTTTCAATGTTTCTTCAATTTCAAAACACTCCGGGGCTTTTATGTCTTCTAAATTTATTCCTCCAAAAGTAGGCTCCAACATTTGAACTGTTTTTATTATTTCTTTCGGATCTTTACCCTTTAATTCAATATCAAATACATCTATATCTGCAAATCTTTTAAATAATACACCTTTGCCTTCCATAACAGGTTTGCCTGCCAGCGCGCCAATATCTCCCAATCCCAAAACTGCAGTACCGTTAGATACAACAGCTACTAAATTACCTTTTGCTGTATATTTGTAAACGTCCTCAGGATTTTTTTCAATTCTACGACAAGGTTCTGCCACCCAAGGTGTATATGCTAAAGATAAATCTCTAGAAGTTAAACAGGGTTTGGTAGTTACAACTTCTATTTTTCCTGCTCTTCCTTTACTGTGATAATCAAGAGCTTCTTCTAAATGATTTTTCATTTCTTAGACTCCTAAAATAATTTCCGATACATTTGTTCGGATTTCCCCTAAAAAGTAAGAAATTTTATTATCCCACTTTCAATTAATTAAAATAAAGAATTATTAAAATTATAAAATCTAATAATTACAATACCTAAAATAAGTAAAATAGATTTACTTTCTATTTTTAATCAAAAAAAAACGGTATTATTTTTTTGAATAATACCGTTCTAAAAAAGAAGTGTGTTTCGATTATCTTCTTCTTTTACTTTTAACCCTGCTTCTGCCGGGATTCTTCCTTTTAATTATAGTTCTTCCCTTGTTTGTACGAACTCTTTTTTTTACTTCGGAGCTTCTTTTAGTTCTTCTTTCAATAATTCTTTGTCTTTTTGGATTAGTTCTTTTTTCTCTGA
>CAZTZZ010000087.1:0-6731 GCA_964617905.1 uncultured Ignavibacteriaceae bacterium | reverse complement strand
TTTGAGCGAGCAATCCGTCATAGCCGGATAAACCTGTTCGCTCTACAAAATTGATTGGTTTAAAAATTATATGGACATGGTTTGGCATTATTGTATATGTTATTAATTTATAATCTTTTCCTTCACGATAATGTAAAGCATCTTTAACAACAGATGAAATCAGTTGATTATCCAACCACTTTCTTCCAAATTTTATAGAATCTAAAATCTGCTCATATTTTATAAATCTATTATAAAATAACTCTTGATATAATTCTTTCTTCTTTAAATTATTTAATTCATTAGAAATAGATTTTAGTTTATTGTTAAAATCAGATTTGATTTTATTATAAACTTCTTTTGGTATAGTACCGGCAAGTCTAATTGTAATGAAAAATATAAATCCTTCAGGCTGGTAATGTGGTAAATTCCTTTTGTAATAAACCATATTATTAATATTTGTAGAGCGATGAGCTTCATCGCTCATTCCTAAAATAATTTTAAGCGAGCAATCCGTCATAGCCGGATAAATCTGCCCGCTCTACACTTTTGCTTTGTAAAGCTACGAGGTTCGTTGCTTATATTTGAGCGAACAGTCTGTTCGCTCTACAAATGCTCAACTTCTTAATTTATTATTTATTAAAGCACTAATTTCTTTACAAGAATTTTTCACTTCCTGATAAATAATTTCGGTTCTCTTTAAAAATTCATTGCCCAAAGTTTGATTTGAAAGAGAAGTACAATTTATAAGCACATTTAAGAATGCGCCCTCAGCAGCAGTATTAATTAAAGAGGCGGCAACGCCGGAATCAGAAAGTGAATTTTGGTTGCCTTTGTTTACTATTAGTCTTATATGAGGAAGAACTTCCCGGCAGACGTTTATTACTTCCGAAGGTACTTCAGCGGCACCGATTGTTGCTTCGTCAATTTTATTTCTTCTGTTAAGTTTCTCATCATCTGTCTCTTTAGGAAGTTTGAAGGCATCCATTACTTTATCAAAAGCCTTATTGTCCTCGTCGGCTAACTTAGAAAATCTGTCACAAAATTTTTCTAATTGATTTTTAGCCTCTGATATTTCAGTTTCAACATCAACGTATTTTTTTCTTCCTATTGTAAGATTGCAGACCATAATTGCTAAATTTGCAGCCAGTACTCCGCTGAAAGCTGAAACATTTCCTCCCCCCGGTGTCGGTGCTTTTGACGATAAACTTTCTAAATAATCATTTAATGTTTGTGTGTAATCCATAATTAATTCACTTTTATTTATTAGTATTTTAAAATTATTCTTTCCTTGTCATTTCCTCCGTAGGAGTCCCTTCGGGAGATCCCGACAAAGTCGGGAGAGAAATCTTTCACTAAAATTAATCAATTTAGAAAAGATTCTTCGTTTCACTCAGAATGACATATAATTGTTAATTGATAATTGATATTTGTCAAATCATATATTCAATAATTTTGTTTTCTTTCTTAAATGGCGTAACGCTGTTAAGACCAAGTTTTTCTATTGCTAATTTAACCAATTCTTCTTCCGAAGCCTTATCATCATCGGAATAATATTTTCCTGCCAGCAGCATTGCCTCCAGCGGAACAAGTCCCACTACTTCACTTCCTGCCACATCAACGCCTAATCTTTCGGCTTCTTTCTTAACTTCTTCAAATGCAACGTGCATTGGTGTAATTGTGTAGTTGGTTAAATTCATCGAAACCTGAGTTATATTATGTGCTTCAAGAGATACGCCCATGCCTTTAACATTCTTTAACCTTCCGGGAATGCGAACAGTTTTACCGTCAACTTTAATAATTTTTCCGTTTTCATCTCTTTTTGCTTTACCGGATTCACGCAGCACTTCAGCTATTTCTTTTGAATATTTTGTATCAGTTGAGTTTATGTTTACATTGTAAGCGATAAGGAAGAATCTCGCTCCTGTTACAAGCGCACCGAGCTTAGGATTGAATGCAGCTTCTCCGAAATCGGGAGCCCATTTTTCATCTTTCAGTTTTTCTTCCAGTCCTTCGTACTCACCTTTACGGATGCTTGATAGATTACGTCTTTCCGGTTTTCTTGCAGATGCTTCGTACAGGTAAACAGGTAGATGCAATTCTTCTGCAGCCTGTCTTCCAAATTCTTCGGAAATCTTTACACACTCTTCCGTAGTTACATCTTTTACGGGGATAAAAGGTACTACATCGATTGCGCCTAATCTTGGATGTTCACCTTTTTGATTTCTCATATCAATGTTTTCCGCTGCAGCTTTGCATGCCGTTAAAGCACCTTCAATTATTCCGTTTTCATCACCGGCTAAAGTAACAACAACCCTGTTATAATCAGCATCGGGTTCTAAATTGAGCAGCTTTACTCCGCCGGTATTATCTACTGCATTTTTAATGGCGTCAAATAATTCCGTATTTTTACCTTCGCTGAAATTTGGTACACATTCAATAATTTTCACTTAGTTCCTCCGTATTTATCAAATATTACTTTCCCGTTTTTTACTGTTTTTATATTTAAGTTTTCAGCAGTTTGATATATCAAATCGGCATAATTGTCGGTTTCAAATATAGATAAATCTGCCTGCTTATCAATTTCTATACTACCTATTTTAATGCTTAAATTTAATGCTTTTGCCGAATTAATAGTATATGCTGAAATTATCTGCTCAATGCTCATTCCAAATTTTAAAGCCGCAAGACTCATTATAAAACCTATATTTGAAATGTTTGATGAGCCCGGATTAAAATCCGTTGCCAGTGCAACAATAGCATTGCTATCAATTATTTTTTTTGTAGGAGCGTATTTATGATTTAGGAAATATGAAACACCCGGAAGCAGAACGCAAACAATTTCGGTTTTAGAAAGTTTGGAGATTTCATCGTCCGGGATTACTTCTAAATGGTCAACACTTAATGCATTATTTTTAATTGCCGTATCAATTCCGCCAATGCTGTTAAACTGATCTGTGTGGAGTTTGCATCTAAGGCCCAACTGATTTGCTTTGTTAAATATTAAATCAATTTCATCTTTTGTAAAAGCTGTTGACTCGCAAAATCCGTCGCAGGCAGAAGCTAATTTTTCTTTGTCGATATCCGGAAGCATTTTATTAATAACTAAATCAATATATCCTTTCCTGTCGGCTTTATATTCGTTCGGTAAAGTATGTGCACCCAAAAATGTAGAACAAATATCGATTGGAAATTTCTCGTTAAGTAGATCTATAACTTTTAATATTTTCAATTCGTTTTCAAGATCAAGTCCGTAGCCGCTTTTTATCTCTAAAGTTGTTACGCCCTGTTCAATAAAATGCGTTACTCTTTTTGCGGCAATGTTAAATAAATCATCAAAAGATGTTTCTCTTACAGAGGTTACTGTCTTGTTTATCCCTCCGCCTTGGTTTGCAATTTTTTCGTATGAAACACCGGCAAGTTTTTTTTTGAATTCATCTGCACGAGAGCCGGAAAAAACGAGATGAGTATGGCATTCAACTAATCCGGGAAGTACAATATTTTTACTTGCATCTATAACTTTATCAAATTGATTAATGTTGACAGATGTGTTGGGAAGTATATCTTTTATAATATCATTTTCTATTAAAATGGAATGATTTTCCAAACATTCAATTTGACTTAGCTCACTTCCTCTATTAAACCCCGTCCCGTTTGTATTTACGGTAATTATTTGTGCCGGATTTGAGATTAGAGTTTGCATTAGAATATCAAAGTTATTTTAGGGATTTTGATTGACTTTTTCTCTAACAATTCTGGCATTGTTATAACCCAGCTGTTTTAACTTAAATTCTAAATCTTCTGCTAATGAATTAACCGTAAAATCACCAACTTGCACTTTGTAAAATGGCGGATCGAATAAAATGTATACTTGCTTTTGATTTATTTTAGGTAATATCCTTTCTTTCGTTTTTCTGGCATGTTCAAGATTATCGGTCGATAAAATTTGCACTCTAAATCCGTTAACTTTTTCAGTTATGTTGGATGTGTCAGTTATAGTATTATTACTGTAATTATACCAAATATTCAGGTGTGAATTTCTATCGGAATTAGATTTCGGTTTTACATCTATCTTTGTTCTGTATGGAGTTATAACAAAATTTTCTTTAATGTTTTTTATATTGACTTTTTTTGCCGATTTTTTTTCTACTTTATCTCTATTTGTAATTTCCTTTGCAGAACTGCAGGAAATAAGCATTATCGAAAGAATTAAAAAAGATAAGCAGAGGAACAAAATTTTACGCATAAGTATCTATCAAATAAGAAGAAATGTGATTATAAAAAATATAAGAATTCTTAATAAGTGTCAAAGTCATTGGTAAGTTGTTGATCTGAAGATGCTTACAATCAACATATAATTACACAATCAAACAATATAACTAAAATGAAATATAATGCAAACATTTTTTTTGAGAAAGAGACTATTTTTTTGTAAATTGCAACATTCTTTAAAAAAAACATAAAATTATGGCTGCAAAAAAATATAAAATTCTATTTGTAACTTCAGAGGTTGTTCCATTTGTTAAAACAGGGGGATTAGCGGATGTATCTGCAGCACTTCCTCAAATGTTAGCTGAACTGGGTCACGAAGTTAGAATTGTTGTCCCCAAATACGGTGCTGTAGATGATAGAAAATATAAAATTCACGAAGTTGTTAGATTAAAAGATCTGCAGGTAAAAATTGGTGATAAAGATGTAACTTTCTCATTGAAGTCGTGTTTCTTGCCGGGTCAAAGGGTAAGAGTGCAGATTTATTTTCTTGATAATGAAGAATATTTTAAAAGCAGAAACAGTTTATATGCTGATCCTCTTACAGGCAAAAATTATCCCGATAATGATGAAAGATTCACTTTGCTTTCTAAATCTGTATTCGAATTGATCAGTAAACTCGGGTGGGAACCGGATTTAATTCATTGCAATGATTGGCAGACGGGTCTGATACCTGCATATCTGAAAACTGTATATAAAAATGATGAGTTATTCTCTAAATTTAAAACTTTGTTTACTATTCACAATTTAGCTTATCAGGGTGAATTTAAAAAATCATCATTCAAAAATTTTGGATTGGACGAAAAATTAAATTCCGAAACAGGTATTTTAAAAGACGGTAAAGTAAATCTGATGAAAAGCGGTTTACTTTTTGCCGATGTAATTAACACAGTAAGTAAAACTTATGCTGAAGAAATAAGGACTGATGATGAACGCGGTGCAGGATTAAAAAATATATTAGCTAAAAGAAAAAAAGATTTATACGGAATTGTAAACGGAATAGATTATAAAGTTTGGAATCCTGAAAAAGATAAACATATAAAGAAAAAATATACTGTAAAAAATATTGATGCTAAAAAAATAAATAAAGAAGCATTGGCTGAAAAATTTAATTTAGAAGTCAGCGAAGAAATTCCAATTATCGGGATTATCGCAAGAATGTACGATTCTAAAGGGTTCGACCTTATCAAGAAAGCTTTTACTGAAATTATGAAATTAAACATACAAATGGTTTTACTTGGCACGGGAGATCAAAAATACCATACATTCTTTAATAAAATGAGTTCAAAATATCCGGGTAAATTTTCTTGTTATTTAGGGTTTAACGATGAATTAGCGCATATTATTGAAAGCGGTGCTGATATGTTTTTAATGCCTTCACAATATGAGCCTTGCGGATTGAACCAAATGTATAGCCTTGTTTACGGAACTGTTCCCATAGTTAGAGAAACAGGAGGCTTGGCTGACACAGTAATCAGATTTGACGAGAAGAAAGGTGAAGGAACGGGATTTATGTTTAAGAAGTATGATGATAAAGAAATGCTTAAAGAAATTAAAAGAGCAGTAAAAATTTATAAAGATAAGAAAGTTTGGCAGAAGATAATGAAGAGTGGAATGAAATCTGATTGCAGTTGGAAATCATCTGCTAAAAAATATATCGAACTCTATAAAACTATTCTTAATAGCAATTGATGCCCAATTATGCAATTTTTCTCGATAGAGATGGAACTATAAATGAAGATCCTGGGTATCTTGGTGATGAAAATAAAGTGTGTTTATTACCAGGATCAGGAGAAGGACTTTCTTTACTAAAAAACAAGTATAATTTTAAGCTAATTGTTATTTCAAATCAATCTGGAATCGCACGCGGCCTTTTGACTCACGATATTGTGATAAATATTAATAAAAAAATAAATGAATTACTATTGCAGTTTAATGTCCAAATTGATGATTTTTATTTTTGTCCTTTTCATCCTGATTTCAGCAAAGAAGAAGAATGCGAATGCAGGAAACCTTCACCTAAATTAATTTATGATGCTGCTAAAAAACATAACATAGATTTAAGTAAATCTTATTTTATCGGTGATATGATAACAGATATTGAATGTGGTAAAAATGCAGGACTAAAAACGATTTTAGTAAAAACCGGAAACGGAAAAAAATCTTTAAAGGTCTTGAAAATGCAACATAATTTACCCAGTTTTGTTGCTCAAAATATTTTAGACTCGTGTAATTTTATTAAAAACGATTTTTTCGGAGTTTCTTAATTGGTTAAAAGACTATTTCTATTTTTGTTGTGCAGTATTTTATTTTTTCAATTATCTTCCTGTAGTGATGAGCCCACCACTTTTGGTGTAGATATCTTAAGTTCGGATTTTATTGTCTTAGATACACTTGATACAACAACAGATTCTTTAACACAAACTTCAACAACTTTTAAAACTGTTGTACCACTTGGAGCGTCACAAAATTTATTAGTTGGA
>CAZTZZ010000086.1:2426-6814 GCA_964617905.1 uncultured Ignavibacteriaceae bacterium | reverse complement strand
ATATCAAAGAACAACTTACAGCTATTTCAGCAACACTTTTTGGTCTTTATACCCATTCTGAGGACGAAGGACGAAGAATCTAACTGATGAAGAAAACGGAGATTCTGAAACAAGCCTGCCTTGTCGGCAGACAGGTTCAGAATGACACGACGAGAAAGAATGACAGAAAAAAAGAATTTGTAATTCTAAGGATGCTTGTCCGCCTCTGGCGGAACGTTACATTTGTAGTGCTTAAGATGAAGTAGAAATTACAATTTGTCATTCTAAGGACAAAGGACGAAGAATCCCATAGATGAATAGTAAAGAGATTCTTCATCCGGCAGTTGCCGGATTCAGAATGACACGACGAGAAAGAATGACAGTGTGAGTGTATGTCATTGCGAGAAGTGAACGAGAGTGAACGACGAAGCAATCTCAAATACTAACAGATTGTTTCACCTGACTTTGTTGGGTTAGCAATGACAGAAGAAAAAATTATTAATATAATTAAAGGCTTAAAATGAAAAAGGGAAAAATAATAAGACTTTGTACAGCATTATTAATGCTGACAAATACTCATTTGTTTCCGCAACAACGCACAAAGACAGAAGCAAACGCTGATATTGCTGAGTACACAACTAAAGAAGGACTGCCTAGCACAAATTATTCAAATATTATACAAACAAAGGACGGATATATATGGTTATCAGGTTTGGAAGGAACATACAGATTTGATGGCTATGATTTTGAAGAAGTAGGCAGGGAATATGGTGTACCTCAAATGCAGGATATGTATTATGACTCAACTAAAAACATGCTTTATTTTGCCTCTCCCAAAAAGTTTATAACATTTGATGGTGAAAAATTTAAAGTATATGGTGAGAAAGAAGGCTATAAAATAAATGGTTTAGCAGGTCAAATTATTCGATTACTAAATGCTGATAGTAAAGGCAGGATATGGATTGGCTCAAGCACACCTTATGTAGATAAAAAATATAATGGTGGATTAACAATGTTTGAAAACGGTAAATTCACTGTTTATGATTCCACAACTTTTCCTCTTCATAATGCAACTGAATTTATTGAAACACCTTACGGGGATATTATTTTTGGTTCAACCGGAAGAAATACCCAAACAAATGAAGAATCATATATTGCTTTATATAAAGAAGGTAAATTTAAGAGAATAGATGGAACTGAAGGTGTCTATTTACAAAACCCTTCAATGGCCGATCAAGATTTTGTTACTTCTATTGATAAAGAAGGTAATACTTGGATAGCTTTTATGGGAGAAAATACTTTTACGGGTAATGATAATTATAATAGTGGTAATACTTCAGGTGTATTAATGTATGACGGAAATAATTTTCATCAATACCCAGAACTTAAAAAAATACTTACACCTAAAATAATTCCTTTATTTGTTGAGTACAGTAAAACATTAGATAAATTATTTTTGACTACAGCATCAATTGAACCAACCAATTACGATAAAAACAATAAAAATATTCTGGAGTTTAATAATGGCAAATGGAAATATTCAAATTTCTTTAAAGAAGTTGAATCAATAGCGGATCTTAAAACAAATAAAAAAATATACGACTTTAGTTATGGTTACACAGTCTTAGTAAAAGGTAATAAATTTTTTCCGGAATTAATGTTGTTTAATACAATTTCAAATAACCAAACTCAAAGTTCAAAATATCCAAATCAATTTTTCACAAATAAAAATGGTAAATGGGAAAAATTTGATGCTTTTAATGGCATCCCTTATTCACAAATGAAAAATGGTTTTTTAATAGGTACTAATAAAGGGTTTGGGATTTATTATCCAAATAAATCAAAAATGTTAACTAAAAAAGACGGATTACTTAAAACCCAAAGTGGAATACCAGATTTATATTCAGATAGAAATGGGATGGTATGGATTACATATTCTTATTCAGCACTTCCGGCTTATGCTCAAATAGATAAAACAGGGCTCAATATGTGGGATGGTAAAAACCTTAGGGGTTATACTGAAAAAGACGGACTTAAAAGCGACGTTACATTTAATGTTTATCAAGACACAAAATTCAGAATTTGGATACCTACAGATAAAGGAGTTACAAGTGCAAGGGAAATAAAAAACAGCGAAGGCGATTGGATATTTAAATTCAATAATGTTAAAAGTAATTTAAAAGAAAATTATAATGTTACTAATGTATTTGAAGCATCAAATGGAGATATATATACCTGGCAAAATTATGTAAGACCTGCCTACGGTAAAATTCCTAAAGCTGATTTCTACCTTGGCAAATATGACGGAACAAAATTTATTGAATTGAATTCACCCTTTAATGAGGTAGATAATAATAAAAAATATCAGATGATAAGTTTAAGGGAAGGCTTAGACGGTAAAATTTGGATTGAAGGATTATTTGCTGATAATATTAAAGATTTAACTTCTGTGCCTTTAAAAATATTGATCAATGACGGTAAAAAATGGACTACTCCTCCTGATAGTTGGGAAATGCCAAAGGACCAATTGCATTATGTAGGTACATTGAAAAACGGAATGTACTTTTTAACCGTAGGCGGTTTTTACAATTTTAACGGGAATAAATTTATAGACTTAAGTGATAGTGTAAATGAAAATGCTGACTTTAGAATACTAAAAGGAGCAAGTGTAGCCGGTACACAAACAGAAATTCAAACAGGTGATAGACTTTATATAAGATTAAGAAATAGAGGGCTTGTTATTTTTGACGGTACACATTTAAATTTTTATACAAAAAAGAACGGTCTTCCTTCAGCGAGTATTTCAAATCCAATTACAGATGAAAAAGGAAATTTAATATTTGGTTTCCCTTCAGGTGCATTAGTAGTAAATGGTGAAAAATTTCAAGCATATTATGATGATGAAAGCATTGTTTCAGGCGGTGCTTTAGCTGCCACAATAGATATAAACGGTAATTTGGTTATGTATTATAATGGTGTAGGATTATACATAAAGCAAAATGAAGACAAAACCTATCCGTTAAAAATTACTTCCGTCTCAGTTGATACTGCAGATTATTTCTATAAATATCCAAGTGAAGTTTCTCACACAGAAAACACATTTTTGTTTAATTATGCTGCTTTAAATTATAAAGATCCCGAACAAACAAATTACGAACACTTTCTTGAAGGTTATGACAAAGAATGGTCAAGACCAAGTGTAATGGCATTCTCAGAATATCAAAATCTTCCACCTGGAGATTATACTTTTAAAGTAAGGGGAATAACATCAAACGGTGCTAAAACTAATACAGCTACTTATTCTTTTGTAATTAATCCACCTATTTGGCTAACATGGTGGGCGTATACTTTTTATGTAATAATTATAGGATTCATTCTGTTTACTGTAAGAAAGATTGAAAAAGGACGAATGAAAAAGAAAGAAGATTTGAGATTAGAAAAAGAAATGGAAGAAGCCAAACTAAAAGAGGCAGAACTTAGAGCACAAATTGCAGAAAAAGAAAATGAAAGAAAGAGTAAAGAACTTGAAGAAGCAAGAGAATTACAGCTATCAATGCTTCCTAAAGAACTTCCTAACATTCCAAATTTAGATATTGCAGTTTATATGCAGACAGCAACAGAGGTTGGCGGTGATTATTATGATTTTCACGTAGGAATGGACGGAACACTTACGGTAGTAATTGGTGATGCAACCGGTCACGGACTAAATGCCGGGACAATAGTTACAGCAACAAAAAGTTTGTTCAACTCATATGCCCCAAATCCGGATATACTTTTTACATTCTCTGAAATATCCCGTTGTATAAAGGATATGAAGTTCAAGAGATTGTCAATGTGTCTTTCGCTTCTTAAGTTAGAGGGCAATAAGTTAAAGATGTCGGCAGCGGGAATGCCTCCGGCACTAATATACCGACAAGAGAAGAAAGGATTGGAAGAGATAATGCTGAAGGGAATGCCGCTTGGTACAACAAACAAATTTCCTTATGAGTTAAGTGAGACTACACTTGGGCCTGGTGACACAATACTGCTAAGTAGTGACGGATTTCCGGAATTGTTTGATGAGAACAGAGAGATGTTTGGTTATGACAGAGTGAAGAAGACATTTGTGGAAACAGCAGAGAAGTCATCAGAGGAGATAATAGAGCATTTAAAAAACACAGCAAGTGATTGGTCCGGTGGCAAAGACCCGGATGATGACGTCACTTTTGTTGTTCTAAAGATGAAGTAGAATTGAAAGGAAATCCGGCGAAGTCCAAAGGACGTAGACGGGCGACGTTACTTTTGTAGTATTAAAGATGAAGTAGAAATAGTCATAGTCATTCTGAGTCCGACAGTCGGAGGACGAAGAATCTGACTGCTGAATAGAATGGAGATTCTTCATCCGGCAGTTGCCGGATTCAGAATGACAG
>CAZTZZ010000086.1:0-2326 GCA_964617905.1 uncultured Ignavibacteriaceae bacterium | reverse complement strand
AGAATGACAGAAAAAGAATTTGTAATTCTAAGGATGCTTGTCCGCCTATGGCGGAACGTCACATTCGTAGTAATAAAGATGAAGTAAAACATTATCATTCTGAGGAACAGAGTGACGAAGAATCTCTCAGTTGAATAGGCGGTGAGATCCTTCTCCGAATGAGTCCTTTGGACATTCGTCAGCAAAACGGACTCATTCAGAATAACAGTTTTTCTTTGTTTGTCATTTCGAAGGAGTTTACGATTGAGAAATCTTTTCTGAATAGAAAATGAGGAATAAAAATTTATTATTTTATAATTACAATAAATAGAAAAAATATATGAAAAAAATAATTATATCAATATTTGTATTTACCTCAGTATTATTTTCCCAAACTACTGATTCAACTTATATTAACGGTGATAGCTTAAAAACTAAAGATGTTAGAGTTGTAAAAGGTTGGGACTTTCATAACGGTGATGACAGCACTTGGGCACTACCCACTTTTAATAGTACCGATTGGGATACAGTCGATTCCAGATTAAATATGGATTCTATCAAAAAAGATTACTGGAAAGGGATTGGCTGGTTCAGAAAAACAATTGTAATTGATTCACCACTGTTGGATAAAACTATAGGGCTGGTACTTAACCACTACGGTGCATCTGAAATTTATTTAAACGGGAAATTAATTGGAAATTACGGGACAGTTTCAGATAGTGCTGAAAATGAAATTATTTACAGATCGAATCTTAAACCAATTATAGTTAGTTTTGATTCAACATTATATTACACACTTGCTGTAAGATATTCGAACCATTTACCATTAACTCACCCATATTTATTTCCAAGATTAACTAAAAATATTGGATTTACGGCTTCATTAAAAAATTGGGAAAAAGGTCTTAACCAATATACGAACAGTCTTTCCATAGGCAATTCTGTGGGCGCTGGTATTGTCGGAATTTTTATGTCCCTTTCCGTTATCTATTTATTACTTTTTTCATTTTACTCTTCACAGAAAGAATATTTACACTATACTTTCTTTACATTTTCTATGGGAATTGTATTTCTTAATGGACTACTCAGTAATGTAATTCATTCTAATTTGATCTTTTATTTTGGAAGGACTTTCATTGTTCCATTCTTCTTACTCACAATTTTCATTAGTATTGTCGCTTTTTTGTATAAAATATTTTATGACAGAATGTTAAAACTGATGCGTTATTTACTACTGTTAGCATTTATTGCATACTTGATGTTGCTTTTTATTGATTTAGATAATATTTCGGATAAAGTATTTTTTGGTTTAACCATAATATCTTCTTTTGAAATTCTTAGGGTAATAATTTTATCTATAAAACGTAAAAAATCTAATGCTTGGGTTATTGGTGCCGGTGTAGGTTTTTTTGCCGGTTTCATTATTATATTATTTGTAATAGGTCTGTTTTTGGGTGGAGCAAATATTCAAAATCCTTATCTTGTATTTACCTTTCTGCTTAGCATACCAATATCAATGTCAGTTTATCTTGCACGCAGTTCTGCACAAACAAATGAAAATTTAGAAGTTCAGTTGTCAAATGTTCAAAAACTTTCCGAAGAAGCGATTGAGCAGGAAAAAAAGACGGCTAAATTAGAATTGGAAGCTCAACTTGTCAAAGCAGAAAACGCAAGAAAAACAAAGGAACTTGAAGAAGCCAGACAACTCCAGCTTTCAATGCTTCCAAAGGAACTCCCAAAAATTCCCAATTTAGATATTGCTGTTTTTATGCAGACGGCGACTGAAGTGGGTGGTGATTATTACGACTTTCACGTAGGAATGGATGGGACACTCACTGTAGTTATCGGAGATGCAACAGGGCACGGTTTAAATGCCGGGACGATTGTTACTGCAACTAAAAGTTTATTTAACTCTCATGCATCGAACCCTGATATACTCTACACTTTTTCAGAAATTTCGCGATGCATAAAACAAATGAAATTTAAAAGACTTTCGATGTGTTTATCTTTACTGAAATTGAAAGGAAATGAATTAAGATTATCTTCTGCCGGAATGCCGCCGGCATTAATTTACAGAGAAGAGAAAAAAGAACTTGAAGAAATTATGCTTAAAGGAATGCCTTTGGGTGCAACAGATAAATTTCCATACGAATTAAAAGAGACACAATTAAATTCCGGTGATACTGTTTTGCTTATGAGTGATGGATTTCCCGAACTATTTAATGATAAAAAAGAAATGTTCGGATACGATAACGTGGGATCTATATTCGAAGAAAAAGCACTAGGGACATCAGAAGAAATTATTGAGCATTTGAAAACTACTGCAAGTAATTGGACTGGCGGTAAA
>CAZTZZ010000085.1:0-6909 GCA_964617905.1 uncultured Ignavibacteriaceae bacterium | reverse complement strand
TCTGCCCACGTGTCTCGGCGAAGACCGATAATTATATCGGTTGAAGACGGACATCAGTTAAGAGGACTTACCGAGGTCCTCTTTTTTATTTTTAAACAAAGATGGCATCTTTTGAGATTACAAACTAAACTTTATACCGCCGATAATATAATTAATATTAAATATATTAAACTCAGCATACTGATAAGAAGCAATAAATTTTAATGCTTTCAATAATTGGAACTCACCTCTGAATGAAAGCGTTGTCCTTTGTGTTTCATCTTGATTATAAATTGTAAGTAAATCGGGATTAAAATAATATGCACGCTCACCGAATGAACCGTCGGCTGAAAATTTAACATTGTGCGAAACAGGGAGATCAAATTTTACATTTACTGAAAATAATCTTCTCCCGTCCGTGACGTATGTGTAAAGTGGTTTTACAGAAAAAATGAATTTAGGTGAAACCTGCCAAATTAAATCTGTTTCTACCTGATGTGAATTTACAGATTTTAATCCGTCTAAATTTAAATACGTGTAAGTAAAACCTACAAAATACAGGTCAAAATTGTACAAAAGTCCGCCGTTAAATAAATTAGTCTTATCAGTGTAATTGTTAATATTAGGAGTGGTATTAATTAAGTTTGAACTAAAGTCACCATTTATGTGTGCGTAATTAAATTTTAAATAAAAAGGATATACGTTTTTAATAATTCCGCCGACAAACATTTTTTGATCAAATTCATAGCCGGGATTTTTAATTAAAAGTTTGTCAAAGCCTAATATCAAATAATCGCTTTTTCTCGATAATTTTATAGAAGCGTAGGCGCTTACATCATGGGAATAATTGCCCGTTGAATAGTCACCGTAAGTATAATAGGCAGAAGGCGAAAATGCTGACTGTGAATAATTCATATCTGTCAACAGAAAAATTGTTAATAAAAAAGTTTTAATTAATATTTTCATTTTACAAGCTCCAATCCATTGGTTGCACTTTTATTTCCCGGATAAAGAATTAAAGTATCCTTAAAAAATTCTTTAGCTTTGGAACTGCTTCCAAGGTAATAGTATGTCCAGCCGAGGTACAAACAGACAGAGTAATCTCCTGGATAATTATTGTATAATTTTGAAAATAATTTTTTCGCATTCAGGTAATCTTTTCTGTTCAGATATATTTGACCCAATCGTAAATTTGCCGTGTAGTTCATATCATCCTTTGAAAGTATCTCTTCATAAATATCTTTTACTTTATCCCAATCATTCTTTGCTGAATATGGTAGTGTTAAACCCAACAAACTTTCGATGCTCCTGCCTGTCAGTCTAACTGTTTCGTTGTAAAATTTTATAGATTCATCTTGTTTTTTATTTAGATAATTAAGCCATCCTAATCTTACGTTAACCAAATAATCATCTTTGTAATCTGGATAAATATTTCTTATCTCTTTCAAAGCTTTTTCATATTCTTTATTATTCTCAAATTTTACTGATGAACTAAAAGCCGATGTTTTTACATTATTCTGCGGTAAAATATTGAATGTAGTAAACATAATTAAAATGATTGTTAAGGTTGTTCTATATTTCATTGTTTCCTCTCTTTATTTTTGATCTAAATATATCTTTCCCTTTATTAAATTCAATTGTTTTTATACATCCGTCTTTATCAATAGACAATTTGCCGTGACCGGATTCCTTATAAAAAGAAAATAATTTTTTACCCGACACATAAAAATCTGAATCAATACAGTAGTCTTCGTCAGTACTACCCCTATTTGAAAATTTGAAGTTGCTTTTTGCTGTTATAAATTGTGCAAGGGGTAAAAACAATTCTGAAAAATATCTGATGAAATTCTTTGTAACTATCGATAGAGGGAGTTCTTCTTTCCATACAAGTCCTTTATTATAACCTAACGGGATCTTTACAGCACTTAAATAGAAGAAATACAATGCCGATTTTTCATTTCCTATAAAATTGGTTATATAAAATAATTTTTCCTCAGCATATAGAAATGCTTTTGAACTTCGGTCTGATTCGATATACAAATTATTGAGTATATCAATTTTAACTTCCCATTTTTCTGAAAAGAATTCTCCGTTCAGCGTACAATCAAATTCAAATTCACTGCCTAATTTAAAATCGAATGCGTCTTTTAATGTGCTGTGAACTTCAATGTTTCTAACCTTTGCTTGTTCTTTCGGGAATTCAAATGTCTGCAATGATAGTTTATTCTCGCTGTTTTCTAAATAATAGGCTATAGGAAATTTATAAGTTTTATCCCCGAGTTTATCACTTAATTGAAATTGAAAATGCAAATGCGGTACGGGCGAACGTCCGCTGTTGCCGCAATGGGCTAAAACATCACCTTTTTTTATTTTGTCTCCTTCTTCAACTTTAAAACTACCGGGTTTTAAATGTGAAAGTGATGAGAACAAACCCTTGTCATGATCAATTATAATTGTATTGCCCCAATTTTCTTTAACGTTGGGTTTATTAATTTTGTTATCGGCAACATTGTCTATTATTCTTACTACTTCGCCGTCTAATGGTGCTGTTACAGGAATGTTATAGCAGAAGTAATCTTCAACTTTTTCTCCAAGCGCCGAATATTGATTATTGTTATCATCTTCAATTATAAAGTCCCAGGCATATCTCCATTTATCTTTGTGAGTTATGTCGCCGTCGTGTGCTTGAGAAACTTTCCACGCACCGAAAAAAGGAAGTTCTGGGAACATAAATTTGAAATTGCCAAAACGTGATTTCCTGTTTTGATGGTAATAAAAATTTTCTTCGGGCGAACCCGGTTTGAAATATAATAAAGCCAGTTCGCTGAAATCCTGTCTGAATTTTAAACTGTAAATTGTAGCCAGCACAACTACATTAAACGGCAATACTAAAACCGGCAGGAAATAATTTGACAATAATTTTATAAAAAATCCCGTAAAAACTATTATCATAATTGTTGAAAGAATCATCAAAATCGATGTCTTTTTTGATAGTATAATTAAACTTCCTCCAAGAGCGAAAGATGTAAGTATTGCATTAAAAGAGGTAAGAATAATCAGATTATCAGTAGGGTTTTTAAATATTATATTCAGGAAGAAATAATTTATTATAAAAGCTATAATGCTGTTTACAAACATTACTCTTGAAAAGATTAAAACAGCAGCAGCTATAATAATTCCAGTTATTGTACTCGATTGAAAAAGTATTAAAGAAAAAGATTTAAAATAATGCTGAATTAAATCGGGCAAAATTGATGTGAAAGAATAATCTATAAATTTTAAGTCTTTGTAAAAGATTACATTAAAATTTGTTATAAAAATAAAGAATACATAAAGTGTAATTATAAAGGGAAGGCTCAAACCCGGCAGATTGAAACTTGTGTAAAGATAATTTTCCAAGGCAGCGGAAGTAAAAAATGTTATAACCAAAAAGATTACTATAAGTAAAACAACAAAGGGAGTAAGCTGAAAATAATACGAAGCTGCCGCCCCAAATAGAATTCCGTTGAAGCCGTAGAATCCGTCCTTTATTTTTTCTTTGTCAAATTTTAAATAAAGAGCCAATAAATTTGAAATAATAACGCCTAAAAGTCCCAATGCACCCATTTCAGGAATTATAAAAGTTGAAAGCAAAGCTATATATCCAAACCATCTTCTGTTGCAAAAGAATATCTGGGCGTAGCTGAATACAATTGAATCTAAGAAATATTTTGTCATTGCTTAATTATTTTTAATTTCTCAGGCAGTTTCTCTTTAATCATAATATATTCTAAATCTTCTTCTTCTCTAATTAATTCTACAGATTGGTCTTCCATTATCATAACAACATTGGGACGAAGAGTAATAAACTGCATCCATTGAGTCATATTATACGCACCGACCATATTTATAACTACCAAATCATTTTTCTTTAAAGTCGGTAAAGTTATATTTTCATTTATGCAGTCTATGTTCATACAAAGCGGACCGAATATTTTAGAATTTTCGGTATATGAGCCTGTTTGCTGGGCAGGTGAAATTGTGTGTTTATACCAGAAACTTGTAAACAAAATATTTACACCGCCGTCAAAAATTAAAGCCCTTTTTCCATCGGACAGTCTCTTTGTAGCGAGTACTTTGCTAATAAGAGACCCTGCGTCATCAATTAAAGCTCTCCCGGTTTCTAAAACAAGCATAGGCAGTTCGTTACCAGGATATTTAAGCTCAAACAAAGATGAAGTAATTGCATCTGCAAATTGTTCCAAAGTCGGAAGGATTTGTTCAGCAGGTAAATACTGTCCTTTAAGTGTATTGTGTGACGGGAATCCGCCGCCAACATCAATATATTCAAGCACGGTTCCGTTTAGTTGGTATAATTCGTTGGCTAAAGCAACTAATTTACTCACACCTATTTTGTAAGCTTCGCTGCTCATCATATAAGTGCCGATATGCATATGCAGCCCGATTAGATTTAATTTGTCAGTAACACTTATTCTTTTTAATGCCTGAGTGGCTTCACCGTTTTCATAATTAAAACCGAATCTGTCCCACTTTGGATAAATGCCTACATCTAAGTTTACTCTGATTGCCACGTTTGCTTTTTTATTCAGTTTGTTTGTAAGCTCGATTATTTGATATAATTCGTCAAAGTGGTCAATATGAATTTTAGCGCCCTCGTTTATAGCTTTAGTCAAAGCTTTATCCGATTTGTGCGGACCGTTGAAGAAAATGTGTTCTCCACTTATTCCTAATTTTCTCGCGCGGTCATATTCAAATTCGGATACGACTTCTGCCCACGAGCCTTCCTGGTGAAAAACCGAACATACTGCGTTTAAATAATTAGTTTTGTATGACCATGCAAATTGCACTTTAGGATAGCGTGTTTTAAAAATTCTTAAAGCATTTCTCTGGTTTTCTCTAATCTTTTTTTCTGAAATTACAAAAAGAGGAGAACTGTATTCATTAACCAAATCGCTTACATTTACTCCGTCAATTTCTGTTTTGGGTAAGTTCAATGTTGAAGCACCGAATTTGTTCATAAATCCGGATTGCTGTTTTGTTATAATCGGTCTTTCATAAGTTTTCTTATTCATTTTTCATTTCTCCGTATATGCTAATGTTTTCAAATTGTTTTATGTCTGTAATTAAATCCCAGGAATACCTTATAAATATTTTACCGACTTCATATTCAGCAAAACTTGTTACATTTTCACCTAAAGCCATTTTAACGAGAGAATAAGGCAGGTTTTGTCCGGAGGCAACAGTTAAATAAACCCAAGCGGGAAATCTCGGATTCATCTCGAGCAAGTAATATTTGTTGGATTTTTTATCTTTAATAAATTCTAACTCGGCTCCGCTTTTCCATTTTATTTTTTTTATTATCTTTTTTGCAAGTTCTATTAAAACAATGTCGTCAATTGTAACTCCCGACCAGCCTTTGCCTTTATCTGTTACATAAAGTTTTTTCATTCCCACAGCACCTATGGTTTCACCAAAACCGTCACCGAGAGTGCAGACATTATATTCTTCACCTGAGATAAATTCCTGTATAACAATTGGCAGTCCCCATTTAGAACTAATGTGACTGAATGCAGAAAAAACTTCGTCTAAATTATTTGCAATAACGGCATCATAAAAAATACCCTTAACCACTACGGGGAAATTAAATTCTGAGGAAACTTTATAAATATCCTGTTGAGAGGTTGCTAAAAAATTTTTGGGCACGAGTATGCCGTGTTCTTCACAGAAAGCAGCAAGTTTGTCTTTTCCTCTTAAAATCAATTGCTCTGTAGAAGGTAAAAATGTTTTAATTCCCAATTCGCCGAGTTTAGATTCAAGTTTAGCGAAACCGAATAACTCGGCATCAAGCGTGGGAATAATTACATCTATTTTTTCTTTTTCGTTTATGTATTTTATTCTTTCAAATAAAATATCCAATCCGCCGGAAGGGTAGGGAATAATATAACTTTTATCTACTACAGAATTCATATACGCACCGGGTTCTAAAGCATCGTATATAAGTCCTATTATTTCACCCTTAAAGTTTTCGGATTCTCTTATTCCTCTTATTACCGGTACACCTGGACCCGGATTGTCCACATTGTTAATTCCTGTTACTGCAATTTTCATAATTCTTCAATTAGATTATATGTGCTGAGTTGATTTAAAAAATCGTTTAGATCTTTCTCAAGGATTTGATCATTTACTTCATATTCATCTAAAATCATTTTTCTGATAGTCTCAATATCCTTTCCGCTTTTCATTTCGTTTAAAATATTTTTACCTATTTCGTTAACTGTAAATGTTTCTCCGGTGGATGACATAAACAGAAATCCGTTATCACTTATAGCAAGATTTGATGAAAGATTATAGTTACTCATTGATTCCTCTTAATTAATAGTGTCTGATTATTGTAATTTTGGTTTATTAAGAAAATAGAACTTATAATATAAAAAATTATTTATTTATTCATTAAATAACCGTGCCATAATTAAGTTTAACCCTAAATATATATTTTGAAATAAGTTAGTATTTTTTAAGGGAATTTAGACTGCCTGGAAATTTCAGTTAACTTGCCTGGAAAAATTTTTTCAGGCTCTTTAAAGCGCAAAAAAAGATGACATCTCTTTCACGAGAAGTCATCTTTGATTTAAAATTCTGTAAATATATGAACCGTTTACAACAGGTCTACCTAAAATATCATCACCATTTAACAAGTGCCGAAATATTTTTTATGAATAAACCCAAACGACCCAAATTTCTATCAATCCCAAATATTCTTTCCACAGGGCCGTTATGTTGAAAGAAACCTTTCACTATCCATTTCCATCGTCTCACTACTATTTTCCATCGTCTCTCTCCTCTTCTTTTCCATCGTCTGACCTTCCATCCAATTCTCCATTGAACAACATTTAGAATCCTTGGAAGTCTTAAAAACCTCCTTTTTCTGTA
>CAZTZZ010000084.1:0-7291 GCA_964617905.1 uncultured Ignavibacteriaceae bacterium | reverse complement strand
ATTATGATCTACATCAAGTGAGAGTGTAATTTTTTCGTCTTTGAATACAAGTTGCATTTTCAATGTTTTTTCTAAACCAGTAATTCCGTCTTTTAATTATTGTTCTTCTCGTATTATTACGAACTCTGTTTTTTACTTCAGATCTTCTTTTTGTTCTCCTTTCAATAATTCTTTGTCTTTTTGGATTAGTTCTTTTTTCTCTGAATACTCTTTTTCTTTCTGTCCTATTAATTCTTGTTCGAGTATTAACTTTATTTTTTAATGTTTTTCTATCTCTATTTGTATAATTCCGGTCCCTATTTTTAATTCTGGTTTTTGATCTTGTTTTTGAATATACATAAGACCTTACATATTTTTTACTATTTCTTTTTTTGATATCTCTTACAGTACTAACTCTTTTAATTTCTCTGCTTACAATTCTTCTGCCACTTCTCTTTCTTACATATTTTAAATCAACACCCCTGTTTATAACTCTACCGTTGCGGTATCTGTAATTATTTCTGTATTTAGTTCTTGAATAAATTCTATATTTATATTTAGGACCAGAGAAATAATTGTAAACATACGGTGAACAGAAATTACTGTATCTTACAAAATTCCAGTATCTGTATCCGTAGTGAAAATTATTGGAAAAATGGATCCCGACTCTTACAGAGAACTCCGCATAAGGAGGTAAAGGAGCCCAGCCGATATAATCATCATCATATCTCCAATCAACCCATGCAGGTGCCCACCTGTTACCCGGTACCCATACCCATCCGTAATAGTCGTCAAAATACCATCGACCATAATGATAAGTAATAAAACCGAAATCTTCGTAGGAATCCCAGTACCAACCGTCATAGGTTGAAAACCATCTTCCATACTTGTATGGCTGCCAATTAAAGCTGACATTAGCAGGTCTCCATACAGTTATCCCACCTCTTAATTTGTACCAATTACCGTAAGCTTGTAATTCTGATTTGAAATAAACTCCCCCTGAAATTTTTAATTTGACTTTTGCATTTGAGTTGTTTGTAAATGTTAATGTAAACAATACAATAAAAATACCCAGTGCTAATTTTTTCATGACATCCTCCAAGATTTATCAATAATAAATCAATCTCCGTGCCATTTATATTTATGCTAAAAATGTATTTTTATAAAGTATAGTAAATATATCTGTATATTTTTATATACAGTTAAGCTATGATTTGTATAATTTTTCAGCGGGAAAGCTGTCTTCCTTTCCATTCAAAATTGCCGAATATACCGGCAAATACTGAAATCAATATATAAGGGATATGTAAAATTTCTGCGATCAGGAAATACCTTAACATTTTTTTATTGAATAATAAACCGGTTCCCTTTTTCATTACAAGAAATTCAAATAATACTTTTAATAAAAAAATAACAGTTAAGAACGGTAAATATATTTTAGGATAAATGAAGGATAAAATGGTCAGCAATAATAAACTTAAATAAAATAAAAATATAAAAATAATTGATGTAATTGTACTTTTTAATTCATAAAACAACCCTTTGCTTGCCCATCTTTTTCTCTGATTGTAAAACTGATTTATATTTTTATTTCCTTTTGTATATGTAATAGCATCTTTGTTCACACAAAATTTAATTTTATAATCCGTCTTTTTCCAAATTCTTTGCATTAAGATTTCGTCATCACCAGAAGATAGCTCCATTTGTCCTTTGAACCCGCCCACTTCGTTAAACGCAGATTTCCTGTAGGCAAGATTTGCGCCGTTACAAATAATTGGTTTTTTTATCCCTATTAATCCCGCACCGGTAATAATTAAACTTGCAAATTCAAGTTTTTGTAACCGGTTAAAAAATCCTTTTTTCTCTATAAACTCAACCGGTCCTGATATAAGAGCTGTTTTATTATCAAATCCGCTTAACAAAGTTGAAAGCCAATTTTTTTTATGTGTGCAGTCAGCATCAGTAGTTACAATTATTTCTCCTTTTGAATTTTCAATTCCGAATTTTATTGCTCTTTTTTTATGTGCTTTTTTTGCTAACTCTTCCGGTACGGAGATGACACGGATATTATCGGTGCTTATATTTGATTTAAGTTTATTGAGTGAATCATCTGTTGAGGAATCGTCAACATAAATAATTTCAAATGTATCTCTCGGATAATCTTGCATTTCAATACTTTTTAAACTTTGCAGTATATTATCGGATTCATTCCTAAATGGAATAATAACCGTAACAAATTCTTCCGGTAAATTATCATTCCCCCAATATTTCAGTTTTTTTAAACCGTTATATATAGAAAACAGAAAATAAAAGTAATAAAGAATAATCGGTAATAAAATTAAATTCAGTATGTAATTATACATTGTTTCGCTTTATTAAAAAGAAAAGTCCTGATATTGCAGGAATTAAAATATTAATTAAGAATAAGAATATTGAAGCGTTAAAAGCAGCAACATTTGATATGCCGAAGGGTAGCAAGAAAAAAACAGAAGCACCTTCCCTCACACCCAGATCTCCGAATGAAAATGAAGGAATTACTGATTTTACAAATAAAATAAGAGAACCCGCCCAAATGTAACCAAAGAAATTATACTTATATGAAAAAGCAGCCACTAAAAATGCAAACTGTAAAAGAATAGTTGTGAAATGGAGAATAGAAATAATAAGCATTGTATTTGCGTATTTAGATTTGTTGAAATTCAACGAGTTTATTTTTTCTATTCCTGAATTTACTTTATCAAATTTTTTAAGTCTTGCAACTATATTATCAAACCAATAACGGGGATTTTTCAGTATGATAATAAAAAATGTAAGAAGTAAAAAAAGGACTATAAAAAGCGGTATTATTATAATATTTGATATTTTAAAATTTATACTTAAGTATATAACACTCCCAATCGAGCCTACAAATATTACTATGATAAGAAGAAAGAATTTATCAAGAAAAGTTGCGCCGAATGAATGAAGCATAGGTTTATCTTTATAAGCCATGGCTCTTCCCAAATATTCTCCAATTCTTACAGGAGTGAATGCTCCGGCAGATATACCGTAAATAAAAGATTGAAAAATAATCTTTTTGTCGGATTGATTAAGTAATAAATTTGAGGTTAACTCCCAACGGCGGTACTGCAAATATATGTTAAGCGCCATTAGAACTACAGCAACACTTATCAAATAATAGTTGGCATATTCAAGCGATAAAAGTATTTTATTATAATCTAATCTGTAAGTTAGATACCAAATTAAACCTGCAGCAATTATTAATTTTAAAGTAATAAGCAGAGTTTTATTATTGATTGCAAAATGAAATAAGATTTCACTAAAATTGTTTTTTTTATTTTCTTTTATTGTTTTCAAAGTTGTCTGCTAAAACAGTTTTTTTTACTTTAACATATATATTTTCAATTAATGGAGCTTGAATGCACTTAAATTATAAAGAAATTGAAGGTTATCCAAAAATATTTCTCGATTATGTTCACGATTTTGAAAAAGTTGCTCAGTTCTACAAATATAATTTTAGAAACAAAGACGAATATCTTACCCATTTTAAAAAATCAGCCGAAAGCTTTTCGTCAAGAGAAATAAATCTTTCTGAAATAATCTCATCTCAATACTCCGGTTTTAACACATCTGAAAAGACAAAAAATAATTTGGATAAATTAAGAACAAACAAGACCTTAACAGTAGTTACAGGGCAGCAGCTTGGTATTTTGGGAGGACCGCTTTATACAATTTATAAAACTTTAACAACAATAAAGTTGTGCGAATATCTTTCCGGGAGATACAGCGATTTCAATTTTGTTCCAGTATTCTGGCTTGAGGGTGACGACAATGACTTTAACGAGGTAAGCTCAATCGGATTATTGAATTTGGATAATGATTTTAAAGTGATCGATTACGGTGAAAAAATTTCAAATGACGATGATAAAATAAGTGTAGGTAAATTAGAAATAACCGAAGATATAAATTCATTTTTTGAAGAAACGGAAAAAACTTTAAGACAAACTGAATTTACAAAAGATATTTTAGGCGAATTAAAAAACTACTACAAACCCGGCAATTCATTCAAAGGTGCCTTCAAACAAGTACTCTTCTCTCTATTTGATAAATACGGTTTATTAATTTTTGATCCGCAAGACGATAGTGTAAAAACTGAATTAAAGAAAATATTTAAAAAAGAAATTTCCGACTTCCGAATGCATACAGAGCAAGTAATTAAAGTAAGCGCTACATTAGAAGAACTTTATCACGCACAAATAAAAGTAAAACCCGTTAATTTATTTTACAGCGATGAAAACGGAAGATATTTGATCGAACCGACAGACGAAGGATTCAGGCTTAAAGGTAAGCGGGTAAAATTTACATTGGATGAACTCTTAAATATGATTGACGAACAACCCCAAAAATTTAGTCCGAATGTTTTATTAAGACCTATCTGCCAGGATTATATACTGCCCACAGCATTTTATGTTGGAGGACCAAGCGAAATAGCATACTTTGCCCAGATACTTCCTATGTACAATTTATTCGAGATTGAAGAACCAATAATTTATCCGCGTTCATCAGCAACATTGATTGAAAAAGGGATTCTAAAATCTCTCGATAAATTTAACTTGGAATTGAAAGATGCTTTTGTAGAAAAGGTACAACTTGAAGATAAAATAATTGCCTCAGTATCGGATGAGAATACGGATGAATTATTTAAAAAAGTTAAAGATGATTTTGAAATAGCTTTCGATAAATTAAAAGAGAATCTTTTTCAATTGGATAAAACATTGGGCGATGCAAGTTCAAAATCGCAGCAGAAAATTTTCAGGTATTTGGAAGAGCTGAAAAACAAAGCAGATAATGCTGTTAAAAGAAAAAATGAATCTTCCGTTAGACAAATAAATAAAATATCTTCCGCTCTGTTCCCCAATTCCAATCTCCAGGAAAGAGAGCTGAATTTATTATACTTCGCAAATAAATACGGAAGAGAAATTTTAGATAAAATTTATGACGAATTGAAAATTGACGTGTTCGAACATCAGGTAATAGAGTTGTAGATTGTAATATGTTCCTTTGTTTGTCATTCCGGACTTGATCCGGAATCTAAAATGTAAGATTTAATATATTAATATTTACTTGTAAATAATACGAACGCAAGAATCTTACTCGCTTATTTCTTTTACCTGAACCATAAAATTAGGATTGGATATTTTAACGCAGTCAAATCCTTCAACTCTCCCGCCGTTTTTCATCAACATAGACAAGACAGCAAACGACATTGCTATTCTGTGATCTCCGAAGCTATCAAATTCTGCCGTGTCAGTTTTTACATAATCATCAAAGACAAAACCATCTTCTTTTTCATCAACATCGATGTTTAATTTTCTCAGATTGCTTACAACGGTTTTTATTCTATCGGATTCTTTGTGCCTCAATTCTTCCGCATTATTAATTATAAATTCTCCTCCGGCAAATAAGCCTGCAACTGAAAGTATCGGTATTTCATCAATAAGATTTGGGATATCCTCTTTATTGATTTTTATATTTTTAAGCTCACTGCTTTTAACAATTAAATCACCGAAAGGTTCAATTGCATTTTTATTAACATTTTCAAATTTAATCTGCGCACTCATTTTTATTAAATGGTTAACAAATCCAAGCCTACTATCATTTAAAGATACATTTTTAATAAGCAAAGATGAATTTGGAGTAAGCAGCGTCAGTACAATGAAATAAGCCGCTGTGGAAATATCGGAAGGGACAAAAATATCTCTGGCTATTGGATAGTCGGATTTTGAAACGTAAATTATTCTCCCGTCTTCATTATTAACTGCCCTCAGATTCAACATCTTTTCCGTGTGATTGCGGGAAGGAAGTGTCTCAATTACCTTTGTTACATCTTCACAATGAAGACCTGCGAAAAGCACAGCGCTTTTAACCTGCGCGCTTGCAACGGGTAAGCTGTAATTTATAGCTTTTAAATTTGATGACGGTTTGAAAACTAACGGAAGTTTAAAATCATTTGAAGATATATCCCCTCCCATTTGTGTGAGCGGTTCAATAATTCTTTTCATAGGTCTTTGGGAAAGAGATTCATCTCCCGTAATAACGGACTTAAAATTTTGTGCGGCAAGAATTCCGCTAAGCAGTCTAGCTGTTGTGCCCGAGTTGCCTGCAAAAAGTTCTTCACCGGGTTTAGTAAACTTTTTAAAACCAACTCCCTTAACCTTTATCTTTCCCTCTACCTCAAAGATTTCCGCACCGAGTAGCTTAAGACATTTTTGTGTAGATTTTACATCTTCACCGTTGGACAGATTTGTAATTACAGATTCCCCTTCCGCCATAGAGGATATCATCAATGCCCTGTGTGATATTGATTTATCACCAGGAAGAGTTAATGAGCTATTAATATTTTTAATATTATTAAATTCCATCCAAGTATTATTCACTTCTTATTCGACCAATATTTAATTAATTCTTCCAATTCTTCTTCTGAATATTCTGAATTTTCATACATCCTTTTAGCTGTTCTTTGTCTCATAACTTCAAATAAAATAACCGCTGCGGCAACAGATACATTCAAACTCTGCACCATACCCTGCATAGGGATAATAAACTTTTCATCCGCAAGTTCTCCTGCTTCATCAGAAATACCCCTGTGTTCGTTACCCAGAACAATTGCGCAATTCCCTGTAAAATCTAAATCGTACAAATTTTTGTCGGCATTTAAAGAAGAAGCATAAATCTTAAATCCCGATTTATGAAGCGTTCCATAGCACTCTTTTACGGTTTTATACTTTTTCTTTTCAACCCATTTATAAGCAGAGGCAGAAGACTTTTTACCTATCTTAGGAAATTTCTCGTAATTATAAATAAGCGATACTTCCTGCACACCGACAGCATCGCAGGTTCTGAAGATTGCGCTTACATTGTGAGGATCGTGTATGTTTTCTAAAATTACATTTAGTGACTTTTGCCGCTTTGAAGCGACAGAAATGATTTTGTTTTTTCTATGCGATGTTCTTTCTCTTTTCACTAATTGCTTTTATCAAATACTAATTTATAAATTTGCTTTTGTTTTGTCCCGCGTGCTTTGTCCAATTTAATTTTTTTTGAGTCAATATTCAGATAAAAAGAAGATAAGTCCAAGATTTTATTTATTACCGTGTCTTCATCGTGCGCCCAGCATTCGCACCCGCTTATGCTCGGTACCTCGGCTGTGTAACCGTCATCCGTACATTTTACAATTAAATCTAATATCATAATAAAAAATAGGTTTTTAAAGTTTCGCGGGCAAACTGCCGGAGATTCCGAAATAAATTCG
>CAZTZZ010000083.1:0-7459 GCA_964617905.1 uncultured Ignavibacteriaceae bacterium | reverse complement strand
GTATAAGTTGATTGCTGATAGTCCAACAATTCTTGTAGATTCTCAATTCCTTTTTCTTTTTGCAGTTTCTTTATCATCTTGATAAGAATTTTGGCCGTTACTTCAGCATCGGAAAGTGCACGGTGGGCATTTGAGTTTTTAATATTTAAATGCCTGCACACAGAGCCCAATGATTTACTGCTTAAATCAGGAAAGACTTTTCTTGCCAATTTTACCGTGCAAAGCTCAGATACTTTGGGCAAGGTATTCTCAGTTGATAAAAATTCTTTTCTAAGAAAACTTTTATCAAAAGATAGATTATGTGCAACTATCACTTTATCATTTATGAAATCTGCAATTTCATTTGCGATATCCTCAAAAAAAGGTGCGTCTTTAACTTCTTCGTTTGTAATACCGGTTATCATTGTAATGTTAGCTGGTACAAATCTTCCGGGATTAACCATTGAGTGATACTTTTTAGAAATTTTTAATTTATTGACAACTACAATCCCTATTTCAATTATGTTGTTTCTGCTTGCTGAAAGTCCCGTGGTTTCTGTATCGACCACACAAAACTCCGCATCGTTTAATAGAATATCTTGTTGAGAATTATTAGACATAATCAAATTTATTACTATATAAAATTATTTCCAAAAATAGCCGAATGCTGAAAGCCGAAAACTGACAGCTATTTCAACTATCTTCATTATTGTGATGTAGCCATCGACCATTCGATGGCAGGAATAAACATATTTTATTAGTTTGTAATTAAAAAAACAATATGCCACTAAGAGGAAGGTCAAATCTAACAGAAGAATCATTTTTCTTTATAACAACAACAGTGGTTGATTTCCAAAAAGTTTTTAGCGACACAAAATGTTGTGATGCTCTAATTTCAAATATCAAACATTATCAAAAGAAGTATAATTTTGATATTCTTGCTTATGTAATAATGCCAAGCCATTTCCATTGGATAGTACAAGTCGACAGAACAAAAGGTACAATATCGGATATTATGCGTGATATAAAAAAATATAGTGCTTGGGATATTATGGAAATAATTGAAAATATGAAAGGCAAGGATTTAATAAAGATATTTGAAAAAAATGCAATAGAGTATAGAGATAGAAAAAGAAAATTTTGGATGAAAAGATTCGATGATCAAGTTATCAGAGATCAAAGAATGTTTTACACAAAACTTAATTACATTCATAATAATCCCGTTAATGCCGGATTAGTTACACGACCTGAAGATTATCATTATTCAAGTGCTAAAAATTACAAAAATAAAGATCACTCAATAATCAAGGTTAATACTAAAATGTTAGGGGTAATTATTGATTGATAGATTAAATTATTACCTCAATAAAATACCTTGTCACCGAGTGGTCGGTGACAACAAGTTGAACAAATAAAATCATATCAAAAAAAAGCCGAAAGCTGATCGCCGAATGCTGAAAGCCGAAAACTGACAGCTATTTCAACTATCTTCATTATTAAATATATTTACTTTCCAATTAAGGGATAATATGAATACAATTAATCTTCTGTTTATTGGCGACATTGTAGGAAAACCGGGTATCAATTTAGTGCAGACCTGGCTGCCGTCGCTTATTCAAAAATACAAAGCCGATTTTGTAATTGCCAACGGTGAAAATGCTGCAGGAGGAAAAGGCTGCACCGGAAAAGAGGGAAAAATTTTATTTGATTTGGGAGTGCACGTTATAACCGGAGGGAACCACACGTGGGACAAAAGGCAGTCACAGGATTATTTAAAAGAAGAACCGCGCTCACTTCGTCCGTTGAATTATCCCAAAGGTACTTATGGCAATGGTTATTATATAGCAGAAACAAAACTGGGTAAAATAGGTGTAGTTAATCTTCAAGGAAGAACATTTATGGCTGCAATCGATTGTCCTTTTAGAAAAGCCGATTGGATAATAAATAAAATTAAAGAAGAAACTAAAATAATTTTTGTAGATTTTCACGCTGAAGCTACTGCAGAAAAAATTGCAATGGCTCATTATTTAGATGGAAAAGTATCTGCTTTAGTCGGCACTCACACCCACACACAAACAGCCGATGAAAGAATTTTCCCTAATGGAATGGGATATATAACCGATGTTGGCATGACAGGACCGTATGACTCGGTTATCGGTATGAAAACAGTTGCTGCTATAAACAGATTTTTATATCAGACACCACAAAAATATGAAGCCGCTGAAAACGACGGTCATTTATGCGGAATGTTTCTTAAAATTGATATTGATACGGGTAAAACTTTAGAATTAGAAAGAATATTATTTCCCGAATTTATCAGAAAAACAGAAAACGATAAATCCACCGATGAAAATTAACCATTGACTTTTGACAAATGACCAATTTCCAACTTCCACGAATAGACCAAGACCCTGAATTAAAAGAACTGCTTAGGCCTTATTCCAGATTTAAAGAAGGTGATATTTGGGTAGATGAAAAAGGGATGCATAAAATTGGATGTATTGACATTGAAGATAAAAATTCGATAAAAAAAATAATGAATGGTAAAAAAACCTCATTGTCAGTTCAAGACCCGCCCTATAATTTTGTAGCATTCAAAGAAACCAATACACAAAAATTTATAACGTGGTGTAAAAACTGGGTCAGCAATATTGATTTTGTTTTAGAACAAGATTCTTCCTTTTACGTATGGCTGGGCGCTGACCAAAAAAAAGGCTTCTCTCCGCTTCCTGAATTTATGCAGATGATGAAAGGAACTGAGTTTCAGTCAAAGAGTTTGATTACACTTAGAAACCAAAGAGGATACGGAACACAGAAAAACTGGATGTCTGTAAGACAAGAACTGTTATACTATGTAAAAGGGAAACCTAAATTTAATATAAATGCCGAGTACACAGATATTCCGAAAATATTAAAGGGATATTACAAAACTGTAAGCGGTAAGCAGACTGAAAATATTGAAAGGAGTAAATCCGGCAACATCCGTGCAGGAAATGTTTGGGTGGACATTCAGCAAGTATTTTACAGAATGGAGGAAAATGTAAACGGATGCTTCGCACAGAAACCGCTAAAAGCAATTGAGAGAATTATAGAAGCAAGCAGCAATGCGAATGATATTGTTGTTGACTTTTTTTCGCATTCCGGTACTACATTAATTGCATCTGAAAAATTGGGAAGAAAATGCTATACTTCTGATATTGATACAATTTTTTGCGAAATTACATTGAGACGATTAGAAAATTTTAGAAAAACAGGAAAAACAGGTTGGCAAAATTCTAATCCTTTTGCAAAAGAGATTGAGAAGGATAAAAAGTTGCGATCGTATTTGTCAAAAGAATACGATATAAAAATTTAAGAAAAATGTATAAGCTATAAAATACTTTGTAAGCGCAACCTTCAGGTTGCGTAGTTAGCGCAGTCTGAAGCTTGCTGAAACAATTTACAATATGCAAATAATAGACGGAAAAAAAACAGCGGCAGAAATAAGAGAAGAACTGAAGAAAGAGATTTCTACTCTTACCGAACAAGGTAAAAAGGTGCCGGGGCTTGTAGCAATACTCGTGGGTGATAATCCTGCCTCGCAAATTTATGTTAAAAGCAAAGGCAGAGCATGTGAAGAGATTGGAATGAAGAGTAAAACCGAGATTCTTCCGGCAGATATTTCAGAAGAAGAATTACTTAAAATAATTGACCGATATAATAACGATAACAATTATCATGGTATACTTGTACAATTACCCCTGCCTGAACACATAAACGAAGATAAAATAATTGAAGCGATAAAACCGGAAAAAGATGTTGACGGTTTTCACCCTGTAAATGTAGGCAGGTTAGTAATTGGAAAAGATGCACTTCGCTCTTGTACACCAGCAGGAATTCAAGAATTGCTTAAAAGATACGATATTGAAACAAAGGGTAAACACGTTGTTATTGTGGGTAGAAGTAATATTGTCGGTAAACCAATCGCAAATATTATGGTACAAAAAGAACAGTTTGCAAATTCAATTGTGACTGTTTGTCATTCTGCTGCGGATGATTTATCTTATTATACAAAGCAGGCAGATATACTTATCACAGCAATCGGCAGAGCCGAATTTATTACCGCCGATATGGTAAAAGAAGGAGTTGTTGTAATTGATGTGGGGATAAATCGTGTAGAAGATTCGACAAAGAAGAGAGGTCACAGAGTTGTGGGAGACGTAAAATTTGATGATGTTTCCCAAAAATCTTCTTATATTACACCTGTCCCCGGTGGTGTTGGTCCGATGACAATAGCAATGCTGTTAAAAAATACATTCAAAGCTTATAAAAATTTTGGTGGATAAAATGAGCTACATAGATACAAAAAAACTTAATGCTGAAGAATTACTTGAAAAAACTTTAAGAGAATTTTATTGCAAAGGTGATTCGTGTAAAGGATGGGAAACAAATGTAGTAACTCAACCTGATGCCGTAACCAATATTGTTAACAGCGGCGCCGACAGAATTGCAGCCGGTTTGGGAATTGGAGATATACTTGCCAATAAAGGTGTTGCAAGAAAAATTGACCACACCTTATTAAAACCTGAAGCAACTGCAGATGATATTACCGCTTTATGCGAAGAAGCAAAAAAATATCAGTTTGCATCGGTATGCATAAATCCCGGGTATGTTTCTCTCTGCAGTGATTTGCTAAAAGGAAGCGGTGTAAAAGTCTGTACAGTTATCGGTTTTCCCCTTGGGTCAACTACAACAGAAACTAAAAGATTTGAAGCCGAGCAGGCAATTAAAAACGGCGCGGAAGAAATTGATATGGTTATAAATGTTGGGCAGCTTAAACAAGGAAATTATGATTATGTTTTTAACGATGTAAATCAAGTTGTGCTTGCTGCAAAAAAGAAAGGGGATATCTGCAAAGTAATTCTTGAAACGGCTTTGCTAACTGACCAAGAAAAAATTAAAGCTTGCATTATCTGTAAACACGCAGGAGCGGATTTTGTAAAAACATCAACGGGATTTAGTAAAGGCGGCGCTACAGTGGGTGATATTGCACTTATGAAATACGTTGTCGGCAGTTCGGTCGGTGTAAAAGCTTCAGGCGGAATTCGTTCAAGAGAAGATGCAAATGCTATGATTGCCAGCGGTGCAGATAGGATTGGCGCCAGTGCCAGTGTTAAAATTGTACTCGGACAAAAAAGCGAAAGCAGTTATTAAATATTTGTTCTACACCTAATACAGAAAATCTTTATCTCTCTTATTATTTGCTATTATGAATTGCCAATTTATTAGAAGAAAATATTTACATATAAAAAAACAAATTTGTATACATTGAAAGAAAAAGAATTATTACTTGAAAGAGATGCAGACGGTCATCTTAAAAATCTCACAGATTGGAATGAAAATATTGCAGAAGAATTAGCTCGTGAAGAAGAAGTCGAATTAACCGGACATCACTGGACTGTAATAAATTTTATGCGAGATATTTTTATTGAAAAAGGGGTAGCCCCGTCAATACGTAAATTAACAAAGGAAAGCGGTGTAAATGTTAAAGAACTTTATCAACTTTTCCCTAAAGGCCCAGTAAAAAAAGCCGCTAAAATAGCAGGCTTACCAAAACCTAAGGGTTGTATTTAATAATAAGGGGGTTAAGAAAATGTCAGATAAAATTGAAAGAGTTTCAATTATAGTTTCAAAGGGTTCTCTGGAAGGAGTGTACCCGGGATTAATTTTGGCAAACGGTGCAAGAATGGAAGGAATTGAAGCAACTCTGTTTTTTACTTTCTTCGGATTGGATGCTGTTATTGAGAAAAGAATGGATCATATTAAAGTAGCAACAGTAGGTAATCCGGCAATGCATATTCCTACAATGATTGGCGGTATTCCCGGGATGTCAGCTTTTGCAACAAACAAAATGAAAAGCAAAATGGAAAAAATAGATATTCCTCCCGTAAGGGAATTCATAGAAATGATTCACGATTCCGGTGCCGAAATTTATGCTTGTAAAGCAACAGTTGATATGTTTCATTTGAATAAAAATGATTTCTGTCCGCAAGTGGATGAAATAATTTCCGTAGGACAGTTTTACGAAAAATCGGCCGGCGCTGAAATAATCTTTACGTAAGTTCTAAATATATATATCGGCTGACTTTTAATGAATTGCAAAAATCAGCAAGATATTTTGTTCTGTTTTAAGAAAAAAAAATCTTAAATTATATCTCTATGTTAATTGAGAGAATAAATTCATTACCTACATGTAACAATTTCCTCTTATTAGGTAATTATTACGCTTGCAATCTTTGGTAAAATCAATAAATACAAAATAATAGAACATTCTGAAATGGTATAATTTTTGTATTATTTATATAAGTAAAAAACCAAAGAAGGCAAAATAATGTATTTGGTAAAAACAAATATTTCACATTCCATTTATAAATTTATTTTCAAGCCATTTATGCAGGGAATTTATGGATTTCTTATTTTTATGGTTGTTGATATATTAATTAAAATATTTATCTTTTTTATTCATTCACGTGAATTGTTTTCTATTGAAAGACTTGACATTATTTTAAGCCTGTTAGGCTTTTTCGCATTTTTTTTGATATATGTTGTACAAAATTTAAATTATAAAAGAAGATCAAACTAACTATTAGTAAAGTTATTTCTTCTTTTTGTATATATTTAAGAAAAGTATTTGTAAGTAAAAATATTTTTAATTAAATAGATACTATAAATTCTTTAAAAGGCTTTGAATTGGATAAGATTCTACTGATTGACGACAAAAAAGAAAATCATTACTTAATTGAGAGAATTGTAGAAGAGCAATTACCCGGTACCAAGGTATTGTCTAAACAATCAGGCGAAGAGGGGATAAAAGCTGCACACAAAGAACTTCCGGATGTAATTATACTTGATTTATCGATGCCGGGAATTAGCGGTTTTGAGGTTTGCTCAAAGTTAAAATCCGATATTAAAACTAAGCATATCCCTATATTAGTTATCTCCGGTGTATTAACAGATTCTGAAAGTAAAATAAAGGCTTTAGATTTAGGTGCAGTCGCTTTCCTGGCTAAACCATTTGAGCCTGTAGAATTGATTGCTCAAATTAAAGTAATGTATAGAATAAAGAAAGCAGAAGATAAATTACGCAACGAAAATATAGTGCTAAGTACAGCGATTAAAAAAGAAACAAATAAATTTGATTTTTCCTTAGATAAATACAAAAAAGTTTTTGATAATAATTATTCCGGTATAATTGAAACTGCTTTAGACGGCAAAATAATTTCTTGTAACACAGCTTTTGCTAAAATGATGGGTTTCAGAAAAATAAGTGATGTTATCGGTCTTTATATACTGGATTTTTATAAAGATAAATCTGAAAGAGATTTAATACTAAAAACATTAAAACAAGATAAAAAAATAATTAATTATAGTATTGAAGCATTAGATAAAAATGGTAATATCATTTATGTTTTAATTAGTCTTTTTTTAATGGAGGATAAAT
>CAZTZZ010000082.1:0-7545 GCA_964617905.1 uncultured Ignavibacteriaceae bacterium | reverse complement strand
AGATCCAATTACTTCAGAGCCAGTATTCAGCATAATTGAAAATGATTCAATACAAGTACCTCGTTGGTCTTCAGTAAACGGGGGAACAGAACATGTTGTAAATGTAATTACTATAGACGGTAGTGACGTTTACATTGGAGGAAGATTTAAATTTGTAAAAAACAGTGATGGATCTGTTGTTCCAAATACAATGCATATTGCAAAATGGGATGGACATAGCTGGTCAGCATTAGGTAGAGGTACAAGAAACACAGTAAGTGCTATAGCCGTTAATGGTAGTGATGTGTATGTCGGGGGAGCGTTTACCGGAATCCAAATAACAGATGATTCAGCAGATACAAACTGCAGATTTATTGCAAGATGGGACGGTTCAAATTGGCATCCGTTATTAAAAGGTGTAGAAAATGAAGTTATGGCAATTGCCGTTAACGGAAATGATATTTATGTGGGCGGCTGGTTCAGATATGTTTACAATAACGAGGGTAAAAAAGTAAAAAACACAAGGGGCATTGTAAAATGGAACGGTGCAAATTGGGAATCTCTCGGAGGAGGTGCACAAAGTAATGTTTATTCAATAATTACAAACGGCAATGATATATATGTTGGCGGTTTGTTCAGAAATGTTAAAAATAGTGACGGTTCTAAAGTCCCGAATACAATAAGAATTGCAAGATGGGGAGGAGCTACGGAAAAATGGTATGCACTTGGAAAAGGAATAGGTGGAGTTGCCGTATTAACGATGCTAAAAGACGGCAATGATATTTATGTTGGCGGAACATTCACTTTTGTTAAAGCAAACAACGGTGAATATATTCACGATGCAAATAATATAGCGCGTTGGGATGGTAATAGTTGGCATGCATTAGCTAAAGGCGTCGACGGACCGGTTCAAGCTATAACAATGAGCAGTAGATTTCTTTATATCGGAGGCTGGTTCAACTCTGCTAAAAACAGTACAGGAGCAAAAGTACCTAATACTAAAAAAATGACAAGATGGAACAGAACAAGCTGGTCTTCGTGCGCAATTGATATAAACGACGGTATTTACTCAATTGGAAATTACGGTAATCAAAAATTATTTGTGGGCGGACTATTTACATCGATTACTGATTTGGATGGAAGTCTTGTAACAAATGCCAGCCATATTGCTGTATACGATCCTGAATAAATTATAAATGATTTTGTCATTAGCCTGACATAAATATTTATCTTTTTCCCTTATCTATTATCATCATAATTTTATAATACGATGAATAGAAGAATTTACATCCTCTTCATTACTATATTCGTTTTTGTCTTATCTTTCAGAATGGTTTTCGCACAACCCGGCAGCCTTGACAAATCTTTCGGTGTAAACGGAAAAGTAATATTATCCTTTAGTCAAACAGATGATATTGCACAAGATGTTGCAGTACAGGCTGACGGTAAAATAGTTGTGACCGGTTTTATGTTTTCAGATACTTCATTCAAATTTATAACTGTAAGATTTAATACTGACGGAACTCTGGATAATACTTTTGGAAAGGGCGGAAAAGTTATCACACAAATAGGTAACAAAGACGACAAAGCAACGTCCGTTAAGGTAGATAAAAACGGATCTATTTTTGTAGGCGGTTATACTTGGACAGGAAATGCATTCGATTTTGCTTTGGTAAAATATAAAAATAATGGAGTTTTGGATGATAGATTTAATAATAACGGAATAGCTGCTGTATCAATCGGAATTTTTGACGATATGGCTGTCTCATTGATAATTTTAGAATCCGGAGGCATAATTCAGTCAGGTTTTACAGAACGTTTTATTAGAAATGATTTTGCCGTTGTAAAATATAACTCTGACGGAAATTTGGATAAAACATTCGGTAATAACGGAAAAGTTGTAACTCAAATAAGCACATTCAATAATATATCTAAAAGTAGTGCAATAATTACAAATGATGGAATAATACTTGCCGGATATTCATTTAGCGGTATAAAAAATAATTTTACGACTGTAAAATATGATAATAATGGAATATTAGATTCTACTTTTGGGATAACAGGAAAGGTAGCAACGGAAATTGGACCCGGAGATGATTTTGCTAATTCCGTATTAATTAAAAATGATAATAAAATATTAGTCAGCGGATATACATTTAACGGAGTACAAAATGTCTTTACTACTGTTAGTTATGACCTAATTGGGGAAATAGATTCTAGTTATGGAATAAACGGAATTGTAAAAACAAAAATTGGTAACATCAATGATAGAGGCATTACTTCTGTTCTTCAAGATGACGGTAAAATTATTATTGGCGGAATAACAAAAAAAGGAAACGGAGATGATTTTGCTTTAATTAGGTTCGATTCTTTGGGAAATGTAGATAATTCTTTCGGAACAGACGGCAAAGTAATTACCGATATAAATTTTTTTAATGATACGCTTACTGCACTTGCAATACAGAACAACGGAAAAATTATAGCAGTAGGCGGATCCTTTAACGGAAATAATTATGATTTTAGCCTGGTAAGATATAACAACGGCGTAGTAACAAGTTTAAATGATGAAAAAATAAACAACACTATTCCAAAAAGTTTTTCCCTCTCACAAAATTATCCCAATCCTTTTAATCCGAGTACAACAATCAGTTTTCAGATATCAGCTGTCAGCAATGTAACCTTAAAAATTTATAATATACTAGGTAAAGAAGTAGCTACTTTGTTGAACGAAACAAAACAAAAAGGAAACTACAACATTAGCTTTGATGCATCCTCTATTGGAAGTGGATTAGCTTCCGGTGTTTATTTTTACAGGTTATCAGCTTTAGGTAAAAAAGTAAATTTTGTTCAGACCAAGAAAATGATTTTAATGAAATAAATTTATAAAATACCCACTGAAGTAAATTGATCAATAACCAACGGCCTTACCCGGTCCTCTTTTATCAAAAGCACCAAAAATAAGTTTGTTCTTGATGTCAATCATAATTGCGGCAACCATCCCAATTTTTCTTCTGTCAAGATTTTCATCTTTAAATGAATAACCTAATTTGCTAAGTCCATCTTTTACATCCCCCGAAAAGGTATCTTCTTCGTAGACAATTTCATCGGGCAGCCATTGGTGGTGAAATCTTGGTGCATCAACTGCCTGTTTAATATCCATATTAAAATCAATCACGTTTGAGATTACTTGCAAAACAGTTGTAATTATCTGTGCACCCCCAGGAGAACCAAGGATCAAAAATGGTTTATTATCTTTCAAAATAATAGTTGGTGTCATAGAACTAAGCATTCTTTTACCGGGTTGTATAGAATTTGCTTCGCTTCCGAGAAGTCCGTAAATATTTGGCTCGCCAGGTTTTGCACTGAAATCATCCATTTCGTTGTTGAGTAAAAAACCTGCACCATCAACAACTATTCTTGAACCGAAAGAAGAGTTTAAAGTTGTGGTTACACCTACAGCATTACCGAATTTATCATAAACGGAATAATGAGTAGTTTCAGTTGACTCATTATATTTATAAATTTTTGCTGCTTCAATATTTTCTGACGGTGTGGCTTTATCACCAATTTTGTCAAAGATTGATTTTGCATATTTTTTTGAAGTAAGTACCTTCCTTGGAACGGGATAAAAATCATCATCCCCCAGATATTCGGTTCTGTCGGCATAAGTGTATTTCATTGCCTCCACTAACTTATGCACATATTTGCTAGTTCCCCAATCGTTTTGATAAATCGAATAATTCTCAAGTATGTTCAACATTTCAACCAAGGCAATTCCGCCTGAACTTGGAGGAGGCATTGAAACAATTTTATATCCTCTGTAATTTCCTATTATTGGTTCACGCTCAATAGGATGATAATTGTCTAAATCTTCTTGAGCTATATATCCACCCAATAATTTAATTTGTTTTATTAGCAACTCAGCAATTCTTCCTTTATAAAAACCGTCACTTCCTTTTTCTTTTATTAATCTTAGTGTTGCTGATAGTTCCGGCTGTTTGAAAATATCGTCTTCTTTATATAAATACCCTTTTTTAGTGAATGTATTTAAAGAAGAAGAATATTTTTTAAATTCAGGTAAATAATATTCAAAAGATTTAGCAGTTTCATAATTCAGTTTCCAACCGTTTTTTGCTAAATCAATAGCAGGTTGAATTACATCAAATATGTTCATTGTTCCGTATTTTTTCAAAGCATATAACATACCTGCAACACTTCCAGGCACACCCGTTGAAGTAGCTCCTGTTTGGCTTAATTCGGGTAAAAAGTTTCCAACACTATCCAGATACATATCTCTGTAAGCTTTAAGCGGTGCTTTCTCTCTGAAATCAATAGTTGTGTTTTTCCCATTCGCAAGGTGAATCACCATAAATCCACCCCCGCCGATATTTCCGGCTTGAGGATAGGTGACTGCAAGTGCAAATCCTGTTGCTACCGCTGCGTCTACAGCATTTCCACCTTGTTTTAAAATATTCACACCAACTTGTGATGCAATTGAACTTACTGATACAACTATTCCGTTTTTTGCTGCAACAGGTTTTTCTTCATATAAATTACAGCCTGTAAAGTTGATAATAAGTATACAAAGAGAGGTTGAAATTATTGATAGTCTCAAAATAATATTGATAAAACAATGGAATTTAATTTTCATAATTGTTGTTTATTTTCAAAAAATAATTCTGTTTATAACTTAGTACATTTGATGGATAAATTTCAATAAAATTTGTGATAAATGGAATTGTATTTGAGTAAGTATATTTTTAGGTTAACATTCTCAAACTCATAAAAACATTAATATTTTTTATCAATTTTAATAAACAATGAGGGAAAAATGAAACAAATTAAATTATTTATTTTTACTCTGCTGTTTACAAGTTTACTTGCGGTAAATGCTTATGCACAAAAGTATGATATTTTCAGCAAGACATTGGGTAACGGCTTAGACGTAATTGTTATTCACAATCCTGCTGTACCTTTAATTACTGTAGAAATTAATGTAAAAAACGGCGCATACACAGAACCGCCGGAATATGACGGACTTTCCCACCTTTACGAACATATGTTCTTCAAGGCTAATAAAACTATTCCAAATCAAAAAAGATATATGGAAAGGCTCAATGAATTAGGAGCAAGCTGGAACGGAACAACAAGTCAGGAGAGAGTTAATTATTTCTTTACCGTTCCAAAGGACAGCGTGGAACCAGCTATGGCTTTTATGTACAATGCAATTTCAGGTCCTTTGTTCAAACAACAAGAACTTGTTAACGAAAGACCCGTTGTTACCGGTGAGTACGATAGAAATGAATCAAGTCCGTTCTTTCATCTAATAAGAGCAGTTGATAAAAAAGTCTGGTGGAAATATTACAGCAGAAAAAATGTAATCGGCGACAGGAAAATTATTATGACTGCAACAACAAAAAAAATGCAGACTGTTCAGGACAGATTTTACATTCCAAATAATTCTGCGCTGATTCTTTCAGGAGACATTACACCCGAACGAGGATTTAAATTAGCCGAAAAAATATTTGCAAAATGGAAAAAGGGAAAAAATCCGTTCAGTTATTTGAAAATACCAACGCATCCTCCTATTAAGAAAACAGAAACTGTTGTAGTTGAAAAACCAATTAATTTTGTAGGGATGTATATTGTTTGGCAGGGTCCCAATGTTTCCGAAGACCCTCAGGCAACTTACGCTGCCGATGTCCTTTCATTTATACTTGGACAGAAAACATCAAAGTTTTACAAAAATATAGTAGAAACCGGATTAGCTTACGGTATTAATATGGGATATAATACTTTAAATCACGGTGGACCAATTTCGGTTTTCGCTCAAACCTCTCCGCAAAATTATAAAAAATGCGAGAAAGCAATTTATAATGAAATTAAAAAAATGACTTCAAAAGACTATTATACAGATGAACAGCTTGAAAGCGCAAAAACAATTTTGGCTATTGATGACCAATACGGAAGAGAAAGACCGTCACAATTTGTTCACACCGTAGGTTATTGGTGGGCAATTGCAAATTTGGATTATTATTTGAATTACGTTGACAATCTTAAAAAAGTAACGAGAGACGATATCAACAATTATTTGAATAATTATGTAATAGGTAAAAAGCATGTGGAAGGAGTTTTGGTTGCTCCTAAAGTAAGAACAAAACTTGGTTTATAAAAAAGAATTTAAGGAGTATAAAATGAATTTCCGAAAATTAAAACTTACAATATTCTTAATAGTATTAGGAATATCAGGACTATCAGGACTAACTTTTGCTTCCGGTACGGAATCTTTTACCGTTAACGGTTTGAAAGTAATCCTTAAAAAGAACACTTCAACAAATATTATTTCTGCAAATATATATTTAAAAGGCGGTGCCGCCGTTTTAACACCTGAAATTTCGGGGATAGAAAACTTTGCACTTTTAACTGCTCAGAAAGCTACAAAGAATTATCCCAAAGATGTACTGAATTCAATGCTTGAAAAAATGGATTCAAAAATATTTTCTACTGTCAATTCAGATTATTCGTCTTTGCAATTAAGGTGTGTAAAACAGAATTTTGAAGATTCGTGGAATATTTTTACGGATATTCTTCTTAATCCGTTATTCGACAAAAAAGATGTAGAATTATTGCGGGCACAGGTAATTTCTGCAATTAAACAAAATGTAGATAATGCCGATCCGTATTTAAGTCAGTTAAGCACAAGGGCATTTTACACGAATCATCCCTATTCGGTAAGTGTAAGCGGAACAATAAACACAGTTTCTTCATTTACAAGCTCGCAATTAAAAGCATATTTGAAAAACAGAATGAATACATCTTCAATGCTTTTAGTGGTTGTAGGAAACGCAGACAAAGCAGAAGTTGAAAAAATGGTAAAAAAATCTTTTGGCAAACTACCCGCCGGTAATTTTAGTCCAATAAAATATACTGATGTAATGCACCAGGTACCTTCAATAAAAATAGTTAAAAGAAAATTACCTACTAACTACATTCAGGGCAGTTTTTCTGCTCCCGCTTTCGGTACAAAGGATTTTTATACAATGAGAATAGCTTCATCAATATTAAGAGATAGATTATTCCAGGAAGTTAGAACTAACAGGGGATTGTCTTATGCGCCTGCCGCCGGAAACGCGAACAGATTTTCTAATTTCGGATTCATCTATGTTACAGCCGTGAAACCGGATACTACAATTAAAGTTATGCGCGCTGAAGTTGAAAAGTTGAAAACCGAAAAAGTTAAAAACAGCGAATTAAGAAATAAAGTTAACGTGATGATAACAAGATATTATTTAGGAAATGAAACAAATGCATCGCAGGCAAACATACTTGCTGCTTACGAACTTTCGGGAGTGGGCTATGCTGAAAGTGCAAAGTTTAAAGAATATATGCAGCACGTTACTACGGAAGATATTCTTAATATTTCTAAAAAATATATGAATAATCTGCAGTTTGTTCTGCTTGGCAATCCAAAGACATTGGAAATAGAAAACTTTATGTTTTAAAAAATAAAGGAGATGCTGAAACAAGTTCAGCATGACAGAGTGTGGTGAAAAGTAAAAACTTGTG
>CAZTZZ010000081.1:0-7588 GCA_964617905.1 uncultured Ignavibacteriaceae bacterium | reverse complement strand
TATAAATTTCTATCTGTTGTCTGTATGAATATAGTTAGTATTTGAAAGTAAAACAAGTGTATATTTTTTCTTCAATTGAGGTAGAAGTGCTGAGACATCTGTATTTTCTTTAAATACATTGGAATACATTTTACAAAATTGGAGCGCAGAAATTTTGTTATTAAGGAAGGAAAGCATCCTGTTTATAAAATCTTCTTCGGACAATTCCCCTTTCTCTAATGCTCTGTGGTATTGATAGTTGTTATTATAAAATGTAATGAATTTCTCACCGAGACCGGATTCAATTTCATTTAATTTATTGATTGCAACTTTATAATTAAATGGTAAAAGGACATTACCAAGGTCGAAAACAATAACGGTAATTTTAGTTGTATTCATTTGTTGTTTTTTTATAAAAGCTGATCAATTAAATTAATAAATACATAATTTAAAGATAAGCCTCAATTATCTCTCTTTATTTTAAAATATTAAAACATTTTTGTTTAAATTATTATATTCTCATAAATATTTTGTGAAAAAACACATAGGTGCTAAAAGGGAAAAAAGGAAATGGCACTTTCATACAATCTTTTCAAAAAAATTATTTCTGCTCTTCGCAGGCGTTGGGGATTCTGGTTGGGTATTGTTGTTTTTGTTGTCGCTTTAATGATCCCTATTTCCGATAAACTTGATTCCCCCGAAAGAAACATGATAGCCGTTGCTTTGCTTATGGCTGTTTGGTGGATGAGCGAAGCTTTGCCGTTAGCAATTACCTCGTTGCTGCCACTTGCGTTATATCCGCTGTTGAATATAATGAAAACAAGTGAAGTTGCACCAAACTATTCCAACCATTTGGTTTTTTTATTTATGGGTGGATTTATAATTGCAATTGCTTTACAGGAATGGAAACTTCACAAAAGATTTGCCCTGTTCACAATTGCACTTATCGGTAACAATACCAGACGAATGATATTAGCCTTTATGCTGGCTACCGCTTTACTTTCTATGTGGATTAGCAACACGGCAACAACTATTATGATGCTCCCAATCGGGCTCGCAGTAATACATCAAATTTACGGAAGCAAGTCGGGCGGGGTAGTAGAGCGAAACCAATTTGGTACGATATTAATGTTGAGCATTGCATACAGTGCCAGCATCGGAGGAATAGGTACTTTAATCGGTACACCGCCCAATGTTGTGTTTACAGGAATATATGAAAAGTATTTCCCTTCGCTTCCGGAAATGTCCTTTGCCCGCTGGATGATTTATGCTTTACCTCTTGTAGTACTACTTTTCGCTGCTTTGTGGTTTTACCTTACACATATAGCTATAAGGGAAAAAGATTTACCGAACATCCAAGAGAAAACATATTTTAGAACAAAATTAAAAGAACTCGGTGCGATGACAGTTCCGCAGAAATGGGTTATGTGGATTTTTATAACCACCGCTTTTTTGTGGATATTTAGGACAGATATTCAACTTGGGTTTGTGACTATACGGGGATGGCCTCATCTTTTTGGTCTTCAAAATAAAATTCAAGACAGCACTATAGCAATTGGAATGGCTGTTTTACTTTTTATAATTCCCGTAAAAAATAAAAAAGAAAGAACTAACCTTCTAAACTTAAAAAACATATTGGAACTTCCCTGGGATATACTTCTACTTTTTGGAGGGGGATTTGCATTGGCAGACGGAATTCAAAAAACCGGTCTTGCTAATTATATCGGTCAACATTTAGTCTTTCTGCAACACTTATCCTTTTTTCCAATGTTGTTGATATTGACAATTAGTATTTCATTTCTTACTGAATTTACTTCAAATACGGCAGTTGCTACAACAGTTCTGCCAATATTTGCTGTGTTTGCCACTGAGCTAAATATGCCCCCAACACTTATTATGTTACCGGTTACAGTTGCAGCTTCGTGCGCTTTTATGCTTCCTGTTGCAACACCGCCGAATGCAATAGTGTTTGGTTCCAGATATGTACCGATAAAAAAAATGGTTCGGGTAGGATTTGTTTTCAATTTTATTTCAGCGCTGATTGTTAGCGCTTATTTTTACGTAGTTTTCAAATTATTGTAAGTGATTACTATGTGATGGAACATTATTTAAAAAAAAACCCAAAATAATTTATTAAAAAATTTTGGGTTTTGTAATCAATGTTATAAAAGATTATTCAATTTTAAATTTATCATCCTTTAAGCCGGTATTTACTTTCATGGAGCTTACTTTAAATTCCAATGATTGCGGACCAACAGTTTGTTTTATAGTATAAGGGTATTTAACTCCCCCTAAAGCTTTATAATCTCCGTAGTAAGTTGTTTGTGCAAAAGAACCCTGCGGTGTGCTTATAGTTTTTGTAGCTTTAACTTTTAAACCTGTTTCAACATCAAAGAATTGTTTCCAAACTTCACCGGAAGAAAATTTCAATTCAACTTTATATGCATCTTTTTTGTTAACTTTTTCTATTCCGGATAATGTTAAATCGATTTTTAATTGATTAAGTTTTAATATAAAATCTAACATGGCTTCATATTTCAAAGCTTCTAAAGTAGAACCGCTTAAATTTCTGCTGTTCTCACCGACAATCATTACAGCTTTTTTTCCGTCATATTTTATAACTTGATCAACAGCACCGGCGTTAATTTCCTGTCTTATTTTATCAGGTAATTTTTGATAAATAACTGTTGTTACATCAATGCCCGATACACTTCCACGTAATATAGAAGTTTTATCTTTAATCTTTGATATGTTTTCCTTTCCGCCGATGGCATTTATGTATTTTTCAATAACCTGTTGTGCAGTTATACTGTCCGTTTTTGTTTCTTGTGAAAAAGCTAAATTAACAGATGACAAAAAAATCACAACACTTAAAAATATTTTAGTTTTCATTTAGAACCCCGTATTAATAATAAATTATAGATGTTAAACATAAACATTAACTTTTTATAATAAAAACATTTCTTGAATAATACAGTTATCATTTTTTTGTTTGAAGTTTTATAGGGTATTAAAGTGTAAAGAGAATTAATCTAAATACTCTTCCATGTATTTATAACAGTCTGTAAATTTTCCCCTCCACATTATCACAGCATTTTTAATTGGTTCGGGTAAAGAGGTATTTGTAAAATCCAATTCGAAGTCGGCAGAAATTATATCTTCTAAAAAAGGAAGCAATTGATCACTGAATTTTTCAGAAGCATCGGCAGAAAACTCACACGGTAGATTTGTAACAGCCATAACGGTAATTCCGTCCGGGTAAAACCCGTCTGTTGATTTTTCATTCAGCGGATCATAGTTATAAACAGGATTATCAATCCAGGTTTCTTTTGAAAACTCTATCGAACCGTTTGGGTCACAGGTAACATCACCTATTGCCATCAAATTTTTATGTTTTGTATAAATCTTTTTCATCAATTTATTTGTAAGCACTCTCGGGTAATTGTCAGACCAGATAATGCAGTTCATTAATACAGTAACGTAAGGTAAAACATTTTCCATATTAGTTTCATACATTTCCGGATTTTGCAGATAATGATTTATTCTTTCCTCTTCTGTCGAGCCGGTATCCGCACTAATGTATTCTTTTTTTAATTTGTAAATATCATATACTTCAAGCACAAGTCTGTAAATTTTATTTTTTGAACCTGAGTTAAAAACCGAAGGAAGCTGTTCAACAGTAATGTCTTCAACAGGCAGTTCGTCTAATATTTGACCGGCGCCTACACTTGTTTTACCTCTGCCTAAAACACAGCAAATTATAGGAGGAATATTTTGGGGCGTCCCGTTAGATATTATTTCCTCACCGACTTGGTTTAATAATGTTTTTGCTTTATCTATGCTTCCCGTTTCTACAGATTGAACTATGTTTTCAAATGGGTTGGTGATTCCTTTTAGTAATAATTTTTTACCCAAAGCCCAGAGTGTGTCAACCATTCCTGCGTTTCCGGCTATGTAGGTAAAAGCGGTAATAAGTCTTCTTCCGTTAGTGTCTGTTATTAATTCATAATCAATTAATGTTGAATTGTTTTTAACAAGTTCTTTTAACATTTGCATGTTTTTTTTCTGCCCTTTGTGTGTGTGGGAGAAGAATAAATATGTTTTATTTGGAAGTATTTTATTTGTATTAATTTCTTTAAGCCCAAAAATTACTTTTGCACCGGAAAGTTCGTTTTTAATTTCAGCACCAACATTTTGATATTCACTGTCACTGAAGGCTCGTTTAATTTCTTCTGTTTCGGTGTCAACAGCAGGTTCAATTAATAATTTAAAACCTAAATCAACAATTCTTTTTGCATTTTTGGGAGTGATAGCTGTTCTTTTCTCTCCGTGTTTATCGGCCCCTTCTCTCAGTATTCCGACAATATTTTTCATAATATGAAACTAATGTTTGTTAAATGAAGTTAATATAATTTATGTTTGTTTATAAAATTAAAAGTAATTTATCTTAATATGAAATCAACATTAACATTTATCTTTTTAGCTGTCATTTTCACTGCAAATATTTTTGCTCAAAAACACGAAGTAAGCGGGAATGTTTTTGATGATAACCTTAGACCTTTAAGTTATGCCAACATACAAATTGCCGGAACAACAATGGGGGGGGCATCAAATATAAAGGGGGATTATAAATTAAAATTATCAAAAGGGAAATACACCTTAATTGCTTCTTTTTTGGGATATATATCCGACACATTAAAAATAAAATTGAAAAACAATATTTCCGGATTAAATTTTCACCTTAAAAAATCCAGCGTAAAATTACCCGAAATAACAGTTGTTCCCGGTGAAGACCCCGCAATTGGAATTATAAGAAAAGCGATTAAAGAAAAACAAAAAAGGAACAAACAGATTAAAAGTCTTGTTTTTGAATCCTATACAAAAGGAGTGATAAGAACACCCGAACCCTTAAATCTTACCCGGGGTAGAGCGGGAATAAGCTTGGGTGTGGGCGACTCATCAAAATTACCCATAACGGGAATAATTGAAAACCAAAGCACCGGCTATTACAAACAACCCGATAATTATAAAGAGATAATTATTGCCAGAAAACAATCCGCAAACATTCCCTCTACCTTTAATTTATTAACGGGTGGAAGGGCGATTAAGAATTTCAACAATGAAAAAATAAATATTTTAAATTATCCCATACCCGGACCTCTTGCAGACGACGCTCTGGATTACTATGATTATACCCTTGTTAATCTTTCTTCAATAAATAATAAAAGTGTTTACCAAATAAATTTAAAACCGCTGGATTCAAGTAATCCCGGTTTCAAAGGAAATCTTTACATATTAGATAAAACATACGATCTTATAAAAATAGATTTTCAATTAAACGATGCCGCTAACAGGGGAGGAATTCTTGATACAATTAATTTTTACCAGCAGCTTATGCCGTTTAATGATTCGCTTTACCTTCCGGTGGATTTCAGGACAATTGCCGAGGTAAATTATTTGGGACTTGCGCGCTTCGGGTTTGAAATGAACACAATTCTTTACAACTATAAAATAAACACTAATATTGACGAAAACATTTTTGACAAAGCCGTTATTAAAGTTCTGCCTTCGGCTGATGATAAGAATCCGGGTTACTGGAAAACAATACAGTCAATACCCAACACACAGGAGGAAAACAAAGCATATAAAAAAATAGACAGTTTAAACAATGTTGAAAAGAATGTGTTGACCAACATTTCTCTTTTATCAAAAAGAATAAAAGTCGGAGAAAATTATTCCGTAACCGGTCCGGCAGGCATTTATCATTTCAACAGGATTGAAGGCAATTCTTTGGGATTCGGAATATATTCAAACCGTGCATTAAACAAGAGATTGAATTCATCGCTCTATATTTCCCGCGGTTTCTCGGATAAAAAAACAAAAGTTAATTTTTACGGAAAATATTATCTCGGAGATTACAGAACGTACAGCATATCATTAAAAGCTTTTAATGATATGGAAACTTTGTTCGGAAACTCCGAAAGCTACAACGAGCTTACTGCTTCCGCACTCTCGCTGATTTCAAAATATGAATTCAGAAATTATTATTACTCAAAAGGATTCGAGTTAAACTTTTCGGATGAAATTTTTCCGGTTTTATCGTTTAATGTTGGTTACAAAAACACAACGGACAACAACGCCGTTACAAAAACAAATGTTTCTCTGTTTAACCACGATAAAAAATATCAGAGCAATACACCTATTTATGAGACCAGGGTAAATTCTTTATCCCTGGGTTTCCGTTTGGATTTTAGGAATTATATTGAGAACGGTTATTTCAGAAGAAGAATAAGCGGCGGAAGATCGTTTGTATTGTTGCGGGGAGTGGTAACAATTTCAAGAAAAGAAACCTTAAACAGCAAACTTGATTTCACACAATACAACCTTTCTTCTTTCGGAAGAATTAGAACAATGGGAGCTTCTTTTTTATTTTTTAATATAAAAGGAATTTATACAAACGGCACGCTGCCGTACCAGTATATGTATTCACTTCCCGGTAATATAAATGCAACAGCACGAAACTTTTCCTTTAGAACACTTAATGTAAACGAAGTAATTGGTGAGAGAGTTGTAACTATAAATATAGAAGAAAATTTTGGAAATGAGTTATTTAAACTTTTTAACATACCTGGTTTTAAAAATTGGGATGTTCAATTAAATGCTTTCTTTAATGCTGCTTATTCAACTATAGGGAATTCTTCAAAAAGTATTTTGCCTTTGCCTGTAAAAGAATTTACTCATCCATTTTATGAAATCGGTTTTGGGCTGGGACATATTCTCATTCCCATTAGATTGGAGTTTACCTGGAAACTTAATTACAGGGGAGAAAATAATTTTAGGATAGGTTTGAATAGTAGCTTGTTTTGATAAAAAGATTAATCAAATAATTCCTTTAATCCCAATTGTTTTAAATAATTGTAAGTCTCATCATAAAACATTGATTTTCTAGTATAATCAGTATTATCACCAGGTGGAATAAATATTATCATACCCTGTCTTGCTCTAGTCAATAAAACTCTATAGGTGTTTTTCAAATACAATTTATCTTTTTCCTTATTAATATTTTGCCATTTAGAACCTTTAAATTTTTGAAAAACCCAATCAGAGTTATGTTTATAAAAATTAGCCCCCCAAGCAAAACATGACCAATCTATTTCTAATCCCTGAATATCAAATTCTGTTGCAATATCTTCTAAATAGTAGGATGATCTTACATCTTCTTTACCATTTAAAAACCAGTTAGCTGCATCAATATCGTTTTTAACATCGATTCCAAAGGGCCTTAATCTTCTAGCACCACTTGAACTGATAACACCAATTCTTTCTGAACCTTTAGCATTTATTTTAAGCCAATTATTAGCTAACTCAAGATTTCTCGTCATTACAATTGGATATTTATTTTTCAAGTTATGGTAAAGCATTTTGGCTTTATCGAAATTATTATCCAATAATTGTGTTACAAAATCAGATAATTTTTCAGATCTGAACGATCTAATTGAAATACCTAAATGTAAATCTTGTTTTAAATTTGCATTTTCTAACAACCACTTTTTTATGTTATCTGATTGAATATAATTGCTGTCTTCGGTAATGTTTCTCGAGTAATAAA
>CAZTZZ010000080.1:0-8297 GCA_964617905.1 uncultured Ignavibacteriaceae bacterium | reverse complement strand
GCATCAATTCTTCTGTCTCTTAAAAATGGCCAGTTTCTTCTTACATTTTCAAGATGATCAATGTTAATTTCTCCAATTAAAACTTCTTCTTTGTCTTTTGATGCTTGCGCAATAATTACTCCCTGCGGGTCAGCCAAAAATGATGAACCCCAAAATTGAAGACCGTCGGTGTTTTCAACTCTTTTTTCTAATCCCACCCTGTTTACTGCAGCAACGTAAACACCGTTTGCAATCGCATGTCCCCGCTGGATAGTCTGCCACGAATCCAATTGAGTATTTCCGTATTTTTCTTTTTCCTTAGGATGCCAGCCGATAGCTGTAGGATAAAATAAAATATTAGCTCCCTGTAATGCGGTCAATCTTGCACCTTCGGGAAACCACTGGTCCCAGCAAATAAGAGTTCCGATTTTCCCGTAAACGGTATCAAATGATTGAAATCCCAAATCGCCGGGAGTGAAATAAAATTTTTCATAATAAGCCGGATCATCCGGAATGTGCATTTTTCTGTAAACACCTGCAGTTTTCCCGTTTCCATCAATTACAACATTTGTATTGTGATAAACACCTTCGTTCCTTTTTTCAAAAATAGAAGTTATAAGCACAACATTATTCTCTTTTGCTGTTTTACCCATTAATTTAACCGTTTTCCCGTCAAGTGTTTCAGCTAGATTGAATAATTTAACATTTTCAACCTGGCAGAAATATTCCGTCTTAAAAAGTTCGGGCAGACAGACAATGTTTGCACCTTTGTCAGCGGCATCTTTAACCATTGATACCGCTTTATTTAAATTATCATCCTCATTTTTTGTCAGTCTCATCTGCAGCAAAGCGACTTTAAATTTCCTCTGAGTATTATTTTTACAGTTCATTTAATTACCATTAATAAAATTTTTTTATTCTTTTTTATCTTTAACAACGAATCCTTTTTTGTATAATATTTTAGATAAAATATTTCCGGTTTTAGAATAAGTTGTAACCCAGCCGTCAATTTTATCGTTCTTATAATATGATCTTTTTTCAATTCCGCCGAATTTAAAATAATTGATTTTCTCACCAACTCTTTTACCGTCTTTATATTTTATTGTTGATTTCAAAAGTCCGTTGTCGTAAAAAGTTTTATAAACTCCGTCTCTAATACCATTAATTAAATTTGCAGAAGTCTGTAATTCACTGTTTTTATAATACGTTAGTGCTATTCCGTTGGGTCGGCTGTTTTTATAAGTTACTTCTGATTTTAATTCGCCCGAATTGTAATAAGTTCTTGTAATTCCCTGCTGGATGCCGTCTAAATAATCCCTTTCTTCCTGCAGAACTCCGCCTTCAAAATAAAATCTGGAAATTCCATTTAAAGTATCATTTACAAATGCCCATTCCTCTTTTAAGTAACCATCGGGATAATAAATATTCGAAGTGTTTTGTCTCTGTCCGTCTTTATAGAATATTTCATCTTTTAAAGTCCCGGATTTAAAATAATCCCTTATTGTTTTTTCTTCCGATTCAAATTTCCCTCTGTAATCGTATTTTGTTCTGTTCTGCAATTCACCGTGCAGATATTCATCCACAACTCTTTCGTTGCTGGCCAGATCGTAAATTATAACCTGTTTTTCAAGCCTGTCGTTTATAAAAAAGGCAGATAAAGCTGTTTTACCGTCTTTATAATAGACAAAAGTTTTACCGTTTAGTAAGTTATTTACAAAATTTCTCTCTACTTCAACCCCGCCGGATTTATAAAAGGTTAAACTTGTACCGTTCAATTTCCCTTTTTTATATTTCCACTTTCCCTGTAATTCCCCGGACTTATAAGAAGTTTTTGTAATTCCTTCCAGCTTTCCGTTAACATAATACTGCTCAGCCCAAATGCTGCCCGTTTCATAATACCATTTTGATATTCCGTTTTTCTTTCCGTTTCTGTAATTCCATTCTATGCTCAATTTTCCGTCGGGGAAATACCACTCCGATTTGCCTTCTTCAACCCCGTCTTTGAATTTCCATTTTTTCCATAATTTTCCGCTTGGATAATATTCCAAATATTCTCCGTCAAGTTTATCGTACCAATAATCACCTTGAGTTTTAATTTTTCCGTCGGGATAAAATGTTTTTTTAACTTTTGTACCTGATAGTCTTTGTGCATTTACAGAAAATAAAATGCAAGAGGTGATAAATAGAGAAAATATTTTTTTAAGCATAAATAGTTATTTTAATTATTGATTGTAAACCCGGCTTCTTTTAACAAAGCTTTAGCATCGTCCAACTCTTTCTGTGACGAGAATGAAACTCTAAAAGTTCCCCCAACATTCTCTCTTATTTTTTGTAATTCAATGTCTTTAATATTAATGTTTTTCGATGCCAAGGTTTTAGTAATTTTAAAAAGAATTCCTGGTTCGTCGTTTATGAAAATAAGCAAATCGAATAATGGATGGATAAACCCTTTTTTATTTCCTGCAATTGATTCCCTGCTGTTCTTTGCACCTTCAAAAAGAGAACGCAAAGATACAAAATCCCCCGCTTCAACCATAGATCTTATTTTGTCCAAATTTGATTGAAATGTTTCTAAGGACGACAATATTTTTTCTTTGTTTAATTTTAAAATGGATTCCCAAATATTGAAATTACTGGAGGCAACCCTTGTTAAATCCCGGAAACCACCGGCTGCAAAGTCTAAATAATTAGTGTTTTTTTTATCAGATGTAACTGAACTTAAAAGCGCAACCGAAAGAATCTGCGGAAGGTGGCTGACATTTGCAACAACATCGTCGTGCAGAAAAGGATCGAGATAAATTCCCCTTGCACCCAGCAATTTTACAAAATTTAGAAATTGATTTTCTTTCCCGCTTCCCTTCGCTTTATCTGAAATAATATAAACGGCATTTTCAAAAAGGAGAGGATCGGAATTTTGATATCCACCTTTTTCCTTGCCGGTCATCGGGTGTCCGCCTATATAGGCTCCCTGTTTTTTTAATTTTTGCCATTCGTTTTCAAATATTCCTTTTACCCCGCATACATCCGTAATAATTGTTTCTTTATTAATCAAAGGAATTAACTTTTTAAAAACTTCCAAAGACAGATCCGTAGGCAGACAGATAATTATAAAATCATAAACAGCTGCAGATTCAACAGATTTCAACTTATTATCAATAATTTTTTCTTCAATAGCAGCGTCAAGTATTTCTTTCTTGTCGAATGCCGAAATATTGATTATAGCATCTCTTTTTTTGACTGCTTTTGCAATCGAACCGCCCAAAAGTCCTAATCCTATTATTGCGATATTTTTTATCTGTTGATTATTTTCTTTCATTTTATTCAAATATTTAAAACGACTTTGAAATTTACATCAATTGAATTGAGATTTCAATCAAATAAATTATGCTGAATAAAAGGTTGTTTAAATGTCACCATTATTAAATAAAACCTACTGTTTATAATACAGCAAAGAAATAAAATATTTTATTGTGTGGGTAATGCAGATAAAATATTTGTACTGATATTTAAATACTAATACTTTAGATTTTTGCTGTAGTACCTCTCCTAGCAGGTAAATGAGAGTGGCGGTTACCAATAAAGCTGCCGACACATCTCAGATTAAAAAACCCAATCCATAATTTATGGATTGGGTTTACCTTTTTATTCTAAATTTTAATTTTAACTATAAGACTACTACATTTGCCGTCCAATCACTTCCGCTATCAATTTTATTTGTTTCATTAAGTCTGAAAACTGAACCGGTAAAAGAGCCTGCGGTCCGTCCGATAATGCTTTTTCGGGATGATTGTGTACTTCCACCATTATTCCGTCAGCACCTGCAGCCACAGCAGCTCTTGCCATAGGTAAAACTTTATCTCTAATACCTGTTGCATGCGAAGGATCTGCAATTATGGGCAAGTGACTCCTTTTATGAATAACCGGAATAGCCGATAGGTCAAAAGTGTTTCTTGTATAAGTTTCAAATGTCCTAATTCCCCTCTCGCAAAGTATTACGTTTGGGTTGCCGCTTGCTAAAATATACTCGGCTGACATTAGCAGATCCTCAACTTTGGCAGCCAATCCTCTTTTTAACATAACAGGTTTATTGGATTTGCCTACGGCTTTTAGAAGTGGAAAGTTCTGCATGTTTCTTGCTCCTACCTGAATTATATCTGCATATTCCTCCAACAAATGTACCTGTTTAGGTTCCATAAGTTCAGAAATAACAACCAGATTATTTTCATCGGCAGCTTTTCTAATTAACTTCAAACCATTTTCGCCCAAGCCTTGAAAAGAATATGGAGAAGTTCTCGGTTTGAAAGCCCCTCCTCTTAAAATTTTTGCGCCGGCATCCGCTACAATTTTTGCAATTTCAAATATCTGTTCTTCGCTTTCTATTGAACAAGGTCCCGCCATTACTTCAATTTCATCTCCTCCGATTATTACCCCTTTAATATTTATTTCTGTATTTTCTTTTTTAAAAGAACGGCTTGCAAGTTTATAAGGTTCGGTAATTCTGTAAACTTCGGAGACACCATCCAATACTTTTACTTTTCTTATGTCAAAAGTCGGGTGGGCACCGATGGCACCCAGTACAATTTGTTCAACCCCCGTAGATTTGTGAACTGAAAACTCAAATTCTTCAAGGTGTTTAATTATCTTTTCAATTTTATCTTCTGTAATATTTTTTTCTAAAACTATAACCAATTTCTATCTCCGTTTTCCAATATTTTTAATGAAAGTTTTTCTCTCCGGCTTTTACAGCCAAATCTATGTAATCATCCTTTGTGGGAACTGCGCAAGAATATTTTGCACTGTATGAACAATACGGATTATAAGCAAGATTGAAATCAATTGTGTAAACAAAATTTTTATCTTTGTTTAATTCAAAATCCAAATACCTCCCAACACCGTATGTTTCTGCGCCCGTTGTTTTATCAATAAACCAAATAGAATAATACTTTTCCCCATTTTTGGTTTGTCCTTGATAAACATCCATTTTATAGTTTTTATTGTCAAAATTAAATTTAACATATCCGAATCTTATTGTTTTTCTTACTTCCCCCTTTGTGCCGTAAATATCAACAGTATCCTGTTTTTCATATCTGAACAATTTACTTTTAAATACAAAATTCGGGTCAACAGGATAATAATTTAACCGATGAAAAACTGCATTTGAATCAACGTTGAAAGGCGATGACGTATTATTTTTCATGTACTCGTCTTTATCTTTTCTCATTTTTTCAATTGATGAAATATATTTCTGCTGTTCGGGTGTATATTCAATACCGCAGGAATTCAGCAGCACTGAAAAAGAAAGAAATAAAATTAAACCACCGATAACAAACATTACGTTTTTTTTAATCATTATTTTTTTCATCCTTCACTTTTCTTTTTAGTTCGTTTAATTTGTTTAATGCTTCAATTGGGGTCAAGTCATCAATTTGTATGTCTTCAATTTCACCCCGTAATTTATCATCTTTTATTTCAAACATATTAATTTGTTTTTCATCTTCTCTTTTTAATTTACTCAATTTTTCTTTTTTAATCTCGTAAGGAGTAAGCTCCTTTGTTTCCAGGTTTTCTAAAATTTCTTTTGCCCTGTTGGTTACAAATTTTGGTAGTCCCGCCATTTGCGCCACTTGAATTCCGTAGCTGTGGTCTGCTCTGCCGGGATTAACTTTGTGCAGAAAAATAACTTTGTCTTCTATTTCTCTCACTTCAACTTTGTAGTTTTTTATCTTAGGAAATATTGCCGACATTTCATTAAGTTCGTGGTAATGAGTGGCAAAAAGCGTTTTGGCGGAAACATCGGGATTTTCGTGCAGGTATTCCGTAATTGCCCAGGCAATTGAAATACCGTCGAACGTGCTTGTACCTCTTCCCACTTCATCCAGTAATATTAAACTTTTTGATGTAGCGTTATTGAGAATATTGGCAGCTTCCTGCATTTCTACTAAGAATGTACTTTCACCCGCAGAAATATTATCGTTTGCACCAACACGTGTAAAAATTCTGTCAACCAAACTAATTTCCGCTTTTTCCGCAGGAACAAATGAACCGATTTGAGCAAGTAAAATAATTAATCCTATTTGCCTGAGATAAACAGACTTTCCAGCCATGTTCGGTCCTGTTAGCAGTATTATTTGGTTGTCTTCCGTGTCTAAATTATAATCATTCGGAGTAAATTTTTCGCCGGGCGGAAGTAATCTTTCAACTACGGGATGTCTTCCTTCAATAATTTTTATTTGTCCTTCTTCGCATAATTTTGGCTTTACATAATTGTATTCTTCGGCACATTGAGCAAAGGAGATAAAACAATCGAGCATTGCAATTAATTTTGCATTAGTTTGTATCGCCTCTGTATCAGCGGCGACTTTCAATCTTAATTCATTAAAAAGTTCTGATTCTAATTCGTAAATTTTTTCTTCCGCGTGAAGAATTTTTTCTTCAAATTCTTTTAATTCAGGGGTTATAAATCTCTCTGAATTTACGAGTGTTTGTTTGCGGATGTAATTGTCGGGCACTTTATCTTTATGGGCATTGCTTATATTAATAAAATATCCGAATACTTTATTGTAACTTATTTTTAATGAAGGGATGTTTAATTTTTCGCGCTCTTTAATTTGAAGTTCCGATATCCAGTTTTTCCCGTTGAAAGATATATCTCTAATTTCGTCAAGCTCGGGACTGTAACCTTGTCTTATCACTCCTCCGTCAGAAACAGATAGCGGCGGTGAATCAACCAAAGATTCATCAATTGAATTGACTAAATCTTCGAGTGAATCCAATTCTTGACCCAATTGAACAATGGTTGGAACTTCTGTATTTAATAATTCTTTTTTTATTGATGGAATTTTTTTTAACGAAAATTTAAGGTTTACAATTTCCCTCGGATTGGCTCTGCCGGTGCAGACTTTTGAAATGAGTCTTTCCAAATCACCTATTTCTTTCAATTGATTAAAAAGATTCTTTCTTATATTTTTTTTATTCAAAAGTTCTTCAACACTTTCCTGCCTTTTTAAAATTGCTTCCTTTTTTAGAAGAGGTGCAGATATCCATTTTTTCATCAATCGCCCGCCCATTGCTGTAACAGTTTTATCAAGAATATCAATGAGCGTTCCTTCTTTTACACCTTCCTGCATTGAGTAAGTTATCTCAAGATTTCTTTTTGTTGACCGGTCTAAAATCATATAATCGGATGGATTGTATGCGGAGATTTTTGTTAAATGCGAGAGGGCAACTTTTTGAGTCTCTTTTAAATAATTTAGCACAGCACCCGTAGCAATTATACCGGGGGTGTAATTTTCTAATCCGAAACCTTTTAGAGTAACAGTCTTAAAATTGCCAAGGATCAGATCTTTTGAATATTCAAAATTGAATATCCAGTCTTCAAGTTTAGTAATTCTGATGGAGGGATTTATTTTGTTTATAATATTTTCAAATAAATCTTTGTCTTTCTTTTGAATTACAATTTCGGAAGGTGAGATGGATTCGATCTGTTGTTGTATTTGTTCTGACGGGACCTCGTAAGTATAAAATTCTCCGGTTGAAATATCGCAAAATGAAATCCCCGCATAATCATCTTTAATGCAAATTCCCATCAAGTAATTATTTTTTTTGTGGTCTAGCAGTTTGTCAGAAAAATTTACACCCGGAGTAACAACTTCAATTACTTCACGTTTAACAATTCCCTTTGCAAATTTCGGATTTTCAACCTGTTCGCAGACAGCAACCCTGTAACCTGCTCTAATCAGTTTAGGCAGATAATTATCAATTGCGTGGTGAGGAAATCCGGCAAGAGGAGTTTCGCCTGCAGCTCCGTTAGAGCGCTTTGTTAATGTAATTCCCAAAACTTTTGATGCAATTTTAGCATCTTCTTCAAAAGTCTCAAAAAAATCCCCCATCCTAAACAAAAGGATTGAGTCAGGATTTTCCTGCTTAATCTTAGCGTATTGAATCATTAAAGGGGTTTTAGCCATTAGCTTTTTAGTTTAAAAATAAATTTAAAATTACCTGAATATTGAACGAATATCAATTGGAATAGGAGAGGAGAGAATAAATAAACCCGGTTTCTGAGAGAACTGGGTTTATTAAAATCAAATGTAGTTTGTAGAGTTAAGAAGTTGACTTGTTAAGGGCGGGAGATTATTTTTTAACTCACCCCCTCAATCCCCCTCTCTTAAAAAGAGAGGGGGAGGTTGAAAGCTAAAATTATTAAATAAATTATAATAGTGGGAGAGTTAGTTTATATGTTTATCTTCTGTCACTCTACGAGCTTTACAGCCGTATGAAATATTTAATATTTCGTCCCTATGGGATTTTTTGGACAGCAG
>CAZTZZ010000079.1:0-8864 GCA_964617905.1 uncultured Ignavibacteriaceae bacterium | reverse complement strand
AAATAACCGGTTAAGAATTCAAGCGATTTAACGTGCCCTTCTTCCAGATAAAAATATAGGAACACACAAAACAGCAGCGCGGTTGTTATCCACACACTACTCCAAATAAGACTTTTTTTCAATGAAGATTTATCGTGGGAATGATCCGTTACATACAGATCAATAATTATAATAGTAATTGCAATTGCCGAAAAGATGAACCAGAATGTAGTTTCGTTAAATAACATAATATTAAGGCAGTAAAATTGCGGCTGCAAGTACGGTTGTCCACAGACCTTTTTTTTGTCCCCTTGCTGATTGAGTTATATTAAAGCTGCGGACTATTTTGCCGGACATTTTATAAATATTTTCCCTCTCGTTCCAATCTGTATCGGGATTGAAATCGACGCCCAATGTCGTAGCAAGCATTGTTGCGGCAAGGTCTTCGGCATATTCACCGGCTACTTTTTCTGTCTGTCCGTAAGGATGATGCTCAGAAAGATAGCCGTACATTTTTTTATCCTTTGGCAATGCAACACCAATCGAAGCGGCAATCAGTCTGTTAGGTTCGTTAGTTGAATTTCTTGCCATTACAGCAAAAGTTATTTGTCCTGGATTTAAAAGTTTCACACCTTCTTCTCTAGTCACTCTTTTGCAGTTTGTTGGGTAAATACTGCTAACTGTTACAAGATTACACATCTCAATTCCGGCAGAACGCAAAGCCAGCTCAAAAGATGTGAGATAATTCTTATCCCTCCCGACCCCTTTTGTAAAAAATATTTTTTTAGGCAGATACAATTTCTTTTTCCCGATAACTTAAATTACGCAAAAACTATTCTTTGTCATATTGAGTCCGTTAGTTAACGGACTCAATATCTCGATTTTACTATAAAATAGTGAGATTCTTCCCCCTACACGCCTTCCATAGTACGAAGTACGGTGGACATGCAAATCGGGGTCAGAATGACAACTTTTGCTTAATGTTAGCATATAATTAGTTTTTTAGTTTAGCAAATTTACGTTTACCGACTTTTAAAATTTGTCCGTCTTTAATTAGAACATTTGTTTTTATATCGTCTATCTTCTCACCATCTATTGACACTCCGCCCTGAGTAACAAGTCTTCTGGCTTCACCTTTTGACGGTGCAAAATTTACCTGAACAATTAAGTCCATAATATTTATTCCGTCATCGTTTATCTCAATAATGAACTCCGGAATATCATCAGGCACACCTTTATTAATAAAAATCTTGTCGAATTCCTCTTCAGCGGTTTGCGCAGCATTTTCATCGTGATACATACGAACAAATGTCCGTGCAAGTTGTCTTTTTATGTCTCTCGGATTTGTGTTTTTATCATCTAATTTATTTTTTATTTCTTTTAATTCTTCCTTAGATATATCGGTCGCAAGTTCGAAATATTCGTATATCAATTCATCCGGGATTGAGAGTGTTCTACCATATATATCTTTAGGTGAATCGGAAATGCCGATGTAGTTATCGTATGACTTGCTCATCTTTTCAACGCCGTCGGTGCCTACAATTAGAGGCATTGTTAAAATAACCTGCGGTTCAAGTCCGTGTTCTCTTTGAATATCTCTTCCCACAAGCAGATTGAATTTCTGATCGGTTCCTCCCAATTCAACATCGCTTTTAATTGCAACGGAATCCATAGCCTGAGCAAGAGGATAAAGTAACTCGTGCATACTTATCGGTACACCGGTTTTGAATCTATTTGTAAAATCATCACGCTCAAGCATTCGTGCAACCGTATATTTTGAAGCAAGTCTGATCACATCTTCAAAAGACATTTTACTAAGCCAGTCCGAGTTGTGCACTATTTTTGTCTTCTCTTTGTCAAGTATTTTCGAAGCCTGCTCAAAATAAGATTGCCCGTTCTTCCTTGCTTCTTCGAGTGAAAGGGGAGGGCGGGTAATATTTCTGCCTGAAGGGTCGCCTATCATTCCGGTGAAATCACCTATTATTAAAACAGCCTGATGTCCCAGACTTTGAAACTGTACAAGCTTGCGCAAAACAACAGAATGTCCTACGTGAAGGTCAGGTCTGCTCGGGTCACAGCCGAGTTTAATTATCAATTGTTTTTTTTCTTTTATCGATATTTCTATTTTTTGGACAAGTTCTTCTTCCGGTATAATCTCAGAAGCACCTCTTTTTATTAGGTCCATTTGTTCGTTCAATGGAGGGAAATTGATATTAGTATTACTCATTTATTGTGTTTTTATTATTTAATTAATTATCACAAAATTTTATCCGTTAGCTACGGATATGTCCGACAAATAATTCATTCGTCATTCTGAGCGTCTTGTCCGTCGAAGTTCGAAGAACGAAGACGGAAGCGAAGAATCTGATTCCATAAATAATTAGAGATTCTTCGTCGTCCACAAAAGCCGTCCTCCTCAGAATGACAATTCAAAAATTTTAACACTATTTTAAGCTTGTCTTCTGTCGACAAAAGCCTATATATAAATAGTGAAACAATGCCTAACTTACTTAATTTGAAAAATAGCAGTTATAAAAATAAGAACAAAACAATCAAAATTTTATATTTCTTTCCTGATCTCTTTTTAAGTCCCTTTTCTTAATGGCTTCTCTTTTATCGTATGTCTTTTTGCCCTTGGCTAAAGCCAGTTCAACTTTTACTCTTCCTTTTTTAAAATATAATCTGTATGGAATTAAAGTTAATCCTTTTTCGTTTATCTTACCGATAAGTTTTCTAATTTCGCTCCTGTTTAATAATAATTTCCTGTCTCTTACCGGCTCGTGATTGTTTATATTTCCTTGTTTGTAAGGACTTATATGCATACTAATCAGCCAAATTTCATTTTTACGGATTGAGGCGTAGCTGTCCGCAAAATTTACTTTACCTTCACGCAATGATTTAACTTCCGTACCCTGTAAAACAATACCCGCTTCATAAGTTTGCAAAAACATATATTCGTGTTTTGCTTTTCTGTTTACGGAGATATTTTTTTGATTTTCCGTTTCCATTAAAGACTTTATAAATGAAATCAAAAGTTATTTTTAATGATGACTAAATGCAAGAAATGTGTTTTACAATCAGAATATATAAATTGATAATGAATAACTGCAAATTAATTCAAGATATATTTTGAACTCAGTAAAATTTGAAGAAATATTAATTAAAGTAATAGAACAAAAGTATTCGGCTTTTTTCTACACGCCACCTATTTATGAAAAAGCAGTTTCCTATTATTTTAAAAATCCGATAAAAACAGTTACAGCTAAAACTAAAGAAGAAGTTAACGGTGCTTTAGAAATTCTAAATAAAAAAAAATTGATGGCATATACATTAATCAATTATGAAACAGGGTATGCTTTAGAAAAAAGCCTGAACAAATATTTTAAAACTAAAGGAGAAAATCTTTTAATAAACATTTTTGATAAAAGCGATGTTAAAAAATACGACTCAAAAGATATTAAGATTTCACCGATAGGATATAACGATTATAAAATTGAAAAATTTCAACTTAATGTTAATGAAGAAGAATACAAAGATAATATAGAAAAAATTAAGCAATATTTAATTGAAGGCGATACATATCAAGTTAACTTTACTCTTAAGTCTACTTTTGATTTTTCGGGTGATTATACATCACTTTTTAAGTCGTTGACTTTTAACCAATCCGCAAAATATTCCGCCTTTATAAATTTAGGTGAAAAAATATTGTTCTCAATTGCACCCGAGTTATTTTTCGAGACTGATGGGAAAAGCATTACAGTTTTACCAATGAAAGGAACGAGCCGCCGTGGTAAAAATATTAATGAAGATATACAGAATTTATTCGCTCTAAGAGAAAGTGAAAAAGACAGAGCAGAAAATGTAATGATTGTTGACTTACTTAGAAACGACATCGGTAAAATTTGTGAATTTGGTAGTGTGAAAGCAAATGAACTTTTCTCTGTTGAGAAATACGAATCGCTTTATCAAATGGTTAGCAAGGTATCGGGTAAATTAAAAGATGAAATTTCTATCGGCGATCTTATAAAAAATATTTTCCCCTGCGGTTCTGTAACAGGTGCGCCAAAAATTAGAACGATGGAGATAATTAATAAACTTGAGAAAGAACAGCGAGGAATTTACACCGGAGCAATAGGAATAATTGACAACGGCAAAGCCGTTTTTAATGTAGCAATCAGGACTTTGGTAATCGATAAACAGTCCGGCAAAGGAGAATTGGGATTGGGGAGCGGAATTGTAATTGACAGTGAACCGGATAAAGAATACGAAGAAGTTAAGCTTAAAGGAAGATTCTTAAGTAAGACTGAAAATTATTTTGAGTTATTCGAGACAATGCTAATTGAAAACGGAGTAATTGCTGATTGGAATAAACATGCTGAAAGATTAAAACAAGCAGCGGAATATTTCTTGTTTGCTTTTAATAATGAAGAAATTGATAGGGTGAAAGAAGAAATCATCCAAAAAATACAACCGTATAAAAATTACAGATTGAAATTAGTCCTGAATAAAACCGGAGATGTTAAATATGAAATTTCAGATTATACTCTTTTTAAAGGGAAAGTAAAAATTATTTTATCGAAGAAAAGAATTTCGTCAGATAACAAATTTCAATATTTTAAAACTACAAACAGAAAATTATATAATGATGAATTTAAAAGATATAAAAAGCAAGGTTTTTTTGACGTTATATTTCTAAATGAAAATGGTAAACTTGCTGAAGGCACAATTTCTAATATTTTTGTAAAAATTAATGACAAATGGTTAACCCCAAAAATTGAATGCGGGATTTTAGACGGGATTGAAAGAAGGAAACTGTTGAATGAAAATATCATCATTACAGAAGAGTTGATTTCTTTAAATGATTTGAAAAAAGCTGAAAATATTATACTTACTAATTCATTAAGAGGGAAAACATACGTGGATGAATTATATATAAATAATGTATGTATAAATTATTTATCAACCGATAAAGATGAACAAGTATAATTACTCAGCAATTATGATAGAATTTAACGGTTAAAAACCAGCTTTTGTCGAAAACATTTACCACTTGTAGAAAATGAGGAGATATTCTTTAAAATTTATTTTAAATAAGCACCAGGTATGTAAGAAAATATTTATAAGGATAGATTTAATAAAATAAAGTTTTTAAGTTTTGAAATAAAATCTTGTTGAATTTTAGAATGAAATTAAAATTTTTAAGCAAGTTTTTATTCAGAGGGTAAAGCAATGGGAAAAAGAATTATTATGAAAAATATTAGGTTTTTATTTACCGGAATTATTATGAGTATTATATTTATTCCGGGTTGTGTTAATTCTTTGTCTTCTCCCACATCGGTAATCGATCTTGGAAATGGAGGAGCTATAACCATCACCGCACCTGTAACAAATGATTCTGTTAGTTATACCGGTATGATAATAGATTACAAAGTGAAGCCTAAGAATACCACACAATCTGTTGAATTATATATTGACGGGAATTATAACAGTACATATTTCACTACTCTAAGTGCATCCCAACCTTTAACTTTGAGTTTTGAAAAATCAAAAATAGGAACAAGATTTAGTTATTATTTGAAATATTATGATACCGACGGTTCATTTGCAATCAGCGATACTATGAAAAATATTTTAATAATTCAATCGAATGTAAAACTTTATAAACCCTATGATTTAAAAATAAATGTTATTTCAAATTTTGCGGTTAATATTTCCTGGAAAGACTCTTCTTCAGAAATTACTGCCTATGAAGTTGAAAGGAAAGCAGGAGCTACGGGTACTTGGGTTAATTTATTCGGTTCTTTACCGGCGAAAACATTTAACGTTAATGATAATACAATAAATTTAGGCGTAAATAATTATTCTTACAGAGTCAGAGGCAAAAATAATTTTAGTTATTCTGATTATAGCGATGAAATAAATACATCGGGAACAAGCGGCGGCGGTAGTTCTGGTTCATTAGCCCAGCCTGTGTTAACAAGCGCAATACAGACAAATCTGCCAACTGATCCACCTGAAGTCACTTTAACCTGGTTTCTAAATGATCCTAATGCAAATTATTTCAATATAGAAAGAAGAACCAATACTTCCTCAGATGTAGATTATATAAAAACCTTTTTACCCAAATCAGTATTTGTATATAAAGACAAGTCGGTATTAACTCCAGGCAACACTTATAAATATGATATTAAGGCTTATTCCAATACAGATTCTTCCTGGTCGAACACAATATCAGTTGTTATTAAATAAAATATTATTGCTTGGGTTTGTTTTCTTTTGCATTTAGTTTTTTACTAAAGTCAGGTTTATAATAATATTTGTAAAAAAAGAATTCCACTATAGATAATATTGTTAGTGAAATTGTATCTCTGTCAAAAAACTTTCCAAATCCATCAGGTTCAATTATCCATTTAGTAACCATGGTTGTTATTGACCACCCGATAGCAAATAATACAATTATTAAAGCAATATTTAAAAGTGCCGAAGGCAGGGATTCATTTTTTAATTTCTTTATATAAATTGAAACTGCAAAAACAAAGTGGGCTAAAAATATAAATACTATTATCATTTTTTTTAAGTTCTTTTATTTATAACCACCATTCCTATAACACCGCCAATAATTCCGAAAATGGAATCAATGATAATATTGCTGAAAGTTATAGCAATTGTATAAAGTAACGAAAAACCGTCTGTTACAATTTCCTTGGACATACTGTTCAACAGCCCCATTGTTTGGTCTAGCAGATTGCCTAACTCCATAGAACGCATTACAGATTCTGTCTGCGGTAATGTTGAAACGAAATCGTTTGTATGAGTAATATATGTTATCAATATTTCAAAAAATGATGAGAACAAAGCAACAATAATTCCCGTCATTAATCCATAAAATATTGCTGATTTAGTCTCAACCGGCAGGCTAATATTTTTTACTCTTAAATTTAAATATAAAGCAGCAAAAGATGCTGCCGGTAATATTAAGCAGCAGCTGAAACTTTTAACATATGGAACAGTTGTCAAAACCGCGGCGCCGAAACCGCATACTAATACCGGCAGGTATTTATTTGAATTCATATTGAGGATATTCTTGTCTTGTGAATAAGTAAATAATTTTCAATAGCTGATAAGAAAAATAATGTAACTGTAAATCCGAAAATCAGTCCGGTAATAAAAGCACTTATTTTTATATATTGAACAATATTCATCGATTGAAAAAGTACATCTATAAGCAATGGGATTGCTCCAAAATATAAATATCTAATTTTTAAGTGTCTTTTAGTAAAATTAAAAAGGCTATAGATTGAAAAGATTAACGCTCCGATATATATGCCCGAGCACCTGGCACAAACGTGAAAATAATAACCAAAGGAAGAAAACGATTTATACTCCAACTGATGACATACGCCCGAATATATTTTATGAATTAAAGGATAGAAAATTAAAGAATTATTGGAATTACCAAATATTAATGGAGACGAAAATCCCACCACCCATAAAAGGATAATAAAAAAGAAAGATATCCTGCAAAGTAGTGTCCGTGAATTTATATGAAAATTATATTCTTGCATCCTAAATCTTAATTTTTAACAAATACCGAAATCTCTTCTTCGGTTAGCACATATAATTTATTGTTATAAACAACCGCAGCTTTAATGGGTGACAAAAAAGTACTTCCGAATAAAAATATTCTTTCCAAAAAAGAACCGGGTGTTTCCAAATTTAAATAATAAATCTCATCAATAGAGCTCAAAGTCAAGTTATTACCGTAAATTCTTAAGTTCGTAAAACCACTGTCTAACATTCTGATATCATTACCGTTGCCGAATTGATCGAATCTGATAAGTTTTTTACCGTCTAATACATAAATATCATTATCTGGTGAAATTGCCAACTTTGTAGGACTTTTTAGTGAGTAGTTCCCATAGTTGTAGCTTCCAAAATTAGCAATAAAATTTCCAAAGATGTTAAATTTTATTATCCTAATATTTTCGGAATCCAGTACATATAACTCACCCAAGCTGGAAGTTGCGGCACTAAGGGGATAACCAAAACTTTCTTCTTCGTTTCCTTTGTCTCTGGTAGTTAATTCGGAGATAAAATTTAAATCATTATCCAGCCTTTGTATCCGGTGATTATTTTTATCTGTTACATAAACATTAAGTGAAGTAGCATAAATATCAACCGGCTGATCGAACGAAGAAGCATCCCACCCAAAACCCCCCGTGTGATTCAGTTCATTACCCAATGTATCGAGGGCGAGTATTTCATTTGTCCTGGAATCTGCTACATAAATTATTCCTTTAGAATTGATGCTGAATGTCTCAGCATTTTGAAAATTACCGAACGAAGTAAGAAAGTTATAATTTTGAGGAAAAATGGGGGAGATAAAAAAACTTAGGAATAAAACCACAAATGATGTAATAAATATTTTTGTCTTTGATATATTCAATTTTAATTACTTATTGTCTAAAAAATATTTGTCAGTAAAGGTAAAATAATAATAATAAGTATTCCATTCATTTCGGGTAAAACAATTTAATATAAATGTATAACGATTCTCAGAATCGCTCATTGAGCAAAACGGCGTTTGCTCTACAAAAAATCAATTTTGAATTTTAGGTATGTATATTTATGTTTGCTGTATTAAAAATGTCCCGTGGTGTAATTGGCAACACGTCGCACTCTGGATGCGAAGAGTTCAGGTTCGACCCCTGACGGGACAACAAAATCTTGTTTGAATAATAAATTTAGTAAAATATAAAAACCCAGTTTATTCAAGAAACTGGGTTTTTAACTTAGCAGCATATAATTTATTAAGTATATGTATTTTTAATCCACTTGCTATATATATAAATAATTATTTATATTGGTAAAGATTGTTGGATAAG
>CAZTZZ010000078.1:7586-9133 GCA_964617905.1 uncultured Ignavibacteriaceae bacterium | reverse complement strand
TCTTTTTCACTTTTTAAATTGGTTGCATCAACATATTTAAAATTGATCTCATTTGGATTATCAGTATCTAATTTCGCCTTCATTCTTGGTTGGTTGCCTGCCGAACAGTAGTGAGTCATCATTAAAATGTCATTATTTAAATGATACATACTTATCATTCCAGGGTCTTCTTTGCTGGATATTATTTCCATAATTGCAGAGCCGTTGGAAACAATTTTGTAACTTATTTCTGTGAGGCTCCCATCCGGTAATTTAGATTGCCAAGTTCCTACAAGTGTTTTCATCTTTTCAAAGTTCTTTTTTGCTTTATCGCCAGAATATGCTGTATCCGTGATGAAAAATAGCAGCGCCACAAATGATAAAATAATTGAAATCTTTTTCATAATTTCTCCTAAATAATTTATTCTTACATAGAAAATTCTTCTAATAAATATTTTAAAACTTTTATTCTATCTTCAGTAATTCTTGCCATTGCATTAAAATAAATTAATGGCTGCATAGAACCGCCTTGATAAATTGCACCGTTAAATCCTGCAGCTGATATCCGGTATTCCTTCCATTGTTTTTGTGAATCTTTAAATAAGGTAAGAAGATTTTTACCAGTTAATTGAGTTTCATTTTCATAATCTTTTTGTCTTTCTTTAATTACAGTTAAAAGTTGATTGTAGATTTTATCTAATGCTTTTTGAGCTTTCTCGTAACTTTGTTTAGCGCAAAAATTCATTTCCATTTGCGTAACGGCATTTTCGCAATCAATCTTTTTATCTTGAGCAACAGAAAAATCAAACGTTATAAATATTACAAAGAAAAAAATTATTATTATTTCTTTATGTTTAAGCATATATATTTTTATAAAAATATTTTAAAATTGAGTTAGGCTGTTTCTAATATAAATTAATATATGAAGAATCAAAATATTTATTATTTAACTATTCTTAAATATTCAGCCCAGGGGCCAACATCAGTTTTGAACTGTTTTGCTATTACACGTGATATTTGAGAAATATGTCCTAAATCGTGAACTGCCCAAGTGGACAATAATTGTTTCATTGTCACACTTCCCAGCGATGGATGAACAGCAGATTTATTTAAATCTTCTTCACTAATTTTTAATTTTTCAAGTTCCTGCATGTTTTTATCCCTTAAGATCTCAAATTCTTCCAACAATTCATCTGTTGATTTACCGGAAGTATATTTATCCTGAAATTTCATATCAAAAGGCTTGAATATTGTCTCACTTCTCTGTTCAAGAATTATCTTTGCTCTTACAATCCAATCTGTTTTTTCACCAGCTATTAAATGTCCCAGAACTTTTACAGGACTCCAACTATCACCGCCTTCATTTTCATTAAGCACATCTTCCGGAATCTCGGTTAAAATAGCTTTTAGCACTTCGGGTGTGTTGAGTAATATTTTCTTTATTGTTTCTAAATTGAATGGCATAAATTTTTCCTTTAGTTATATTGAAATGATTGGGCTAAAGAGATACATTATATATTAGGCTAATGATATTGTTGTTCAATAAAAATAATTATTGAATAAAAAGA
>CAZTZZ010000078.1:0-7486 GCA_964617905.1 uncultured Ignavibacteriaceae bacterium | reverse complement strand
CCATCTCCATATTGAGGACCTATATTTTCATTGCCGGCGACTTTTTCAAAATGCCAACCCCCGTATATGTTTTTTCTATTCTTGAAATTTATTGTGAAACTGCCACTTGTGATTACTTTACCTCGACTATTGTATGCCGTATAGCCGTAATTACCTGCAACAGAATTATTTGATGAATCGGTTGGACTACTGCAAGAGAAAAAAGTAAATGAGATTAAAACTGCAAATAATATTTTGAATTTTGAATCCATCGCTTTCTCCAAAATTTAAATATTTTAGTTCTCTGATATAATAATTTAAAATTATTAATGACTAATTCAATCTATTTTTGAAGAATCTTTCTCCTAAATAAAGAGCCTCATAAAGGTTTAGCAAATATCCATTTCTACTTTCGTTTAATTTTTTCCATTTTTCAAAATTTTCTATAGAGGAAAAGAAATTTAATTTACTGCACTGATTTTCAGCAGCACAACAGCTTAATTCCATATCATACCAAACCATTGTTTCTTCAGGTGTAACACTATCTATTAATTTATTTGTGATTACTATTTCAATTTTTTCATTTGAATAGAAACATTCCGAATAAATTTTTAAATCAGTATTGAACATAAAAGGAATGCCCAAAGCATCAATAGCGCACATAGCATAAACTTGCTTAAAGTGATTACCTTTGAAATTTATAATATGTTTAGTTTTAACATTTGAGAAAGGATATGCTGCCGAAATTACAGAGTTATCATCAGAAAGATGGATAATATCAAGTTCATTAAATTTCAGCAGAATATTGTTTAATTCATTTTTGTTAAAATTATTAAAATTTACAAGTAACTCTTTTATCTGTAGTATAAAACCGAAAACAGGTGTTTGGGATAAAATAAATTTTCTAATATGATTTTCTTTCTCAGATAAAGACTTACCAAATTTATTATCCATATTTTCGATTTTGCAAGTTGCATCAAAAATTTGTTTGATAATATCATCCCGGATGTAAGTCATTACTTAGTTAAACCCTAAATTCAATATTATTAACTTTAGATTTAGTCGCAATTTTTAGAGATAACATAAAGTTTATCAAGTTTCTTTTTTACATCAGAACGTGAAGGCATATTTCTGCCTAAATAATTCCTTAATTCGTCAATACTATCAGCAAGACTGTCACAATCTTGATTCAATGCCAACTTTTGAAGTTTACCTAATTTCCTCTTTAATGAATTAGATTCTTGATCATTTAAAAATAAGCCTTTCTTCCAATCATCGTTGAATGAATCTTTAACCTTAAGAGTTTCCACGCTTAAATCTTTACCAAAAAAGTTTAGTAATTTTTTAACAACGTGACCTCCGTCATCACTGTCATTAGAATTACCATTACTGTAGACAAGTACTTCGTAATTTCTTATTGTAACCTCTTTGCCGCCATAACCGATATTACAACCATCCCACCCTTTCTTAATTTTACCGGGATGAGTTCCTCCTCTGTAAAAAGCTCTGGCAATATAAAGTTTTGCTCCGTCTTCATCACCGCCGACAACTGCATTTCTGGGGATGTCGCCGTCACTTGCTTCAACCCATTTAATACAATCTTTGTTTTGTGCGTGTGAAGGTATTGATAGCATCAGCAGTAAAATAAATGACAATATTGTGCTTTTCATTGTTTCTCCTTTGGTAAATTATTTTTTAAGATTGTTGTTCTTGGCAATATAAATTAATATTCAATTACAGGAAAGACTTTGCAAACGTTTTTATTTATGCTGATAATTTTTAATAAACACAAAACCGTGATTTTCAAATTTTTCCAAATCGGAGAATCGACCGTAATTTTTAAAATACACTTCGCTAAAACCTAAATCCGACATACAACTGCGTAAATCTTCATCAGTTATTCCCCATTGCCAGATGTTATGGATGTCTCCCCATTTTTTGTTGTATTCACCGTTTATTTTTTCTTTATTTGCATAAATAAAATCGTAAAGATCATCATCCCTTTCCGGAGTAATATTTTTATATTCTTCAAGGGAATATTCTGCTAGTCTAATCGTTTTCTTAGAATCAATAAATTGTTGATTGTAAATAATCATACAATCCGTAATTGAAGAGTATCTAGTCAATACTTCATTCCAATCGGGTTTTACCTGATGTAACAAAACATCAAAGAAAAAAACTGCATCTACAATACCCAATTTTTTAATAATCTTAATGTCTGTAAAATCACCCTTTAAACATTTTAATTTTTCAAACTTATTAGCCTGTTCGTTTACTGTGTCATTAAAATTAGTATCTACTAAATATGCTTCACTAATCAGATGATTTTTTAAAGCATAAAAAGTGTAAGCGGCGTTTACTTTCCAGACTCCACCCAGATCTGCAAATGATTTTTCCCCCGGAGAAAGGTTATAAAATGCTTTATCTATTAAATGGAATTTCTCTTTGTCGGCATAGAAATTATAACCATTCAATAAATTAGGTATGTTTTTAATTGCTTTTTTAAGTTTTCTGATATTTGAGGCAGACATAATTTTTCGGATTAAAATATACCGGGTATAAATTTCTTTGTTACTTTTTTATAATTTAAATATAATTGGCTGAACTCATTTGTTAAAACATTTTCTTCTACTTTTATACGATACAGCAATGCTAACAAAAGAGGTATTGAAATTACTAATACCGAAATAAAAGAATTCATCCCGATTGAAAGTCCAACGCAAATTAAATACAACCCCAAATAACTTGGATGTCTGATTTTTTTATAAAGTCCGTCAGTCTTTAATTTATGGTCTTTCCCAATCGCAACATCCACCGTAAATTCTTTACTCAATTGAATAATTGATTTCCATCTTATGAAAGCGCCAAAAAACAGAAAAAAAATTCCAAGGTAAGCAATAATGATATTTGCTTTATCCCACCTTCCCCAATTTGCCATAAAAAATGCTGCAGTTATTGTAGAAACAATTGTAATCCATAAAAGTAACAAAGAATATTTATCTCTTTTGGTTTTTGTGATTTCTTTTTTAGACCTTTTAGAAATCATTAAAACAAATTCTGATAAGAAATATATTATTGAGAGATATTTAATAATTACAATATTCATATTTATTTATTACCAAAAAACTTAATATATCTTTTATTAGTCTGTTTTTTTGAATTGCAAATAAATTCTCAAAAGAACAACAAATGCACCCGTTGCAAATCCGCTTACAAAAAGTAAGGCAATATCAACCGGTTTAGCATTTACAAATGAATTTGAATCAATCACTCTAATTAAACCGGGTATAATTATCACTGCAAAGATAATAACCAATTTTTTAAGTTTTTTAGTAATGGCTTGTTTGTCTTCCATAATTCTCCTTATATCCTTATAAAATATTAATTATTTAAAACCAAAAAATTTGTAGTTCTGAACTGCTCGTGAATCTCACTGTATTTATCAATCTTTAGTAGATAACCCGACGGAGTAATTCTGTACAAAATTTTATTATAGTTTTTAAAGAAATAATAATAATCCTGAAAAAAAATCTTCGTATCAATTCCGGTTCCGCCGAATTCAAATGTCACCAAATCAATCCTATTATTTTCAAACATATTTGCAGCACCTTTAAGTACATCATATTCATGACCCTCAACGTCAATCTTTAACAGATTTATTTTTTTTATTCCATTTTTTGTAGAGTAATTATCAACTGTATCAACCTTAACTATTTCTGAACTGTCCATTACTATATTAAAATGTTCTAGTCTTCTTTTTGTAAGGCAGGCAAGTTCTGTATTTTTTCCATGAAAATAAAGATTCTTCTCCCCTTCCGTTTCTGCAAGAGCAAGATTGTTGATTATTACATTCGAGTCCTTATTCATAGATTTCAAAATATTATATGATTCAGTATGCGGCTCAAAACAATGAACTTTGTAGTTGCAGGAACTTAAATATTTATTTATTAATTTAAGATATTGTCCTTTGTTGGAACCTATATCAAAAATACAAAACGGTGGATCACATTTCTTTTTAAGAGTTTCAAATACAATTTTTTCACCGCTTTTTTCTGCATAAGTGCCTGAACCTATTCCACTTAAATACTGTGAAAAATAAATGTTTTTTTCCAATATCTTTTGCACAGCTGAATTTCCGGAAGTTTTAATCAGAATCTTTTTGATCATCCCCATTTTCATCCCTGTATTTCTTTTTATTGCTTCTTTTCTTTACAGTTTTGTTTTTCTTTGCTCCCACTGATACATCTTTCAAACTACCTGGCATTTTTCTCCAATTTCTTCCGTTGTAAAAATAAATGTCCTCATTTTTACTTACACCCCATACATTGTTCTTACCACCTACCGAAACCTGCTTAAGACTTCCAGGAATTTTTTCCCATGAATTACCTGTCCATCGCCAAATATCGTCGTTTCTGTTTACTCCCCAAACTTCCCCGTCAGCTGAAGCGGAAATCCATTTCAAACTCCCGTCAATCTTTTCCCACCTGTAACCTGTCCATCGCCAAATATCATCCAGCTTGTTTATTCCCCATATATTTTTTTTATTACCTACACTAACCATTTTTAAACTTCCGTCAACCTTTTTCCATTTATTATCTTTCCATCTGTAGACCATATCGTGAAGATTTACACCCCAAGCTTCACCGTCGTTGCCTACAGCTACGTCCTTTAATGAGCCAGGTACCAATACCCAGTTCCCATCTCTCCATTTATAGATATTATCGTTTCTTGCGACACCCCAAATATGTTCAGAGCTTCCGACCGAAATTTGTTTTAAACTTCCGTATTGTTTTTCCCAATTATTACCGTCCCATTTCCAAATTTGGTCGTGAACGTTAACACCCCAAACAGGATAATCCTTCTGGGCAAATATTTCACTTCCAGAAAATGAAACGATTAAAAGAACCAATACTGAAATCAAGAGAAGACGTTTTTTAAATGAGACGAAAGAAATAGTATTTGACATTTAATTCTCCAATTATTCTAGGGATTATTAAATAATTTAAGAAAATTTAGCATATAAAAAAATTTTAATTGAAAATAAGAATAAATTTCTTAAAACAAATTAATTTTCCAAAACGGAAACATATCCGTCCAATTAAAAAGTGATGACCCTATAATATGTATAATTAGATATGCTGCAAAACCTACCATCCAATAGAAAAAAAGTTTTAAAAGTGTCGGATTAAAAAAATAATACGAAAGAATTAGAAAAGACAAAGTAGGAATTGAATACGAAATTATTCCGGGTAAATGCAGAAAAGAAACAAATATTTTACCGAGTATTACGGAAACTGCTGATATGATAAGTGCTTGTATTATTGGTTGGGGTTTAATTTTCAGAACAACTGCATTACCAATTAGAATTGTAACAGCCATCAAAACAATCGCCATAATTGGTGAAATGAAAAAATAAGCATTCATTTATACCTCCTGATTGTTATTTCTTAAAAATTAAATAAAAAGATTCAATGAAAAATTAAAATGTTGTTTTGTGCAATATTTTATATATGAACGGTGCAGGTGGCTGATAAAACTTGAAGCTGTCAGTTGCAGCAGAAAAAGAATCTCCAATTATTTTCTTCTAACATAAATTGTCTTTGATACCTTTGCTACTACTTTTCCATTTTTATCTGTAATATCTGTCTCAAATTGCGGAAAGAATTTTTTACCTTCCTTTGTATTTTCTTTTATTTGTTCCAGCAGTTCATCTGTAATTTTAAATTCTGCTTTTACTGTTCCGCGTCCAGGTCTGATAAATTTAATAGTGCTGTTTTGATCCCAGACAAGATATTCTTTTCCCAAAGTATTCATTAGCATAATCATTAAAAAAGGGTCAGTCATTGAAAATAGACTGCCTCCGAAATGTGTGCCTACAAAGTTCCTGTTATAGAAACGAAGTTTCATTTTTACTGTTAATTTCCTGTAGTCAGGTGAGACGTATGTTACTTTAATTCCCGTGAATAAATACGGCGGGTAAATATTGATTAGTAGTTTGAATAGTTTGTGGTGCATATTTATTTTATTAAAATTCTGTTGTTAATTTATCGTAGACCCTACATACAAAATCACCTAAAGGAAATTTTAAGCCGTTTGAAATTCTCGTAGAAATATCATTTAAATCAGGCACCTTGTTTACAAATAAACCCGAGCTGAATGATACACGACTGCAGCAGTGGTTACATATTTTTACTGAAGAAATTGTTTTTCTTTTTGTTTTAGTATTTTTCATTGGACAATAACTTTTTCATCAATTTAATTTTCCAGGTAATTTTAGTGTCCTCTTAACGTTATGACTACCAAAGTTTTAACGCAGGTGGTTTTACTTATTTAAAATGTTATATGACTTTATTATTATTCACGTATTAATCTTTCTTGCAATAACTTTTGCATATCTCTTCTTCCATCTAATAAACAATGCACAAAAACAACATTCTCAATTATTTGATATATAATTCTGAATGCTTTGTAATGTATTTCTAAAAAATCTTCGATGCCTAATAATTTTAGTTCTGATGGGATATGTCCACGATTTGGAAATTCTTGTAGTGATGTTATTTTCTCAACTAATTTTGCATAAATTTTATCTGCATTCTCTTCACAATCATTGAAGTAGATATATTTATATATTTCTAATAAATCATCCTCTGCTGATTTTATTATATTAACTTTGTACTTCATGTTGTCCCTGTTTGAATTTATCTATTCTTTTCTTCACATTTTTCAGGGATGTTTGAAGAGGTTTATATTTTCCTGATTTAATTTCTTTTCCACTCAATGCCAAAATTTTCAAAAGAGAAATGCCTTCTTGAGTTTTTTCAAAAACCTTAACATCCTGCAGTACTACTTTAGCTTCACCATTATGAGTAATTACTAAAGTCTTCTGATTTTTTGCAACATCTCTAATCACTTCAGATGCGTGAGTTTTTAAATAACTAATTGATTTTATTGATTCACTATATTTCATTTTGTAACCTTTTTTATTGGACTATAATATAGTCTTAATAATAGTCTAATACAATATAAATAATTATGGTGAAGCGAATTGGAACAAAATCTAACTTGTCGGAAAATCCGACGAGTTCGGCAGGAAGTTGCAAGGCAAGTAAAAAAGAGAAATAGAGCATTACAACCTTGACATGGTTATTTCTGTAGGCTATCGTATAAAATTCTAATAGTTAAGACATTTATTTAACTATACTGTATTTATAATTTCTGTAACTTAATAAATAACTCTTAAATAACTCTCATTTTCAGATAATATTTCCGGTAATTTACAGTATAGTTTTAAAAAAGTATTAAAAATCGTTTGCAGTATAATTTTTTAAAAAATCTTATAATCTTTTAAGATCAATTTGGGTAAAATTGTAGAGAAGCTTTGCTTTTCTTGTAAGAAAAAAGAAAAATAATATTTCAAAATTTACCCCCTCATTATTGAGGTTAAAGTTAATTAGTCGGAACGGCGGGATTTGAACCCGCGACCACTTGACCCCCAGTCAAGTACGCT
>CAZTZZ010000077.1:0-9350 GCA_964617905.1 uncultured Ignavibacteriaceae bacterium | reverse complement strand
CAGTTGGGAGAGCGCTTGAATGGCATTCAAGAGGTCAGCGGTTCGATCCCGCTTAGCTCCACTAATTTACAAGTATTTTACAATTATGAAATGTTTTTCAGAATTGTAAAAAAACCTTGACTTTCCGCCTTTAGGAGAATAAATTTAGGTATGAAAAGAACTTGGTTAAAGTTATTTTTTACTTTGGCAATAATATCTACAGCACTTGCCGGTGCGTTCATCGACTATTTTAATGTTCGCTCCGAAGGAGACGATGTTGTTGTTGAATGGAAAACTTCACAAGAAACTAATCTGGATAAGTTTGTTGTAGAAAGAAGAAGTCCTAAAGGTGTTTTTATTGAACTTGAGATTGTAAAACCCAAAGGCAGCAATTCATTTTATAAGTATACTGATAAAGGTGCTTATAAAACCACAGACTTACTTTTTGTTTACAGATTAAAAATAGTTGATACTGATAACCAAGTTACATATTCCTCCGAAGCATCTATTTCTTTAAGTGTTTCAGGGGTAAAGAGAACTTGGGGAAGTATAAAAGCAATGTTCCGATAATTTTAATCTTTTTTTAAAAGATATTTATTTACTACTTACCCGTATTTTAAATGCTTAATAATTTTCTGAATTCATTTCAATATTCTCGTCCAAATTCTTTTATTTCTAAAAATCTTTTTCATGTTCTAATTTGCTATTTGCTGATAATCTCTATGAATGGATGTTCGAGCAGCAGAAGATTTAATGATGATAACAATTTTTCTACTTCTCCAAATTTTAATTCACCCAATATAGATGTATTGCTAGATGATAAACCTTTCAGTCAAAGTTTTAACTTTGCGTCTACAGTTGTTTTATACTCTTCTGAGAAAAGAATTGCAATAATTAATAAAGGAAACAACATTGAAGTTAATATCGATGGTGGTAAAGTAATAATTAATATAGGAGAGAAATCTTTTAAATCTGAATATTTTAAAATTGAAATAAAAGAGAAAGCCACATATATAAAATATAACAAGAAGAATTACAGAGGAGCAATTAAATTATTAAGTGATGGTAGTAATCTTGTAATAGTTAATGAATTACCCTTAGAAGAATATCTCAAAGGAGTTCTACCATTAGAAATGCCCATTGGGAAAGCGGATGAAAACGTTGAGGCTCTTAAAGCAATGGCGGTAGCTGCAAGAACTTATTCTTTGAGTAAAATGAATAAAAATAATAGCTATTTTGATGTTTATTTAGATGTAAGAGATCAGGTTTACGGTGGTTTGGAAGCTGAAAAAAAATTAACAAATAAGATTATTGATTTAACTCAAGGACAAGTTTTAAATTATAATGATAAACCGGCACAGGTTTTTTATAGTGCAGCCTGCGGTGGATATACAGAAGATTCAAAAAATGTTTTCGGTAATTACGATATACCCTATCTACGAGGTGTAAAAGACGGGGAAGAACCATATTGCTCGATTATGCCAGGATTTGAATGGACTGAAAAATATACCGATGAGGAATTTCTTTCGATTCTAAAAAATGCAGGTAAAATAAATAATTTAAATTATTCAATAGAAGAAATAGAAATTGACAGCCGCTTCAACTCGGGTAGAGTTAACGAACTTAAAATTAATTTAGAATCGGATGAAAATGATGATAAAGAAATAATCCTTAATGGCAACAGAATTAGAAGTACAATAAAAAGAGCAAACGGAAGAATTTTGAAGAGTACTATGTTTGACATTGAATTAAATGGTGACGAAATAGTTATTTCCGGAAGAGGAAATGGTCATGGTGTAGGACTTTGTCAATGGGGTACAATTTATCTTTCCCACGAAGGTACAGATTATAAAGAAATATTAAGCCATTATTTCCCCGGAACGGATTTAAAACAAATCTCTTATGATAAATAAAAATACCCCAATTTATCTTGCCTCAAAATCACCGAGACGAAAAGTATTGTTACAGCAGTTAAACTTAAAATTTAAAGTTTTTTCTGTTGATTGTGATGAATCCTTAAGAAAAAATGAGCCATTTATACAAGCCGTAAAAAGGCTCTCTCTTGTTAAATTAGAAGCAGCAAAAAAAATACACAACGACGGTATTATAATCACCGCCGATACTTTGGTCGTTTTAAAAAATAAGATAATCGGAAAACCGAAGGATAAAAAAGATGCTGAAATAATTTTAAATAAACTCAGTCATAGTACTCATAAAGTTTACACAGGCTTTTCCGTTTATAATGCATTAAAAAATAAAACCATAACCGATTATGAAAGGACTCTTGTGACATTCAAAAAATTAACTGAAAAAGAGATTAAAAATTATGTAGAAACAGGCAGCCCGTTGGACAAAGCCGGTGCCTATGGAATACAGGACGATTTTGGGGCGGTATTTGTAAAAAAAATAAACGGCTGCTACAATAATGTTATGGGGCTGCCGTTGTTTAAATTATATAATGCATTGTTGAGAGTATAGAAAGTGTTACAGAAATTAAAGCACAAACTAATTATCTCGCTTGCAATTGGAGGAGGGGTCTATTTATTTTTCATTGTTTATGCTAATTTCAATCAATTCCTTATCTCGCTTTCACAATTTAGTCTATGGCTTTTACCCGTAGTTTTAATTCTTTCTCTTTTTAATTTTGTACTAAGATTTTATAAGTGGAATCATTATTTATCCTTAATAAAAGTTAAAATAAATAAGGTAGATTCTTTTTATATCTTTATGTCCGGATTAGTGATGAGTGTAACTCCGGGTAAATTAGGCGAATTCTTAAAAGCTTATTTGGTTAAAGAAAAAACACAAGTGCCGATGAGTAAAACATCACCTGTAATAATAGTAGAAAGATTAACTGATTCGATCGCTTTTATACTTATTTCATTAGTGGGGGCATATATATTTAATTACGGAATGGTAATAACATTGATTATTACTGTTGTTTTAATATTTTTAATTATACTGCTTACAAGTCCGAAACTTTTATTATTAGTTTTACACTTTTTTGAAAAAAGTAACAGATTTAAAAAACATATTATTAAGGTTGAAAATGCGTATAAAAGTATGCAAATGCTTTTGAAACCGAGTGTATTATTTAATATGACCGTACTGAGTATTATTGCATGGTTAGCAGAATGTTTGGGTTATTATTTAATTCTCCGTAATTTTGAAATCCACATTAATTTTATGTGGGCGTCTTTCAGTTATGCTTTTGCTAATATAGTCGGGACTGTATCAATGCTGCCCGGCGGACTTGGTATAACTGAAGGTTCATTAACTTTTTTACTTTTAGGGAAAGGGGTAAGTAAAACTACTTCTGTTACAACAACTTTTATTGTACGAGTGGCTACTCTTTGGTTTGCTGTTTTTGTAGGGGTAATTGCTCTGTCAATGTTACATAAAAGGGATAAAAATTGTTGTAATAATGATCTTACAGAATAATTATAGGAGAAAAAAATGAAAAGATATAAGAAAATTTCTGTTCCGAAAAATGGTGAAAAAATCACAGTAGATAAAAATGGAAACTTAAATGTTCCCGATAATCCAATTCTGGGTTTTATTGAAGGTGACGGAATAGGTCCGGATATTTGGTCTGCTTCTAAATTAGTTTTTGATGCAGCCGTAAAAAAAGCATATAACGGTAAAAAGGAAATTGCCTGGATGGAAGTATTTGCGGGTGATAAAGCAGTTTCTGTTTACGGTAAAAACAAATGGCTGCCCCAGGAAACAGTTGATGCAATAGAAAAATATGTTGTTGCAATAAAGGGACCATTAACGACCCCGATAGGCGGAGGAATTAGAAGCCTTAATGTTGCATTAAGACAAAAACTAGATTTGTTTGCGTGCGTGAGACCAGTAAAATATTATACGGGCGTTCCAAGTCCGATGAAAAGACCTCAACTTTTAGATGTCACTATCTTTAGGGAAAATACAGAAGATGTTTATGCTGGTGTTGAATTCAAAGCCGGTAAAAAAGAAACTGAAAATTTAATTGCATACATAAATAAAAAAATTCCGGGTAAAATTAGAAAAAACTCCGGTATAGGTATTAAACCGATTAGCGAATTCGGTACTTCAAGACTTGTATCAAAGGCAATTAAATATGCAATTGACAATAATATTAACAGTGTTACCTTAGTACACAAAGGCAACATAATGAAATTTACGGAAGGTTCATTCAAAGATTGGGGCTACAAAGTTGCTAAAAAAGAATTCAGAAATTTTATAGTAACAGAAGACGAACTTTGGAGCGACCACAAAGGTAAAATGCCTAAGGGCAAAATTCTTGTTAAAGACAGGATTGCAGACTCTATCTTCCAACAGCTATTATTAAGACCGGATGAATACGGAATTTTAGCAACGCCTAATTTAAATGGCGATTATTTATCAGATGCGGCAGCAGCACAAGTGGGCGGACTTGGTCTAGCCCCGGGTGCAAACATTGGCTATCATACTGCTTTATTTGAAGCTACACACGGAACAGCACCTAAATATGCCGGAATGGATAAAGTTAACCCGGGTTCTTTAATTCTGTCAGGTGTTATGATGTTTAATTATTTGGGATGGAATAAAGTATCTAAAGTTATTGAAAGTGCTTTAAAAAAGACTATTAAAGCAAAAATGGTTACATATGATTTAGAAAGACAAATGAAAGGTGCTAAAAAATTAAAAACCTCTCAGTTTGCCAAAGCTATTGTAAAAAATATGTAATCTGAATGAGAAAAAAATAGAAGTATTTTTAATAATTGCCTCTGTTTCTTGATTTTCAAGATGGGGCATATTATATTCTCAACTCTTGAATTTGTTATAAAGGAGGACAGCTATGTCGAGCGACAATAATAATGGTAACGGTTTTTTAATTGGTTTAATTGCCGGTAGTGCTTTGGGAGCAATTGTAGGATTATTATATGCGCCTAAAAGCGGAAAAGAACTGCGCGATGAAATTAGAACAAAGTCTAATGAGTATTTAGATGATGCAGATAAGTACATCGAAGATGCAAAAGTAAAGGCTAAAAGTCTAATTAATGACGGCAAGAAAAAATCGGATGAACTAATTGCTGATGCTAAATCGAAGTCTGATGAGCTCTTAAAAGAAGCTCAGAAAATATTTGATGATGCCAAGAGCAAAGCAACAAAAACAGTTACTGAAAAAAAAGAAAATCTCGAGACGGAAGGTACAAGACTAAAATCAGCAGTTAAAGCGGGAGTTGAAGCTTACAAAGAAACAAAAAAATCATAACTATTTTTGTAAGACAATAAACAATTATGGATTCAACTTCATTACTTTATAATATTCTTTTGATATCGGCTTCACTGTTATGTCTTTTTATGATTTTCTATATTTATAGAATATCTAAATCTTTTACGCAAATAAGAGATGAAGTAAAAAAGATCTCATCAAAATTAGATCCATTCATAGAATCGATGACCGAACTGAGCAATCACATAAATGAAATAACAGACGGAGTGAAACAGCCCGTTGAACTTGTACGTTCAACCGTAAGCGAAGTTAAAGACAGGGTGGATTCAATTTTAAATTTCGAATCAAAAATAAGAAAGGGAGTTGAAGATCCTATATTTAGACTTATAAAAGCATTAACTGCCATTGTTAACGGAGTTGAAGCTTTTTTAAAAAATTATAAAAAAAAATAACAATTACTTAATTCTGAACTTATGGAGGTATATAGTTGAAAGAGCACGATGTAAATTCAATTAGAAATATTACACTAATTGGACATGGAGGCAGTGGTAAAACTTCAATTACGGAATCATTGCTTTATACAGCAAATGTAATTAATAGAATTGGGTCAATAACAGAAGGAACTACAACATCTGATTATTTACCGAATGAAATAGAAAAACAAATATCAATTTCCTCATCTCTTCTTCACATTAATTGGAACAATAAACATATAAATATTATTGATACTCCCGGATACGCTGACTTTGTAGGAGAGGTAAATTCCGCATTGCGTGTCGTAGACCTTGCTACAATTGTTCTAAAATCAGCCGAAGGAGTTGAAGTTGGATCTGAAATCTATACTAAATTTGTAAAAAAAGATAATATCCCCGCAGCATTAATAGTTAATAAAATAGATAATGAGCATTCTGATTTTAATGCAACAATTAATAAAGCTAAAGAAAGATTATACAGCGGTGCTTCAGTAGTTACATATCCTGTAAAAGAAGGGATTGGTTTTGATTCTGTAATTGACGTAATAAAAATGAAAATGTATACTTACGGGGATGCAGGTAGTAAAAAAGTAACTGAGGAAAATATACCCGAAGGAGAAAAAGAAACAGCAGAAAAATATAAAACAGACCTGGTTGAAAAAATTGCCGAATCATCTGAAGAATTGATGAATAAATATTTTGAAGAAGGTACTCTATCGGATGAGGATTTGACAAACGGTCTGAAACAATCAATATTGGAAGGAGGAGTAGTTCCAATATTTGCCGTATCGGCATTAAAATCAGTCGGCATAAATAACTATTTAGATTTTGTTTCAAATTATTGTCCTTCACCTGCCGAAAATAAACCTGAATTGGCAACATTAAAAAGAAGTGATAATACAGTTGAAGTTGCGGCGGATGCCTCTGCCGAACCGGTTATGTTTATTTTTAAAACAATTGCCGAGAAGCATGTTGGTGAGTTATCGCTTTTCAAAGTTATCTCCGGGTCAATTGAACCGGGTATGGATTTAATAAATCAGACAAACGGGAACACAGAAAGGCTAAGTCAATTATCACTATTGAACGGACACAATAGAACCGAAGTTTCAAAATTATCCGCGGGTGACATAGGGGCGGTAGTAAAATTAAAAGACACTCACACTAATAATACACTTTCATCAAAATCTTTTTCAGTAAGTCTCAATCCTATTGTTTTTCCGGAAGCCGCAATTAGAGGTGCTATAGTTCCTAAAGCTAAAGGAGACGAAGATAAAATTGCATCCGGTCTCCACGCTTTACACGAAGAAGACCCTTCGTTTAACGTACGGTTTGACCCCGAACTTTCTCAAACTATTATTTCAGGTCAGGGAGAACTTCATCTTAATTTAGCAGTAAAAAGGTTAAAGGAAAGATTCGGAGTTGAAGTTGACCTTGTAGAACCTAAAGTTCCGTTTAGAGAGACTATAAAGGGCAGAGCCGAAGACGTAGAATATAAACATAAGAAACAATCCGGCGGCAGGGGACAATACGGACATGTTCATTTTAAGATGGAACCACTGCACAGAGGTAAAGGATTTGAATTTGAAAATAAAATTGTTGGCGGAGCTATACCCGGAAGATTTGTTCCCGCAGTTGAGAAGGGAATTATTGAAACTATGGAGAAAGGGGTTATCTCAGGCAACAAGGTTGTTGATGTAAAAGTAATTTTGTTTGACGGCACTTTCCACAATGTTGATTCAGATGAAATGTCTTTTAAAATAGCTGCATCCCAGGCATTTAGAAAGGGTATAAAAGAATGTAAACCTTCTTTATTAGAGCCAATTTATGAGATTGAGGTAACCGTTCCAGAAGAATATATGGGTGATGTTATGGGTGATATTTCGAGCAGGAGGGGTAAAATATTGGGTATGGATTCTGACGGACATTTTCAAATAATTAAAGCCAATGTTCCTTTGGCGGAACTTTATAAATATTCTTCCAATTTAAGAAGTCTTACACAAGGCAGAGGAATGCACAACAGACATTTTTCAAACTATGAAGAAGTTCCGAGGGAAGTGGAGAATAAAATTATTGAGGAATACAAAAAAGCAAAAGAAGAAGGGAACTAAATTTTAATGGAAAAAATGTGGTCGCCCTGGCGTTCAAAGTACATAGATAATATTAAGCAAACAAACGATTCGGAAGAATGTGTTTTTTGCGGTCTGTCTAAACTTGATGTGGATGATCCGCAGAATCTCTTGCTTGATAAAGGCGAAAAAACATTTACAGTGTTAAATTTATATCCCTATAACAACGGACATTTGATGGTTGTGCCATACAGGCATACATCTGATTTCAGTGAATTGGATGACGAAGAAAACTTGGAAATAATGCACAAGCTGCAGCTTGCGAAAAAGGCATTAAAAAAGATTGCCGAACCTGACGGATTTAATATTGGGGCAAATATTGGTAAAATAAGCGGTGCCGGAATTGCAAACCATATTCATTTTCACATAGTTCCGCGCTGGAACGGCGATACTAATTTTATGCCCGTACTCGGGGATGTAAAAGTAATTTCACAAGATTTACTTGAGACAAAAAAAAGACTGGTCGAAGCTTATAAAGAATTATAAAATATAATTTCTTATAATTGCAATAAGTTCTTATAAATATTATTTTTGATATCTAAATTTTAGGGCCCATAGCTCAGTTGGTTAGAGCATCTGACTCATAATCAGAGGGTCGGTGGTTCAAGTCCATCTGGGCCCACTTAAATTCCTCAGTTCACTAAGAGTTGAGGAATTTTTATTTTAAAACAAAAAAGGCGTCTTTAAAAGACGCCTTTTACAGAACAAATTTTCTATTATTTAATTACGCGGTTTAGCTTCATTAACAATAATAGTTCTTCCTTCTAACTCCGATTCGTTTAACGCATTCATAGCAGTCTGTGCCTCGGAAGAATCTTCCATTTCGATGAAACCAAAACCTCTCGATCTTCTTGTTTCACGATCTGTTATAACTTTTGCAGAAACTACGTTGCCGTATTCTTCAAAAGTATCTTGCAATTTTTGGTCATCTACTGACCATGGGAGTGAACCCACAAATAACTTAGTACTCACTTGAGAACCTCTAAATAAATTAATAATTAACCATCCGATTTAATATCGGAGCATCTAAGATAGGTATAATTAAAACCATTACCTAAATATTTTATATATTTTGTATCATTATTTTTTAACCAAATTTATGGCAATAGTATATGATAAATCAAATTATTAATACCTGGCATATAAATAACAGAGTTAACTTTATGTTACTTGATGCAATAAATGACGAAGCAATGAATTTAACTTTATCAAAAAGAGGAGGTGGAACACCGGCAAAACAGTTTGCACATATGCATAATGTAAGATTATACAGGCTGGAAAATTATGCCAAAGAAATATACAAGTCGCAATCAAAAATAAGTCTGAAAACAGAAATTACAAAAAGTCAATTGGAACAATGTTTAAGCGATTCGTCAATTGCAATTGAAGAGTGGATAAAAAATTATTCCAATGAAAAGGGGGAGATAAAAGGATTTAGAAGGGGAGTAATTGCTTTTTTAGGTTACATCATTTCACACGAGGCACACCATAGAGGGAATATTTTGCTTACTTTAAAACAATACGGGATAAAACTTCCGCAAGAAATAACCTATGGAATTTGGGATTGGAATA
>CAZTZZ010000076.1:6670-9807 GCA_964617905.1 uncultured Ignavibacteriaceae bacterium | reverse complement strand
ACGGATTATTTGGATCCAAGTGATTCAGAATTTATGATAAATTACAGAGTTGAAGATCTGGAGGGACTGATGAAAGTATTAAAAGAAGAGGGAGTAGAACAGTGCGGAGAAATACAGGAATATGAGTACGGTAAATTCGGTTGGATACTTGATCCCGAGGGAAGAAAAATAGAACTTTGGGAACCTGTTAAAGGGTATAAGTTTTGAATAATTTATAATTTCTTCATATGTCATTCTGAATCCGGCGTTTGGCGGATGAAGAATCTCCAAGTAAATTATTTCAGATTCTTCGTCGAGTTCCTCGCGTCACTCAACTCAGAATGACCGAAGGACGCATCATTTGTCATCCTGATCCCGCATTAGCGGGTGAAGAATCTCTCACTCCCATTTTTTTGCTTAAATCCTCCCAATTAGGATTTACAGATTCAATCAATGTAATTTTTTTGTTTCTTAACCATCCTTTTATTTGTTTCTCTCTTCTAATTGCTGCATTTATATCATTACAAGATTCAAAATATACAAGTTGGTCTATATTATATTTAGACGTGAATCCCTTGATCAATTTATATTTATGTTCATAAACACGTCTATTCAGATTATTTGTAACACCCGTATATAAAGTCCTTGATTTGTTTGTCATTATATATACGTGATAATCTTTCATTGATTGATGATTATTCTTTTTAGATTCTTCTTCCGACGGTAAACCGTCCTCCTCAGAATGACCTGTGTTGTCATTCTGATTCCGATTTAGCGGGAGAAGAATCTCTAGCTAAAATATTTATGAGATTCTTCGTCGAGTTCCTTTCGTCACTCTCCTCAGAATGACAAAGGTGTTCAATATTATTTCAAACCTCTTCTCAGCAACAACGGCTCAATGCTAGGGTCTTTGCCTCTGAACTTTCTATAAAGTGTCATTGCATCGTCCGTACCGCCGGATGAAAGAATATACTTTTTATATCTGCCTGCCAGTACTTTATTGTAAACATCCCCGCTTTCGACAAATGCTGCAAATGCATCGGCATCCAAAACTTCAGACCAGATATAACTGTAATATCCAGAAGAATAATCACCCGAGAAAATGTGATTGAAATATGTGCTTCTGTATCTCGAATAAATTTCCGGTATCAATCCTAAATCATTTAAAGTTTTAATCTCAAATTTTGTAGCATCTAATAAAGTAGTATCGGTGATTGTGTGCCAGGCTATATCCAGATAAGAAGCGGCTAAATATTCAACAGTTTTAAATCCTTGATTAAACTTACTGCTGTTCGTGATCTTTTCAATTAAATTTTTTGGGATTATTTTCCCGGTCTCAAAATGTTTTGCATATTTTTTCAGTACATCCGGATGCATTGCCCAATTCTCCATTACCTGGGAAGGGAACTCGACAAAGTCCCTCGGTGTGTCTGTGCCTGATGTTGTTTCGTAAGTGCAGTCTGAAAGCATTCCGTGAATTGCGTGACCAAATTCGTGAAAAAGTGTTTCAACTTCGTCAACGCTTAAAAGTGAAGGTTTGCCGGGAGTTGGTTTTGTAAAATTACCTACATTGTAAATTACCGGATGAATAAATTTTCCGTCCTCTTTACTTTGTTTTCTGAATGCATCCATCCAGGCACCCCCGCGCTTGCTTGCACGCGGGAAGTAATCCGTGTAAAGTATTGCAATGTGATTGCCCTGTTTGTCTTTCACCTCAAAAGTTTTTACTTCGGGGTGATATTTTGGAATGTCTTTTCTTTCTACAAATTGAATGTCAAACAAAGTTGAAGCTAAATTAAAAACTCCGTCAATTACATTTTCTAATTTGAAATACGGTCTTAGTTGTTCCTCGTCCAGATCATATTTTTGTTTTTTTAATTTTTCGGCATAATACCACCAATCCGAGGGTGCCAGTTTAAATTTGCCGCCTTCTTTGTAAATTATCTTCTGCATTTCGGCTCTTTCTTTCTTTGCTACTTTTAATGCCGGAGGCCAAACCTTGTTCAACAACTCATAAACATTCTCTGGTTTCTTTGCCATCTGATCGTCAAGCACATAAGCAGCGTGAGTTTTGTAGCCCAAAAGATTTGCTTTTTTCAGTCTGAGTGAAGCAATTTTTGCCAGTATCTTTTTGTTATCGAATTCATTATTGTTATCACCTTTGTGTGTGTAAGCGTAATAAATTTTTTCTCTTAACTTTCTGTTTTTTGCATACTGTAAAAATGGTATCATACTCGGTTTGTGAATTGTAAATACCCACTTACCCTCGTAGCCTTTTTCTTTTGCGGTTGTTGCCGCGGCATCAATTACGCCCTGCGGAAGTCCGGCAAGGTCTTCTTTTCTATCGATCACCATTTCGAATTTGTTTATCTCGCCCAAAACATTCTCGCCGAATTTCAGCATCAAAAGGGAGATGTCTTTGTTCAGTTTGCGGAATGTTTCTTTGTCTTTTGCGGAAAGATTTGCACCGCCGCGGACAAAATTTTTGTAATATTTATCAAGCAGCATCTGCTGTTCTCTGTTTAAACCCAATTTATCCTTTTGATCGTAAACGGCTTTAACGCGCTTGAACAGTTTTTCGTTCAGGTAAATATCGTCTTTGTGAGAAGAGCGGAGAGTGGATATCTCTTTTGATATCTTTCCCATCTCATCGTTTGTCATTGCTTGGTTCATTGCGGTAAAAACTCTTCGTACGCGGGTTAAAATTTTTCCGCTGTAGTCCAAAGCCTCAATTGTATTCTGAAAAGTCGGGGCATCTTTGTTATCGGTTATTCTTTTTATCTCTTCGTTGTGAAGTCTGATGCCTTCTTTGAAAGCAGGCACATAGTGTTCTGTTTTAATTTTGTCGAACGGGGGAGTATGGGAGGGAGTATTCCACTCGACTAAAAACGGATTGGATACTTTATTTGAACAAGACATAGATATTAGTCCTAATATTAAAATAAGAAAGATTGAATTTTTCATTTAGATTTATTCCTTTTTTGGTTTAATCAGAGTTCAAAAATAAACATAATATGGAAAAGATTATAGCTGTCAGCTTTCAGCAATCAGCTTTTTGATAGATGGTGCGTAACCGTCATTCTGAGGAGGACGGTTTACCGGACGACGAAGAATCTTTTCCGTACAATTTAAAATTTTGTTTTTATTCTTAATTTTTT
>CAZTZZ010000076.1:4548-6570 GCA_964617905.1 uncultured Ignavibacteriaceae bacterium | reverse complement strand
CGACGAAGAATCTTTTCCGTACAATTTAAAATTTTGTTTTTATTCTTAATTTTTTCTTGACTTGAACTACTAAAAAACGTTATTTTAATACTTCAACAAAGCAGGACCCAGCACTAAACGAACGAAGTTCTGTTTAATACAAAAACTTAATGTTTGGGGTAAAAGATGAGAAATTATCTTAAAAATATTAAACTCCGTTTTTATTTACTCGCAACAATTCCTTTAATATTCTTTTTATTTAGTTGTAATTTTCCAACCGATGCAAACAATGTAAGTGGAATTGCTATTGTACCTGGTGTGAGTGTTAACGGAATAAAACTTGGAGCAACAAAAGCACAAATTGAAGCGGTAATGGGTAAACAAAATATTTTGGGTTTTGCTGACGGGAAATATAGAAGTTATACAATGTATATATATACTGATAGCTCAGGATTTTATGGTCCGTTTGAAAGATATAAAGTATCATTTTATTTTCTAGAATATGGAACTGATTTTGATACTGTTGATGTAATTTCTGTCGGTCCTTTATATGGAGGTATTACCGAAAAGGGTATAGGTATAGGTTCATCATTAAAAAATGTTCACCAAGCATATGGTTTACCTGCTAAAACCGAAATGAGTAAATGGGAGAATAAATTATGGGAAACATATTGTATTGACAAAAAATGGTTTAGGGTCTTATATAAAGATAGTTTGGTTAATAGTTTGACTTTTGGAAATTTCAGACCTATTCCAGAAGTTACTACTTGTAAATAAGGTATACAACATTTTAAGTGTCACGGTGCGACCGTGACAACCAGTTAAAAAATGAAGGAAATAAAAAAACAAATAGCAACCTTTAATTCCACAACAATTCAGCGTAAAATTTATACAATCCGTAATCAGCAAGTTATCCTTGATAGTGATTTAGCTTTGTTTTACGGTGTTACAACGGGACGATTAAATGAACAAGTTAAGCGAAACAAAGAAAGATTTCCTGCTGAGTTTATGTTTCAGCTTACAAAAGAGGAATCAGATAACATGATGTCGCAATTTGTTATATCAAACGAAGATTCTTTAAGATCGCAAAATGCGATCTTAAAGAAGGGGCGAGGAAGACATCGAAAATTTTTACCTTACGCTTTTACAGAACAAGGCTTAGCTATGTTATCAGCTGTTTTAAAAAGTAAAACAGCAGTTAAAATGAGTATCCAGATTATCAACGCTTTTGTTGCAATGCGGAAATTTCTAAATACAAACGCCGGTGTTTTTCAACGTTTAGATAATTTAGAATATAAGCAGATAGAAACTGATAAGAAATTTGAGAAAGTTTTTGATGCTATGCAAAATAAAGGGTTGGAACCAAATCAAGGCGTCTTTTATAATGGACAAATATTCGATGCTTATAAATTTATCTCTAAACTTATTAGAAAAGCTGATAAATCGATTATTCTAATTGATAATTATATTGATGAAACAATACTTGATCTATTTACAAAAAAGAAAACGAATGTTGAAATTACTATTCTTACAAAAAAAATAACAAAAGCAATGTCGCTCGATATAAAAAAATTTAACTCTCAATATTCCTCTATGACAATTAAGAAATTTACAAAAGCCCATGATAGATTTTTAATTATTGATGACAAAGATGTTTATCACTTCGGCGCTTCCCTAAAAGATTTGGGTGAAAAATTGTTCGCATTTTCAAAGATGGATAAGTTTGCACTTTCTCTTCTTCAAGATATTAAAAAAGTTTAATACTAATTTCTGAATGCAAACAGCCATAAGCTGACAGCTAATTCCATTCCCATTTAAAACCAAAATAGTTATATTTGCACAAATAAATTTTGTTAAATAAAAGCCGTTAGGGGTGTTATCCGTCATCTGCCGGATAACTGAGATAATACCCTCTAACCTGATCCGGGTAATACCGGCGTAGGAAAACGGGCGACAATGGTTTTACATTCCCGCCGTTTTTACAAACGGCTTTTTTCATTTAAAGGAGGCACAGAAAATGAAATATGTAATTCTGTTGTTGTT
>CAZTZZ010000076.1:0-4448 GCA_964617905.1 uncultured Ignavibacteriaceae bacterium | reverse complement strand
AGCAGCGGTTACAGAAATTTAAGCTGGACTAATTTCAACGCATATTATCTTTCCGCAATCCGTTACGACAAAAAATTGACAACTCAGCTTAACTTTTACGGCGGACCAATCTCGGATGGACTTGCATACACAGGAGTAGCAAAATTTGCCTTGAAGGATAAAAATTTGAGAAAAGATAACTTCTCGTATTGGGAAGCAAATAATAACGCATATACTTATGTAACTCCGAGAAGACCGAGCGAAATTGAGAATTTTTCACAGCCCCACTACGAAATTTTGAACGAGTATACAGTCAGCAATAAAGTTAAAATAAATTCGGCTTTGTTTTTGGTCGTGGGCAACGGATTTTTTGACTTTGACGGCTCGTGGGCTGACACAACATATTTGCGACTCACAAATGTAAACGGATTCAATCCTAAGAAAAATCCCGGCAACGTTCTCATTCGTGCAAAGGTTGAAAACACGCAGTTCGGCTGGATACCGAGGTTAAGCATCAAACAGGAAAAAGGTGAGTTGATAATAGGCGGTGAAATAAGGATACACCGTTCTGACCATTGGGGAAGTATCGGGTTCGGTGAAAATCTTCCCGCCAACATTACAAAAGATTACAGATACTATCTCTACAAAGGCGGAAAGGACATCATCAACGGTTATCTGCACCAGAGTTACAGCGTAAACGAAAGATTGAATCTGCTCGGCGAAGTACAGCTAGCCTACCACAAATACAAATTATACGATGAAAAATATATCGGGACAAATTTTAATATCAGTGGTGTTTATTTTAATCCTCGTTTCGGAGTGAATTACAAATTCGGCAAGGGACAGAGTCTTTATTTTTCATTTGCCAGAGTAACACGCGAACCAAGATTAAAAAATTATTACGATGCTGCCGAATCGAGCGGAGGAGAAATTCCAAAGTTTGAAACAAATCCCGACGATTCGTTTAATTTTAATAAGCCCATTGTGCAGCCCGAAAAAATGAACGACTTTGAGCTGGGGTTCTCTTTCAATTCGAATAATTTCACCGCAACTGTAAATCTGTTTTATATGATATTCAACGACGAGATAGTGAAGAACGGAAAGGTGGACAGATTCGGCCAGCCCACAACGGGAAACGTGGATAAGACTGTACACAGAGGTGTGGAAGTAACGGCAGCTCTCGATTTGCAAAACGGACTGAGAATATTCGGCAACGCAACATTGAGCAATAACAAAATCACTTCGGGTAGGGTATTTTTAAGTTCGACGAATTCGATAGACCTTTCGGAAAATTCAATAAGCGGATTTCCGGATTTTCTTGCCAACTTCGGTCTTCAATACAGATATAAAAATTTCTACACACAATTTACTGGAAAATACGTCGGCAAATTTTACTCGGATAATTACGATAAAAATCTCAGTACTTATCTGAGCCGTTTTCCCGGTTTTGTAAATTACACAGACAACGTGAACGATGCTTATTTTACCGCTAACCTGTATTTGAGTTACGGCTTCAACTTGTTCAGCTCGCTTACGGATTCAAAAATTTTCTTACAAGTAAACAATATATTCGATAACTTATACTCGGCAAATGCAATCGGCGGAGAATTCTTTCCCGCTGCAGACAGAAGTTTTTATTTCGGATTGAATATCGGACTTTAAAGATGAAGAAGTGCATCATAATTGCAAACGGCAGAGCACCTAAGAAAAGTGAGGTCAATTTCTTTCTGCGGAAAGGTTATTCCACAATTTTCTGTGCCGACGGTGGAGCAAATTCTGTCTACAAACTTAAAATTGTACCCGATTACATTATCGGCGATCTGGATTCTGCTGATAAAAGCATTTTGAATTATTATAAAAACAAATCAAGAATAATTAACATTAAAAGGCAGAACGACACAGATGTTGAGAAATGTCTGAAATATGCAGTGAAGAAAAAATTCACACAGGCTGTTCTTTTGGGTGGTACGGGCGACCGGCTCGACCACTCAATCTGCAATCTCGGGATAGTAATAAAATTCTTCGACAAAATTAAAATTTCTATTCTTTCAGGGGAATCATTTTTAACTTCCGTAAAAGGCGAATTAAATTTTAAATCCGGAAAAGATGAGACAATTTCACTCTACGGATTTGACAAGAGAACTAAATTTACATCCGTAGGATTGAAATATCCTTTAATGAATATCTCTCTTCCATTCGGAGAGAAAGAAAGCACTTCCAATCGTGCATCAAAAGAGAATGTGAAAATTAAGGTAACAGGCGGTGTGGGTTTTATAATCAGATCTTTCAAAAGTATACGGAAAAATGGTCTCTTTTAACGGAGCCGATATACTCGTTATCCTGCTTTTTTTTCTCATCCTTTTGGGAATAGGATTTTTCACGGGAAGAAAGACCGGGGAAAAAGCAGATGATTATCTTCTGCTCGGGAGGAATGTCGGTTTATTCCTGTTCGTTTTCACAACCGTATCCACCTGGTACGGCGGAATTTTAGGAGTGGGGGAGTTCACTTACCGCTACGGAATTTTAAGCTGGTTCACACAGGGTCTGCCTTATTATATTTTTGCATTTCTGTTTGCTCTGTTTTTTGCAAAGAAAATTCATAAAGCATCGCTGTTTACAATTCCGGATAAAATAACAGAACTCTTCGGAAAAAAAGCGGGACTGTTCTCTGCGGTGCTTGTATTTATACTCGTTTCTCCTGCGCCTTATTTTTTAATGATTTCAAGTCTACTCTCGTTAATATTCAATATCAATTTAATTTTCAGTCTGCTGATAGCTCTCGTCCTTTCGGTCTCTTATCTTTTAAAGGGTGGCTTCCGTTCAAATGTTTACACGGATGCATTCCAGTTCTTTGTAATGTTTGCGGGTTTTATTTTGATAGTTTTTACGGCTTTCACATCATTGGGAGGTACAGATTTTTTAATTGATAAATTGCCCCCAAAACATTTATCATTAACCGGTGGAGCGTCTCCGGCTTATATAATTGTATGGTTTTTTATAGCGTTGTGGACTTTCGCAGATCCAGGATTTCATCAGAGGTGTTATTCGGCAAGGTCAGGTAGCATTGCAAAGAAGGGGATTCTCATATCAATCCTGTTCTGGGCTTTGTTCGACTTTTTAACTACATCAACCGGATTGTATTCAAAAGCGGCAATACCCGAAATGCAAAATCCCGTCCTGTCTTTTCCGTTGCTGGCTGAAAGAATTTTATCACCGGGATTTAAAGGGATATTTTATGCCGGGCTATTTGCAACTATCATTTCAACCTCGAACAGTTTCTTATTTTTAAGCGGAACTACCGTAGCAAGAGATTTTTTATTCCGTCTCGATAAAAAACAAAACGAAGAACTGTTGAAAAGATATACGTTTTACGGACTGATTATTTCCGGAACGATTGCACTTGTGCTTGCATATCTGATTCCTTCGGTGATAGATATTTGGTATTTGCTAGGCTCTTTTTGTGTGCCGGGAATAATTCTGCCGATTGTAAGTTCTTATTATCCTAAAATTAAAATTGCAGGCAAACTGATCTTTTATGAAATGATCTTTTCCGTAGGTGTAAGCATCAGTTGGTATATTGTACGGGATAATTTTTCAAATGTTTATCTTTTAAAGGATGTTGAGCCGCTGCTTGCGGGGTTAGCGGTGTCTGTTGTTTTTCATTTGGTTTGTTTGATGAAGGGGAAATAAACCTCAGAGGGCGCAGAGTCACGCAGAGGTTTTCTCTTTTTTGAAGATAAGAGATAAAATGATTGAAGCGGCTAATAAGAATACAATCACTCCCAATGATACTGAAGTGGGGATGATAAATATTTCAGAGATCAACATTTTTACACCGACGAAAAATAAAATTAGCCCCACCCCAAATTTTAAGAAATGGAATAAATCTACAAGTCCCGAAAGCGCAAAGTAAAGTGAACGTAATCCCAGAATAGCAAAAATATTAGAAGTGATAATAATAAACGGATCTTTTGTTATTGATATTACTGCAGGAATTGAATCAACTGCAAAGACTATATCGGAAGTTTCAATTAAAATAAGCGTTAAAAAAAGTGAAGTAACAAAAAGTTTACCCTCTTTTTTCAGGAAGAATTTATTTTTCTCAAAACTTGTATGAATGTTGAAATGTCTTCTGAAATATTTTATTAGATAATTATTCTCATAGTCTATTTTTTCTTCTTTATCTCTAATCATTTTATAAGAAGCATAAATTAAGATGGCACCGAAAAGATAAATTATCGGGTGGAACATGTTAATTAGTCCCACACCCAAAAGAATGAAAACTATTCTGAAAACAATAGCACTTAAAATTCCCCATTTTAATATATGCGGCTGGTTTGCTTTGGGTACACCCATTACGGTAAATATCATCAGAAATACAAAAAGGTTATCCACTGAAAGTGAGTATTCAATCAAATAACCGGTTAAGAATTCAAGCGATTTAACGTGCCCTTCTTCCAGATAAAAAT
>CAZTZZ010000075.1:0-10169 GCA_964617905.1 uncultured Ignavibacteriaceae bacterium | reverse complement strand
AAAAAAATATTTTTGCAAGTGACAAAATCCCCTGTTTCCAAGGAACACGGTGAGAAAAGCCCGATTGATTTTGAAATGAATCCAAGTTTTCCAAATACCATTTATAATTTCTTATAAGTGCATCTTTGTTTGAATATTTTGGTTTGTACCCGAGCTGCTTTTCCGCTTTTTCAATTGAAACAAAAGAATCTTTTGAAGCAGTTTCATAAACCCATTTGTAAAGCGGAGAAAGATTTAATGCTTCAAGTAAACGGAGAGTCCAGATAATCGGCATCTCGGGAAGACCTTTTATTTTTTTTCCGTACCCTGCAAAATCAAGTACAGCCTGATAATCTTCGCGCATAGTTGTGTATTCTTTTGCACCTATATTAAAAGTATCGTTAACAACATTTTCATCCAATGTTAGACAGTTGTAAATTGAATCGCATAAATCTTCAACATCCAAAAGCTGATATCTGTTATCCCCTTTTCCAATCATGGGGAATCCGTGTCCTGTGTATGCCCAATCGTAAAGAAGTGCAAACACACCAAGCCTTTCCGGACCTATAAAAGATTTGGGACGAATAATGGGAATTATCATTTCCTCTTCTCTAAATGATTCACACAAATTTTCTTCTTCAACTTTTGCTTTTCCGTACGGACCAACACCGTCCAGTTTATCTGTCTCATAAAGCGGATGATGGTCTGGAATACCGTAAACTGCGGTTGAGGAAATATGAACAAATCTTTTTATGTTATTTTTTAAAGATTCTTCCAATAAAATTTTTGTTCCATCAATTCCCGTAGTTAAAATTTCTTTTTCATCATAAAGAGGCAGAGCCATAGCAGTGTGAATTACCATATCAATATTTTCGAGTGCTTTTTTAACCACATCCCTGTCTCTTACATCACCCTTAATTTCTATAATTTTGCTTTTTTCTGGATAATCGAAATCGGCAATATCAAGTGAGGTAACATTGTGGCCTTTTTTTAATAAGTGGCGGACCATATTTATTCCCAAAAATCCGGCTCCGCCAGTAATCAATATTTCCATTTATCTCTCTTTTTTAACAATTGGATACCAAAATTACTAAATAAATTTTCTGCTTCAAAAAAATAAAGCTTCAAATAAAAACAAAATCATTTCTTGTTTTACGAATAGAAAATTTAGTTGTATATTTCAAAAAATAATTATTTCATTTTCAGAGGTTTAGAATGAAAAATAAAAAGAATTTTCTGTTTATAATTTTCTTTACCATTTTTATATCAAACACTTTTATTTCAGCTCAAACCAATTTTGAGGGTAAAATTACTTTTCAAGTAAAAAACAAATCGGCAGTAAATCAAATAACCTATCTTGTTAAAGACGGAAAATATAGGATTGAACCAAAAGCTGCAAAAGGTATGGGAAAAATGTTGTACGATAATAACAAAAGAATTATGATAATATTACTTGCACCAAGAAAGATGTATATGGAAATGCCTTTTGATTTATACAAGAATAAAAAGGAAACAAAGAAAAAGGAAAAAAGCTTCTTTAAGAATACAGGCAAAACAAAAAAAATCCTCGGCTATGACTGTGAAAAATTTGAATTTATAAATAAGGGTAAAAAAGGTGAAGCGTGGATGGCAAAAGAATTGGGCGGCTTTTTGTTTTTCAGAAATCCCGACAACAAAAATTATTCTGGGAATGAATGGGAAAAGGCAGTAATTGGTGGAAATTATTTCCCGATGGTTATCTCAGAAATAAATTCAAAAGGCAAACCAACCGTAATGTTTGAAGTACTCGAAATTACTACCCAAGATCTGCCGAATTCATTATTTACCCCCCCTGCAGATTATCAGAAATTTGATATGTCCAAAATGATGCACGGTAAAAAATAGCTGAATCTTAAGTGATGAAGGCTTAGAAAATTTAGTCTTAATGTGTTTTTATTTCTTGACTTTATTCACAAGTAGAGTTATTTTTCATCTCTTTATTTGAAATGACTTAAGGTTTCCGGAGGAAATATTTTGAAACAGGAAAAAATGACAAGATTTATAAACACAGAATCTGCTGACAGGCGCTGGTACGTAGTGGATGCTAAGGATCAAGTATTAGGAAGATTGGCAACAAAAGTTGCTACAATAATTAGAGGAAAAAACAAACCAACATTCAGCCCAAATGCTGATACGGGTGATTTTGTTGTAGTTATAAATGCCGATAAGATAAAAATTACAGGTAAAAGAGAAGAATTAAAAACATACAGTTGGCATACAGGCTATCCCGGTGGAAGAAAAACTTTAAGTTATCTTGAAATGAAAGAGAGAAAACCTGAGTTTATTATTACCAAAGCCGTAAAAGGAATGTTGCCAAAAAACAGGTTAGGAAACCAATTAATAAAGAAATTAAAAGTATATACCGGCGAAGAACATCCTCATCAAGCACAGAAACCGGAAACAATTAGCTTAACGGAGAAATAATGGCAGACCAGATATTTGTAGGAAGAAGAAAAACTTCCGTTGCACGAGTAATATTAAGAAATGGCAGCGGTGAAATTACCGTTAACGGAAAGAAATTAGAAATTGCCTTTCCCCAGTTATATTACAGACAGGATATAACAAGTCCTTTTAAAGCTACCGAAACAGAAGGTACATACGATGTTAAGGTAAATGTAAGAGGAGGAGGACCAACAGGTCAGGCACAAGCAATTAGATTAGGGATTGCAAGGGCACTTGTTAATATAAATCCTGATTTCAGGACAAATTTAAAACTTGATGGATTATTAACAAGAGATCCTAGAATGGTTGAGCGTAAAAAATACGGACAACCGAAAGCAAGAAAAAGATTTCAATTTTCTAAAAGATAATTTATTTATTAACTATTCATACTTTCTGATTTACTTCCTGTGTCCGTCAGCTGACGGATGAAAAGTAAAGACGACGAAGGTAGAAGAAAAACAGGAATACATATGAAAAAGTTAGAACTAACTCAACTTATTGAGGCCGGTGCACATTTCGGTCACTTAACTCGCCGTTGGAACCCAAAAATGAAACCATATATTTTTATGGAAAGAAATGGGATCCACATTATCGATCTTAAAAAAACACAACAAAAATTAATTGAAGCCGCTGAAAACCTTTCAAAAGCCGCCGCTGAAGGCAAAACTATTCTGTTTGTCGGTACAAAAAAGCAGGCTAAAAAAGTTATTGAAAATGAAGCAAGAAAATGCGAAGCCAATTGGGTAAGTGAAAGATGGCTAGGCGGTATGCTAACAAATTTTTCTACTATTAGAAAAAGTGTAAAACGATTAAACATAATTGAGAAACAAGAAACAGACGGTACGTTTGATAAAATAACAAAAAAAGAGAGACTCTTTAGAACCAGGGAAAGAGACAAATTAAAAAAAGTTCTTGAAGGTATTGAAACTATGAACGGAATGCCCGGAGCTATTTTTGTTGTTGATATTAGAAAAGAGTCGATTGCAATTAAAGAAGCAAAAAGATTGCACATCCCTGTTTTTGCAATTGTAGACACTAACTGCGATCCGGACGAAGTTGATTACGTTATACCTGCAAACGATGATGCTGTAAAGACAGTTGAATTAATTGTATCCTACATAGCCGAAGCAGTAATGGAAGGAAACAGGATAGCAAAAGAAAAGAAAGCTGAAGAAGCTGCCGAGCAGGAAAGATTAAAGAAACTAAGAGAAGAGAAAAAAGCAGAAGAAAAGAAAGCCAGAGAAGCTGCTAAAAAAGCCGCCAAAGAAAAAGAAGATCTTGAAAAATTAAAAGAAAACGAGAAAGCACCGGATGACAAGAAAGAAGTAAAAGCAGAAGATAAAAAAGATGGTACTGAAGTAAAACCCAAAACTAAGAAATTAAAAAAATCTTCGGCTTCTAAAGCTAAAAAGACAACAGATAAAAAAGATGAAAAAATCGAAAAAGATGAGAAAGAAAAAGTAGAAAAGAAAGAGAAAGAAACAATAGCTAAAAAAGAAGAGAAAAAAGACGAGAAGTCTGAATCAACCGATAAAGAAAAAGAAGAAGGAAAATAAAAATCATGGTTATTACAGCGTCACAAGTAAATGAATTAAGAAAGAAAACCGGTGCCGGTATGATGGACTGTAAGAAAGCTCTTACTGAAGCTGACGGTAACATGGAAAAAGCAATTGAAATTTTAAGAAAAAAAGGAGCATCCGTTGCAGCTAAGAGAGCAGAAAAATCTGCAGGAGAAGGACTGGTGCTTACAAAAGTTTCCGATGATAAAAAATCAGCTACAATTGTTGAAGTTAATTGCGAAACAGATTTTGTTGCCAAAGGCAATGACTTTGGTTCTTTTGCAAAATCCATTTTAGAAAACATTCATGCAAATAAACCCGAAAATTTAGAAGCTCTTTTAAATGATGAACAAATTAAAACATCACTTACTGATTTAATGGGAAAAGTGGGAGAAAAGATCGAAATTTCCCGCTTCATAAATGATAGAGACGATAAAGGGATGTTTGTTGACTATGTACATATGGGCTCTAAATTGGGAGTTATTGTAAAATTTGGCAATGTCGCAGAACAAACGGATGAACTAAACAATTTAGGCAGAGATATTGCTATGCAGATTGCTGCAATGAAACCCGTTTGCGTAAAAAGAGAAGAAGTACCTCAGGAAATAGTTGAAAAAGAAATTGAAATATATAAAGAGCTTGCAAGAAAAGAGGGAAAACCCGAACAAATATTGGAAAAAATATCGCAAGGTAAATTGAATAAATACTACCAGGAGAATTGCCTGATTGAACAGGCATACATAAAAGATAATTCAAAAACAGTGGATACTCTGATTAAAGAATACAACACAAGAAACGAAAGTGACATTAGTATTGTTCATTTTCACCGTTTTCATCTAAGTGATGAAAATAAATAATCTTTTACATAAGGTCTTAATTCTTTTAAGACCTTTTTTTATATTAATACAAACAAAAGATTTTATTAATGAAAAAATCAAAATATAAGCGCGTTCTCCTTAAACTTAGTGGCGAATCACTAATGGGCAAAAAAGATTTTGGAATTGATCACAATGTGGTTGAATTTTTTGCACAGGAGATTAAAAAAGTTCACAATGCCGGTGTGGAACTGGGAATTGTAATCGGCGGAGGAAATATTTACAGGGGATTGAGCGCAACTGATCAGGGCATCGACCGGGTTACGGGAGATCAAATGGGTATGCTCGCTACAATGATAAATTCTCTGGCTCTGCAAAATGCAATTGAGCATCAAGGCGTTTATTCAAGGCTGATGAGCGCCATTCACATGGAAGAAATTGCTGAACCATATATTAGAAGGCGTGCAATCAGGCATTTGGAAAAAGGAAGAGTTGTTATTTTCGGTTCTGGAACAGGACATCCTTACTTTAGTACAGATACAGCCGCATCTTTAAGAGCTGTTGAAATAGAAGCTGAAGTTATTATTAAAGGAACACGGGTAGACGGCGTTTACAATGCAGACCCAGAACTGGATCCCAAGGCTTTAAAGTTTGATAACATTTCTTATTTAGATATTTTGAAAAATAATTTAAGAGTAATGGACTTGACAGCAATAAGTTTATGTCAGGAAAACAACCTGCCTATAGTCGTTTTTAATATGGATAAACCGGATAATTTACTTAAATTGGTAATGGGTAATCAAGTAGGAACTTTAGTAAAACACTAATTTAATCCATAGAATTTTTGATATTAATTTTTTTGAGGCATTTATGGACACTATAAAAAAAGATGCAAAATATAGAATGGATAAGTCAATTGAGAATTTAATAAATGAGGTTGTTAAAATAAGAACAGGTAAAGCTACTACCGCATTATTAGACGGAATAAAAGTAGATTATTACGGTAATATGTCTCCATTAAACCAGGTCAGTAATATTTCTGTTTTAGATGCACATAATCTTTCCATTACTCCTTGGGATAAATCCATGGTTCAAGCAATAGACAAATCAATATTAGAGGCAAATCTTGGACTAAACCCCGTAAGCGACGGTACAAATATAAGAATACCTATCCCTCCATTAAATGAAGAACGTAGGAAAGAACTCGTTAAGTTGGTAAAAAATTTTGGTGAAGAAACAAAAATAGCAATAAGAAATATCCGAAGGGATGCCAACGAGCATTTAAAAAGAATAGAAAAAGAAAAAAAAATCTCAGAAGATCAGCTTAAAGATGCTGAAGATGAAATTCAAAAACTTACAGATGAACACACAAAAAATGTAGATGAAATTCTTAAGAAAAAAGAAGAAGAAATTATGGAAGTTTAGATTTTATTTATATTATTAAATAAACCCAGTTTCTAAAAAATGAAATTGGGTTTTTTTTTGTAAAAGTGATATAATATTAAAAACATTTTATTCCCTTTATTTGTAATTTTTATATAATATAAATTAAAACAATCTTAATTACCCGGAAGATGCCGCAAAATAACAGTTCCAAAATAAATGATAAACAGGTAGCTTATTCAAATCACTTTAGCAATAATATTTGGGGTAATGTTATTTTGTTAAGCGGTGGCATAATCCTTTTTTTTGTAGGTGTTATATTATACGGAATTATTGTAAATATTCAAGAAGTCTCTCTGAAAGAACAAATGAAAAGAAAAGGGATTGAAAAAATTCATTCTCCACAAATTTTTGTTGACAGACATAATTATTCTTTATCTATTTATGAGGATACTTTATTTATTAAATCATACAGATCGGTTTTTGGAAGGAATATTAAAGAGCCGAAAACTAAAAAAGGAGATTTAGCTACGCCTGTGGGGGAATATAAAATATGTGCAATTGATACACTGAATAAATATCATAAATTCTTTAGATTAAACTATCCGAATTTATCCGATGCTATGACCGGGCTGAGAAAAGGAATAATTACCCAACAGGAATTTGATCAGATTAAATATGAGTTTTATTACGAGGGTTATCCGAAACTTAAAACAAATCTTGGGGGTAACATAGGTATTCACGGTATAGGTAAACTAAATTTCATTTTTAAAAACCTCCCATTTGTGTTCAATTGGACTGACGGTTCAATTGCCATAAGCAATGAAGACATTGACGAACTTTATTCTGTAATAAAAAAAGGGACAAAAGTTGTCATTAAATAAAAAACATTTAATCATCTTATTTTTAATTTCAATGTTATCTATAAACGGGTGTGATAATAAAAATGGAAAAAATGATATAAATATTCTCTTAAAAAAGTATGATTCTAAAGAATTTGTGATAGAAAAGGTACAAGAGATTTTAGGCAAGTCTGCAAAATTTGCTTTTAAAGGAAATTTTGGAAATAAAACAAATATAGAAATAGCTGCTGTGAAAGAAATAAATAAAATTGATACAACAGGCATTCAATTCTTCTTATTTGAATTAAAAGAGAAAAAACTTACTGTAATTTTAAGTACTAAAGTTTTAAGGGGTTCTCTAACCAAATCGTTAACAAATAAAATAAAATTTCCTTTCTTTAATTATGAACTTATATATTATAATTCTAATGATTATTATTTAGGAAGCAGGGGTGGAGAACAATTTTCTTATATTATTAATTTTAAAGAGAATAAAACTTATTACTCACATATTGTCTCTGTTTCTAATAAGCTTGAACAAATATATATATCAAAAAATATTGATCGCAATGAAATAAAAAATTTCTTTTTAAGTAATGCAAAAAGAGATTTCCCAAATATTAAAGTAAGTAAATCGGATCTAATTATAGATGACAATATCTTTTAATTACTGTTTTGCTAATAAATGAAAAAGAAATTTTATATAATATTATCATTATTCATAATTCTATGCTTCAATATACAAGCCCAAGAAGCTGAAAAATATGAATTGAAATCTGTCGATTTTGAAGGAAATGAAGAATATTCATCATCGGTTCTTGATTACGTTATTTATTCTCAAGAAAGTCCCTGGTGGTTTTGGAAATTTATTCATTCTATAACCGGCTTCTCAAGGGGAACTTCATATTATGACTCGACAAACGTGCAAAAAGATGTGGATGCACTTAAGGGTTATTATTTTTCAAACGGATTTTTCCGGGTTGAAGTAACAAGTAATGTTCAAATTGATACCTCGGGTAAAAACGTTATAATTACATATCACATTAATGAAAATGAACCCATCACTTATGGTAAATTGAAAATTTACGGTATTAATAATCTGCCTCCGGAAATAAATCAATCAATCAAAAATGATTTATCGGTAGATTCCACAAAGATATATTCACAAGGTTTATTGTCAAATAAAATTGACAGGGCTTTGAGTACATTGCTAAATACGGGCTATATGTTTGCTTCATTTGACAGCACATTAATTTATCTTGATACATTAAAAAACGAAGCCAGCATTAATACTTATTTTACCACGGGAAAAAGGTACACTATTGACTCTGTTTTAATTGATAAAAGCGGATTCGGCGCAGATTTAGTGAAAAATAAACTTCTTAAAAAAATCAGCGGTTTTCAGCCGGGTGATTTTTATGATCTTGAGAAAATAAGACTTAACCAGGTAAGACTTTTCCGCACGGGTTTGTTTAATACCGTTTCTCTATCGGGAGTAAAAAAAGATACTTCCGGAAATCACGTACCGTTAAAACTTCAGGGCAATATAGGTTTGATGAATGAGCTTTCTCCTGAGATTATTATTAATAACCAGCAAAATGCTTTCAATCTTGGTCTGGGTGCAACTTACATAAGAAAAAATTTCTTTGGTGAGGCAAGGAAAATGACAATCAGTACTTCATTCGGTGTGCAGGATATTTTTCAGGTTAATTTCGGAGATATTTTTAAGAAATTTTCTTTCAGAGATACAACGCTTTTAGGTTATGTGGACGCCAGAATAAAGTTTGAACAGCCGTATTTATTCGGCAAAAACATCTTCGGCACTTGGGAAAATTATGCAACCATCAATAAGCAGAATACTTACAACAACACAATTTACGGAACCAAGCTTACATTTGAATTTGAATTGCCAAGATACACGTTGGTTAATTTTCTAAGCCTTTTCTATAACATTGAACAATCGAATGAAATTTACAGAACTTACAATGATAGTTTATCAATTAAAACCATTTCCGCTATAGGTGTTAATTTCGGATCAACAACTATTGATAGTTTATTGTTTCCAACAAAAGGTTATAACCTTTCATTTCAATTGGAAGAAGCTAACACAATTCCATATTTGATAACAAAAATAAGGGGAAATAAATACGACGGTGCCCTTTTTTATAAAATATTAATTACCAACTCAATGTATTTTAACCTTTCTCACGAAAGGAATTCTATATTAGCTTTTAAAACAAAAGTTGGTCACGTTCAGGCTTTTGTTGGAGATTATGCGGGAATACCCATAAACAGGACTTTTTATGCGGGCGGCAGTAACTCAATCAGAGGGTGGAGAGCAAATGAACTTGTACCGAAAGGAACACCTGTTTTAAGAACAGGAATAATACAGGGACCAAATGTAAAGGGCGGAACTTTTTTATTAGAGACTTCACTTGAATACAGATACAGATTTCTCAATTATTATGGTATTACTCTTTTTGCAGATGCCGGAAATTCTTGGCTGGGATATAAACAGTTTAGATGGGACGATTTGGCTGTAGCTGTGGGAGTTGGTTTTAGGTATTACACAATTGTTGCACCACTTAGAATTGATTTCGGTTTTAAGTTTTATGACCCGAATGATAGAAGATTTATTTTTAATAAAAGCGTTTGGAAGAATTTCGTCCTTCAATTCGGAATTGGCGAAGCATTTTGATTAAAACTAAATTGTTATTTTAAAATCTCTTTCCTTCACTGTCGCATTTATTTGTAGAATTTTAGTTATCTGTTCAGTAATTTTTTCGTTGGTTAACAATTGAAAAATCGTTATTTTTACTTTCTTTAAAAGGATTATTTATGTTAAAAAGTATGACGGGATTCGGTAAATTTTCAGCCGAAAACGAAAATATTTCTGTCGATGTGGAATTAAAAAGCGTTAACAGCCGTTTTTTGGATATTTTTTTTCGTCTGCCGAACTTTTTAAATTTAAAAGAATTTGAATTAAAAGACGTTATTAAAAAAAGAATAAACAGAGGCAAAATCAATGTTTCTTTCCAAATAAATTTTAAAGACCCTAAGGATTCTCCCTGGGGTATTAATTCTGACAAATTAAACGATTTTCTTCTGAA
>CAZTZZ010000074.1:0-10602 GCA_964617905.1 uncultured Ignavibacteriaceae bacterium | reverse complement strand
TAGAGCATTCGGCTGTTAACCGAAGGGTTGTAAGTTCGAGTCTTACTCGCGGAGCTTAAAACAGAAATCCCGACAAATGTCGGGATTTTTTGTTTTAAATTTGATAATTTATAATATGTTTTATGTGTATGTATTATATTCAAAAAAATATGATAAGATCTATATTGGCCAAACAAATAATACTGACAACAGATTAATACAACATAATTCAGGTAAACATAGATATACAAAAAGATATATTCCCTGGGTAATAATCCATACAGAGAATTTTAATACGAGATCAGAAGCAATGAGACGAGAAAAAGAATTAAAATCACATCAGGGGAGAAAATATATTAGAGAAGAAATTCTCAATGGTATAGTCCGGCAGTTGCCGGATTAACCGAAGGGTTGTAGGCCTGTCCGGCAAAGACGGATTCGAGTCTTACTCGCGGAGCTAAAAAAATCCGACATTTGCCGGATTTTTTGTTTTAAATAGTCCATCTTTTCTGAGTATTTAAAGGCTCCCAATTTGTGCTATTTTGATTTTTACTTCCTAATTATGGTTTATATCCATATTTGTAATACTTAAATTAATTTTTGGGGAATGTTCAACCTTGTAAGTTGTAAAAAATAACGCAATTAAAATTTCAAATCCCGTTGTTAAATAATAATAAATTGTACTAACTTGATTCACTTCAAGTACTACAATTAATTTTAATACTACAGAAATTTCATACAAGATTAATACAACCCACCCTAATGTGAGAAAATTATTTTTTGAGAAGGAAATTAGAGTTTCTTTAAGAAAAAACCATAAAATCATTAAATGTAATACAATTATATAAAGGAATATTACATTTCTTTGTTGCGTAGCAGTTATAAATAACGTTAATATAAAACCTGTTAAAATAACGGCAACGTTTTTTTTAGATGTTTTATTAACTGATATTGTTAAAACGGCTGCAAATGAAATAAGACAGTAAATTTGGTAAGTATTTGTATGAAAATTTAATGTTGAAAAACGGGTTATTGGATCTGCTATTGCAAGAAGAAAAAAATATAAAAATAATTTTCCTTTATATTGCCTTATAGGAGGTAATAACCATGCGAAAATACTTGTATAAAAAATTATATATGCCATTTATTTTTTTAAGGACAAAAAGGCGGGCATATTTGTGCAAACTCAAGCATATACCCTCCATTTGAAATTGTCAATACAATGTTTCTTTTTTCAAAATTGATTAAATCGGATTTACCTTTGCTTATTAATTCCTTTATTAATGAAGTGCTGTAAACTCTAAACACTTCTTTATTTGATACAACCGCACTAACAGGGTAAATCGGTTTTCTACTGTCACCCAATATAATTAATTTATTATCATTTATATTAAACATCAAAACTTTGTCTGTTTGATTTAGAAAAGAAAGGACTTTTGCTGTTGATATTTGAAATGATTTTACAACTTTTCCGTAAAGATGTTCGCCTTCCGATTCAGTATATAGTTTTCCGTAAACTTGACCAAAGTTGTTTTGGTACATCATTACAAAAAAGAGTATAAATAATGATGCATATAATAATTTTACTTTATACATTTTACTCTCCTTTATTTATTAGAATATTGAACAGCATATCTTATTAATTTCGGAAGATTTTCAATATTTAATTTCTGCATTAAGTGATTTCTATGAGAATCTACTGTCCTTTTGCTTAAATGCAATTTAGATGCAATTTCCTTACTGGTTAATGCTTTCCCAATCAGATTTAAAATATCTCTTTCACGTTCTGTTAATAGATATTCATTTGTTTCTTTACGAACAATTTTTTTGTTATCAAATTTTGTTATTATTTCATCTAATTTTTTTTGTGTAATTCCCGGACCAAAATAATATTTGCCCGAATACACTTGTTTAATTGCAAACAAAAGTTCACCCTGCATAATATTTTTATTTACTAATCCCATTCCCCCTGCTTTTAACGAGTAATAAATATATTCTTCGCCATCGTGCATTGACAGAAACAATGCTTTTACTTTTTTATCTTTTTGTTTGATTCTTGAAATGGCATCAGTACCTGATAGCTTGGGCATAGAGATATCGGCAAGGACAAGATCGGGATTTAACTCAAAATATTTTTCTATAAGTTCTTTCCCGTTTTCAGCTTCTCCCACTAAAAATATACTTTCATCATCATTTAAAAGTCTTGTAATTCCCGATCTGAAAAGTGAATGATCGTCACCGATTAAAATTCTAATTATTTGTTTTTTATCACTCATTAGTTAGTCTCTTTTTTGGTATATCAATTATTAATAATGTACCCGAATTTATTTTGGATTCAATCTTAAAAGTTCCGGAATAACTTTCTACTCTTTCTTTAATGCTTCTTAATCCCAACCCCGGAAGAAGATAATTTGTATTTGAAGTTTCAAAACCAATTCCGTCATCGGATATTAGTATTTTTATATTACCGTTTTTTTCAATAATTGTAACCGTAAACTCTTTTGCCTTTGAGTGTTTTATTATATTGTTCAATGATTCCTGAATTATTCTGTAAATTGTAATCTCCTGTTTTGGATCAATTCTTTCTTCTAAACCTATTATGTCGGCATTACCTGTTAAATTACTTTTCTCCGATATTGTTTTACAAAGAGTTGTAATAGCCGCTGCTAAACCCAGTTCTTCTAAAATACTTGGTTTTAAGTCATAAATAATAGATTTTAAATCCGCTAATGTTTCGTCAAAAGATAATAAAAGTTGGTTAAATGATTCTTCGCCGAGATTTGTTTTAAGCTGTTCGGTATACCTTTGTAAACTTGTTTTAATAAAGAGTAAATTCTGTCCAATTCCGTCGTGTAGTTCATTGGCAATTCTGTTTTTTTCTCCCTCAACCATCAATTGTTCGCGCTGCATTAAATCCTTTAACTGCTTTTTAGAAGTATTTAATTTCTCTTCAAATAGTTTCCTTTTTGTAAAATCAGTAAAATAGAGCTGGGCTATATTTAAATAGGATATGCCTTTAATTGTAATTGAAAAATATTTTTTATTTAGATTATAAAAAAATTCTTTTGATTTATCATTCTTTATAAAATCTTTTACCGGGAAATTGAATTGAGGAATTATTTTTTTTATCGGAAGTCCGACCAAAGAAGTTGTATTAAAAATATCCTTTGCTGCTTCGTTTGTAAAAATTATTAACTCCTGCGGGTTTATTCTTATTAAAGGGTTTGGGTTTAATTCAGCAAATAAAGCCATCAATTTTGCATTTTTAAACTCTATTTCCTCTAGCTTAATATTGTATTTCTTAACTTTGGGTAATAGGATATATTTTTGAAAGATATAGAAAACGAAGATTATTAGAACGGTAAATATTACAGCATGATAGAACGGATTATTAACATCGAATAAAAATTTCAGGTACTCATCTAAGTTCATATTTAACTGTTATTTATTTTCTATTATTTTTTCTAACAACGAATTTATATAATCTTTCTTTTTGTTTGAAAATTTTATCCTTTTATTGGCATATTCAATTGCCTGATAAATAAAATCATCAGTTTTATCTGGAAGTAACTCCTTTATTTTCTTTTTTAAGAAATATTTATTGTGATATTCCTCATAAAGATCAACCCTATCCTCAATATAGTTTTTCAGCTCTATTTTAATTCTGTTTGTATTCATATTGTTTCCATAAAATCAATTTATAAAGATTTTAATAAAATAAAAATATATCACATCAAATGAATCGGTATAAATACCTAGTTGCTAAAAAAGTTTTAATAGAGACTGAAAAACTAACAAATAACTGAAATCATTTATAAACCATTAAATCAAATAGGTACTTATACCTATAAAATAATTTTTAAAATAGGTAATTGTACCGATTCGCTTTGTTATCCTTTCTTATATATTCCACCTAATAATAGCCAGGCTCTTGAGCTGTTAGTATTGAAAAATTGATGGTTACTTGCTGTTATGTCTGAAAAATAATTAGACGATAGTTATATAGTGGGTCTCAGCGTAGAATTCATTGCTCTTACCGGGGGTAAATTTATGGGGGTGAAAATTTTGGTAAGAGCATTGATTATATTTTGCTAATAGGGATATTGATTAAAATATTTACATTTTAACATTTACAAGTAAAAGATGAAACACACTTTTTATTTTTCTAATCTTAAAGATATTTTACAGAATTATTTTTTTGCACCTATTCTTTCCGGCTTATACGGGTTTGCATTATTCTTTTCCACTTTAATACTAGCTAAAGGATTGGGAACATTAGTAGGCAGCTTACCTCAATTTTATATTGATATCCAGGATGCAGAGCTGTCAATACTGGGTTTCGTTTTTCTATTTCTTATCAGATTCTTAAAGAATTATACCCCGGATGCAAAGAAGAAATAATGAGCCGCATTGTATGTAAATAGTTTATAATTAAAAAATAATCATTGCGTTTTTAAGTATTGTTATCTTAATTTAGTATAAAAAAATTAACCATAAAATGCTAATATGGAGGAAGTAAGTGAAATTAAAAATAATTTTGTTTTTATTCTTATCACAAGTTTTTATATCTGCACAAATTGATACGACCGTTTATTACCCGCTCGAAACAGGTAATTATTGGGAATACATTGATATTTTTTCGGGTAAAATAAGTAGAAGCTCAGTAATTGGTGATACTATTATGCCCAATGGTAAACACTACTTTATATTAGATTATTTTGGCAGTAAAGAGTTTTTTAGGGTGCAGGATAATAAATATGTTTACAGAAATTATCCGGGGGATTGTACAGATAATGAATACCTAATGTATGATTTTTCAGTATCGGATTCTTCTATATGGCCGGTATGTCTTGACCTTCCCTCTGAAGGTGAATCACATCTGGGTTTATCGGAAACTTATACTGAATATTTTTTAATGTTTAATCAATCATTCGAAACGAAAGTTTATGAACCTGTTAAAGTTATTGATTCAGATACCTGTTGGAATGATGGCTGCACCATATTTTTAAGAGAATATGTCTCAAAAGGTATTGGTTTAACAAGAGTACATGTTGAATTAGGTGGGGACAACAGGCTCGTAGGAGCAATAATAAACGGTAAAGAATACGGCTCTATTACTTCAATAGATGATAGAGAAAATAACTTTCTTCCAACAGAATTTAATATTAGTGCCTATCCCAATCCATTCAATAGTTCAACGAGAATAACTTTGGAACTTCCAAACAGCGGTAATTTAGATGTAAAAGTATATGATATTTTAGGAAGAGAAGTAACATCAATATTTCACGGCGAAGTTCTTCCGGGAACTCAGAGATTTAATTTCGATGCAAAATACTTAGCATCAGGTACTTACATCATTACTGCAATTTTTAATAGAACATTTCTTTCGCAAAAGGTTCTTTATTTAAAATAAGGAGTGAGACAATGAAAAAATTTTTAATATTAACTATAGCTATTCTTTTATTAAATCTAACACACATCTACCCGCAATCAATTGCGCCTATTAATTGTTCGATTGTCACAGCTACTGCACCGTCAGGTACATATCCTTCTACTACTTCATCCTTGGGAATTTACAGAGATGGAATTGAAAAAACGGCTCACGGTACTCTTAGAGTGCTTGTAGTATATGTTCGGTTTTCCGATGATACCGAGAATTCAACTTACTGGCCTAATTATAATGTTTTGCCGGCTTGGGCACAGAATACTGTAGATAGTCAAATACCTTCCAATAATATTTACTCACAATTAAATGTATCAAATTATTTTGACCGCTCATCAGGCGGAGATGGTCAGGGAACATTAGGTGATTTCCAGGTAATTGGAGATGTTTACTACGTTACAACTGATAATCCGAGAAGCAGCTATACAGATGGTGAAGCTGTTTACCATGTATTGGAAAAATTAGATGACCCAAGCGGTTCTTATAATATTGATTTTCGTTTATATGATAACTGGGAATTTATGAAAGGTAATGTTTATTATACACATGAATACCGTCCCTTTAATCCTTATACTGGTACGGGGGGAGACGGCGAGTTGGATCATGTTTTTATTATATTCAGACAGCCCTCAAGACTTATCCCTACTGCCGGAGGATATATGCCTATGAGCATTTCTAGTAATTTTACATCTAATGAATCTGTGTTGGTAAATGCAAACAGCGGGTCGGCTCATTTTAATTTTAAAGGTGAAGGCCCTTATCCTCAAAGAAGAGGAATAGTTTTTGGGCCGGCGCATGAGTATGGCCATTTTCTATTAGGCAGAGGACATTTTGATAGTCAGGGAGGATTAACACAAGGCAATGTCCAGTTCTTTTCTATGATGGTGACAAGCGGGACAGGCCACGTATCTGCACATGAAAGGTATAGACTTGGATGGTTAGAACCAGATTTACGAGACTACAATCAAAGCAGTTATTCACTTGAAGATACTCATAAAGACAACACCGCTTTAATGATACCAATCCGCTATAGCGGCTCCGACCTTAAAGAATACTTTTTAGTTGAAAACTACCAAACCACAAACAGTTACAGCAATGCTAACCCGTTTTAACAACAAGCGTATTCAATCATACTTTTTCAAAAGGAATACTAATTTATCATGTTGAAAACGAAGATAAAAACACTGCAGTTTTTTCTTTAGTAGATATTGAATGTGCAGACGGGTTATGGAATTGGAACCTTGCTACAGGCAGTTCGACACCTACCGATAGAAACGATGATTTAATACAAATGAATATACCAGCCTATAACTCAGGCCAAGATGAAAGGGATTTTATTACAATCAATGTTGGGGGCACGGTCTATAATGATTACATGGCTTTAACAGAGTCAAGCTTTGGCGGAAATCCTCCTGCGAACCATGGGCGCAGATATAATAGTGATGATTTTTTGGGTGACGAGAATGATTTTTTTGAAAAGGATTACGTTGAGATTTTTTCAAAGTGGAGCAATCCCAAAACTGATTTATCAAATGGGGGAACAAGTAATACAGGTATCCAGATTTTAAATTATAATCCATCAACCCATTCTTATACACTTAAAATAGCGGTGGACGAGAGTTCAATACTAATCATGCCGCCTTCAAAACCACAAAATTTAAACCTTTCAATAGTAAATTACCATCCGTTTTTAACTTGGAATGCAAATTTAGAAACTGATATTGCTGGTTATTACGTATACAGAACAGAAAATTCAAATCCGGCAGAACAAATAGCTTTTATCCCTAAAAGTGCTCAGCGTCAAGGATATACCGATACTGAGGTTAGCACAATTGTACAACCTGATAATATCAGTTATACAATAAAAGCAAAAGATACTTCAAGTTTACTTTCAATTAATAGTGATAATGTTTCAGTTATGGGTATATTGATGAAGCCACATCTGGAAACTGAATTAAAAATGGAAAAAAACAATTATACATTAACCCAAAATTATCCCAATCCTTTTAATCCAAGCACAGTAATTAGTTATTCATTAAAAGAAGATGGAATTGTAGTAATAAAAATATTTGATATGTTAGGAAAAGAAGTGGCCGTATTAAAAAATAAATACGAAACAGCCGGCAAACATATTGTTAATTTTAATGCAGCTAATTTACCAAGCGGTGTTTACTTTTACACAATAAATGCTAAAGATTTTAACAAAGTGAAGAAAATGATTTTACTTCGTTAGGTTAAATTTTTAACATCTCACTCCGTTTTTATTTATTTTATATAAAGAAAAGACGGGGTGAGATTGATTATAAATAAATAATAATAACGGACCTGCCTCTCTCCTACGGAGGGTAAAGCCGCAGGCAAGGATGAAATTATGCAATCAGTAAAATTTAGATTAAAAATTTTCTCAATATTGACCTTCTTTTTTCTTATTCCGGGTTGTGCAACAATACCTTCGGAGGCTCCTCAACTATCGAGTGAGTTGGGTAAAAGAATTTCTGCTATTGAAAAATCAAACCTAACATTGCTACATAAGTTTTTTGACTTAAAGAGAAATGAAGTGGATAAATTTATTGAGAAAGAATGGACACCGATTTTTGCCAAGGAATTTTTTTCCGAACCCAAAATTCAAAAAGCCTGGGAAACAATAGTCACCGAAAACAACCCCACCGATAGGTTAAAATTCTTGGTGATTACAGGACCCAAACTGCAAAAGAAAATTAACAGCAAACGACTTCAATTAATTAAACCGCTTGATAAGCTGGAAAGACATATTGAACGTAAAATAAGATCTGAGTTTAGGCAGGCAAGAAGTATAAATAATTCAATTACAAGTTTTCTTATGTCTGCCTCAAAAGTGGAAGAAAATAGAAACAGATATTTGAATATGGTTGGTATTACAGATAATAAAATAGGTGTTTTAATTGACAGTGTTGATGAAACTGTGGGGAGTTTAGTTGACAAAAGCAGGGATATAAAAAGTTATTCTGAAAAGTATATTAAAAAATTAAACGACTTAAAAAATATTTTTAAATAGGAGTATAAATTATGCCGATTGACTGGGATGAATTTGAAAGCGATATTAATGATGCAGCTGATAATGCTGCCGACCGCACGGATGCAAAATTAGCATCAAGAATATCTTCAATTACACGTATGACGGACGAAGAAATTAAAGAGTTATTCCCCAAACCCGCTGATGTAAAAAAGCTGGCAAAACTTATGAAGATTGTCAAATCAGCAGAGGATAGGAATAACAAGATTAATAATATAATTTCAAATGTTGAAGAATTAGCGGGCACGGCTTTAACCCTTCTTGAAAAATTTTCTTAATATTTTGAAGAGGTCGTTTTGTCAAAAAACATAGTGATTTGTTGTGACGGAACAGGGAATGAATATGGTGATAAAAACACTAATGTTGTAAAGCTGTTTCAGATTATTGAAAAAAACCCGGACAAACAAATCGCATATTACGATCCGGGTGTCGGTACATTTAGCGCCCGCGGGGTTTTTACGAAACCATTAAAGTTCTTATCAAAATTAATGGGACTTGCATTTGGGTACGGAATAACCAGAAACATTGAAGATGCCTATGAATATTTAATGGATAAATATGAGCAAGACGATTATGTTTATTTGTTTGGATTCAGCAGGGGTGCTTTTACCGCACGGGCTTTAGCCGGGATGCTGCACAAATGCGGTCTATTGGAAAAAGGAAGCAACAATTTAATTTCATACGCAACAAGGATGTATCGTTACGGTAAATCCTTGACAGCAAAAGGATTTAAAAACACTTTTTCAAGGGAGTGCAGACCTCACTTTATCGGTGTGTGGGATACAGTAAAATCCGTAGGTTTAATTCGACCCAGAAAATTTCCCAATGCAATTCTAAATCCTGACTTAAACATAGGCATACACGCAATTTCTATTGATGAAAAAAGGAGTAAATTCCGTCCGAATTTGTGGGATGAGGACAGCAATGCCGGAGATGCAAACAGAATAATAAAACAAGTTTGGTTTGCCGGCGTACACTCCGATGTTGGAGGTTCTTATAAAGAAGACGGGCTTTCAAACATAACATTAAAATGGATGGTTAGTGAAGCTCGAAGACACGGATTATTAGTAAGTGAAAAAGAGGTTAAAAAAATAAAACCAAACCCCGAAGATAAATTGCACAATTCTCTTTTACCAATTTGGTGGATATTGGGCTGGAAAATTAGGATGATAAAGGACGGTTCATTAATTCATCAAAGTGTTTTTGAAAGAATAGAAAAAGTTAAAAAATACAAACCTAAGAATGTACCACCAAAAGAATAAGTTACAATAATAATCTAATTTATTTTAAATTAGTCTATAAAATATCAACCATTCATCAAGTAAAGCTTTTTAATAAAGCTAAATAAAATGTATCAATATTTAATATACAATTTGAATTAGTATAAATTTCTTGTATTTTATTATAAAATTAGATCTTATAATTAGAAAAGGATAAGAAATGAAGTATTTAATTTTATTATTTTGTTGCGGATTTCTTTTTGCAACTAAACCCACTTTAATTTCAGAAGAAGCTATACCTTTGGCAGATCAAATAGCCGGGACTTATGTTGGTAATTTTATGAATCTTTCCACAGGTTTTTCATCAAACACCTATTCTATTGTTGTAACAAAGATAGATGATAATACAATCAAAATTGCACCTCTGACAGGTTCTAATTCTTCAACATTTGAAGCAACTTTAACTGAAGATAATGAAATTATTACACTTAATTCTTCCAATGATATCCTTGCAACTAACGGTACATATTCAATTTCTTTAGAACGATTATCTTATATTTTTCATTTAGGAGGGAATAGCGATAGGAATATAGAAGTTTTCATTGGATCAAAATAGTAGTTACTATAGTAATATAATATCCTATTTATTTTAACCCCTGCTTTCCAAAATAAAAAATTTATTTACCAAAATAAGTCGTTCTCAAACTGAAAAAGCTCATCTTAAAAAACAAGTGATAAATTGAGATACGTTGAGGTTGACATAACTGATAAGGGAGATGTTGATCGTGCAGTAGCTCAAGTGAGGGATGAAAGGAAAGGAATTGATATCCTGGTGAATAATGCAGGAATAACTAAAGATGGCCCTTTCCTTGATGTGGATGACGACGATTTTGATAGGGTCATGGAAG
>CAZTZZ010000073.1:3170-10773 GCA_964617905.1 uncultured Ignavibacteriaceae bacterium | reverse complement strand
ACTGCCATATCCTGGTCGGGTGGTTCTTTTGCTTTTGCAGAAGCCGCCGAAAGGATAGGATCAATTCAGCTTAATGTTAATAGGGTTATATTAGCCTCAATTTTCTTATTCATAACTATCTCTGTTTTTAATTTCGATTTTTCAATCTCCGGTTATCAATTTAAATATTTAGTTATTAGCGGTATAATTGGAATTGTTATTGGGGATACATTCCTCTTTGGTGCTTATCAAAGAGTGGGTGCAAGAATAAGTATGCTGCTTATGTCTTCAGCTCCCATCATCAGCACTGTGCTTGCTTTTATTTTTTTAGGTGAAAGTATGAGTTTACTTGCTATTGGGGGAATGACAATTACAATTTTAGGTATAGCAATTGTTGTATTAAATGGAGATAATTCTCCGGACGCTAAATACAAAATAACAAGACTTGGAATTATATTGGGATTGCTTGCATCAGCCGGACAGGCAATAGGTTTGGTTTTTGCAAAGGAAGCATTTAATTCGGCAGAACTTAACGAGTTTGTAGCAACATTTATAAGAGTATTTTCTTCCGTTATAGTTATTCTGCCCATTACAATTATTCTTAGAAAATATAAAAATCCTGTTAAATTATATTTAAAAGAACCGAAAGCATTTTTATATACTGTTGTAGGTACTGTTTTTGGTCCTTTCCTTGGAATAACATTAAGTCTGCTTGCAATAAAATATACAAAGGTAGGAATCGCTTCTACAATAATGGCAACAGTTCCTGTACTAATGTTGCCAATGTCTAAGTATATACACAAAGAAAGATTTAACTGGAAAATAATACTGGGTACGTTTATGGCTGTGGGTGGTGTGGCAATAATCTTTTTAAGATAAATGTTTACTGGTTTGAAAATTGTTTTAATATCGTAATTAGAAATCAATTTTTTAAAATTTTATTTTGTTTAAACATATTAAGATGTTAATTTAAAATTGATATCCATTAAAGTGAGAGTTAAATGAAAAGAAAAGAATTACTGGCTTTTATAAAAGGGGAAAGAGATCTTACCGATGTTTTGTATAATAATCATTCTATAGAAGGTATTTATACAAAATTATTACATTACGACACTAACCAAATTGTTTATGATGAAGAAAACCCCAGTAGTTCAATTTATTACGTTGTTTCAGGTGAAGTAGTAGTTACTTTAAATAAAGATATTATAGTTATTCCAGAAAAAGAATATTTTGGTATAGAAAATATTGAAGATAGTACTAATACATCCAAGGCTATTTCAGCCAAGCCAAGCATTATTTTAGAATTAGGTCTTGAAGAAAACAAGAACAAAATTATACCAACCATTGATCATAGTATTAGTAAATCAAGTAATATAATAAAGAAAAACGTTGTGCAATTTCAAGAAGAATTACTAAAAAGGAATATGGATGAAAATTTTAGCACAGATCATCACGAAGAAATTTTGATAGTCTTTGTAAATCTTGTTAAAGCTACTTTAAAGGAAGCGAAATTATTTCTCGAATTTTTAACAAATCTAATTGATAATAATGAATTTAAAATAGTGGTAGATTTACGAATGTGTAAACTAATAGACTCAACTTTTCTTGGTGCGCTGGTAAAATCACATAAGCACATTAAATCCATCAATGGTGAAATTGTATTGGTTTATAATACTCAGGAAGCATCTACTTTATTTATGGTTACTTATATGGATAAAGTATTTAAGGCCTTCACAAATATGGATGAAGCAATAAAACATTTTGAAAATTGATATATCCAATTGCCATATTAGTCAAACACGAATTTCAATCATAGTATAATCATCATCAAATTTATCGGCTGCAGATAACCCGCTTAATTTATTATAAATTTCATCGATAGTTTTTCTTTTGCTTACCAGTGCATTGGAAATTATTTCAGAAAATTCATCCATGCTTATTATTTTCCCGCTTTCTTTTATTATTTCAAAACTGCCGTCACTGAAGAGATAAATTTTTACATCTTCCGGTAAATCATATTCTACATTTGAAAATAAAGTGTCATCCAATGCCCCAATCATAATCTGCTCGTTGCCGAGTTTAGTTACTAACTTGTTTTGTCCAGCGAAAAGCAGAGCCGGTGGATGCATGGCAGAAGAGCAAATTAATTTTCTGTCTTTCACATTTATAACTCCGTACCAAATGGTGAAATATTTGTTCTCATGATCATCCATTTTATAAATTTTATTAAATGAATTCAGCAGGTTTGCCGGATCGTTATAATTAACATCTTTTAATGTTTGTTTTTTAATATTATTTAAAACAGAAACAGACATTAATGCCGCACCAACACCATGTCCGCTTACATCTATCAAATAAAGAGCAAAATTATTTTCATCCAGCCAGTGATAACCAAAAATATCTCCGCCGAGGTGACTTGCAGGAAAGTAATTAAAGTTGGTTTTAACCTTACCATCTAGTTTTTCGGGTAACTGTGAGCTCAGGTAATCTGCGGCTTGCAATAACTCAGATTCCATTTGATCGTTAATACTTTGAAGATGATTATTAAACCCAATTATCTGGTTTTTCTGTTCCTGGATTTTTAAATGCGTTTCTACCCTTGCAATTAATTCAGCTTCATTAAACGGCTTACCTACATAATCGGCTGCTCCATAATCAAATCCTTTTATTATACTCTCTGTTTGTGTTTCAGAAGTTAAAAATATAACAGGAATTGATTTCAAATCATTATTAGACTTTATTTTTTCACATACCTCAAACCCGTTTAAACCCGGCATATTAATGTCCAGCAGAATAAGCTCAGGTCTGATTTCATTTAAAACCGACAATGCCTCTTCTCCGCTGGTTGAAAAGGAAACCCTGTATTTTTTTTCTCTCAATAAGGTTCCAAGGTATTGAAGATTCTTAGGTTCGTCATCAACCACTAAAATTAATTGATTGTTATTCATTAATTATCCTGTGGATTGCTTATAAGTTTTACAATCTCGGTAAAACTTTTAAGGGACTTTTTAATTTCCGGGATATTAAAAGCTTGACAACTCTTTAATAAATCACCGGCATATTTATCCAACGAATAAGCATTGTGTTCATTAGCCAGTTTTTTTAGATTCTCTGAAAAGGATTCTATTTCATCAATTATTAGGGTTGTCTGCAAACGTTCACTTTCCTTTTGATACTCTGAATTTAATTTGACAAGTAACAATTCTTTATCTTTTAGTTCCTCTGTATAGCTTTTTGTATCTGCGGGTAAATCAATACTTTCTTTCTTCTCAATTTTAGTTTCTTTCGTTTTTAATTTACTGCTGAGTATTTTCAATACTTTCTCTTCTTCTACCGGTTTATTAAGACAGTTATCAAAGTCAAACTCCATTACTTTCTCTTTATCTTCTGCCGTAACAGCTATAACAGGTATATCCGCAAGTTCACTATTTTGTTTGATTATTTTTAATGCTTCAAATCCATCCATCTCCGGCATTTTAATATCTGTGAATATCAGCTCGGGTTTTACCTTTTCACTTAGTTCTACCAGCTCCCTTCCGTTTTTCACTTCAAATATAGTAAAACCGTAATCTGAGATTATCTCCTTAATCAGCTGTCTGTTTTCACTTATATCGTCGGCTATTATTATTGTAGCCGGTTCAAATTCTATGGCTTCCATAGTTTTATGATTTTCTTGTTTCTCTTTTTCATTTTGAATTACTTTCTCAGCATCTATTAGAGGAAGAGTAACGATAAACTTTGAGCCTTTACCAAATTCACTTTCAACCGATATTTTTCCTTTCTGTAATTCGATAAGCTGTTTTGCAATTGAAAGCCCCAGTCCGGTTGAACTTTCACCTCCGGTTGGTTTGGCGGATAACTTTTGAAATTTACCGAATATCTTTTTCTTATCTTCTTCTGTCAGTCCCGGACCTTCATCAATTACTTCAAACACTGCGTTATTATTTTCTTCACGTAAGTTAATTTTAATATTTTTCCCGTAGTCGCTATATTTTAGCGCATTGCTTATAAGATTTGCCAGAACCTCTCTTAACTTCCCGTGGTCAGCATTTACAACCAAGGTTTTATCTAATATTCTGGAAGTAACAGTTTGTTTTTTCAGACCGGCGACAGATGAATAATTTTCTACTATTTCTTTTGTAAGTTGATTAAAATCTACCGGTGATAAGTTAATATCTAATTTACCGGTTTCAATGGCGGAGGAATTTAAGAGCTTGTTAATTAGATTCAGCATATTTTCAGAAGATTCTTCGATGGTTGAAATGAATTCTTTTTCTGTTGAATTGTCGGGGATTTTCTTTTTAAGCAGACGGGAGAAACCGACAATAGAGTTAAGGGGATTCTTTAGATCGTGAGCAGCAATGCCCAATAGTTCTGTCTTAAGTTGATTTGCTTCATCTGCTTTTTCACGTGCAAGTGAAAGTTCTCTGTTGGCTTTAGTCTTAAAACGATATCTGTTAAAAAGGCCTACTGCCAGAATAAATGCAAATATGAAACCACCAATAGAAATGTTGCGGTAAAGTGTCTGGATTTCTTTTTCTTTTCCGAGTAAATTTATCTTATTATCTTTTTTCTGAGTCTCATAAGATTTTAATTTATCCGATGTTTTTTGATTTTCGTTTTCTGCGAGACTATCTTTTAGCTCAATATATCTCGACAAATATTTTAAAGATAATTTATAATTTCCCTTGAGTTTATACAATTCTGAATATGCTTTATTAAATCCAATTAGATGTACTACAGATTTTATTTTATTTGCAAGCTTAAATCCTCTATTAAAAAGTTTTTTTGCTTTTTTGTATTTCTTTAATTTTAAATACAGTGAACCCACTGTCAGATAAGCTGAGGTAACCTGATAATTGGTTGAATATTTTGATTCCAGTCGCAGACCCTTTTCTGAATAGATAATTGCATTATCATAATCTCCCATTTGAGTATAAAGTTCACCAATATTACTTAAAACCAATCCGATATCAGCGGAATCCTTTGTTTTTTTGACTAATTTAAGAGTTCTAAAATACGAGTCCAATGCCTCCTTGTATTTTCCTTTTTCTTGTAAGAATGCAGCATAATTATTAATCAACCAGGGATAGACAAATTTTATTGAGTCTGCAATGGATATTGCTCTTTTCATTGAATTTATAGCTGCATCTAAATTGCCTGTGTAATAATGAATAATACCAATTATCATGTAAGAACGAACTATTAACTTAGAATCTTTTATTGACTCAGAAATATCAAGTGCTTTTAAAGAAAGCTCCATCGCTTTGCCATAGTTATTTACATCCGTGTTTTGATTTGCAAGTAGTAGTAAAGTCTCTACAATTTTTGTCTTATTATTTAATTCTGTTGCCAGTTTATTAGCTCTTAATGCATAGGTTTCGAAACTATCGGGGGAATTCTCACTATACTCTTTTGATAATTCAATCAGTATATCAAGTTTTCTTTCATTTGAAAGCTCGGGCAAAATACTTTTTAGTGAATCAATTATTGTCTGATTCTGACTAAATAATACATTTGGTCGAATTAATACAATTAATAATATATAAAAGAAATAACGTTTCATTTTCTTGATTGTAGAGATTTAAATATATCGTAAAATATAAATAAAGCAAATTTTATTTTTTGCGATATCAAAACTTTTGTTGATTAAAGTTTATTAAAAATTAATAAATATATTCACAGAATATTAACAAAAGAAAAAAAGCAGGTGCAGTTTTAATAAGAGAGAATTTTCTTATAACTTGCGTAAGTCCTTTCATCAAAACAGACAAAAATTACTTTTTCAATAGTATCATTCTTTTTAAGAAAGTTTTTAATTTCTTTAATTGCAATTTTTGTAGCTAATTCCAGCGGGAATCTGTAAACGCCTGTGCTGATTGCAGGAAATGCAATGCTGTTTATGTTTATTTCTTCGGCAATTTGTAATGAGTTTTTATAACAATTTGCAAGTAGAATCTCTTCGTTGTGTTTACCTCCGTTCCACACTGGTCCTACAGTGTGAATGACAAATTTTGCAGGCAGCATGTATCCCTTGGTTATTTTAGCTTCTCCAGTTGAACAGCCGTTTAATGTTCTGCATTCTTCAAGCAGTTGCGGTCCTGCTGCTCTATGAATTGCTCCGTCAACTCCGCCCCCGCCCAAAAGAGTTGTATTGGCGGCGTTTACTATTGCATCTACTTTTAGTTTTGTTATATCGCCTTTGTGTAGTTTAATTCTTTTCATCTTATAACGAAAATTTAAATTTTATAGATTCTTCGTCGCTCCTCCCTGCCTGCGACAGGCAGGCTCAGAATGAACTGTGTTAAGAATCTTAATTTTAAATAATTAAAAATTAAACACCGAGTTCTTTTTTAACTTCTGTAAAAGCCTTAACAGCAAAATCAAGGTCTTCCTTTGTGTGTGCGGCAGAGATTTGCACCCTTATTCTTGCCGTACCTTTAGGAACCACGGGATAAAAGAACCCAATAACATAAACACCTTTCTCGAGTAATTTAGAAGCCATATTTTGTGCAAGCACTGCATCGCCCAGCATAATCGGAACAATGGGATGAACTCCTTCTTTTATTTCAAACCCGGCTGCACTTATCTTTTCACGGAAATATTTTGTGTTGTCTTCCAACCTGTCACGTAACTCTGTTGTAGAGCTTAGCATTTCCAATACTTTCAGCGAAGCGGAAACAATACTCGGGGCAACTGTATTAGAGAATAAATACGGACGCGAACGCTGACGCAGCAAATCTACTATTTCTTTTCTTCCGCTTGTATAACCTCCGCTTGCACCGCCGAGTGCCTTGCCGAGTGTTCCCGTTATTACATCTACCCTTCCTAAAACATTGTTGTATTCAGGTGTTCCTTTTCCGTGAGCGCCCATAAATCCAACTGCGTGCGAATCGTCCACCATAACCATAGCTCCGTATTTATCGGCAAGATCACAGATGTCTTTTAGATTTGCTATGAATCCATCCATAGAAAACACACCGTCTGTAGCAATTAAGATTTGTTGTGCGTCATCTTCTTTTGCTTCCTTAAGTTTTGCTTCAAGGTCATTCATATCGCTGTTTTTGTAACGGTATCTTTTAGCTTTACAGAGTCTTACTCCGTCAATTATGCTGGCGTGATTCAGTTCATCACTGATTACCGCATCGTTTTCATTTAACAAGGTTTCAAACAATCCGCCGTTTGCATCAAAGCAGGATGTGTAGAGAATTGTATCTTCCGTCTCCAAAAATTCGGTTATTTTCTTTTCAAGTTCTTTGTGTATTTGCTGAGTACCGCAGATAAATCGTACCGAAGACAAACCGTAACCCCATTTGTCGTAGCTTTCTTTTGCGGCTTTAATTATCTCCGGATTATCGGCTAAACCGAGATAATTATTTGCACACATATTCAGCACTCTTTCTCCCGTTGATACTTCTATGTTTGCTTTTTGCGGACTTGTAATAATTCTTTCACTTTTATAAAGCCCTTCATTTTTTATTCCGGTTAAAATATTTTTGTAATAACTTTTTGTTGATTCGTTCATTTTAAAACCTCTTTTAAATTAAATTTGAGATTCTTCACTCCGTTCAGAATGACAAATTCGAGAATGTCTTTCTGAACCATTCTTTTAGGGGTGAAGAAT
>CAZTZZ010000073.1:0-3070 GCA_964617905.1 uncultured Ignavibacteriaceae bacterium | reverse complement strand
GGGTGAAGAATCTCATTCCCAATTAAGAATAATCTTACCTGAGTTACCGCTTTTCATCAATTTAAAACCTTCCTCAAAATCTTTGTATGAAAATCTGTGAGTAATAACAGGCGATACATCTAATCCCGATTTTATCATCGACTGCATTTTGTACCAGGTTTCAAACATCTTCCTTCCGTAGATGCCCCTGAGATTCAAACACTTAAAAATCACTTTCTCCCAGTTGACCGAAGCATTAGAAGGCAACAATCCGAGCAATGCAATCTTTCCTCCGTGGAACATTACACCCAGCATTTCATCAAGTGCTTTCGGATTTCCCGACATTTCAAGACCAACGTCAAATCCTTCTTTCATACCCAACTCTTTTAAAACATCGGAAAGATTTTCTTTGGATACATCTACCGACCTGGTTACTCCCATTTTTTTTGCGAGTTCTAATCTGTATGGATTTACATCCGTAATAACTACGAACCTGGCTCCGGCGTGTTTCGCAATTGCGGCCGCCATTATTCCGATTGGTCCTGCGCCTGTAATTAAAACATCTTCGCCTAACAGATCATATGAAAGTGCCGTGTGAGTAGCGTTTCCGAGCGGATCAAAAAAGGACAGAATATCCGTGGGTATACTTGGATCGCAATGCCACACGTTTGCAACCGGGATGGATAAATATTCGGCAAAACATCCGGGACGGTTTACACCAACCCCTTTTGTGTTAGGACAGAGATGCCTTCTGCCGGCTCTGCAGTTTCTGCAATGTCCGCAGGTTATGTGTCCTTCACCGCTTACAAGTTCTCCTATTCGAACGTCTTTTACGTTGCTGCCTACTTCAACCACCTTTCCCACGTATTCGTGACCGACAACCATCGGTACGGGAATTGTTTTTTGTGCCCATTCATCCCAATTATAAATATGTACATCCGTACCGCATATTGCGGTTTTTTGAATTTTAATAAGTACATCGTCAATTCCAATTTCCGGAATCGGAATTTCATCCAGCCATAGTCCTTCATTTGCTTCTTTTTTTACAAGCGCTTTCATCGTCTTATTCATTATCAGTCCTTATTCTATAAGTTTTAATGTTTTAAAATTAGGGATATGGAATATAAAGGACAAATTCAAATAAATGAGAAACCGTAAAGTAATAGTCAATAAATTATTTTATAAAAATTTCATATTTTTAATCTTATTGAATAATTTGTTCTTCATTATCAATCAACATTTTATAAAAGGCTAAATTGATGAAAAACATTAATGTCATTTTATTATTTCTTTTTACATCCTTTTTTATAACCGAAACAAATTCACAAACTGAAATTCAAAATGAATGGCGTACTCATTTTGAGAAATCTAATTTTTTGGAGACAGCAAGATATAATGAAAGTATGTCTTATTTTCAAAAACTTGCGGACGCATCACCTTATGCAAAAATGATTTCATTCGGAATATCACCCCAAGGCAGAAATCTTTACTGTGTTGTTGTTTCAAAAGATAAAGCGTTTAATCCCGAATATGCCAAGAAAACCGGCAAACCAATAATTTTAATTGAGAACGGAATTCATTCCGGTGAAATAGAAGGTAAAGACGCCTCAATGCTTTTGCTGAGAGAAATTCTAATTACAAAAGAAAAAGCAAATCTAATAGATAACACAATTTTACTCGTTGTTCCCATTTTCAGCGTTGATGCACACGAAAGATTCGGTAAATATCACCGTGTAAATCAAAATGGTCCCACTGAAATGGGATGGAGAACAACTGCACAGAATCTTAATCTAAACCGTGATTGGACAAAAGCCGATGCGCCGGAAATGAAAGCGATGTTAAAATTATTTTCTTCGTGGCTGCCGGACTTTTTTATTGATACCCACACCACCGACGGTGCAGATTATCAATATACAATCACTTATGCGTTGGAGAAATATCAAAACATTTATTCCGGAACAAGAAAATGGATCACTAAAAAACTTATTCCGTATTTCGAAAAGAAAGTTAATGATGACGGATTTCTTATAACACAATATTTCGGGTTTAAAGGGCGTAAAATTAAAGACGGAATTACAGGTGGTTCATTCAGCCCGAGATTTTCGCATTCATATGCTGCGGTACAAAACCGTCCTGGATTATTAATAGAAACACATATGATGAAACCGTATAAAGACAGGGTCTTTTCAACAAAATCATTATTGAACGCGGTAATTGAATTTGTGAACAAAAACCCAAACGAAATAATTGACATAAACAAACAGGCAGACGAAGATGCGGTAAAAAGATATTCGATAAAAAAAGAATTCCTACCTCTGTCGCTTCAAATAACAAACAAAAACAAACCGTTTATTTTTAAAGGTTTTAAAGCGAAAAGAGATTCAAGCTGGTTATCGGGCGGACTTTGGACGAGATATACAAATGAAAGCCAAAATATTTCCGTTCCTTATTACGATGAGATGAAAATAGCGGATTCTGTTAAGGCACCATCGGAATATTTGATTCCCGAAGAATGGGGAAAATGGCAGAATATAATTGAAAGAATTAAACTGCACGGAATCAAAGTAGAACAATTACAAAAATCAAAAACAATGAAAGTAACCAGGTATAAATTTAAAAGTAAAAAATTTGCTTCGTACTCATATGAAGGTAATCAAAGGGTTACGGGAGATTATAAAACTTACTCAGAAACCTTATCATTACCCAAAGGTACATTTGTAATAAAAACTAATCAGCGTGCTGTTAGAATGATTGTAAATTTACTCGAGCCGAAAGCATCTGATTCATTTCTCAGATGGGGGTTTTTCAATTCTATCTTTGAAAGAAAAGAATATTTTGAAAGCTATGTTATGGAGAAAGTTGCAAGAGAAATGCTAAAAAATAATCCGGAGCTGAAAAAAGAATTTGAAAAGAAATTAATGGAAGATAAAAATTTTAAAAACAGTCCGAGACAAAGACTGAATTTCTTTTATGTTCGTTCACCCTATAACGATGACCATTTGAATGTTTACCCGGTTATGAGGGTCGAGTAAGATATTTATAAAAATTAGGAGACTCTGTTTTTCTGATTTTTGTACCCACGACGTGATTC
>CAZTZZ010000072.1:6983-10906 GCA_964617905.1 uncultured Ignavibacteriaceae bacterium | reverse complement strand
TTTTCTTTTACAATCGGCAGCATGGATTTATACAAATTAGCTTCGTAAAAATGTACATTATTTATGTTGTTTAATTCGGCATTTTTGCCGGCATCTTCAATTGAAGAATGCACATTTTCAAACCCGTAAACTTTTTTTGCTTTTTCGGAAACAAATATTGAGATGGTTCCTGTTCCGGAGTAAAGGTCGTAAACAATTTCATCACCTTTCAAGTCTGCAAAATCTAAAGCCGTGTTGTAAAGATTTTCGGCTTGCAGTGTATTTGTTTGAAAGAAAGAATTTGCACTAACCCTGAAACTGAATTTTCCAATCTTGTCATTTATATATCCGTCACCGAAAAATACTTTCTCATAATCCCCTATTGCTACATTTGCTTTTTTAAGATTTATATTATTAATAATTGTTGTTATTTGCGGTACTTCATTTTTAAGTCCTTCTGTGTATTCGCTCATCAGTTCATCGTTTTCTTCGGAGGTAACAAAGTTCACCATTAATTCATCAAAATGCTGTGATTGGCGGACGACAAGATTTCTTAAATATCCCTTGTGATTTTTTGTAGAGTAAATTGTTGTTTCTCTCGACTTAAAAAAGTCCCTCGTAAAATTCAGTATTTTGTTGCTTTCCTCCGATTGCAGAAAGCATTCATTTATATCTAAAACCTTATCAAAAATTCTTGGGATGTGCAGTCCCAAAGCAAAATCTCTGTCAATTTTTTCATCGGAGTTAATCTCATCCAACGTAAGCCATCTTATTTTGCTGAATGAGAATTCCATTTTATTTCTGTAATAAAATGTTTTCTCGGAGGGGATGATTTCTTCAATATTGAAATCACTAAAACCGCCGATAGTTTTAAATACATTTTCAACCTGCAGACTTTTAAATTTTATTTGATTTTCATATTCCAAATCCTGCTGTTTGCATCCGCCGCAGCTTCCAAAGAAATTACACCGTGCCTCGGTTCGTAAGTTTGATTTTTCAATTATTTCAACACGTTTCGCTTCTGCAAAAGATTTTTTTACTTTCAGCAGTCTCGCCTGTACTTTGTCACCGGGATAAGCACCGGTTACAAAAATTACATATTTTGACTGTCCTTCATCAGCGCCTTCTTTTTCTACTCTCGCAATACCCTTACCTTCGAATGCATAATCTTCTATTGTCAGTTGTATTAAATCACCTTTTTTCATCGTTATCCTTTTTTAAGTATCAGCATTTTGAAGCCCATATATTTTGAGCCGCCCAAATTATTGTAGGCTTTTGATTCGTGCCCGATTCTTTTTATTAATTTTTTATTTTGTTGTTTTTCTTCGTCTGTGAGCAAAGCTAATTTCTCATTCAACAAATCGTTCCAGCTTTTGTAATATTTTTTTAAAGTATATGAAAGATCTTTTTCTAACACAACTGTAAAATTTCTTGAAGTATAATATTCATTTAAATCTTTAGTGAATAACGGTGATGTGTTTGATTTTTCATAAATATCTTTTATAAATTGAGGTACGTTTTCTTCCAACAACACTGATTCACTTACACAAAAGGTTCCACCGGGTTTTAATATTCTTTTCACTTCTTTTACAATTTTATTTCGTGCATCCGATGAAATTGAACCTTGTACATAAACTATGTCAAATTTTTCCGAAGAAAAATCAGTATTAACAAATTCCATCATTCTGATATTTATATTTTTAATATCTGATAAAAGGAAGCGCGCATTTATTAATGAATCGTGGTCTTCAACAATAAAATAAACCGAGGAGAAAGGGGAAAGATCGGTTTTGATTAAAAGTTTTTCTAATCCCGCGCCAATGAATAATATTTTTTTATTATCAAAATCGACGGATTTATTTAATTGAATAAATTGGTCAAATCCGCCGGGTAAATATTTTGTGTTTTGTGAATCCATTTCAAATTATAATAATAATTGGCTTGTTAAAATAGATATCTAAACTCGATTAGTAAAGGAAATAATTATAAATAACTTGCGCAAAACAAAAACATCCTTTGTTATATTGAGTCTGCCTGCGATAGGAAGGCGGAGCGAAATATCTCAATTTCATAGCATAATCAAGCAGTGAGATTCTTCCCCCGACCAGCCGGGGTCAGAATGACAACTTTTGCGTAACGTGAGTTATTAAATGATATCCCTGAGATCAAAGATTATTCTTTGACTACTTTTTTTAATATCTTCTCAAGTGGACAAAAATTTGTAAAAGAAGATTGAAAAAGATTTAAGCCGACAAATGCAGTAAATAAATACCAATACGGACTTACAAAGTATCCCAGCGCAAGGCTAACCAAAATAAAAATACCCGCAAATCTTCTGACTAGTAATTGTATCATAGTTTTTCCTTTTAATAATTATAGTATTAAACTTATATAAAAATTCAACTATTAGGGTAGATGTTTTTCTATGTTTAATTGTAACGCGTGTACGTGCTCGTTTTGATTATTTTCTTTACATTCCATAACAGCTTTAAATAACTGTTCAGCTTTTTGATCATCACACATTGTAAAAAATAAACGCGAATTATCTAAAGCGTGTTTGTCTGCAAACCAATTATCACTTACATTTTCTTCAATAAGACGAATCCCTTTTATATCGGTTTCACTGAATGCAGGTACTTGAGTTTTTTTTAGTAAATTCCTCGCTAATTCAGACAGTTCTTCTACGCATATAATTACAACTAATTTCATATTTATATTCCTTTTATTTTATTTTTTTCAACCATAAAATAAACAAGGGGTACCATTACAAGTGTCAGCGCTGTTGATGCTAATGCTCCGCCTATAAGAGCCAAAGCAAGTCCCTGGAATATCGGATCAAATATTATTATAAATGCACCGACAATTACTGCACCGGCTGTTAATAATATTGGGGTTGTTCTAACCGCACCCGCCTCTATTACTGCTTGTTTAAGCGGTATTCCGTCCTTAATTCTTAATTCGATAAAATCGATAAGAAGTATGGAATTACGCACCATTATTCCCGCTAAAGCAATAGAGCCTATCATAGAGGTTGCCGTGAAAAACGCACCGAACATTAAATGTGCGGCAATTACACCTATCAGAGAAAGTGGAATTGCAATCATCATTATAATAGGTACTTTGAATGACTGGAACCATCCTATTATCAGCATATAAATTACTATTAGTGCAACTGCAAATGCTATGCCCAAATCTCTGAAAACTTCATAAGTAATTTTCCACTCACCGTCCCATTTTACTGAAAGCACTTCTTCATTTTCGGGTTGGCTGGCAAAGTACGGTTCTACGTTTAAACCCTCTTTTTCATTCAGCTCCTTTATTTTTTTATCGATATCCAGAATCGAGTAAATAGGACTTTCAAGATTTCCCGCTACATCGCCCGTTACATAAACAACTCTTCTCTGGTTTTTTCTAAAAATATTTTTACTTTTTATTTTTTTCTTCACGTGCACTAATTCAGATATAGGAACAAGGCTTCCTGTTTTAGACATTACTTTTATGCTTTTCAAATCATTAACGCTTGAACGTTGATTTTCTTTCACTCTTACGTTTATAAAAAGCGGATCGTTTTCATCGGGTCTGTACATCAAGGAAACATCTTTTCCGTGAAGCGACAAGCCCATTACTCCGACTATTTGTTCGGGTGAAATTCCTGCAAGCGCGGCTTTTCGTCTGTCAATTTCAAATTTAAATTCTTTTTGATCTTCATCAACATACCAATCAACATCCACTACGTTTTCTGTGGTTTCAAATATTTTTTTGAGTTTTTCGGCATATTTTATTTGAGATTTATAATCCGGTCCGTATACTTCTGCTACAAGGGTTGACAAAACAGGAGGTCCGGGCGGAACTTCGGCAATTTTCACATTAGCGTTAAAGCGTTTGGCGATATTTTGAATTTCCGGTCTTATTTTTTTTGCTATATCGTGGCTTTGATCGGAGCG
>CAZTZZ010000072.1:0-6883 GCA_964617905.1 uncultured Ignavibacteriaceae bacterium | reverse complement strand
TATTTTGAATTTCCGGTCTTATTTTTTTTGCTATATCGTGGCTTTGATCGGAGCGTTCTCCTTTATCCAATAAATTTACTTGTATATCTGCAACATTAGAACCTCTTCTTAAATCATAGTGTCTTACAAGTCCGTTAAAATTTATAGGAGCTGACGTGCCCACATAAGTCTGGTAATCAACTACTTCGGGAACGGTTCTTAAATATCCGGCTATTTCTTTTGTAACCTGTGCTGTTCTTTCAAGTGTTGTACCTTCGGGCATATCAATTATTACTTGTATTTCATTTTTATTATCAAACGGAAGCATTTTAACGGTAACAAGTTTAAAGTAAATAAGCATAACTGAAACAAACAATAATGCAATTACAGTAATTATAAATCTCCATCTTTTTTTAGCACTTTCAAGTAAAGGCACTAATGTCTTTTCATAAGCTTTATAAATAAACGTATCTTTCAAATCGATTTTCATTTTCTCGTTTGTTTCACTTTCGTTTGTCTTTAAAAACTTGAATGCTATATAAGGTGTGATAATTAAAGCCACCAAAAGTGAAAATAAAGTTGAAAGAGATGCGCCGATAGGCATGGGAGACATGTACGGTCCCATCAAACCGGTGACAAAAGCCATAGGCAGAATAGCCGCAACAACCGTAAAGGTTGAAAGGATTGTCGGATTTCCGACTTCGTCAATAGAAGTTAGTGCAGCCTGGTACCTGGTTTGTTTTTTCATTTTAAAATGGCGGTGCATATTTTCAACAATTATTATTGAATCGTCAACGACAATACCCGTTACAAAAACAAGAGCGAATAAAGTTATTCTATTTAAAGTGTAACCCAGCATATAATACACAAATAAAGTCAGAGCGAATGTAATCGGTACAGATGTAAAGACAACTAATCCCCCGCGTATGCCAAGAAAAAGAGCCACAATTATTGAGGCTGCAAGTACAGCCGTTAATAAATGAAACAATAATTCGCTTACTTTTTCTGATGCGGTTTTACCGTAGTTTCTTGTAACCGTAACATTAACTTCGTTTGGAATTATTTTTCCTTTTAAATTTTCAATTTTAGATAAAACTTTTTTTGAAATTATTTTTGCATCAGAATTTTTTATTTTGGAAACGGATAAGGTAACCGATGGAAATTCAGCGCCGTATTTTAAACTGTTTTTTTCAATTTCATTGAGTCCGTAACCAAAGCTTGTATAATTTTGTGATTCTTCGGGTCCGTCTTTTATATCGGCAATGTTTTTAAGATAAACAGGACTTTCGTTATAAACCCCTAATATCAGGTTTCCAAGATCTTCTTTACTTTTAAAAAAGTTGCCTGTTTTAACTATAAATTCTTTGTCGTTTTCATTAAAATATCCTGACATGGATTGCTTGTTTGAACTTTGAATTTTTTGCATTATTATTAACGGGTCAACGTGGTATCCTGCCATTTTATCTTTATCCAAAACCACATTTATTTTCCTTTTCCTCCCGCCAATTACATTTATATCGGAAACATCTTTAATCTTCTTTATTTCTTTAGATAATTCGGTTCCTATTCTCCTTAACTGAGAATCATCGTAAATCATACTCCAAAGAGATAGAGACAAAATCGGCACGTCGTCAATTGATCTTGTTTTTACAAGCGGCATTGAAATACCTGCCGGCATTTTGTCCATATTTTTTAATATTTCGTTGTAAAGTTTTACAACGCTACGTTCAAAGTCTTCATTTACAAAAAACTGAACCGTTAACATTACCACGCCAGGTATCGAGGTAGAATAAACATTTTCAACACCGGTTATATTTGTCATTATTTTTTCAAGCGGCTCTGCTAACCTTGATTCCACCTCTGTTGGACCGGCTCCTCTGTATTGGACATAAATGTCTGCCATGGGTATGTTTATTTGCGGTTCTTCTTCGCTCGGAGTTAAATATATGCTGAACAAACCAAGAGCTAAAATTGCAATAATTAATAAAGCTGTCAGCTTGGACTGAATAAATGCCTTTGCCAAATTTCCAGATAGACCTAATTTCATTTTACCGCCTCTATTTTTTGCCCGTCTTTAACTTTATCCTTGTCTACTATAACTATTTCCCCAGCTGCAAGTCCTGATAAAATTTCCACTTTATTTCCGATAGTCTTTCCCGGTCTCACCCACCTCAGCAATGCTTCACTTCTGTTTGATACAGTGTAAACACCTTCAAGTTGTCCCCTTTTTACAATTAGATTTTTATTTACTGCAATAATTGGTTTTGTCTTATTTTCCAATATAACTTTGGCGTACATACCCGATTTAATTTTTGAACTTGCAACGCTTTCTTTATTTAAAAATATCTGCACTTCAAATTGTTTACTGTAAGAATTTCCACCAGGGTTAATTTCATTTACTTTACCCATAAAAGGTTCAGAGGAAACGGCGTCTATGTAAATCTTAACCATGCCGTCTTTTTTAAATAAATTGATTTCATCAGCTGGGACCTGGGCAACAACTTTAAAATCATTAAAATTCTCAACTATCATTAATGGATTACCCGGGGCAGTAATATCCCCCTGTTCAAAAAACTTGTTAACAATATATCCGTCAAATGGAGCTTTAATTACCGAATAACTCAACACATCGCTTATTTCTTTTTCCATTTCCTTTGCAGCTTTCAATTTTTCTTTTGCTATTTTATATGCCATTTCAATATCTTCAAGTTCTTTTTTAGAGGCACTCTCCAAAGCATAAAGTTTTTTCATCCTTTTATAATTTATTTCCATATTGTTAAATGCAGCTTTCGCCTGCAGTATATTTGCATTAACCTGCTCTTTTTTTGCTTTTAAATCTGAGCTTTTAATTTTTGCTAAAACCTGTCCTTTTTTAATTTTTGTACCTGCATCGAACGGAAAGTATATTAATGTACCCATTAATTTAGTACTTAATTTTGCTCTTTTTACTCCTGCTACATTCCCGGGATATTCATATTGAAAGGGTACTTCCACTTTAAGTATCTTTTTTACATTTACTTTAACCGGTTTGCCGGTATTCACTTTTTCATCATTTCCGCAAGAGCTTAAAAATATTACAAGTGATATAAATGTTATAGAAAGTGTTGTCCTAAATAGAATCTTCATTTTTTATACCTTAATTTTTAATTTGTTACTAATTTTTTTTCTAACATCAATTCGGCTTTAAACACAGTTACATTATAGTAGTACAGAGTTTTCCAATAATTTAATTTTGTATTCAGGGCTGATGTTTCTGCATTTATTAAGTCGATTGTTTTTTCCAAACCTTTATTGTATCTGTTCGTTATAATTCTTAATGCTTCTTCTGACTGAGCTACTGCAGCTTTTGCAAGATTTAATTTTGCTCTTACAGATTTTATATCTCTTAACGATTCATTTATTTCATTCATTCCTTTAGTCTTTGCTTTCTGATATTCTGTCTCTGCCAAACTAAGCTCTGCTTTTGATTTTTGTATTGAAGCTATGTTTTGAAAACCGTTAAATATATTCCATTGCAGATTTAAACCGACCATCCAGTTATTAGCCTGAGTACCTAAAAATTTGGTGTCGTTATATTCAAAACTTCCAAAAGCATTAACTCTCGGTAAAAATTTCATCCAGTTCATTTTATTTATCTTATTTAACGCGCCGACTTTATGGTTGTAGGCGAGAATATCGGATCTGTTTTCGATAATAGACTTTGGCCGATATTCTAATAAATTAACCTTTGGAAGTGACAGCGTATCTGAAATTACTATCTGTCTATTTTCTTTCATACCAAGAATAAGTCTCAAATTATCATTTGCTTTTTTAACATTATTCTCGGCTTCCACCAACTGGCTTTTAACATTTGAGACATATACTTCAAGCATTAAATAATCGGCTTTTGTTATCAGACCTTCGTTATAATAATTTTTAATAAATTCTCTGTTGGCTTCTGCAGTTTTCAGGTCCCTTTTAATTACTTTCAGATTTTTATTCTGCAGATCTAAATAGTAGTAATTAGCTTTAACCATAAAGCGAACAAATTTTTCGGTTCTCGTTTTTTTATACTTCATAGCCGATAAACCCTCGGCTGCTGCGGCTCTTCCGAAAAACCCGTCAAAGTTTATAAGCGGTTGTTTTACATCTAATCTTGTGTTATAGTTATACGTGTCATTTGGATTGTTCAAAAGAAACGGATTGAAATCGGCTTGAGAAATAATTTTTTGTTTTAACTTAAAAGCAAATACGCTTATAGGGTCGTCGGTTTTTATAAATGTTTCAGATAATGTTATCTGGGGCATAAACACGGCTAATGATTTGTTTTTATCCGCACTCATTTTATCAACTTCTGCCTGTGCTAATTTCAATTCAAAATTCTTTTTGCCGGCTATGTCAAGTGCATCTTTAAGTGATAATTTTACTTTGTCATTATTCTGTGCATTTAAGCCCGGAATAGTTAATATTAAGATCAATAGTATTAAATTCAATCTTTTCAGATTATGGAACATCTTGGCCTCATTAGTTTAATTTTTTAATTACTGATGTGCTTTAAAATTTTGTCAACATCTTTACAATTCACAAGTAGTATGATGCAGCAAGTTTGGTTTAGATTCATTTTGTTCCAATTAGAAATTATTTAAATATAGTTTGCGGTGATTTTATAAATTGCCTTTCGCAACAACTTCCACTATTTTTTAAAATCAAAAAATGAAAAGCAATAGAGGTTGAAATGAAAAAGTTATTGGTAGCAATTCTATTATTTATTATTCCCGTTTTGGCTCAAAACAAAAGACCTTTAACTGTAGAAGATATGTGGTCAATGCAGAGAATCGGAAGTATGGACATTTCTCCCGACGGTAAAACAATAGCCTTTACGGTTACATCTTACAGCATGGAACTGAACAAAGGAAATACTGATATTTATTTAATAAACTCAGATGGAAGCAGTTTACGCGCTTTAAAGAATTCTAAAAAAAACGAAGGAAATCCAAATTTTTCACCCGACGGGAAACACATTGCATATTCACTCGGCGGACAAGTTTGGATTTGTGATTTGAAAGGAAATAATTCAAAACAAGTAACGGATATTTACTCGGGAGCTTCGGGATTCGAATGGTCACACGACGGATACAAATTATTGTTTGTTTCTTCTGTTTACCCGGATTGTAAAACTCAGGAATGCGTAAAACAAAGAGATGAAAAACAGAAAGGAAGTAAGGTAAAAGCAAAAATACTTACGCACTTAATGTATAAGTCTTGGAATCATTGGTTAGGTGAAAAAAGAGATCACCTTTTTATTTATGATTTGAAAACTGATAAATATTCAGATCTAAATGAAGGTAAAAATCACGACACACCTCCGCTAGATTTGGGCAGCGGCAACGATTATAATTTTTCACCCGATGACAATGAAGTTGCTTTTACAATGAATGCCGCCGAAAGAGTACAGAACAGCACTAATAACGAAATTTATACAGTCAATATAAAAACATTAAAAGTTACAAAAGTTTCACAAAGCTTGGGCGCTGATGCACAGCCTGTTTATTCACCTGACGGAAGATACATAGCCTTTACTTCAATGCGAAGGGCCGGTTTTGAAGCTGATAGAAAAGAACTTACTCTCTACAATAGAAAAACAGGAAAGTTAAAAAACATTACTCCAAAATTTGACCACTCAATTGGCCAAATGGTTTGGTCACCGGATTCAAAGGAAATTTATTTTACATCAGCTAATGAGATATACAACTCGGTTTACAAAATAAATGTTGAAACAGGTAAAATAAAAATGCTGTTGAAAGAACATGTAAACTCAAGTTTAACTTTATCAGCCGATGGAAAAACAATTTATTTCAAACAGCAGAGATCGAACCTGCCTTATGAAATATTTTCTATGAATAGCGATGGCAAAAACATAAAACAATTAACACATTTGAATTCAAAATTGCTGTCCAAATTAGAGATGATTCCTGTGGAAACATTTTGGTCAAAAGGTGATGGCGGAAAGGAAGTTCAATCTATTTTAGTAAAGCCACCTTTTTTTGAAACATCTAAAAAATATCCGATGATATTTTTAATTCACGGTGGACCACAGGGACATTGGACAGACGATTTTCACTACCGCTGGAACATTCAGCTTTTTGCATCAAAAGGTTATGTGGTTGTTGCTCCCAATCCAAGGGGAAGTGTTGGTTACGGACAGCAATTTACAGATGAAATCTCACGCGATTGGGGCGGAAAAGTTTACACGGATTTAATGAATGCTTACGACTATGCGCTGGCTAATTTTAAATTTATTGATAAGAAAAACACTTTTTCTGCAGGTGCTTCATATGGCGGATATATGGAAAATTGGATTGAGGGACACACGGACAGATTCAACGCACTTGTCTCCCACGACGGAGTTTTTAACACAGAAAGTATGTGGGGAACAACGGAAGAATTATGGTTTCCAGAGTGGGAATTCGGCGGAACCCCTTGGGAAAACAGAGCACTCTATGAAAAATGGTCACCGCACCGTTTTATTCATAATGCAAAAACCCCGATGCTCATAGTTCATGGTGCAAATGATTTCAGAGTTGATCAGGAACAATCATTTCAGTTATTTACTTCCTTGCAGAGATTGGGTGTACCGAGTAAATTAATATATTACCCTGACGAATATCACTTTGTAACCAAACCTCAAAATGCAAGATTGTGGTGGAATTCAATATTTGACTGGTTCGAAAAATATAAAAAGGATTAAATATGAATGAAGTTGAAGAAATAGATTTTGATTATACTAAACCGGAAGAAACAGTTGAATTAGAAAAAAAATCTCCCGAAGAACAGGAAAAATATATAGAAGAAAATCTTTGGGAAAAGCTCGAAAGGGTGGGCAAGAAAATCTCTTTCGCAAAAGATATTCTTGCGCTTGTAAACT
>CAZTZZ010000071.1:0-11223 GCA_964617905.1 uncultured Ignavibacteriaceae bacterium | reverse complement strand
CCAGCAAGCGTAAGCGGTTTGTATTTTTCTAATTCTGAAGCAAAATATTTTAATGTCGGTAAACTTGCCAAAGATCAAATTCTGGATTATCACCGCCGTAAAGGAATGAGCGTAAAAGAAATTGAAAAATGGTTAAGCAGCAATTTGGGCTATTAACCTTAATTTATTCCAAATTCATCACCTCTATTTAACATTTTATAACAAAATAATACCATTCAGCACAATAATTAATTATTCTCTTTTATAAATGAAGATATTTGGAAACGAAATTGGGTAGAAAATATCTATAAAAAAGATTATTGTAACGACAGCCTTATTTTTATAGTCATATAAGAAACCAGAAAAATAATTTAGGGAATAAATGATGATTAAGAAAAACTATAAAAGGATTATTTCTGTTGTTGGTGTTTTAGCTGTCGGGGTAATAATTATGATTGTCCTTGGCTCAACCGAAAAAGAAAGCAAAAAAAGAAAATTAAAACCAGAAATTAGAACAGTTACAACCCAAACGATTGCATTTGGAAATATGAATTTAGAAATTACAGGTTACGGAACAATAAGGTCACAAAATGAATTAAGTGTGATTGCCGAAACCTCCGGTAAAGTAGTCTTTGCTAAGAATAATCTTAAAAATGGCACGTTTGTTAAAAAAGGGGATTTAGTATTAGAAATTGACCCCAGAGAAGCAGAAAACACACTCTATTCTTTAAGATCAAATTATCTAAAAGCAATTGCTTCCCTGTTGGCTGAAATGAGAATAGAGAATGTTAATATTTACAAAAAATGGTCGAATTATTTTGAATCTATCGACATAGAAAAACCAATTCCGGAACTACCAAAAGATTTAACACCGAGAGAAAAAATTAAACTTAGCGCGCGTGATATTCTTACAAAATTTTATTCGGTTAAAAATCAGGAGATTTTACTTACTAAATATAGAATAACAGCACCGTTTGACGGTTTTTTGCAATCCAACGGAATTATAAAAAACAGCATTATATCCAGAGGAACGCCTCTGTACAAAATTACAGATGCTAAAAATCTTGAAATAGCAATTCCTCTTTTGTCAGAAGATATAAATATGATTGATTTCAAATCAAGTCCCGATGTTACGCTTTATTCGGAAAAAAGTGATGACATACTAAAAGGCAAAATAATAAGAAAAGAAGCCACTTTAAGCAAAAATTCACAAACACTCGATGTTTATGTGCTTTTCAAGAATAATAATTTAAACACATATTTTCTTACCGGCAATTATATAAGAACATCAATTAAAGGAAAATATTTAAGAAATGTTGCGCGCATTCCGCGTCATTTGGTTGATAACGAGAACTTTGTTTATACAATGGTCAATGATAAACTGGACCGGGTAAAAGTTGATGTAATTACCATTCAGAATAATTATGCCGTAATTAAAAACACTTTACCGGAAAAAACAAAAATAGTAACAACAATTCTTCAGAAACCACTGTTGGGCATGGGGTTGAAGTCTATAAATGAATCATTAAAAATAAACAACGACGGACAAAACATTAACTCTACAACTGTAGGTAATTTTTAAAAACAAAATCATTAAGCAATTAACAGAGTTATATGTTAGACAAATTTTTAAAATATTTTATTAAACACTCATTGCTAACAAATTGGGTAATGATTGTAATATGCATCGCCGGTATTTTTGGACTTTACAATTTAAATAAAAGAGTAGATCCAAAACTAAAAGTAGACAGAATAGAAGTAGATATACCTTATCCGGGTGCTTCTGCAATTGAGGTTGAAGAAGGGATTGTAATTAAAATTGAGGAAAATCTAAGGGGTGTTGCCGGGATTGAAAAAATAAGATCAAACTCAAGAGATAATTTTGGTTCAATAGATGTTGAGATTACCCCCGGTTACGACATGAACAAAGCTATTCAGGATATTAAGAACTCCGTTAATTCAATAAGCTCTTATCCAACCGATGCGGAAAAACCTGTTGTATATCAAAGCACTCAATGGAACAGAGCTATAATGCTTAGCATTTACGGACCTTCTGACCTGTTCACTCTTAAAAAAATAGTAGAAGAATTCAGAGACGATTTATTAAAAACCGGGAAAATTTCAAATTTCAGAACGTGGGGAATACCAAGCAGAGAGTTTTCAATAGAGGTTTCACCGCAGGATTTAATCAGATATAAGTTAACCGTAAATGATATTAGTCAGGCAATAAGAAATTCAAACTTAAATCTTTCTTCGGGTTCTGTGCTTACCAACCAGGAAGAAATACTTATTAGAACGTACAATAAAAAATACCAGGCGGTTGATTTAGAAAACATTGAAATAACATCAAACATAGACGGACAAAAAATTCATCTTGCAGATATTTGCAAGGTGCAAGAACAATGGCCGGAAAACAGATTTTACTCAGAGTATAACGGCAAACGCTCGGTTGGATTTAATGTAATGTATAACAATAACGAAGACGTTGTTGAAATTGTAAAAATTACTGAAGACCTTGCAAAACAATATGAAGCAAAATATGCCGGACTTGTTCACTTTAATACTTTTATAAAAGAAACTGACGACCTTGAAGAAAGAATTGATTTAATGACACAGAACGGTATTCTTGGTCTTGTTTTAGTGCTTGTGCTTTTGGGAATATTTTTAAACACACGGCTTTCTTTTTGGGTTGCACTCGGGATTCCAATTTCATTATTAGGCATGTTTTTTGTCCTTTGGGTTTTAAACATCAGCATAAACGAGATGAGCCTTTTCGGGGTTATTTTGGTAATAGGCATTCTGGTTGATGACGGTATAATAATCGGCGAGAGTATTTATACTCAATGGGAAAAACACGGGAAAAAACCAATTCAGGCCGCAATTGACGGAACAAAAGATGTAATTAAGCCTGTAACTATTTCAATCCTTACCACTATGGTTGCATTCATGCCCTATTTTTATTTTTACGGAATGCTCGGCAAATATGTCTGGCAGATTGCTGCTGTTGTAATTATTTCCCTTTCTTTTTCTATGCTTGAAGCAGCGATGATTTTACCGGCACACATTGCGCACTCAAAAGCATTACACTTAGAAGAAAAGTCAAACAATATATTGGTAAGACTAAGAAAAGCAACAGACAAAATTCTTGATATCTTCTTAACAAAGGTTTATGCAAGAGCTTTAAAATTTAGTTTAAAAAACAGGTGGGCTGTTTCTACATCAATTATTGCAATTATATTAATTATTGTCGGTTTGTTTCAGGGTTCGCACGTAAGAGCTCAATTTTTTCCTTCAATTGAACCACCGTATGCAAGAATTCAAGCTGAAGTACCGGCAGGAACATCTGCAAAAGTTGCAAATCAAATTAGGTACGATTTAATTGAAAAATCATTTGCCTTCTCGGAAAAATGGCAAGACTCTACGAAAACAAAATTTAACCCTATTCAACATTTTACTTCGTGGATGAACGGCGGAACAATTAATATTTTCTTCGTGATGCCAAAATCCGATAAACGAAATTATACAATAGGCGAATTTTCAGATGGGCTGAGTGAATACATCGGTGATATTCCTGAAGCAGAAAACATTATTATCGGCGGCTGGAATTTCGGCGGAACACCCATTTCAGTAAAATTTCAAAGTACAGACTACACACAGCTTTTTAAAGCCAAAGAAATGCTGAAAGAAGAGCTTAAGAAAATTGACGGTGTAAAAGATATTAGAGACGATACACCCCTGGGCAATAACGAATTTATTGTAACTTTAAAACCGAAGGGACAAGCACTGGGATTTACACTTAGAGATTTAACAACACAACTTAGACAAGGATTTTACGGACAGGAAGTAATGCGTTTGCAGAGAGGCCGCGACGAAGTTAAAGTCTGGGTTAGATTTACAAAGGAATTCAGGACGTCAATTGGACAGATAGAAAATTTAAAAGTTAAAACACCAAACAATGAGTATGTACCATTTAAAGAAGTAGCATCGTTCCAGATTAAAAGAGGTCTGCGAAGAATAAGACACGAAAACGGAAAGAGATCAATTACTGTATTTGCAAACATGGATTACTCAAAGAATGATCAGGCTGTTGTTCTTAAAGAACTTAACAGTATAATTGTTCCAAAAATTCTTTCACAGGTTGACGGAGTTACAAGAAGCTACGGAGGTCAGTCAGAAGAAGTATCAAAAATGGTAAACTCAATGACGTACTCAATGACCATTGCTTTGGTATTAATGTTTACCATTTTAATGTTCCTTTTGAAATCCTACATTGAAACCCTTCTTGTTATGAGTTTAATTCCTCTTGGAATAATCGGAGCCGTGTTCGGACATTTTATAGTCGGAATTCCAATTTCAATACTTTCTTTCCTTGGCATTGTTGCTCTTGCCGGAATAATTATAAACGATTCGGTTGTGTTAATTGATAAATACAACAAAATATTAAAACGCGGGGAGAGCATTAAAGACGCTCTTTTTCACGCAGGAATGATAAGATTCAGACCGATAATTTTAACAACCGTTACAACCGCCGGCGGATTAGCGCCAATAATTTTATTAAAAAGCGAGCAGGGACAATTTCTGGTCCCTATGGCAGTATCGGTTGCTTTCGGGTTGATATTCGGTACATTTTTAACCCTAGTGTTTTTACCTTCAATGCTATACGTAATAAATGACATTAAACTTTACATCGCAAGCAAGACAGGAAAATTAAACACAGAACCTGCATATATAAAAGAATAATTAATGTTGAATATTGCACATGCAATATTAAAGTAAAATATTTCATTTCAATTCCAACTTATTCTTTTTGTTTGTAATTTTGATAGAAGTATTCAAAATTATCAAACGGAATAAAAATGGAAAACAAACCTGACCAGCAAAATCCTCCTGAAGGAAAAAAATCTTTTTCACAAGTTTTAAAAGATGCATTTAAAGAACTTAAGGAAACCACGTCTGCTTTTGTTAATGCACCCAAAGCTTTGTGGGGCGTTAATGTTCCTTATGTATTGGAAGGACTAGTTTATTTTGGTGTGCTTACAATACTCGGGAAGTACAACTCTGAAAATGTTGGGCTAAACGATGCTCAAGCCGGACTTGTTTACAGTTTTTTAACAGGCGGAATTACATTTGCAATGTTGGTGCTTGGCGGATTATCAGACAAGCTCGGTGTTCGCAAATCTTTAATCATTTCATTTCTTGTATTGCTTGTTGGTAGAGTGCTTGTTGGTGTATCCGGTTCATTCGGAATGCAGAACGGGCTGTGGTCTCCAATGTTTTTTACAATGACAACGGGTTTGTTTTTTGTACTTCTTGCTTACGGTTTGTACCAACCCGCCGCTTATGCAGGAGTTAAAAGATACACAACCCCTAAAACAGCAGCGATGGGTTATGCAGCTATCTACGGATTTATGAATTTGGGTGCTTTCTTTTCAGGTTTTATTTCATCAATGACACGCCCGCATTTTGAAGACACTTTCCCACCCAATGGTTTGACGGCAGTTTTTTGGGTTTATGTAATTATTACATTTCTTGCACTTGTAATAACGCTTGTGCTAATTACAAAAAAATCTGACAAAGAAGCAATTGATGCAGTAAAAGCCGCAAACGAAGAGGAAGAAAAAGAAGAAGAGGAAGAAAAACCCGATGAAAAAATTAACAACATTCGCTTAATTGTATTTAGTGTTTTAACAGTTGGCAGCTTTTTACTTTCGGGTTTTGGATTTAAAAACCCGTTAAATTTTATATTTGATTTTTCTTTACTTGGTTTATCAATTACAATAGATTTTTTCTTTACACTGACAATAATATTTTTTGCTCTTACTGTTTTTGATTACTTAAAAAGAAGACCTTATCATCCTTTCAGAGATAAGCGATTTACTTTTTTCATTTTTGTACTTATTCCGGTTCAGACATTATTTGCTCACAACTGGCTTACACTTCCTTATTATTTAGACCGTGCTTTTCAAGGCTCGGTTGTAAGTGAATATTTTGAAATATTCTCTAACATAAATCCGATTTTGGTTTTCCTTTTTGCACCTATTGTTGCGGGATTAACTGCCAAAGCAGATGTTTATAAAATGATGATATACGGAACCTTCGTCATGGCTGTCCCTACCTTTTTACTTACTTTGGGACCAAATATGTACCTGTTTCTAATTTATGTTTTAGTAATGACTATCGGTGAATCTATGTGGCAGCCGAGATTTCTGCAGTGGATTGCCGAAGTTGCACCCAAAGGTAAAGTGGGATTATATATGGGAGTGGGACAATTCCCTTGGTTTCTAACAAAAGTAATTACCGGATTTTACTCGGGTTGGTTCTTAATGAAATACGTACCCCTCGGAGTTACTCCGGCAGAAATGAGCACAGGCGCAATGTGGTTTATTTACGGACTGATTGCAATTATAAGTCCCATTGGTTTAGTACTTGCAAAAAAATGGGTAATGAAAGATTTTAAAATTAAGGCTGAAGATTGAAAATGAAAACCATTACCTTTTTTACTTTAGTTTTTATGTCTTTAATGTTATTTGGCTGCGGTAAAGAAATACCGGTTATAAAAGATTTAAGTAAATCTAATTATAAACTTTTTGACCAGGACAGCACGGAGTTCAATTTTCCAAAGGACTTAAAAGGGAAAAAAGTAATACTTTCTTACATTTACACACACTGCCCGGATATCTGCCCCCTTACAACACACAATATTATCTTAATAAAAGAACAGCTTGACAAAGAAGGCATAAAAGATGTTGATTATGTTGAAATATCTTTCGACCCAGAAAGGGACAGCCCATCGGTGATGAAAAATTATGCAATGTCGAGAGGCATAAATTCAAACAACTGGCATTTTTTAACAGGAGATAAAAAAACAGTTTTTAATCTGTTGGATGAATTAAATGTACACGCTATGCCGGGTGATACAACAATTACCCCCAAAGGAGATACATTATATTATTTCATACACACCGACAGAATCAGTTTAATCGATAAATCCGGTAAACTAAGAAAAAACTTTAACGGCAGCAGAGTTAATAAAAACGAACTTGTCAATTCCATAAAAGAATTGAATTAAAAATGAAAAAACTTGGTTTTATTTTTTTAGGTTTATTTATATCCTGCAGTACAACCGGTGATTTAAAAATCACAAATCAGTGGTTTCGTCCCGCAGTAAAAGGGATGAACACGGCTCTATATTTTACAATTGAAAACAATACCTACCAAACCGACACAGTTTATTCCGTTAAAACCTCAATTGCCGGAATGGTACGAATCCACGAAACGTTTGAAAAAGACGGAATGAAAGGAATGCGCCCGGTAAAATTTGTTGTTGTAAAACCACATTCAAAAGTTGAATTTAGGCCGGGCGGTTTACACGTAATGATTATGGATTTAAATACAGATTTCAAAAAAAATTCATCGGCTGAGTTTGAGTTGTATTTTAAGCAGAAAGGAAAAATTAAAATCACAGCATTTGCTAAATAGTAATTGTGTCTTTAATTGGTCATTCTGACCCCGATTTACCTGTCCGCCGTTCTTCGTACTATGGAAGGCGGGTCGGGGGAAGAATCTCAAAACTAATTCAAAAAAAAGATTCTTCGTCACTTGCCTGTCGGTAGGCAGGTACTCCTACAGAATGACTGTGAAATAATCTTTGAATCTTAATTGTTTCTACCGCATCTTATTTTAAAAAATTAAAGGATAGAAAATGAGTTACTACTTTAATAAAACAATCGACCAAAATTTTGAAGAAGCAATTGAAAAAGTTACGGAAGAGTTACAGAAAGAGGGCTTTGGAATATTGACGGAGATTGACGTAAAAGCTACTTTAAAGAAAAAGCTGGATGTTGATTTCAGGAATTACAAAATACTCGGTGCGTGTAATCCCGGTTATGCACACAAAGCCCTGCAAAGCGAAAAATATATAGGAACTATGCTTCCGTGCAATGTAATTGTTCAGGAAGCGGAAAACGGAACTGTTGAAGTTTCTGCCGTTGACCCGATTGCATCGATGCAGGCAATTGAAAACGAAGAATTAGGCGGTATTGCAAACGAAGTAAGGACTAAACTGCAAAAAGTAATTAACAATTTGTAGCCTTTGTATCCGATTAGACATTTTGTTTTTGGCCTTTTTCTTTTATTTGTAATTAAAAACTATGGACACAAATAGCTCTAAACTTATTTTTGTTTACAATGCGGACAGTGGACTCTTTAATTCTTTAACAGACACTGCGCATAAATTACTTTCACCCGATACTTACAGCTGCAATTTATGTGCTATCACTTACGGTTCTTTTGGAATGAAAAAGGAATGGAAAGAATTTCTTAAAAGTTTGAATTGTAGTTTGGAGTTTCTTCACAGGAATGAGTTGTTAATGAAATTTGATATAAGCAATGTAAGCTTGCCGGCTGTATTCTTAAACTCCAACAACTCCCTGCATCTTTTAATAGATTCACACTCGATCAATAAATGTAAAACAATTGATGATTTGAAGGAATTAATTAAAAGTAAAATTTAAAATCAACTCTTTATACACAATTGCCACTTTTTGAAGCCCCTTCACTTTTATGAACAAATGTCATTCTGACCCCGATACCCTTCGATAAACTCAGGGGCCTATCGGGGGAAGAATCTCACTACAAAAATATTGAGACACTTCTCCGAAGGAGTTCTGTGGACACTACGCCTGCCCACCGCAGGCAAGCTCAGTGTGACATAAACCGATTATTCTAAACATAAAACAGGGTGAATTATTTTATCGAACCTTAAATATGAGTTGAATTGTTTTTTTTATAAATTCAATTTATCTTTTTCAAATTATTGTTGCACTTGATATGAGTAAAGGAAACAAAAGACCTAAATGGGATGAGTACTTTTTAAAGCTTGCAATGCTCGCTTCAGAAAGATCTACGTGTCCAAGGATGCACTGCGGATGTGTTTTGGTAAAAGACAGGTTTGTATTGGCAACCGGATATAACGGTTCAATTCCGCATCAGCCCCACTGTGATGAGGTTGGTTGTTTAATTGTTGATAATCATTGCGCGAGAACGAATCATGCGGAAATAAACGCACTTGTTCAGGCGGCTGTTCACGGAATTTCGATAAAGGAATCAACAGCATATATTACAAATATGTCGTGCACAACCTGTTCAAAAGCTCTTATTGCGGCGGGAATAAAAAGAGTGGTTGTGTTTTCAGATTTTCACGACACTCTCGCCACGCAATTCTACACCGAATCAGGAGTTGAAATTACAAAGCTTGAAATGCCGGAAAGAGAAATTAAATATGACTTGAAAAATTACTCTTCCGCAAAGAAGACAATAAAATCTAAATAAGACAAGATACTGCGAATAAAGCATTTTTTACTTGCTTCATATACCTTCAATTTATTAGCTTACTTTATAAGTTTATACTTCAACCTAATACATACATTTATTAACAAACGACCGGAGGTCTTTGATGCACTCAAAAAAATTCTGGATTACTTTTGTTGTTGTGTTCGTTGTAATGGAGGTTCTAAATTTTCTAATCCACGGCGTAATGCTTGCCGACACATACGCTGCCGAACCACTTAAAAGCATTTTCCGTTCACAGGAGGAAATGGAGGGGATGATGTGGATTATGTGGTTAATGGATATAATTTGGGCATATTTCTTTGTATTCTTCTTTGCAAAAGGCTATGAAAACAAAGGAATTGGCGAAGGATTAAGGTATGGATTATACATTGGACTATTTTTTAATTTAACGTGGGCATATTCTTCATATGCAATTTATCCGTTAACTTATTCAATAGTTTTACAATGGTTTATCTACGGCTTAATTGTAAGTTTGATTATGGGAGTTGTTGCATCATTTACTTTCAAACCTGCCGCCGCATCCGAATAAGAGAGAGAATTTTCGGAGTTTTAATGGCTGTCTTTTTAGGCAGCCTTTTTTATTTTAAATGTAATAATAGTTTATAATAATTGTCATGCTGAATTTATTTCAGCATCTAATATTTAATTAAAAATTTAGATTCCGGATCAAGTCCGGAATGACACTTCAAAATGGTATTTTTCTACAACTATTAAAATCACTCAACATAAACCGCTGTGCCGTAAACCAAAATCTCGGCAGCACTTGCCATTATGTAACTTGTTGAAAACCTGCAGTCCACAACTGCATTTGCGCCCAATTCTTTTGCCTGCTCTGACATTCTGTCTATTGCCTGTTCTCTGGATTCCGCCATCAGTTTTGTATATTCCTGTATTTCACCGCCGACAATATTTTTAAGAAAAGCCAAAATATCTTTTCCGATGTTACGGGCTCTTATTGTGTTGCCTTTAACGGCACCGAATGTCTTTTTTATTTCTTTTCCTGCAATAGTTGAGGATGTTGTAATTATCATCTTTGTATCTCCCTGTATTTATCTTTTTTAGATGTTTTAATTTTTTCTCTTATTACGGACCAAAGCAGGACCAATAGTCCGAATATAAAAACCGCCGTAGCAATTTTAACAAATGCGGGTGTGTGAGTATCGTTAATCATGCTTTGCACCATTTCGTAGCTTGAGTAAGCAAATATTACAAGCAGACCCAATGAAATTGCAATCCAGGCGAGTCCTCTTTCAAGCCGGTTGTAAATACCCAGCCAGTAACTGTCCCACACCTCTTTTGATGGATTTTTAAGTTTCATTTTTGATAATACCTCCTTCACCTTTTTTTGTTCTTCAATTTCTTTTTTAATTTCAGGAGAATTTTTGACGATCTCTTCCATTTCAAATCTTTCCTCGCTGTTCAGACTGCCGTCTATATATTTTTCTATTAAATATAATGTTCTTTCTTTCATACCAACTCTTTGTGTAATATTTTACTCAATTCTTTTCTTGCATAAAATAAACGCGACATAACAGAGCCAACCGGAATATCCAACAATTCCGATATTTCATTGTATGATTTTTCCTCAAATTCTTTTAGAATAATTATCTCTCTTTTTTCAAAGCTGAGTTTTTCAATGGCTTTTTCCAATTGGATAATGCTTTCCTTTTTTTCTATAATTTGTTCCGGATTGTCGGCGGTACTAAATTCATTTCTTCTTTCAATAAAATTTTCTTCTCTTTTGTTCTTATTGTTTCTTATGGCGTTAAGACAGTGGTTTTTTAAAATTTTGTAATACCAGGTAAAGAAATTTTTATTTTTGTCGAATTTATTAAAATTTCTGTATGCTTTTATAAACGCTTCCTGCGAAGCATCCATTGCCAAGTCGTGGGA
>CAZTZZ010000070.1:8326-11667 GCA_964617905.1 uncultured Ignavibacteriaceae bacterium | reverse complement strand
ATGGATAATATTTATTTGGATCCTGCTTTTGGTTACATTCGCGTTGAAGGCTTAGCGAGTGATGTTAAGGAAGCAATCAAATTCTTAAATAACCAATTTATAAATTTTATACCGACTAAAAAAGAATTTGAAAAAGCAAAAAAGAAATTATCGATGATTGCTATGATGGCACGCGGAAACAAAGCTAAAAAATTATTCAATTCAATTATAGACAAAGTGATTTACATACCTGGAAATTATTCTGATAATAAAAAAGAATTAACATACGAAAACCTTTTATTTTTTGGTAAGGATTATTTTAATCCGTCCAACATGATAATTTCTGTTGTTTCTCCAGAATCACCGGAAAATATTGAAAAATATTTTAATGATTTTACATCAAAAATTGCGTCGCAGATTTATTCCGGACCTGGATACCAAAAAGAGTTTAACAATTTTACCAATCAGGTAAAAATAGACACAAACGGCGCGGGTGCACAAGCATATCTTTATTACGGATTTCAAAAAATAATTAATATAAATGAAAAACCTGCATTGCTGGCATTGTCATTATTGTTACGCAACGACATTATTTTCAACATAAGGGAAAAACAAGGACTGGCATACAGAATGAGTGCGGGAGTTAGTACGATAGGAGATAAAGCTATGTTCTATATCAATATGGGAACGCGTCCCGATAACTCAGAGAAACTGATTCCACAATTTCCAAGTTTTTTCATTACAGATTTTGCTGACAGAATTACGGGTGAAAAACTAAAAAAATCAGTTAATATGTTTTTGGGAAGAATGATGTTCCGCAGACTTTCAAGCATTAATCAAGCATATTATTTGGCACATTCACTTTACTTTTACAACGACATAAATTACGATAGCAGATTCCTGTCAGCTTTAAAGAAAGTAACATTGAGTGAAGTAAAAGCAGTTGCAGAGAAATATTTGAAAGTTGAAAATCCTGTTGAAATTTTTGTAAGGTAAATTGATTTTGTATTATTTTTTTTTCAATGGGAATCTTTCTCAGAACGCTTTATGCATAATTAAAAAAGGAAAAAGTAATGAACAAAAAAATATTCACTGCAATATTCTTCATATTTGCTGCAATTCAAATTTTGGCACAGACTAAAGTAATTCATCATAATTTAAATACAGAAATAAATCCTTCAAAATCTTATCTAACTGTAACAGATGAAATTACAATACCTGCAAAATTTTTAATTAGCGAAGTAACTTTTTTAATTAACCAAAAACTTTTGGTTGAATCACTTTCAGACAAAGTAAAAATAAAGTTGGTTAAAAAATCAGTTTCGGCTAAAGATGTAGGAATGGACAGAGAAACGGACGAACCTTCCGATAATCTGATGCTTTCAAAATATTCAATTACTTTTCCGAATACAAAGGGTAAAAATTTAGTTTTTAAAATTCAATACAAAGGAAACATTGCATCTGAAATTGAACAGAGTAAAGAAAATTATCAACGTGGTTTCAGTCAGTCACCCGGTATAATTGATAAAAAAGGCGTTTACCTTGCCGGATCCACTTTTTGGATTCCTACATTTGACGACAATTTATCATCATTCAATTTAAAAGTAAAAAGTCCTAAAGGATGGAAAACAGTAAGCCAGGGCAAGCGAACGGAAAATAAAGAAAAAGGTAATTTTCATATTGACAAATGGGAATCTCCTACGCCTCAGGAAGAAGTTTTTTTAATAGCGGCGAATTTTACAGAGTATAATTATCCTGTCGGTGCAGTTACAGCTATGGCTTTCCTGCGCAAACCCGATGACGGACTTGCAAACAAATATTTGGAAACAACTGCTCAATATTTGGAAATGTACCGCCAGTTGATAGGTAAATATCCTTATTCAAAATTTGCACTTGTTGAGAATTTTTGGGAGACCGGTTACGGTATGCCTTCTTTTACACTTTTAGGTGAAAAAATTATCCGTTTCCCTTTTATCCTTCACTCTTCATATCCGCACGAACTGCTTCATAATTGGTGGGGAAACAGCGTTTATGTAAATTTTAAAAAAGGTAACTGGTGCGAAGGACTTACAGCTTATATGGCTGACCATCTTATAAAAGAACAGCGCGGACAGGGTGTGGAATATAGAAGATCAACACTTCAGCGCTTTACCGATTACGTAAAACCCGCAAATGATTTTCCAATTTCAAAATTTATTTCCCGATACGACGGTGCCAGCGAAGCAATCGGTTACGGTAAAACATTGATGATGTTTCATATGTTAAGAAGAAAAGTCGGCGGTGATAATTTCAAAAAGGCATTTGCCGTATTTTACAGAAACTTTAAATTTAAGAAAGCTTCATTCGATGATATTAGAAAATCATTCGAAGAAGTAACGAATTTAGATTTAAAGGAATATTTTAATCAATGGGTTAACAGAAAGGGCGCACCTAAATTGAGCCTCGAAAAAATTGTTCAAAAGAAAACAAACGAAACATATAATTTAAGTTTTAGCTTAAAACAGACTCAACCGGACAAATCATTTGTACTTGATGTTCCCGTAGCTTTTTTAACAAAGGATGGATTACAGACTAAAGTATTCCATATTAAAAATAAATCCAACGCACTAAGCATAAACTTAAAATCTAAAGTTTCGGAAGTCATAGCTGACCCTCAATTTGATGTGTTCAGAAGATTGGACCCGTTTGAAATACCGCCGTCGTTTTCAAAGGCTTACGGTTCAAAAAAGACTTTGATTGTGCTGCCGGATAAATCAGATTCAAAATATCCCTTGTATAAAAACTTTGTTGATAGCTGGACAGAAGGAAACAAAGAGAAATATATAGTTATGCTGGATTCTGAAGTAAAAGAACTACCTAAAGATCAAGCCGTTTTATTACTTGGTTTCGGAAATAAGTTTACGCCGCAGTTCAACAAAGGAATAAAAAAGTACAGGTCAAGTGTAAGCAGGCCCTTTGTAAAATTCGGTAAGAATACTATAGATAAAGGCAAAAACAGTTTTTTCATTTCTATTAAGAATCCTAAAAATCCGGATGAAGTTGTTATACTATTGGGAATTGGAAAGCAGGAAGCAATACCCGGATTAGTCAGGAAACTCCCCCATTACGGCAAGTACAGTTACCTTGCTTTTGAAGGAGACGAACCGACAAATATTGCAAAGGGACAGTGGGCGGTTGTAAATTCTCCATTGGTTGCATTCCTTGACCCTCAGGCAAAAGACATAAAAGTAAAACTCGAAAAAAGAAAAGCGCTCGCTTATTTATCCCCTGTTTTTTCAGCAAAAAGGATGATGCAGCACGTTAAATTTTTAGCTTCTGATAAGTTGAAAGGAAGAGGACTCGGTACTCCCGAATTAGACACT
>CAZTZZ010000070.1:0-8226 GCA_964617905.1 uncultured Ignavibacteriaceae bacterium | reverse complement strand
AAGAACAGGCTGTTGTTATCTCCGCACATTACGATCATTTGGGACTGGGATGGCCGGATGTTCACAAAGGCGATAAAGGTAAAATACACAACGGCGCTGACGATAACGCCAGCGGAGTTTCAGTAATGCTTGAACTTGCAAAAAATTTGTCCGCTTCAATGAAGCCGGCGAGGACAGTAATTTTTGTCGCCTTTCCAGGTGAAGAAGCCGGACTTTTAGGCTCTAAATATTTTGTTAAACATTATAAGCTGTTTCCTGCAAAAAATATTTTTGCCAACCTAAATTTTGATACCGTTGGAAGATTATTCGGAAATAAGTTATTAGTTCTGAACGGCAACACTGCAAGGGAATGGAAATTTATTTTTATGGGAATTGAATATGTAACAGGCGTTGGAATTGATATGGTTACTCAACCGCTTGACGCAAGCGACCAGGTATCATTTGTTAATGCGGGAATTCCTGCCGTACAATTATTCAGCGGACCTAATACAGATTACCACAGACCTACCGACACTTACGAAAAAATTGATCCGGACGGAATGGTGAAAGTTGCTACGGTTGCAAAAGAAGCAATTGAATATCTAACGGAAAGAGAAAACCCAATGCCGTTTACCGGCGAGCGAAAAGACAAGTTAAAATCAACGACGAAAAAAGTTAAAAGCAATACAACGCGAAGGGTAAGTACGGGTACAATTCCGGATTTTACATTTTCAGGTAAAGGTGTGAAAGTTGGAGGAGTTAGTCCCAACTCTCCCGCAGCAAAGGCAGGTTTAAAAAAGGGAGATATCATTATAAAATTTAGCGGTAAAGCTGTAAGTAATTTAAGAGATTATTCCAATCTTCTAAAATTACACAAACCGGGTGATGTTGTTGACATTGAATATTTAAGAGAAGGTAAAACAAAAAAATCAAAGCTTAAACTTGCGGAAAGATAATTATCGTACAATTGCCAATTTTTGAGTCTGTGTTTTTACTTTCCCGCTTTTTGAAGTAATTATTTTATACAAGTAGACACCGTTGGCAAGCAAATTCCCGTCCTGGTCGCGCCCGTCCCAGAAAATTCTGTTAAAATCATAATTGAGTTCGGCAGATTTTATCTTTATAACTCTGACCAATCTGCCTGCGACAGTAAAGATTTTTATTTTCAGTTTTTCGGGTATCTGCGTCAGCTTAAATGTAAAATACGTTGAAGAAGAAAAAGGGTTTGGAAAATTGTACAATTTCAATAACTGCAGAGTATTAGAAACCGCAAAATTTTTCTCCAAAACTATTGAATTAGCAAACTTAGTTGAATTGCCCCTGCCTGTGACTTTCAAATTATAATGCCCTTGTTTAAGTGCGGGTTTATAGTTAACAATTACTTTAGGATTATTTGCATTAATAGAAAAATCTAATATCCCTGAATTATCAGAGAAATAAACAGGTTTATTGTTCAAAGAAATTTTTAAAACGGAAGTATCAATTATGGAAGAAGGTGAATCACTGTTAAGTTCAATTTTTATATCCGGATTTGATGAAACAAAGTCCTCGTCAATTATTTGCCGTCCGTCAAAAGTAATATCCATTTGCGGTTTCGAGGAATCTGCCGTGACCACATAATTTAAAAATGCAAAATTGTTGTCATTGTACAGTTCAAAAATTTTGTCCGTTTTGTCTATCTCAATTTTAATTCCCTCCAAACCCGTAGGTCTGCTTCCCGATGTAAAGCTTAAACTAATATTTTTTTTCTCGCCTGTATTTATATCTAATTTTTTATCGAATAAAACTATATCATTAAATTGTGCGCCAATCTGAGAAACTTTAACTTCTACCGAATCTGCATTTGAATATCCCCCGTTTACAACACTGAAATTGAACTTAGCCTTTGTGCTTGTAGTAATGCTGTCAATTTTAAAATCAATAGTCTGATAATTTATCCCCAGCTCAGGTAATTTTTCATAATTAATTTCAAATCTATTCAAACTTGGTGAAGTAATACCCTTTGATGATTTGAAATTTATTAGCAATTTTATTTGGGGATAAATATTAGCATTAATAACACTTAAATCTGCCGAGTTATTTATCATATTCAAAACAGTTAATGTGTCATTTTCTCCGTTTGATTTTATTCCTATCGGCAGGAAAGATATAGAAGCCCCTGATGATAATTGTTCGTCAACAATAAGATTTTTCCATTTGAAAACCGGTCCTAATTCTTCCGTCTCAATTGTACCCGAATTAAATCTAATATTAATACTGGTATCCACGATTGCTCTTCCTTCAAAGGTTTTCTTAAAGGATTCAGGAACCGATCCCGGTGCCGCCCCTCTTCTCCCAATCATTGCCCACGAGTTTCTGAACCCAAGTTTGTCAATGTAAATACTGCCAAATTCTTTTATCTTATTTTTAAGTGCCTTTGAAAGATTTTGGCTGCCTTCGTCTTTTATTCCGAATAAAACCAAGTATGAATTATCAAGTGTGTCTAAAAGATTGATATAATCATTTACCGAACCTGCATTTCCAAAAATGTCAAAGCGGTAATCTTTAACAAAACTTAGATCATCATTTTTAAAAAGTACTACAAAATGTCCCCGCTCCGTATTGGAGGTAACATAATCCTGATTATCTTTTTGAATTACAATGGCATTGCCGTCGTTTAGTCCGCCAGAAATAATTTTAAAACTTACAATTGATGAATCCAGTTGAAGAGTTTTATTCATAAATTTCAAATTATTTAATAAAGAATTGTCGTAACTCAAGCTATCGGAGAATAAAAAGTTATTTTTATTTCCCGCAATGAATGATCTAACACTTCCCCAATTATTGCTTCCACTTACTTTTGAACGAAGCCAAATTCTTTTGTTGTTAAAATACTGTTTAATATTTACGTCGGTATAGAAAGTATCAAACGGAACAGTAACGGTTTTAGAATCATTGAAATCAATATTGTCGGCTAATTCCAAATCTAAAATATTTGAGAACGATTCTTTGGCGGGATTTAAGAATCTAATTGTTCCGTCAACTTGGTTAAAATTTCCCGCAGGCAATAAAGTTCGTGTTGATGCACTCGGAACGTTAATGTCTATCGAAGCGAAATTATCATTTTCGTCCAATTCATCAATCTCATAATCATAATCAAGGGAAACAGATATATTATGTTTTCCCGGTCTGCCTAAAATTTGGAAAGTAAATTCAACACTGTCTTTATTCAATGGAATCCAAGGGCGGGAAATCAGTGTCATCAATTGTTTTCCTTCATATGTTTCTGCTAAAACAAATTTTGATTGTAATGAATCCACTCTTCCCAAATTATGGATATAAATCTTTGCCGTAAGAAACGGTACTCTATCGTCAATATTTTTTTCTAAAATTGAAATATCACCGGGCAAAATTTTAAGGTTTGGTTTTTGGGGTACTTTTAACGAAACTATCGGGTCTCCGAAAAATGTGTTACAAAGGACAAATATTTTATTAACATTACTATCTCCGTATTGTTGAAGCAATTTTATTTTTGACACTGTGTGAGCTTCGGCTATACCCGTTATTCCGTCATTTAATATTTTTGAATAAAATATTTTGGGAAATGTAGTGGCAGTGGAAATAAATCCCAGTGAAGAATTACCGTTATAAGCTATAGCGCCGCCGTCGCTGCCTGTAATAAATAATTCAGAAAAAGCTTTGATATCTGGCTCTGCAAACTTTCCCGTTGAACACCCCCAATCGCTAATTAGCGAATGATTACCGTTTTTATTTTTAAGTTGCACGGGACTGCTGATTCCGTTATCCCAAATCTGTACACCGCTGTGCCCGATATAAGAAATAAACACTCCGCCGTCTCCAATATATTTTTCAACTTGTCCGCCGGTAAATGGTCCGAAATTCCGTAACGGGTTTGTCATTTTATACAGGTGCCGTACAATTCCACCCGTTGGAGCAGGAGAAACAATTGCTGTGTCTATATAATCGTTTGTCGATTTAAGAGTTGATAATTCAAAGGAATTGTTGCTTTCACCGCTTGAAAAAAGTAAATATTTTTTGTTGAATTCGTTAAATGGCTTAACCGCATAATCTTTGTGGACATTAAAATATCTATCGTATTCCTCAATTGTATTAATAGGCAGTCTGCTAATATTCATTTGCGGAATCATTGCACCTGTCGAGTCCCAAACAGTAAACCATGTATCGGAAACAGGGTGACCGAAAGTAGGAACATAATTTATTTGTTCAGGTGCGGAAAAATATTTTGTTTTGTCATCGTAATAATCGTAAGTGGCATCACCGACTAAAAACACGTATGTAGGTTTCGGATTTTGCCAATTCAAATACGCCGTGTGCAGGAAATTCTTAATTGGTTCAGGCGAAAAAAAACCGTAATTAAATTGGTCATAAATATCAAAGATATTTATGAGTTTAGTGTTAACACCGTAAGTGGAATTAATAAAAGATAAGTATTCCGTTGATTTTGATATAAATTTTGGATGAGTTATTAAAATATATTCAGCCTGAATATTATTGTCTGCTAAATTTCGGAACTGTTTTTTGTAAAAATATTTTGGACTCCCAATTTTATCCTCGGTAATTAGGTAATAATTGTCCCCCTGTTTTACACTATCTGTGAATGTTACAACATTTTGACTAATTGAAAAATTTGTTAATCGTTTCAATTCACCGCTAAATTTATAGAGAATTATATTGCCAGAATTTACGTTCGTTACTTTAAATGATTTTATTCCGGTGCTTGAATTATCATTAATTTTAAATTTTAAAGAATCGTTTATCGCTTTTAAATATCTCGGATATTCAACTTCGTACCAATCATATTCAACAGAATTGATGTTTGTATTGGTCGGGAAAGAGATGGTTTTTAAAACATTGTTTCCTTCATTCAATAAATTAGAACTGAATACAGCTTTTAAAATCCTTTGACTATATTTATTAAAAGAAGATGAATCATAAACAGCAGGGTCGTTATTTACACTCAACCCAATCTTGTGAGCATTTATGAAACCATTGCTTGCAAAACTTTGAATTTTATAAAAAGCTTTAGCCGTAGAATTCGGGTAGACATCGGAAACTGTAAAGGCTCTGTTGGCGGTTCCTACCCCCTGCTGTCCCCAAACCCAGGTTTCATTTGTCAACCATTCAGGATTTTGCCTGTCCACCAGGCTGGGAATTGAATAGTCGAGCCAATGATCTTGCTCGTAGTGTACAACTTCGGAATAAAATTTAACGGTATCAGCCGGTATTTGCGAAAAATTTCTCATCTCTGCTATTCTGTTTGGTTGTAAAGATTTATCCCAGGTTAACCAGTAAATAGTCGTATCGGAATAACGATCTAAATAATTCTTATACTGCTCATTTCCTGTTGAAATTTTCCTGTAATCATCGCCCCAATTTCTTCTCCCAAAAAATTCGATAAAATCTTTATCATCAAAAATACCATCCGCTTCACCTTTAACATAAATAGGAACGGTTTTTCCCTTTAGAAATAAATTAAAATTTCGCGGGTCAATTGCTGTAATGGAGATATTTTGATTTAGTAAATCTTGTTTTGTTATTCTATAAATGCCGTCAGCAGTAACACCTAACTTTAAATAAGTTGTATTAAAATTTATCCAATCGTATTCACTGTTTTGTTCTTCTTCATAGAATTTTCTGTCAAGTTCAACGGCATAATTTTTATTAACAAAAATATTTGCAAAAGTATTCATTTCAGTAGTTGTTGCCTTAATTTTATTTTTACCGGGATTTAAAATTGATAATTTGAATTCCGCTTCATTTAATTCTTCAATAATATCTACGTTATTAAAACGGTATTGATTTATTAAGATACGAACACAATAAAAATTCCTAATCCACAAATAACCTTTAATTTCAACTAAGGGTTTTATTGAATATTGTCTGTCTAAATTTTCTTTGGAATTAAATTGATACTGCAAACAAGAATCAGATTCTAATGTAATTACAGGATTAACAGAGGGAATTCCTTTTATTCGTCTAACTTTTTTGGGGATTACTTGTATATCTACCTTTGAATATGCGGGCAAAGAAATATAAATTTCTCTTTGAGGTAAAATATATTCCCCTGGTTTTGATTCATTTAGATAATTTTTAAATTCAATTGTTGTCACTCCTTGATTTTTAAGACTGTTATAGTTAACTGCTTTAAGTTCATAAGTAAATTGAATTTTGCCGGTTGAACCTTTGTAGTTCTTGAGTAGATTTTGTGAAAAGATAAAGTTACAGCTTAATGTAAATATTAAAAGTGTAAATTTTTTATTCATTTTTAACACTATTCACAATAGATTAAAAATTTATATAATTTAGGCACTACTTAATATTAAAAATAACTTAATGAATTATCAACTAGATAACATTAATATATATTCTAAATCCATCAAAGAGCTTGAAAAGGATTTATTAAATATATTAAGCAGTAATAAGTCCAAGCAAATTATAACTCTAAATTTAGATTTCTTCCGCAATTCAAAGTTTAACGATGAATTTAGATTTTTATGCGAGAATACGGAACTGGTTTTACCTGACGGTTCGGGGATAACTTCCTTAATAAAAATTAAGTACGGCAAAAGAATAAAAAGAATTACGGGACACGATTTATTTACACTAATTCTTAAAATTTCAGATAATAAAAATCTAAGAATTGCGCTGTTAGGATCAACAGAAAATGTGTTAAGGAATGTCAAAAACAAAATTAAAAAAGGATTTCCCAAAATTGTTATTTCCAAAATGCTTTCGCCGGAAAATAATTTTGAAAAGGATAAGTTTAAAAATGATTTGATTATTAAATCATTAATGAATTCAAAACCGGAAATATTAATTGTTGCCCTCGGCTCTCCACGGCAAGATTTATGGTTAAAGAATTATAAAGATGAAATAGGTGCCAAGATAAATGTCGGTTTGGGCAGTGTGTTTGATTATTACAGCGGAATAAAAAAACGTTGCCCATTGTTTTTACAGAAGTTAAAATTAGAATGGTTTTGGAGATTGTTATCGGAACCCGCAAGGCTTTTCAGAAGATATATTATTAATGATTTACCTTTTTATATTAAAGAAGTTTTAAAGTTATATAAGAATAAAAGTCACAATATTTAATTATTTAGATAAGTTGGTCAAACAAATTTTTATATTTTTCAGTAATAATATCAAAAGTGTAGTTGCTTAAGTTTTTATAATTTTCAACCCCCATTTTTTCTTTTTGATTTTTTTTGAGAGATAAAAAATTTATGATTGATTGTTTAATCGAGTCGTTATTATTTTTAAAATATATAACACCGTTATCATTCAATATCTCCTTAAACACAGATAAATCCGAGCATAATATTGGTCTTTTGAATTTAGATGCTTCCAAAACGACTGTCCCGAAAGCCTCATAATCACTTGCGAATAGTACTGCTTCACAATTTGATATAAGTTTTGTTTTCTCTCTCTCGGTTATATAGCCTAATAGATTAATATTTTCGTTTGCCTCTACAATCTTTCTGTGTTTTGAGCTTAAATCTTGATTTCTTACGGTTAACAGGAGTCTATATTTTTCTAACTGAAGCTTATCAAAGGCTTCAATAAGCAAATCATATCTTTTGTTTTTATCCGCTCTTCCCAAATAAAAAAAGTAATTTTTATCCGTTGGTTCTTGTAGTGAATATTTTTCATTTTCGCTTGAAACATAATGCGGAATAACAGCAATATTATCGGGTCTAATATTGAATTGATTTAATAAAAATAATTTTTCTACATTTGTAAAACATACAATTTTGTCAACTTTTTTAAGCAAGTTTTTAGCTATTAGTTTTTTGTGTAGTGTTTTAACTAAGCTGAATCTTTCGGTATGAAAATAAAAATGAGGGGTTAATATTATTTTTGCTTTTTTATTTTTTGAAACATAATTAATTGCAATGTCGCTAAAATACCTTCCGAATTGATTAACACTTAAGATATCATATTCATCGTCCAAATATTGTTTTATATTTGGAGTTATGTTATAAGGCGTATACTGTTTAATGAATGTTGCAGGCTCTCCGGAATAATTATAATCTCTTTTTTCCGTCGTAAAATCAGTTGATATTAGTTTATAATCAATTCCCAAATTTTTATAGATTTTAAATCTGTCGGCTACAAATTTTTCAAGTCCCCCTACCGATGGATAAAACGACCGTGTTAATTCTAATATCTTCATAAATTATTTGTGTAAAAGTTCATAAACATTTTTCAAAACCTCATCAACTGAGA
>CAZTZZ010000069.1:0-12178 GCA_964617905.1 uncultured Ignavibacteriaceae bacterium | reverse complement strand
GCTACACCAGCAAAGAAAATTTTATAAGAACTACAAATCATCTGCTCCGCCTACGCCCTGCTTCGGCGGATAAATCTACCAACTGCCTGTCCGGCGTAATCCGATTTATCGGATGAAGACGGAAGCTACACCAGCTTATCAACAAAATTTTGAAGTTCAAAACTAAAATATTTTTCTCTTCTTTGCAACAATAATTTTATATTTACATATTGTAAATGTAATTACATTTAATTGATTATTCTATGAAACCTAAAAAAATTGAAATTAAAGACAAAAACTTACAAATTCTTTGGGGTGACGGTACTTCAAGTTCTATAACTCTAAAATATTTACGGGATGAATGCCCTTGTGCCGGATGCAAGGGAGAGACGGTTTTACTCAAAACTTATAAGCCTCCTCAAAATAAATTATTGAACGAAGACTCTTACAATGTTAATAATATTAATATTGTGGGGGGATATGCTATTCAAATCAGCTGGAAAGACGGACATAACACAGGTATTTATTCGTGGGAATATCTGCTTGAACTCGAGAAAGGACAAAAAGATAATTCTAAACAAAATTATGATAAACTTTTATGACCCTTTCCAAATCACAAATAAAATCTATCACCAATCTTCGTTTAAAAAAGTACAGAAATATTGAAAATAAGTTTTTTGTTGAAGGCGAAAGAACGGTTCGTGAAGGATTAAATTCCGGGTATAAATATGATTCCATTTACACAACACAGGATTTCCTTGATAAAAATCATGCCTTCCAAAATGAATTTCAAAATATTATTATTATAAGCAAAAAAGACTTCCAAAAAATATCCGACACTAACAACCCCCAGGGTGTTGCAGCAGTTTTTAACAAACAGAATCAATTAAAAGATTGGGCCAATGATATAATTTCTGAATTAGTTGTTTGTTTAGAAAATGTTTCAGATCCCGGAAATGTCGGTACAATAATACGTAATTGTGATTGGTTCGGAGTTAAAAATTTAGTATTGAGTAATACTTGTGCAGATGTTTACAATTCCAAAACTATTAGAGCAACTATGGGTTCTGTTTTTCACATAAATATTTTTTTCAGCAACAATTTGATTAACGACTTAAGCAATTTGAAAAATAAAGGATATAAGATTTTATCAGCATCATTAAGCGGAAAGAATGTTTTTAATTTTAAGCCTGATGAAAAAACAATAGTTATATTTGGGAATGAAGCAAATGGTATAAGCAAAGATGTATTTAATATTTCAGATGAGCTTATAACAATTCCCAAATTAGGCAGTGCCGAATCGTTAAATGTTGCAAATGCTGCGTCAGTAATTTTAGCCGAATTAACAAAATAATATAGTCTTGTTTTAATAAAAAAAATAAATTAATTATCATATACTTTATCTTTAAAAACTTAATGTAAAAAATGATTGATTTTCTTTTTTCAATTGACCTTGCAGTATTTTACTTTATAAATCATACTTTGTCTGCCGGATTTTTGGATAAATTTTTTGGATTTATTACAAATGTAAATCATTGGTATATAGTTTATATCATTTTAATTTATATTAGTTATAAATATGGAGGAAAGAGAGGAAAAATTGCAGCTGTTCTGACTTTGTTTCTAATACTTGCCGCTGATCAATTCGGCGCAAGTTTTTTAAAACCTTTGTTACACAGATTACGCCCGTGTAATTTTTTAACCGATGCACTTACACCGTTAGGTTGTACAGGCAGCTATTCGTTTCCTTCAAACCACGCATTGAATAATTTTGCAGCCGCTGTTTTCTTTTACAGGCTTTTTCCAAAACTAAAAGTACCGCTTTTGGCTGTAGCATCATTGATGGCCCTTTCAAGGGTGTATTTGGGTTTGCACTACCCCTCGGATATTATCGGCGGTGCCTTAATAGGTGCAGGAATCGGGTATCTTTTTTCTCTGGGTGCATTAAAAATTGAAGAATATATTAATAAAAAAAATATGGTTGAAACAAGTGAGTAAAATAAAAATAAGACCATCTACTGAAGCCGATATTCCATTGATCCATTCGCTTATAAAAGAAATAGCCGAGTATGAAAAACTTTCTAACGAGGTTGTTGCTACTGAAGAAAAAGTTAGACAAACATTGTTCGGTGAAAAAAGTTACGCAGAAGTTATTATAGCTGAATACGAAAACGAACCCGTTGGACAGGCGCTTTTCTTTCATAACTATTCCACATTTCTTGCTCAACCCGGAATTTATTTGGAAGACCTTTTTGTACGTCCAAATTTCAGGGGAAAAGGAATTGGAAAGGAACTTCTGAAATCACTCGTTAAAATTGCAAAACAAAGAAATTGCGGGAGAGTTGAATGGGTTGTATTAAATTGGAATGAACCGGCGATAAATTTTTATAAAAGCCTTGGCGCGGTACCGATGAATGAATGGACCACATATCGATTAACTTCCGATAAATTTGAAAATTTGTTCAAAGATTGAAATTTTATCCAAGAATATCTGTCTGTTGTGAATTACTTATTTAATTATTAATTCTTTAAATTTATAACTTAAATTCTAACAATATTATTAGTTAACAAGGAAAATATGAACGATAAAAAAAGAAGAGTTGTAGTTACGGGAATGGGAGCAGTTACTCCAATCGGTCTGACTGTAGAAGATTTTTGGCAGGCAATGGTGGAGGGAAAAAGCGGTGCAGCACCTATCACAAGATTTGATGCCTCAAAATTAAAGACAAGGTTTGCCTGTGAATTAAAGGGCTTTGACCCTACTAATTATATGGATAGAAAAGGATGCAGAAGAATGGACCCTTATGCTCATTATGCTTTTGCTGCAAGTAAAATGGCTGTTGAAGACAGTAAATTGGACACGGAAAATTTAACCGAAGACGAGAGAGCAAAAATAGGAGTGGTCTTTGGCAGTGGTATTGGAGGAATCGACACTTTTTATTCCCAGTCAATAATAAATCACGAACAGGGACCTAATAGAATTTCCCCTTTCTTTATTCCTATGTTAATTCCTGATATTGCAGCAGGCTCATTATCAATTCACTATGGCTTTAGAGGACCTAATTATTGTATTGTTTCTGCGTGTGCCACTGCTAATAATAATATGATTGACAGCTATATGCTAATTAAGCAGGGTGTTGCGGATGCAATGCTTACAGGCGGCTCGGATTCAGCTGTAAACGAAATGGGTATCGGCGGATTTAACGCTTCAAGAGCACTGTCCTTACGCAATGATTCACCCGAAACAGCAAGCAGACCTTTCGATGCTGACCGCGACGGGTTTGTACAGGGTGAAGGTGCAGGTGCATTGATGCTTGAAGAATTAGAGCACGCTTTAAAAAGAGGAGCTGTAATTCACGCCGAAGTAATTGGCATTGGGTTGTCGGCTGACGCCTATCACATAACTGCCCCGCACCCGGAAGGATTGGGTGCAATAAAGGCTATGGAAATGGCAGTGGAAACAGCCGGCTTAAATAAAGATGAAGTTGATTACATTAATATGCACGGTACTTCTACTCCCCTAGGCGATATTGCAGAGACAAAAGCAATTAAAAAAGTATTCGGTGAACACGCTTATAAAATGAATGTTTCTTCAACAAAAAGTATGACCGGGCATTTACTCGGTGCAGCAGGTGCTGTAGAAGGTATAGCTTCAATTTTGGCTATAAAAAATAATATAATCCCGCCAACAATTAATTTTGAAACTCCGGACCCTGAATGTGACTTGAATTATACATTTAACAAACCACAGGAAAAAACTGTTAATATTGCTGTCAGCAACGCTTTTGGATTCGGTGGACACAATACTTCAGTAGTGTTTAAAACATATACGGAATAAAAATATATAAGAGATGACATATTTCTAAAATTTGTCGTCTCTTTTACAGATCAGACTACCAATCATCATTTATATGATGAATTTTTCAATAGTTTCCATTAGATTAAATTTAAATTTTCAATAAAATTTTTTAGGTGTGTTGTATGAAATCGTTTAAATTTTTATTCATTACAATTTTATTTTTATCATTTAGTTTAAATTCCTCTGCCAAGGTTAAAACCGTAATTTACAAATCACACGACGGTCTACTAATTACAGCTAATTTATATTTATCACACAAAGCTGATGCCCCTTTTATTATATTATTTCACCAGGCAGGATGGAGCAGGGGTGAATATAAAGAAACAGCACCAAAATTAAACAATTTCGGTTTCAACTGCCTTGCCATTGATCTGCGTTCGGGCGGCGAGGTAAATGGGGTTGTAAATCAAACTCATAAACTTGCCGTAAAATTAAAGAAAAAAACAAATTATACAGATGCCATCCAGGATATAGAAGCATCAATTGAATATGTTAAAAAGAATTATGCTAAGGGTAAATTGATTATCTGGGGAAGCTCTTATTCATCTGCACTGGTTTTAGTAGTTGGCAGCAAACATTTAAAAGATGTAAATGGAATACTTTCATTTTCTCCGGGTGAATATTTTGAAAAATCCGGTAAATCAAAAACTTACATTACCCAAAACGCAAAAAATATTACTCAACCTGTTTTTATAACTTCAGCCAAACGGGAAAAAAGTTATTGGAAAAATATTTTTGATTCGATTCCTTCCAAAAACAAAGTGTCTTTTGTTCCAAAGTCTGAGGGCAATCACGGGTCAAGAGTTTTGTGGTCAAAATTTAGTTACAGCAAGGAATACTGGACAGCAGTAAAATCATTTTTAAAGAAATATTTCAAATAAATTTTAAAAAGAAAATGAATTCAAAAAAAACACTTGCAATCCTTTCGATTGTTTTAACTTTTTTTGCGCTTAACGGCTGTGCAAAAAAAGAAAATAATGCGAATCAAATTATTAATAAATCCATTGAAACACACGGTGGCGATTTATTTTCTTCCTCCAAAATATCTTTTAATTTTAGGGACAAGCATTACACCGCAAAACGACAAAACGGTTTGTTTGAATTCACAAGAGAGTTTAAAGACACAAGCGGAAACAAGTTTAAAGACGTGTTTAATAATACATCATTCACCAGGTTTATAAACGGAGCAAAAGCAGATATTACAAAAGAAAAAGAAAATGCTTTTTCAAACTCGGTAAACAGTGTAATTTATTTTGCTTTGCTTCCTTACGGATTAAACGATAAAGCTGTTAACAAAGAATTACTCGGTGAAGTAAAAATAAAAAATAAATATTACTACAAAATTAAAGTCACTTTTTCAAAAGACGGCGGCGGTGAAGATTTTGAGGATGAATTTATTTATTGGATAAATAAAGAAAATTTTAGAATGGATTATTTTGCGTATCTTTACCATGTTGACGGGGGAGGAACAAGATTCAGGGAAGCAGTAAATGTGCGCAATATTAATGGAATTATATTTTCAGATCACATAAATTACGGCACGGAAGGACTCGGATATAATATTCAGAATTATGATAAAGATTTTGAAACGGGGAAGATTAAAAAAATATCTGAAATAAATCTTAGAAACATTACAGTAGAAAAATTATAAAAAATGGAAAATTATTTTTCTCACCTTGAATGCAGTAACTGTAAAAAAACATTTAACTCAGGCAAAGTAATAAATTTATGCAATGATTGCGGTAAACCATTGCTTGCAAAATATGATTTGGAAAAAGCTTCAAAAGAGTTGGAAAAATCTTATCTAACAAATCTACCGGAAAATATGTGGCGTTATTCTCCCCTGCTTCCTGTAAAAAACAACAGGTACAGATTATCTCTCGGAGAAGGTTTCACTCCTCTGTTCAAAGCAGAAAAATTGGGTGAAGTAGTAAATCATTCAAATTTATTTATAAAAGATGAAGGACTTAATCCTTCTACTTCATTTAAAGCAAGAGGATTGGCAATGGCTGTTTCCCGTGCTTATGAATTAGGAATTAATGAAATTTCAATTCCCTCAGCGGGTAATGCAGCCGGAGCGATGAGCAGTTATGCGGCTCTTGCAGGAATTAAGGCTCACGTTTTTATGCCCAAAGATGTTCCCCTTCCCTTTGTTGCTGAATGCAAAGCTCTCGGTGCGGAAGTAACTTTAATTGACGGCTTAATCACAGACTGTGGAAAAGCCGCTACAGAGGGAGTTAAAAATCTGGGATGGTTTGATGTTTCAACTTTAAAAGAACCGTACCGAATTGAAGGTAAAAAAACAATGGGATATGAAATTGCAGAACAGATGAATTGGGAAATACCTGATGTAATTATTTATCCCACAGGCGGAGGCACTGGACTAATCGGAATGTGGAAAGCTTTTGACGAAATGGAAAAATTGGGTTGGATAGGAAGTAAAAGACCGCGGATGGTCAGTGTACAGTCGGAAGGGTGTGCGCCTATTATAAAAGCATTTAATGAGGGAACAAAACACGCCGAACTTTGGCAGGACGCTTCTACTTTGGCAAGCGGTTTAAGGGTGCCCGCTGCAATAGGCGACTTTCTAATTTTGAATGCAATTAGAGAAAGTAACGGAACTGCTGTTGCAGTTTCTGACAAAGAAATAATGGAATGTTCAAATTTAATCGGAAGAACTCAGGGCATTTTTACCGCACCCGAAGGAGGAGCCACTCTTGCTGCATTTATTAAGCTTTACAAAGAAGGTTGGATTGAAAAAAAGGAAAAAGCAGTACTTTTCAATACGGGCAGCGGACATAAATATTTTAATTTATGGGATTAAAAATATTACAAATAAAAAACCCGATCTAAAATTTTTTGATCGGGTCTAAAATAAATATATATTTATTTTAAATTCTCATTCTACCTTTTTCTTTTCAAATAGTGAATCAGGTAAATTAGTATTTACTTTATAGCCGGAATAAGTTAAGATAACCTTCCCTTTGATTCCCGAGACAAATCTTCTGCCTCTTCTTCTCTTCTTTTTTGTAGAATCTTTGGGTACGCCTTTCTCATCAAGGTTGAATGAAAAAATTATTTTTGAAGGCAAAGGGTAATCAAAATTTTCATCATAATTAAAATTAACATTAATTGTTCCACTGCCTTTTGTTGAAGATTTTAATTTTCTGACCACGTTTCTTGTTTTATCAACCCAAACGGTGGTCAGTAAAACGTCACTGTCTTCCTTTAAAGGGATAATTTTTAATACGGCAAGTTCTCTGCCGTCAATAGTTTCATTCCTTGCAAATATTGGCGTATAATCCCCTTTCAAATATGAAACGGGCGATACATTTACTGCCTGCTTAGGAATCATTGCAAAAGATTCTGATTTAATTTTTGTTTTATCCGGCTGTTTGAAAAAAAATTGTGCCTTCATTTTCGGTACTTTTAACATACTGGCTTTAACTGTTACTTCTACATTTACACTGTAATCTTTTACTTTTGAAAATTCTGTTTTCAGATTGTCTATTATCTGTTTCGGATCATCACTCTGTGAAAAAGATAACGTTGATAATACAAGTAATAAAAGAATAATTTTATATATTGAATTCCTCATGTAAGTATATCCTTCTTTTCAAAAATGTATGCTGTAATACCGAATAAGACAATGATATGACCAAGTAAAACCGCCAAAGCTTTCATCAATTCTACATAATTAAGAGTATCGTCAAAAAACAATCTCCAGGAGAACATATAATTTGTGAATAAATAGGGTTTTATTGTTTGGAAAAAATCAATTGGAATTGCAGAGATAATTGCAAATACAATTATAATTGCCATTGCCGTAACAATGGGGCCGATAGCATTTTCAACCAAAGAAGAAAAGAGAAATGCCAATGATGCAACAGTACACATAGTTAATCCGGCCATAAAGTATGCAAAAACAAATCTCCAAATTATGTCGTTCTTAGCAAAAATAGTTAAGCCGTTTTGAATTACAATTAATTCCCCGGTGCCGAATAAAATGATTCCTAATATTATGCTCAAAATTGCTAACCAGAAAATCAACATAAAACTATAAATAAGGCTGGATAAAAATTTTGAAAGAACAACTTGAAACCTGGAAATTGGCCTGGTCATTAAAATTCTGTAAGTTCCGGCAGTAGCTTCTCCTGCTAACATATCCCCCGCGACTAGCACAATTAAAAATGGAATATTTACTATTATGGCATTCAAAATCATATAAGAAACAAAATAACCATTCAACAAATTACCAACCATTATAAATGAATCTGCAAGTTGATTTGTCATAGCATTTGCAGCGCTTCTTCCTTCTAAAGAAATTGCTAATTGAATAAGAACAACTAAAAGCGTAACAGCGGCAAAACCTATGTAGGTTCTCCATTTTCTAAAAATTTTGTACAATTCTATGTTTATTAAAGTTGTCATTAATTATTCTTTTCTGTAATATTTAGGAAATATTCTTCGAGTGAACGGGTAGGAATTACAGCACTGACTGAAACATTGTTTTCTACAAGAAATTTATTCAAAGGAGAAATTTCTTCGGGTTCCAAAATAAAAACAATTTTATTATCAATATTAGAATATATTTTATCGTTCCAAGATGTACCCTCTATCAAAGTCCTTGCTGTATTTTTATTATCAACTTCAAAAGTGACCTTTAATTTATTTTCATTCAATAATTCGCTAACCTTTCCTTCTACAACTTTTTTCCCTTTATCCAAAATTATCATTCTGTTGGCAACAATTTCTATTTCGGATAAAATGTGTGATGAAAGAAATATTGTTTTACCCTTTTCTCTGCTGAGCAGTATTAACAAATCCCTGATTTCTTTCATGCCTTGCGGGTCGAGTCCCGTTGTCGGTTCGTCCAAAACAATTAAGTCGGGATCGTGCAAAAGAGCCTGCGCAATTCCCAGTCTTTGCTTCATTCCATGAGAGAAAGTTTTCACCTTGCTTTTATATCTTTTATCAAGCCCAACGAGTTCAAGAATTTCCATAATTTTTTTTCTTGATATATCTCCCATGCTTAGTCTTCCGAGGATGGATAAATTTTTATAAGCGGTTAAATTTTTATAAAAATCCGGCTTCTCCACAATTGCCCCAACTTTTCTAAGTATATCTATTCTATCGGAAATAATTGATTTGCCGAATATTTTTATTGTACCCGAAGTTGGTGCAATTAAAGACAGCATCATTCTTATTGTAGTGCTTTTCCCCGCCCCGTTGGGTCCTAAAAACCCGAAGACGTCACCCCTGTAAACCGTTAAATCAAGGTCACTTACAGCAGTTAGACTCTTAAACTTTTTGGTCAGACCCAGTATTTCTATTACTTTTTCTTCTTCCAAAATGATTTGTAAACTTTAAAATAATAAATTTTTTTTACCAAAATATAACTTATAAAATATAGACTAAAACCACTAACATTGTTAAATATATTTTATGAAAGGATGATTTTGATGATGATTTAACATCATTACGGGTTAAAGAAAATATTTTTAAATATTTTTTAAAATAAATTTGAAATTGTCAAAAAAAATCTCGATGTTACAAAGCAATTCATCACCGTTCGGGAACGAATTTTAAAGTGTTATTTACAAATTTTTGGTTGAATATTTTCTTATTCAATCTTAAAATTTTACTTCTTAAATGAAAAAAACTTTTAAATCAAGATACCAATTCAAAAATATTTTTTTAATATTACACACCCAAATTTTCAAAACAAAGACCAATTTAGCGGAGTTTAAATATGCATATTGAAAGACTTTTTACTGAAACCGGGAAAGATCCATTATCATCCATAGAATTTGTAAAAAGAACATCAGAGATTAAAAATCCGGATGGAACCATAGTTTTCAAAATGGAAAATGTTATGGTGCCGTCTAGTTGGTCACAGGTTGCAACAGATATATTAGCACAAAAATATTTTAGAAAAGCCGGAATTCCAAAATTAGTAAAGAAAAATAAAGAAAAAGATATACCAAATTGGCTTCAATCTTCAACACCGGATGTTCAAAGACTCGGTCAACTACCCGAAGATGAAAGATTCTCCCATGAAAATGATGCAAGACAGGTTTTTCACAGATTAGCGGGCTGTTGGACTTACTGGGGATGGAAAGCTAATTATTTTGATACAGAAGACGATGCCAAGACTTTTTACGAAGAATTAATGTTTATGCTGGCAAGCCAATTTGCAGCTCCAAATAGTCCGCAATGGTTTAATACAGGTCTAAATTGGGCTTATGGAATTTCCGGCCCTGCACAGGGTCACTATTACGTTGATTATAAAACCGGCAAGCTTACAGCTTCTACAGATGCTTATACACATCCGCAGCCTCACGCTTGTTTTATTCAATCCATAAAAGATGATCTTGTTAATGAGGGCGGAATAATGGATCTGTGGGTACGTGAAGCAAGACTTTTCAAATACGGCTCAGGTACAGGTTCCAATTTTTCCGAGATAAGAGGTAAAGACGAAACATTAAGCGGAGGAGGAAAGTCTTCGGGCTTAATGTCATTTTTGAAAATAGGTGATAGATCTGCAGGTGCTATTAAATCAGGCGGAACAACAAGAAGAGCCGCCAAAATGGTTACCGTAGATTTAGATCATCCGGACATTGAAGAATTTATAAACTGGAAAGTAGTAGAAGAACAAAAAGTAGCATCAATGGTTGCCGGGTCAAAGCTTTGCAATTTCCATCTTAATAATATTATGCAGGCTTGTTATGCCGATCACCCGGAAAATGACCGATTCAATAAATTGGTAAATGAAAAACTAAAGATGGCAGTACTAGAAGCAAATAAAGTTAACATCCCAAAAAATTATATCGAACGTGTTATTCAACTTGCAAAGCTCGGCTTTAAATCCATTGAATTTCCCGTTTATAATACTGATTGGAATTCAGAAGCTTATTATACTGTTGCGGGTCAAAATTCAAATAACTCTATAAGAGTAACAAATAAATTTATGACTGCAGTTTTAAAAGACGGTGAATGGGATTTGTTCTGGAGAGTTGAAAAAAGAAAAGCCAAAGAAGAAAACAGAAAACCAAAGCCTTGTAAAACTCTAAGCGCAAAAGATTTATGGGATCAAATTTCTTATGCAGCATGGTCTTCTGCAGATCCCGGAATTCAATACCATACAACAATAAATGAATGGCATACATGCCCAGAGGGTGGTGAAATAAAGGCTTCTAATCCATGCAGCGAATATATGTTTTTAGAAGACACTGCGTGTAATCTTGCCTCACTAAATCTTGTTAAATTTTACAACAACGAGACACAAAAATTCAATATCCCTGCATTCAGGCATGCAGCAAAGCTGTGGACTTTTGTACTTGAAATCAGTGTTCTTATGGCACAGTTTCCAAGTAAGGAAATTGCACAGTTAAGTTATGATTACAGAACTTTGGGTTTGGGATTTGCCAATCTTGGTTCCCTGCTTATGCTGCAAGGAATACCCTACGATAGTAACGAAGCTTTTGCTATTTGCGGGGCTATTACTTCAATAATGCATATGTCCGCCTATGCAACTTCTGCTGAGATAGCTAAAGGGCTGGGAACATTCAAAAAGTATGAAGAAAATAAAAAACATATGCTGAAAGTAATAAGAAATCACAGAAGAGCAGCATACAATGTTCCCAAAGAAGAATATGAAAAACTTAGCATTTTCCCCACGGGAATAAATCCAAACCACTGCCCGTCTGATTTGTTAAAAGCCGCTAGAGAAGATGCAGACAGAGCTTTGGAACTAGGCAATAATTATGGATTTAGAAATGCACAAGTGACAGTTATTGCACCCACCGGAACAATCGGTTTAGTTATGGATTGCGATACAACAGGTGTTGAACCTGATTTTGCCCTTGTAAAATTTAAAAAACTTGCCGGCGGCGGATATTTCAAGATAATTAATCAATCCATACCACCGGCACTAAAAAAACTGGGATATAACCAGGATCAGATTAATGAAATTGTAAAATATGCAAAAGGTTCCGGCAGCCTTGAAGGATGTCCTTATATAAACCCTGAGACACTGAAAGCTAAAGGATTTACAGACGCTGTAATTGAAAAAATTGAAAAGGCTCTGCCTTCTGCTTTTGATTTAAGTTTTGCTTTTAACCCTTTTGTTATCGGCAAAGCATTTATGATAGAAAAATTAAAACTTGATAAAGAAGACATTGAAGATTTCAACTTTAATCTATTAACTGCCATGGGTTTTTCTAAACAAGAAATAGCATCTGCCAACGATTATATTTGCGGAACAATGACTATAGAGGGAGCTCCTTTTTTAGATACAAAACATTATCCAATTTTTGATTGTGCAAACAAATGCGGTAA
>CAZTZZ010000068.1:0-12209 GCA_964617905.1 uncultured Ignavibacteriaceae bacterium | reverse complement strand
AAACAAGATTAACATCTGCACCTTTTTCGATAAAGATTTTCATGATTTCAATATCTTTTTGACTATTCTTAAATAATTCAAAACAATTCTCTTGTTTCTGATTCATTTGCTCATTTTCTTTACTGCCTATTATTAATATACAACTAGGGTTTAGAACATTATAATCTTTGCCTTGATTGTCATGTCTAGAATCTTTTTGTATTTCATCTTTTTGATTTAATACTTGTGAAATTGCTCCAGCGAGTTCATTACTTATTGAGTAAATACCTGTTCTATTATTGTATTCATTTTTTGCAATTAGAGGTTTTTGAGGTGTCTTAATCTCTACAAGTGATATATTTTTTGATAGTTTGTTTTTCACAACAAAATCAACAAATTTACTTCCTTTTCTGTTTCCCTGCGATAATCCACCAACATAAAACTCGTCATTATATAAAGTAACATTTGAAGAAAAAACTTGTGGAATTATCCAATGATGTTTTTTAAAAAAAGGGTGCCAAAACTGAACTTCTTGGTTATTGCTTTTATTTTTCTCCCATTCATCAAGAACACTTTTAATTTTTGTTGTATTAACTAAATTGTCAATATTTAATAAACCACTATTTGATAATTTATTTAAATTTTTTAATACAATACTTCTGTTTTTAAAATTTGCGATTTTTTGTAATGCATCATCTAAATTTTTATCTGTTACAGAAAAGTAATCTTCAAATTTTCCCGAATTATTTTGTTTTAACCATTCATATAAATAACCGATCATTTTCCAAAACTCTCTGTATCCGTCTTGTCCTCTTTTAAAAGGAATTATTATTTCTTGATTATTTCTTGTTTTAGTTTCATAATTTTTATCCGTTTTACGGAAAGTTAATCTCGCTTGGTATTTGTTATCTGTGTTTGACTTATGAAAAGTTACATCGCATACAGTAAAAACATTTCCTTTTTTACTTTGTGCTATTTTAAAACCATTATAAATATTTTCATTACTATCAATAAGTTGACAATCAAACCTATCTTTCTGGTGTATAGAAAGACTTTCGATTATTTTCCCCGCAGTTAAGTCAAAATAGTTTTTATCAGTCATAGCTATTTCTCACTATAAAATTCTTTAGTTAAGCTTTGGTCTTCTTCACTTATTCCAAATCTCTTATCCGCCATTTCTGTTTTCTGTACATACATTTGGTTTAAGTCAAGCATTGTTAAAAACATTCTCTTTTGGTCAATTAAAGAAAGGTTTCTAAAGTTCTCTTCTTTTACTACTTTTTCCTTAAACTCCTTTATTTTTAGATTGTAGTTAAGGAAGTATTTTTCGTAAAGTTTGCCAAATAGTTTCTCCAGGTCTTTCAAACTTTCACAAGCAAGTATTTCATCTTTTGCTTTTTCATTCCATTTAGCAAGTTCAAAGTAGATGAAAGAATCATCAATATTTTCTTTTGCAAAAACTTTTTGAATTCTTTCTTTACAAATTTCAATATGTTCATCTAATTGTTCAACAAGAATAAATTTTCTATTTCCACCATCTTCTTTATTGAGTGCAAGTGTTGCATGTCCAGATGTTCCACTTCCAGCATGAAAATCTAAAATAATATCATCATCAGAAGTCATAATTTTTATTGTGTCTAAAACAGTATAAATAGATTTAGGATAACTGAATTTATTTTTACCCAATATCTTTTTTAATAAATTAGTACCTTGAAATTCAGATTGATATTTTTTATCAGTCCAAACATTTTTAAAAACTTGTTGCTCTTTGTATTTATGATAAATACGAATTCTATTATCCTCTTTTTTTGCAATAAAATAATTATTCTTATTTAATTCAATGAATGTTTCTTTTACATTTTTCCAGGCCATTTCTTTCCCATTATTTGTTATTGGGAAAACTTGATGGTAATTATCTTCATTTCACCAGGGTGTATGTTTTTTAATTTTTTCTTCATAATATTTTAACTTTTCCTAAAGTTAATAAATAATTAATCTTTATTATAAGAGTATTGACATTTTAAAAATTTAAATTTATACTTTAAATGAAATTAAAAAAGGTTCCGCTCTGACAACAAGAACCCAGGGGGTTCTTCCGAAAGGATAGTCAGAGCGGTCGTATTTTTAAACTAATAGTATTTATTTTTACCCATTTTAAAAACGTCAAATTCACTTGAGATTGATTCCTTTATTAAATTATAATTAGATAAATCATTTCTTTCCCATTTCCTAAATATAGCCCAATTAAAATAATCAACAATTTGTAGATTTATATCTGATTTTGAAGAATAATGTAATAATTTATATGGTATTTTATTTTTCATTGACCAATTACTTATATAAATTTTTATAGCTTTTTCGATATCCTTTTTCTTTTTCTTTATAGGAATCATATCAGTTATAATAAAAATCTGTGAGAAATTATCTTGGTGTTTATTTAATGAAAAATTAAAAAGAATTTCAAATATTTTTTTATAAAATAAAGTATGATTTTGAATAGAAGGGTTTGTTTTACATTTTTCAACAATAATACTGTCAGCAGCAAACTTTGAAAGATTATTGGAAATTAAATTAAAAACTTCATTTCTTGTTATGTAAGTATCTTCAGAAGCATGAAAATATTCAAATTCAATTCCTTTTTCCCAAAGATCGTATTTCAAATTAACTAATGGTTCATAAATAACAAAAGGTCTTATTTTAGATAAAGCAGTAAGTGTGAAATATTTAGTGCCATTTTTTGAAAAATCCATATTCCCGCTCTCATCAACAAATATGTATAATGTTTTTTTATCCATTCATTTTCAATTGATTTATTTAGAAAGAATATATAGAAAAAGATACTGCTTAAGAGAAGTAATTGAAAAAGTAGTACCCCAAAAGTATGTTACAATTTGTTATTATTAATGGAAATTATCAATAGAACTATTAAATATTTTCCAAATCTTCTTTTGTAAATTCGTTATTAATGTCTCCGGTATTCAAAGTAGTTTTTGGTTCAAACAGCATTACCGATACTTCTTCTTCTGCTAAAGGTTTATGTTCAATTCCTTTGGGAACAATAATAAATTCACCTTCATTTATTTCAGTTGTTTTGTCTCTGAATTCAATTTTAAGTTTACCTTTCAGTACATAAAACATTTCGTCTTCATTTTTGTGACTGTGCCAGATAAACTCGCCTTTCAGCTTTGCTAACTTTATAAATTGTCCGTTTAGTTCGCCAACAACTTTAGGAGACCAATACTCCGAAAATAAAGACAGTTTTTGAGAGATGTTTACTTTCTCTTTTTTCATAATATATTTCCCTGTTTTCCAATAAGTTCCTAAAATTAAATATATAAAATTAGTATCATTTACTACAGCTCAATTAACAAAATAACAATACGTCTTTCATTTCTTCCGCTTATCATAATACGTTTTAGAAAAGGGAACATCGGGGTTATTTTGAGTAAAATATTTTTAACACAAAGAAGGAGTTCAGAATGAAATCCAAAACCAACCCTTTTAAGTTGATTTTGCTTGTCACTCTAATAATGGTGTGTTTTACGCCTTTTATTATGCCACAGCAAAATTTAACTCAGCCTAAAGTAAGTCAGCGTGCAATTGTTGTGCAAACAATCGGTTTTACAAAAATGAAAATCGATTATCACGGACCGCTTGTAAAAGGAAGAACAATTTGGGGTAAATTAGTTCCCTACGGTCAGGTTTGGCGTGCAGGCGCAAATGAAAACACAGTTATTTATTTTGGTGACGATGTTACCGTTAACGGCAATAAACTGGCAAAAGGTAAATACGGTCTGCATATGATTCCGACAAAGACGGAGTGGACTATTATTTTCAGTAAAAATTCCTGGTCGTGGGGTAGTTTTTCATACGATAAAAATGAAGATGCACTCAGAATTCAAGTAAAACCGGAAGCTGCTCCTTTCCAGGAATGGCTGAGTTATTCTTTTGATAATCCTACTTCAAATTCTGTGGTTGCTTCAATGAGATGGGAAAAGTTAAAAGTTTCTTTCAAAATTGAGATAGACAAACATAAATTAGTTCTAGAAAATTATAAAAAACAATTGAGGTCTTTACCCCGATTTTTCTGGCAAGGGTGGAACCAAGCTGCAAGTTATTGTCTAATTAACAAAGTAAATCTAGAGCAAGCAATGCAGTGGGTGGATAGATCGATAGGAATAAATAAGAATTTTGTTAATTTGAATACAAAAGCAGGTTTATTAAAGCTGATGGGCAAAAACAAAGAAGCTTCTAAAATAAAAAATGGAGCTTTAAAAATTGCAAATGAAGTACAGTTAAATGCTGCAGGTTATCAATTATTGTTTGCAAACAAAGTTGATGAAGCAATAAAGTTATTTAAATTGAATGTTAAGAGGCATTCAAAATCGTGGAATGTTTACGACAGTCTTGCAGAAGCATTGTTAAAAAAAGGAGATAAAAAAGGTGCAAAGGAATATTATGAAAAAGCGCTTTATATGGTAAAGGACGATACAAACAAAAAAAGGATTAAAAACATTCTAAATTCAATGTAGTATTTAATTTAAGAATTAATTTTATAACCAGTTCCTAAAAAGGGAACTGGTTTTTTTATAAATTCCACAGAGGTCCTTTTTCGTAATAAATTTCAAAGCTCCGAAGGTTACGGTTATTTTTAACTTGGTACATGAGTTAATTTTACATTAGATTTGTAATCAATATTATTTAAGTTAAAGCATAAAAAACGGATTCAATTGTTAGAAACAGAGCTAATTGCAACTGATAAAGAGACTAAAGCAAGAGCTTGCAATTTAAAAACAGAACACGGAGTAATTGAGACACCTATTTTTATGCCTGTCGGGACATTGGGTACTGTAAAAGCAGTAAACCAAGACCTTTTAGAGAATGAAATAAAAGCACAAATTGTTCTTTCAAATACTTATCATCTTTTCTTGCGTCCGGGAATGGAAGTAATGGAACAAGCAGGCGGTCTGCATAAATTTATGAATTGGACTAAACCGATTTTAACAGACAGCGGAGGATATCAGGTTTTTAGTTTGAGTGAATTTAGAAAGATTAAACCCGAAGGAGTTGAATTTCGTTCTCATTTAGACGGAACAAAGTACTTCTTTACTCCTGAAAAAGTAATAGAAATCCAAAGAGCCATAGGCTCTGACATTATGATGGTTTTGGACGAATGTACTCCTTTTCCGTGCGAATACGATTACGCAAAAAAATCACAGAAGCTGACTTCTGATTGGGCAGTACTTAACAGGAAGGCTTTCGAAAATACGAAACCAAAATACGGTTTTGACCAAAATCTTTTCGGAATAATACAGGGAAGCGTTTACAAGGACTTAAGGGAAAAATCGGCTAAAGACATTATCAACTTAGATTTTAACGGATATGCGATCGGCGGATTGGCAGTTGGCGAACCTATGGAGCAGATGTATGAATTAGTTGATTTTACAACCGATTTTATGCCTGAAGATAAGCCGAGATATTTAATGGGAGTAGGCAGACCCGAAAATATCCTTGAAGCAATAGAAAGAGGTATTGATATGTTTGATTGCGTAATGCCGACGCGTAATGCAAGAAATGCATATTTGTTTACTTCCGGTGGAACATTATCAATGCGCAACGCATCGTATAAAAGTGATTTTAATATAGTTGATGAAAATTGTGAATGCTATACCTGTAAAAATTATTCAAGAGCTTATTTGAGACATTTGTTCATCTCAAAAGAGATATTAGCTTTGGAACTTGCATCTATTCATAATCTTCATTTTTATTTGGATTTAGTTAGAACTGCAAGGAAAAAAATTATAAACGGTGAATTTAAAACTTGGAAAAAAGAAATAATTAATAAAATATCAATCAATGAATTAAATAATTCGGAGGAATAAATTGGAACTAATATTAGCAATGGCTCCCCAAGGCGGTAACGGCGGCGGTGGAAATATGATGAGCACAATCATTATGTTCGGTGCAATTTTTGTAATTTTTTATTTTATGATAATCAGACCTCAGCAAAAAAAAGCAAAAGAAAGACAAAAAATGCTCGATGCAATTGAGAAAGGAAGCAAGGTGGTAACAAGCGGCGGCATACACGGCGTTATTGACGGTCTGGATGAGAAAACTGTTTTATTGGATGTAGGCAATAAAATTAAAATGAAATTTGAACGTTCGGCTATATCACAAATAATCAAATAAATTGAACTTATATTTATTTAATTGTGTTGAACATTTTAATATGGGCAGCACATTTAAATATAATTTTTAAAGGCGGAATATGTTTTGCAAAGTTGAAGAAGCAATTGAAGAGATAAAGAACGGCAAGATTATTATTGTTGTCGATGATGAAGACAGGGAAAACGAGGGTGATTTTATTTGCGCAGCTGAGTATGTAACTCCCGATGTAATAAATTTTATGATTACTCACGGCAGGGGACTTGTTTGTGTTGCTGTAAACGGTAAAAGATTGGACGAATTGGGTCTGCCTTTAATGGTTGATAAAAACAACGCACTACACGGCACACCTTTTACAGTTTCTGTTGATGCCGTTGAAGGCGCAACTACGGGTATTTCGGCGGCGGACAGGGCAATGACGATAAAGAAAATAATTGATGCCAAATCCAAACCGACAGATTTTGCAAAACCGGGACATATTTTCCCTCTTAGAGCTTTTGATGAAGGGGTATTGCGCCGTGCGGGACATACGGAAGCTGCAGTTGACCTATGCAAACTTTCAAACATGAAACCGGCAGGTGTTTTGTGCGAGATACTGAGAGAGAACGGTGAAATGGCAAGAGTTCCTCACTTAAAAGAAATTGCCAAAAAATTTGATTTGAAAATTTTAACCGTGCAGGCTTTAATTCAATATAGAATCCAAAGAGAAAAATTAATTGAGAAAATTACAGATATTGATTTTCCTACAGAACACGGACACTTCAGACTTCATTTATACCAGAGTTTGCTTGACGGGAAAAAACAAGTTGCAATTGTTAAAGACAAATTAAATTCAGGTGAACCGATACTTGTGAGAATGCACTCCGAATGTCTTACGGGTGATGTATTTCATTCCTTGCGATGCGACTGTCACGACCAGCTTAACCGTGCCTTGGACCAGGTAAACAAAAACGGATCAGGTGTTGTGGTTTATATGCGACAGGAGGGAAGAGGAATAGGTCTGAAGAATAAAATTCTTGCATACAAATTGCAGGAAGAAGGCAAGGATACTGTTGAAGCTAACATCGCTTTGGGTTTTAAACCTGATTTGAGGGATTACGGCATAGGCGCACAAATTCTTTTAGACCTTGGCGTAAAGAAAATTAAACTGATGACAAATAATCCTAAAAAGGTTGTCGGACTTGAAGGCTATGGAATGGAAATAGTAGAAAGAGTACCGATTGAAATTCCTCCGAACGAAAATAACAAAAATTATCTGAAGACAAAAAAAGATAAGTTAGGTCACCTGCTTCACTGAATTGCAGTTTGAATAATTGGATGATTTGAAAAATTTATTCAATCCCTTTTTTCTTGTATCTTTTTACTTTTTCCTCGTATATATTTAATACCTAATTACAAAAAAGAACATTATATTAATTGTAGCAGATTGCTATTAATTTTAATAATAGGAGTGTGAAGTGAAAAAGTACTTTTTGATACTTATATTCTCAATACTTTTACAACAGATATATTTTGCTCAAAGCAAAAAAGTTTTTATTGCCCATATTGAAACCGGAATAGATTTAGGCTTATCGCCATATATTACAAGAATAGTTAACGAAGCGGAAAAAGCAGATGCCGAAGCAATAATTTTCAAAGTAAATACTCTGGGTGGGAGAGTAGATGCCGCCATTCAAATTAAGGATGCAATATTATCTACTAAAATATTGACCATTGCATTTGTAAATCATCGTGCTATTTCTGCCGGCGCTTTGATCTCTCTTTCTTGTGATAAAATTGTTATGGTTCCGGGTGCTTCCATAGGTGCAGCAACTGTTGTTGACCAGGCGGGTAAAAAAGTCGGTGAAAAATATCAATCGTTTATGCGCTCGGAGATGAGAACAATTGCCGAAAAAAACGGTAGAAGAACGGATGTTGCACAGGGTATGGTTGATGAAAAAATAATTGTCGATGGTTTGGTAGATAGTACACAACTTATAACATTAACAACAAAAGAAGCTCTTAAATACGGGATTGCCGATACAACAGTTTCAGATCTAAACTCATTATTAAAATATTTCAATTTACTGAATGCCGATATAATTGATGTAGAATCAAATTGGGCGGAGGATGTTGTGAAGTTCTTAAACAATGCAGTAGTTTCGTCAATACTAATTATGATTGGTTTTTTCGGTTTATTTGCGGAAGTAAAAACTCCCGGATGGGGTGTGCCAGGCACTGCAGGAATTATAGCATTGATTTTATTTTTCGGTTCGTCATATATACTTGCATTGGCTTCAATTATTGATATTATATTATTTGTCGTCGGACTCGTTTTAATCCTGCTTGAAATTTTTGTAATTCCGGGCTTCGGCATAACGGGAATCTCCGGTATTATAATGGTTGTCGTTTCTTTGTTTTTAGCCCTTACGGGGACCAACCTTCCTTATGTTGATACTAATTTAATATCGCTTGCAATTATCCAGCTTTCCGCTGCCCTTACAGGCGCGCTTTTTTTGGTATTTATATTGGCAAAGTTTCTTCCCAAGACAAGTACTTTCAGCAGACTTATTTTAGCGGAAGCAGAAAAAACAAACAAAGGATTTGTTTCTGCAAACAAAATATCAAAAATTACAGGTAAGGAGGGCGTTGCTTTAACCACTTTAAGACCTGCCGGTATTGCAGAGATAGACGGGAAAAGAATTGACGTAGTTACGGAAGGCGATTATATTGATAAAGGAGAAAAAGTTGTCGTAAAAAGTTCCGAAGGAATAAAAGTTGTTGTCGCTAAATCGGGGAAGTAAGTTCTGATAAATATTCCGGAACAAGCCTGTTTACACAAACTTGTTCCGGCTAAAAAAAAATAAATTTTAATTCTATTTAAAGTAGTTCTACGATATAAGTATTTTCTATTTTTGTATCTTTGCTGCCTTTTTGTTTTAATGTGGGAGTGTCGGCATTCATAGTAAAGAACAAACTTAATTTAGTATTTCTTTTAGCCTTTTGGATACAGCCTTTTGTCAGATTGAAATATATTTTTCCGTTAGCGTCTGTTTTTGGCTGATTAAATTTATATGTTACGCCCTTTTCTGTGAAAGTGTTTTTACCTGAAATTTTTGTTTTCATTCCGTCCGTTAAAAAAGCAATTTCGTCTTTACCTGATTTAGTTAACGAGTTAAATTTATAAGTATTGGTATTCTGTATTAGAAAGACCATAAATTTTGATGACGGTAAAATGAATTCCCAGGTTGAATCTTTGGCAACATTGTGAGAAGGAATTTTTCTGAAGATCTGGAATAAGAGCGGTTTTAAAACACCCTCTTCCAAATTGCTTTTCAACTCTTTTTTCTGTGCGGTATTCAACGAATCTCCATAACCTTGCATATCCAATAATTTTGTAAGCATTCGGTCTGTTCTGAAAAGTTCAAGCAATTCACCTTTCTTATTTATTCTTGCGGTAAAAGGATTTTCAACCATCGATTCATAATCGGCGTATTTTAATATTTCCGTAGAATCTTTTGTTACACCCGATTCATATAAAAATTTTCTTCCGTTAGCTTCAGCATCAAGTTTTATATTTGTAAAAGTAAATTCAATTTCCATTACACCTTTTTTGTCAACATCAACCGGTTTAAGTTTTGTAATGTAGGTTAATTTTTGAGTCACATCCTGAATTAATGTTGTATCCGCTTTAATAATTTGCTTGCTGCTTGTAATTGTAGTCAGCCTGTATTTGTAGGTCTTTCCTTTTTCAAATTTGTACTCGAGCAAAACTGATTTAGAAGGATTATCGACGGGAACAGTCTTAATTGACGTAGTATCAAAAGCGAATTTATCCGCCGTTTTTACAGGTTGATCTTTTTTTGTGCTGCATCCGATAATTAGTAGTGATGCAAATAATAAAACCAAAAAATTCTTCATTTTCATTTCCTTATTTATAAAGTAAATATTTTTTTCTTTTTATTTTAAAATTGTTTATTTCCTTCTTCCAGGTTCCAAATATCTCTTCGGGTAAAAGACCTTCTTTAATTTGTTTGATTGTAGTGTTATTGCCAATCAATCTGTTGAAATGTTCCGTCCTGAATTTAAGCCTATCCGGATAAAGTTTGTAAAGAGAATAAACCAACTTTATTCCAAATTTAACCGGGTTGAACTTTGAACGGTCTGTCAATGTAATTTTTATTCCGCTGCATTTTTCATTTTTGTATTTAGGATAAGTTGACATTCCCGGAATTGATTTTGGAGTGAATTTGATCGGACTCAATTTGACGCCATTTAAATTCAGTTTAAATAATTCATCTATTAATTTAATTGAATCAATAAACGGTGCACCGATTTGCAGAAACGGATGCATTGTTCCCCGTCCCTCTGAAATATTAGTTCCTTCAATCAAACAAGTCCCGGGATAAACAAGTGCGGTGTTTAAATCGGGAATGTTTGGGGAAGTCTTCCGCCAGTTATTTCCGTAATAATAATCGTAATATTTTCTTCTATCCCAATTTTTTAATTTTATCACTTTAAGATTGAGATTTGAAGAATTTTTAATTAGTCCTTCGCCGGCAAAATAATTTGCCAATTCGCCTGCTGAAAAACCATACCTGACGGAAATGGGCGCAATGCCGATAAAGGATTCAAATTCTTTTTGAAGGATTGGTCCTTCAACATTTATTCCGTTTAACGGATTGGGTCTGTCCAAAATAATCAAAGGAATATTATTTTCTGATGCGGCTTCCATTATATAATAAAGTGTTGAAATATACGTGTAATATCTAACCCCGATATCCTGCAGGTCATAAATTAATAGGTCGATACCTTTTAGCATTTTTTTATCGGGCTTTTTAACTTTTCCGTACAAAGAGTAAAATTTTAATTCTGAAGAACCGTTTTTGTTACCGGAATATTTTTTACCTGCTTCTATGTTTCCTTTAAAACCATGCTCGGGAGAAAAAACCGGAATAATATTATATGATTTTGAAAGAGTGTCTAAAAGATGGGCACCGCTTGTCAATCTGCTGGTCTGATTAAAGACAACCCCTATTTTTTTATTTACTAGCAGATTGGAATATTCACTTAGCAGCCTGTCGGCTCCGGTTAAAAGTTTATTGTTTTTCACTTCGGTTTGGCATTGAAGGGAAGGAAAGAATGAAAAAAGCAAAAACAGAAAAAATGTAAATCGTTTTAAAAAATAAAAAAGATGGCCGCTTTTTAAAAACAGCCATCTTTGTTTAAATGAATTCATATTTTTTTTCAATTCTAATTAAGAATTGTTAAGCAGTTCATCTCTTGAAAAGAAATGCGCGATTTCTTTAGCTGCGTTTTCATCCGAATCAGAGCCGTGTACTGCGTTTTTACCGAGACTTTCTGCATAAAGTTTTCTTATTGTGCCTTCTTCTGCCTCAGCAGGATTTGTAGCACCGATTAGTCTTCGGTAGTCTTCAACTGCATTTCCTTTTTCTAGTGCTATCGGTACGCAGGGACCGGAAGTCATAAATTCTACAAGTTCACCAAAGAAAGGTCTTTCTCTGTGTATTTCATAAAATCCTTCCGCCGATTGTTTTGAAAGGCGGGTTAATTTCATCCCGAGAATTTTAAAACCTGCTTGGTTTATCATTTGAATTATTTGTCCGATATTATTTTTACTAACCGCATCCGGTTTTATTATTGCTAATGTTCGATCCTTCAATTTAACTCCAAAAAAATTTATAATTTATAATTTACAATTTATAATTCCCGCTAATGGGGGATAGTATATTTTTATCCAAGTGCTTTCAGCATTGTTGAGCCCATTTCTGCGGGACTCTCAACTACGTTAATTCCTGCTTCACTCATTGCTTTCATTTTTTCAGCAGCCGTTCCTTTTCCTCCTGAAATAATTGCTCCTGCGTGACCCATTCTTCTTCCGGGAGGAGCAGTTCTTCCGGCAATGAAACCTACGACAGGTTTTTTAACATTTTCTTTTATATATGCCGCTGCTTCTTCTTCGGCACTTCCTCCGATTTCACCAATCATAATTATCCCATCTGTATCTGGGTCTTGATTAAAGAGTTTTATAATATCAATAAATTTCGATCCCACAATCGGGTCGC
>CAZTZZ010000067.1:7281-12773 GCA_964617905.1 uncultured Ignavibacteriaceae bacterium | reverse complement strand
AAATGCTTTCTCGCAAAATAAATTAAACCCCTGGAGCATTCTTTTGAAAGAGAATAACTGTGTAGTTTCATTTTTATTTTACAGAAAAGCGGATAATTATAATAACGGTATTGTTATTAAAATAGAAAATAAAAATAAATTCAAAATAGGATATAGGTTTACTATAATAGCCAAAACAGAAAAGATAAAAAAAGAGAAAACTTTTTTTGGCGAACTTAAAGCAGGTAATATTATAACGGGCAGCAACAATAATCTTTTTTGGATACCTGAAATTAATGGTAAATCTGTTAAAGAAGTCGGGATTAAAAAATGGAAATTCTACAAACTGAAGTTTAAATAAATGCAAAATATACTATTCACCGCTCAAATAGTTGCTCCTGTCTTTTTAATTATTGCTTTAGGTTATTTGTTAAAAAGGACTTCGATTGTTACAGACAAATTTGTTACCGTTACATCAAAATTTGTTTTTAATGTTTCACTTCCGGCTTTAATATTTTTTAATATTTCAAAAATTGATTTAACAACAACCTTAAATGTTAAAGAAATTATCTTCATATATTTAACAACAATTATTGCGTATGGAGTAATTTGGGCTGTCGCTCGTTTGTTTATAAAAGACGGGAAAAATTTAGGCGTATTTATTCAAGGCAGTTACAGAAGTAATTTTGCCATTGTGGGGTTTGCCGTAATTTCAAGCTTTTACGGGGAAGAAGCGTTAGGCAAATCTTCATTGATTTTAGCTTTTATTCTTCCCCTTTATAATATTCTTGCTGTTATGGCATTGACTGTACCGTTGAGAAAAGAAAAATCACTGAATATTAAATCGACTTTAATTGAAATAATTACAAATCCATTGATACTTTCTGTAATTCTTGCTTTGCCGTTTTCATATTTTAAAATTGCAATACACCCTGTAATTACAAAAACTGGGGGATATTTGTCTTCAATTGCATTGCCGCTCGCTTTAGTCGGAATTGGAGCAAATTTGAATATTACTGCAATTAAAAAAGCTTCTTCCTACGCGTTCGTTTCGTCGACCGTTAAATTAATTTTTATGCCGCTGATAGGAACATTTCTGGCATATCAATTCGGATTCAATGGGCAGGAACTTGGTTTCTTATTTATCTTATTTGCCTGTCCGACTGCAATTGTAAGTTTTATAATGGCAGACGCAATGGGCGCAAACAGCAAACTTGCAGGCAATATAGTTTTAATTACAACCCTTGGCTCAATATTAACAATTACTATCGGATTATTTTTATTAAAAGGATTCGGATTAATTTAAAAATTCTTATCTTTTAGAAATATTTTTTTCAAATAACTATCAAGAAATGAAAGTATTAAAATTTGGCGGAACATCAATTGGTGATGCCGGAAGAATGAAAGATGTTGCCTCATTAATAAATAACGAAGAGGAAAAAATTGTAGTTCTCTCGGCAATGAGCGGAACTACAAACAGTCTCTACGAAATAACAGAGAAACTCGAAACTAAAAAAATTGAATCAGCAAAAAATATTATTTCTAGCCTAGAAGAAAATTATAAAAATGTTGTTAGTGAATTGTTCTCTGATTCAGAATATAAAGTTATAGGCGGTGAAATTATAAAGTACCACTTTGATCTTTTACGTTCTTTCCTGGGCGGAAATTTTTCAAATAAAAAAAGACTTATCATACTCGCACAAGGCGAACTGATTTCTTCCGCTTTGTTTTACAATTATTTAATTGAAAAAAAAATTTCTATCAAGTTAATCCCCGCACTTAATTTTATGAGGATAGATAACAATCTTGAACCGGATAATTATTATATAAAAGAAAATATTAAAAGGGAATTAAAACAATATTCCGGTATAAAAATATTTGTAACTCAGGGATATATTTGCAGAAATATGTTCGGCGAAATTGAAAATCTGAAAAGAGGGGGAAGCGATTATTCCGCATCAATAATTGGGCGCGCAATAAATGCCGAAGAAATTCAAATATGGACGGACGTAAGCGGTTTCCATTCAAGCGACCCGCGAATTGTTAAAGACACAAAACCGCTGACTCAGCTTTCATTCGACGAAGCAGCTGAGCTTGCTTATTTTGGGGCTAAAATTCTTCACCCGTCCAGCGTACTTCCGGCAAAGTTAGCAAATATTCCGGTTAGATTAAAAAACACTCTCAAACCCGATGAACCCGGTACATTAATAACTTCAGAGGCGAAAGGTAAAGGTATTAAAGCTGCTGCTGCCAAAGACGGAATTACAGCTATTAAAATAAAATCCGGCAGAATGCTGCTTGCATACGGTTTTATAAGAAAAGTATTCGAAGTCTTTGAAAGATATAAAACTTCAATTGACATGACAACAACTTCTGAAATTGCAGTTTCAGTAACGATTGACGACAACACTTATTTAAAAGAAATAGTTAAGGATTTAGAATTATACGGCAACGTGGAAGTCCATAAAAATATGACTATTGTTTGTGTAGTTGGTGATAATATTCTGGAACAAAAAGGATATATTAACAAAGTTTTTGACTCGCTTAAAAACTTTTCAATAAGAATGATTTCATACGGCGGAAGCAGACATAATATTTCTATACTTATAAATTCGGAAGATAAAAAAGAAGTTCTTATAGCCTTAAATAAATTGATCTAAATTTAATGTTTAACAAAAAGTTGATAAATAAATTTCAGTCCCTTGTTACACCTTTTTATTATTATGACTTAAACCTTCTAAAGGCGACAATCCATTCATTAGTTGAATGTATGAATAATAAAAAGTTCGTGGTTCACTATGCCGTTAAAGCTAATGCAAATAAAAGAATTTTAGAAATTATTAAAAATGAATGTTTGGGTGCAGATTGCGTAAGTGGAAATGAAATAAAGAAGGTGCTTGAAATCGGTTTTAGTCCCGGAGAAATTGTTTTTGCCGGCGTGGGTAAAAATGATGAAGAAATTTTAATCGGAATAGATTCTGATATATTTTGTTTTAACTGCGAATCGTTTCAAGAGCTGCAAATTATAAATGAAGCAGCTAAACAAAAAAATAAGGTTGTAAATGTTGCGCTGAGAATAAATCCAAATATAGATGCAAAAACACACCACTATATTACAACCGGACTAAATGAAAATAAATTTGGTATTTCTAAAAATGAATTAAATGAAATAATAAATAACCTGTCAAATTTCAGTCATCTAAATATTACCGGATTACACTTTCACATTGGCTCACAGATCACTAATAATGAGGTGTTCAAAAGCTTGTGCATTAGAATTAACGAAATGCAGAGATGGTTTTTGGACAGGGGAATATCTTTTAAGCATATTAATGTCGGCGGAGGTTTGGGTGTTGATTATGTGAATGTTGATGAAAATCTAATACCTGATTTCAAAAATTATTTTAAAGTATTCAATGAATTTTTAGATGTGCATCCGCAGCAAAAAATTCATTTTGAACTTGGCAGAGCAATTGTTGCACACTGCGGTTCGCTTATTTCAAAAGTACTCTATATTAAAAATGGAGATTCAAAAAAGTTTGTAATTATTGATGCCGGAATGACCGAACTTATCCGTCCTGCTCTTTATCAGTCGTACCATAAAATAGAAAATTTAACCTCCAACGGCGTAGAAGAAATTTATGATGTTGTCGGACCCATATGTGAATCATCTGATGTGTTCGGTAAATCCGTAAAATTGAAGAAGACAAAAAGGGGAGACTTAATTATTTTAAGATCAACCGGTGCATACGGAGAAGTTATGTCATCTAGATATAATTTGCGGAATCAAGTTAAGCATATTTATTCGGATGAGATTTAATTTATAAATTTAATAAAAGGAGTAAAAATGTTTTCAGGAACACTAATTTTACCCGATCAACATTGGGCAATCTGGGCAGTCCTGTTTGGGGTTGCAGCTTTCGGACTATGGGCGGAAAAAACTAAATGGGGTTCATATCTTTCGGGTGCAATTGTATCTATTTTGGGTTCTTTTATTTTGTCCAATCTTTCGATAATTCCTTCATCTGCTCCCGCATATGATTTAGTTTGGTCATACCTTGTCCCTCTGGCTATCCCCCTTCTTTTATTTAAAGCAAATTTAAGAAAAATTATAAAAGAAGCGGGACCCACTTTAATTGCTTTTCTTTTTGGTGCGATAGGAACTGTAATCGGTACAATTGTAGCGTTTCAAATAGTAACTTTAGGTGCCGAAGGATGGAAGTTAGCAGGAATATTCTGTTCAACTTATGTTGGTGGTTCAATGAATTACGTTGCTGCAGCGCAAACACTTCAATTAAGTTCAAGTAACCTGCTTGCTGCAGGCGTTGCCGCAGATAATTTAATAATGACTTTTTACTTTTTAATTCTTTTTACTCTTCCTTCAATTAAATTATTTCAAAAATTCTATTCAACAAAACATCAGAATAACATTAAAAATGTTAACAAAGAAACGGATAGTAATATAAAATATGACAAAGGCATAACTATAACTGATTTGGGCAAAGCTTTAACTATTGGTGCCGCAGTTTGCGCAATCGGTTTTGGGCTGGCACATTTGGTAGGAGTAAAAGGGGTTGGTATTCTTATAATAACAGCATTAGTTGTTATTGGTGCAACGCTTTTTCCGAAACAGATCGGCAGTATAAAAGGAGCTGATACAATTGGAGTTTTTCTTATGCAGATATTTTTTGCGGCTATCGGTGCAAGTGCAAATATAATGATAGTAATCAATTATGGGGCGATACTTTTCTTATTTGCTGCCTTAATATTATTGATCCATTTGGTTTTTATATTGATTGCAGGGAAATTATTCAAACTGGATTTAGCAGAGATTGTGATTGCATCAAATGCAAATATGGGCGGACCAACCACAGCCGCGGCTATGGCAGTAGCAAGGAAATGGGAAGATCTAGTTATCCCCGCTATACTATGTGGAACATTAGGATATGCAGTTGCTACATTTATTGGCGCAGGTGTAGGTTACTGGTTGAAGTAATATTTTATTCTTTACCGGAGTAATTATAAGCCGCCAATAAAATATAATTTAGGAGAAAATAATGTTTTCAACTGTAAGATATTTTATTAAAACAAGTATTGCATTTTTACTAGTAGGTATTCTTACCGGACTTTATATGTCATTCGGTAAATACGTATTTAATACTAGTTATTCGCCTGAGATGGCATCTGCGCATACTCATCTTATTCTTGTCGGTTCTGTAATGATGATGATAATGGGTGTAGCTCTTTGGTTTTTTCCTCGTCCCGAAAAAACAGATAAAAGATATAACCATGATTTAATTTTAACTACATATTGGACTATGGCAATATCAACGGCAATGAGATTTGTTTTTCAAATTATTTTAAGCTTTAATTATTCGGATTGGATATCTGTGGGGGTATCAATTTTTTCATCTCTGCAAGTATTGGCAATTATCCTTTTCTTTTATTCAATCTGGGGAAGAATAAGATCTGTGGGCAGTTATAAAAGAGAAAAAGAAGGTGAAAAATTTTAA
>CAZTZZ010000067.1:5332-7181 GCA_964617905.1 uncultured Ignavibacteriaceae bacterium | reverse complement strand
CCACATACCTAATTTAATTTCTTTAATCTTACCGGTGATTATTTTTACCATCGTATATAAAAGAAAACCTGCGGTCATTCCTATTCCTAAATTGTATGTAAAACTCATCAGTGCAATAATTGTAAAGACAGGAAGTAACTCGGCTGTATCCTGAAAATTTAATCTTTTTACTGGAGCAATCATAAGCATTCCGACTATAATTAAAGAGGGTCCATACGCAAAAGACGGAACAATTGAAATTACAGGGGCAAAAAATAAAGCAAATAAAAATAAAAAAGCAATTACTACAGCTGTAAAACCGGATTTGCCGCCTGCTTCAATTCCTGTAGCAGATTCAATAAATGTACCTGTTGTTGTAGTGCCAAGCAAAGCTCCTACAACCGTAGCCAGAGCATCGCAAAGCATAGGTTTTTCAATCTCCGGCAAATTTCCGCTTTCATCGAGTAAATTCGCCTTGAATGACAGACCCAATAATGTTCCCATTGTGTCAACAAAATCCATTACAAATACGGTTAAAATAACGGCAAAAAATCCCCAGCTGAGTGCTCCTGCAATATCAAGTTTTAAAAATGTCGGGGAAAGAGCCGGAGGAAGGCTTACTAACTGTGACGGTAATTTTGTAGTACCTAATATAATTGATAGCAAAGTAATGCTGAGTATCCCGATTAATATTGAACCTTTAATCTTTTTTATCATCAGGAAACCTATAATTAAAAAGCCCAAAATTGATAGGAGGACGTTAGCTTGATAAAAATTACCGACGTGAACAGGGGCTCCTGAAACTCCAAGCACAACAATGCCTGATTCATTGAGTCCGATGAATGTTAAAAATAATCCTATGCCAACAGCAAAACCAATTTTTAGGCTTTCGGGGATAGAATTTGCAAGCCAGGCCCTTATTTTAAAAACAGTAAGCAGAGTAAATAGAACACCTCCGATGAATATCGCACCGATAGCAGTCTGCCAGCTGTAGCCCAATACTTTTACGACAGTAAAAGCGATAAATGCATTTTCACCCATATACGGAGCAATTGCAAACGGTCTTTTTGCATAAACTCCCATTGCCAATGTTCCAAAAAACGCACTTAAAATAGTAGCAGTTACAGATGCACCAAAAGGAATGCCTGCTGCTTCAAGAATCTTGGGATTAACAATTATTATATAACCCATAGTTAAAAAAGTAGTGAAGCCGGCAATTATTTCTTGTTTGAAGGTCGTATTTAATTCATCAAAGAGAAAATATTTTTTTAACATTTATTATCCCTGTAAGATTAAAATTAGAAAATTATTTTTGGAATGTTATACATATAAATGCAAATATTCTTAAGACAAAATTATTTCAATTCAGAATAGTCTATCTTCTCCACATCTTCAAAAGTAATAGTGGTTAAGTCTTCGTCACTTAAATCTACAAGAGTTAGTATTCTCTCTTCCTGGTTGCTTATAGCTTTATAAAGTATATTTCTTACCGTGCGTGCATTGCCGAAATTTTTATCCCTCTCGTTATAAAGCTTTGTGAATGTATCCAAAAATAACTGCCAAGCTCCTTCGTCCAATTGATACCCGTTTTTACTGCTTATAACCAGTGCAATCTCGAGCATTTGTCTGGGTGTGTAATCTTCAAATAAAAAATAATTTGAAAAACGTGATTGAAGACCGGGATTTGAATCTATAAAATTTTTCATTTCATTTGTGTAACCTGCTACAATTACAATAAATTTTCCCTTGTAATCTTCCATCCTTTTAATCAAAGTATCAATAGCTTCCTGACCGAAATCATTACCACCTCTTGCAAGCGAATAAGCCTCGTCTATAAACAATGTTCCGCCCATCGCTTCTTCGATTTTTG
>CAZTZZ010000067.1:0-5232 GCA_964617905.1 uncultured Ignavibacteriaceae bacterium | reverse complement strand
ACTGATTTTTTTACGTTTTCAAGCCCGGTAAGTTCGGAAAGTTCGTTAAGATATTGATCGAGTAAATCTGCATTACCTTCTACAGTTACCTTTGTCTTTTTGCTTCTGACAGATAATATTTTATCTACATCTTCTTTTGTAATTTTTTCTATTATTTCATTATTTCTTTTTTCGGAAGGGATATCTGCAATCCTTAAAAGATGTGCTCTCAGTATTTCTTCACTTAAATTTCTTACAAGCCTTGCATTACCAAAACTCTTATCCCTCGTTCTGTATATTTCATTAAAATATTTTTTCAAAGGTTCCCCTGCCTGTTTGTCCAACTTATGCCCCTTGCCTTCAACGTATTTTTGCATAATTTCCAAAAGTTGTTCGGGTGAGAAATCATCGAATACTAATTCTTTTGTAAAACGGGATTTTAACCCCGGATTACTTTTGAGAAAACTTTTCATCTCCTCAGTGTAACCGGCTGCTATAACTATGAATTTGCCTTTATCGTCTTCCATTCTTTTAAGAAGTGTATCAATTGCCTCCTGTCCAAAATCCGAACCGCCGTTATCTGATTTTACTAAACTGTAGGCTTCGTCAATAAATAATGTTCCCCCGATGGCTTTATCTATTATTTCCTTCGTTTTTTGTGCGGTTTGTCCAATATAACCAGCTACCAAACCCTGCCTGTCAATCTCAACCAGATGACCTTTCGGCAAAATACCTAGAGCGGAATAAATCTCGCTGAATATTCTTGCAACTGTTGTTTTACCTGTACCAGGGCTGCCCAAAAACACAAAGTGAGAATTAAACAATTCAAAAAGATTATCACCCTGTTCCGTGTAAAGCCTCGCTAATTTTACAAGCTCTGTAATTTCTCTTTTAACTGAGTTTAAACCGCAAAGGTTGTTTAATTTTTCTAATGCTTTATTAAGATTATCTTCATCAATTCCAATGCTGACCGAATCTTTAACTTTTGTTCTCAGTGCTTCTTCAACATCTACGGAACAAATGGTTGACATTACTTCCTTCGACCTTTCTTCGGTAGGTATTGTTAAATATCTTTTACTTAATTTAATTTTAGATTCATTAAAAATTTGTCTTACAAGCCTTGCATTGCCAAATGTTTCGTCCCGCTTTCTGTAAAGTCTTGTTAATTCTTTTGTTAATAGTTTTTCAACGTCCTCTTTAGTTTTATAATCTTCTTTTTCGGCAATTTGCTTAAATATTAAAAGAAGTTCCTGAGGTGTGTAATCGTCGAAATTAAAAACATGTGTAAATCTGGATTTTAATCCCGGATTAGAATTTATAAATGCTTGCATTTTATCGGGATAACCTGCGGCGATTACTACAAATTCTCCTTTTCTGTCTTCCATTCTTTTTAGAAGAACATCAATTGCTTCCTGCCCGAAATCCTGCGGATTATCCGGCTTGATTAAAGTGTACGCTTCGTCTATAAATAATAATCCGCCGATTGCTTCGTTTATTACTTTCTCTGTCATTTGCGCCGTTGCGCCTATGTATTGTCCCACAAGACTTGTTCTGTCAACTTCAATAACGTGTCCGTTTTGAAGCAAGCCCATTGCTTTGAAAATTTTACCCATCAATCTTGCAATTGTAGTTTTACCAGTGCCGGGATTTCCGAGAAATATTGAATTTACCGAAATATCTTCGTCGGTTTTTAAACCGGATTTTTCCCTGTCGCGGATAAATTCAAGGTAGGCAACAAAGTCTTTCATCGATTGTTTTACGCTTTCCAGCCCTACATAATTATCCAAGTCACTAAGCAGTTCTTGCAATGATTCAGCCTTTACAGATTTATCCTCAACGGGACTCACTTCTTCAGGCACTTTTGTTACCGGTAAATTCAATTTGGTTGAGTCTTCTTCCTGATAATTTACTTCTTCAAAGTTTACAACATCGCTGTCTCCAATTACAAACCATCTGGTGCATACTTTTTGATTATCCAGATAAATATCAACGCTTCCCTGACCTCTGCACCAAAATCCTGGAGTTTCAGTTCCCCAGCTTTGAACAAACTCAACAATTTTCCAGTCTTTTTCCAGTGTAAGTAAAAACTGATGGGTCCCCACTTCCGCACCGTTTAATTTCCAAACTGCTAACCCGTCAAGGTCAACTGTTTTGTTTGAAAAGAAAGGATTTTCCAATACAACTTCAACGCCTACAAATTTTGTTGTATCTTCATTAAATTCAAGCAGATATGTCCTTTTATCCGTACGAAGATTTTCTGTAAGATTGTACGTTTTTGCAGATAAAATTTTATATAATCGGTTTTCGTTTTCTTCAAAATCTGTTTTGTAATTATTTTGTTGTATAATCTTGGCAGGAGAAGATTCAGTTCCGTTTTGAGGATATGCTTTTAAAATTCTTTGATAAATATTATCAAAATACTTATCCTCTTTTAAATTCGGCTTTAATTCCTCAGCAATAGATCGGGCAAGTCGGAATTGAAACATACCGTGAAGCGATTCCAATTCCATAATATAGGCTTCCGTAAATTCGCCTTTTAATGCAGGTGTGTCCAATATTTTTTTTGCGCACCAGAGAGAAAACCAAAATTCTTTTTGCTTAAGCGCAAGCAATCCTTCTTTTAGATAAGCCTTTTTTTTGGTAAATATTCCTTTAAGGAATCCGTCTCCGTAACCGAGTGTAATTTGAAGCCATTTTTTAATTTGAATTAATTGCTCATTGTTTTTTTTATCTATCTTTATGGCTTTTTCAATTTCTTCCATTCCCTCAAAATATCTTCCTAATCCTGCCAACGACCTTGCTTTGTTTAAATGCGCCCAGGAAAGTAAATTCGGTTTTTTTGAGATTGCCCAGTCAAGATCTGCAAGTGCACCTTCAAAAACACTCATTCTCATAAGCAGATACCCGCGGTAGATTCTCGGATTTACATCTGTGCCGCCTATTTCTACAGCGTAGTTAGCCATTTCAAGTGCTTCCGCAGGTTCACCGTTTTCTAAATAAGCCCACGCAAGACAGGAAGCTGCATTAAAATCATCAGGATTTTCTTCGTGGACTTTTTTTGCTGAAGTAAGCGCCATTCTGTATCTTCCCTGGCGCAAATGCTCATAAGCTTCTTCTAAAATGGTGTTATAATCTTCAGAAATTGTATCCATATAAGATTAATATTTATTTATTTTTTATAAGTTAGAAATCTTAATTATTTAACTTGAAAATAATGTAACAAAAAATAAATATAACATAAATATCAGTTAAATAAAGAAAGTAATTATTTATCTTGCATTGTAAAATTAATAAAACTATGATTATGATGTTGTCCTAATATTATTTATTAATGAAAAATTTTAACGATCACATAGGTCTGTTTACAGACCACTACGAATTCACTATGGCTCAGGGATATTTCCTTGACGGAAGAGCCGATGCAAATGCCTGCTTCGATTATTTTTTCCGTAAGAATCCTTTTAATTCCGGTTATGTAATATTTGCGGGTTTACAGGATTTTTTGGAAATGTTATCCGATTTTAAATTTAATGAAAATTCTATTTCACATCTTCGCAGAGTCGGCTTCGAAGATTCGTTTCTTGATTATTTAAAAGAATTCAAATTCAGCGGCAATATCTATGCTCCAAAAGAAGGTGAGGTGATTTTTAGTAATGAGCCTGTATTAAAAGTTGAAGGAAATATAATTGAAACACAGCTAATTGAAAGTATGCTTCTTAATATGATAAATTTTCAATCATTGATAGCAACTAAAGCAGCACGTGTCCGATATTCTGCAGGAGATAAACTGGTTATGGATTTCGGATTGAGACGTGCGCAGGGACTTTCGGCAATTCACGCAAGCCGGGCTGCAATTATCGGCGGACTCGACAGTACATCCAATGTTTACAGTGCTTACAGATATGATCTATTATCCTCAGGTACATTGGCGCACTCGTGGATTCAAAGCTACGGAGACGAAATTACGGCTTTCAGAAAATATGCTGCCGCATTTCCAAAAAACTGTGTGCTGCTTGTTGATACTTACAACACATTGAAAAGCGGTCTGCCGAACGCAGTTAAAGTTGCAAAAGAGATGGAAGAAAGAGGGGAAAGACTTAAAGCTATACGTCTGGACAGCGGAGATTTGGCATATTTAAGCAAAGAAGCAAGAAAGATTTTGGATGCTGCAAATCTAAGATACGTAAGAATAGTTGCATCCAATCAACTAAATGAGCATCTAATAAAAAGTTTAATTGACCAGGGAGCGCCGATTGATGCATACGGTGTGGGAACCAGTTTAATAACAGGTCACAGGGATGCAGCACTTGACGGTGTTTATAAATTGAGTGTAATTGATGATAAACCCACACTTAAGGTCTCGGAAAATATAGAAAAAATTACATTGCCCGGTTCAAAAAAGATATACAGATATTACCGTAGTGACGGGAAGTTTTATGCTGACGGAATAGTGCTGAAAGACGAAATTGATATAAATATGATTTGTCATCCAATTGATTTGCATAAGTGTGCAGTTGTTACCGGTTTAGACAAAGAAAAATTATTGCATAAAGCTGTTGAGGACGGTGGAACTATTGGGAAAAATGAAAGTGTATATGAAATAAGTCAATACTCAAGACATAGGTTGGAATTATTACCGGATGAGCATAAAAGGTTTGAAAATCCTCATATTTATAAAGTTGGAATTAGTAAAAAATTACTTAATTTAAAAGATACATTAATTAATAATTATAAAAATTAATACAAATTGTTTAAGATGAAAAAAGCATTATTAATAGTTGACGTTCAGAATGATTTTTGTCCCGGCGGAGCTTTACCTGCTCCGGCAGGCAACAAAGTAGCTCCGGTTATAAATAAAATTATTGATAAGTTTTCTACAATAATTGCATCTCGTGACTGGCATCCCAAAGTTACCTTACATTTTAATAAATGGCCAGAACATTGTGTACAAAATACAAAGGGTGCTGATTTCCCGAAAGAATTAAACAAAGAAAAATTCGACCAAATATTTGAAAAAGGCACTGGAAATATTGACGACGGCTACTCTGCTTTTGAAGCAACTAACGAATGTTTAACTGACTATTTGAAAAACAAAAATATTGATGAGCTATTTATTTGTGGACTGACTGCTGAGTATTGTGTTTTATCAACAGTTTTAGATTCAATAAATAACGGCTTTAAAACTTACGTGATAAAAGATGCAGTTGAAGGCATAAGACAGAACAAAGGCGATTTTGAAGATGCATTTGCGGC
>CAZTZZ010000066.1:0-12973 GCA_964617905.1 uncultured Ignavibacteriaceae bacterium | reverse complement strand
AAGATATCGGGAATCTTTTAAAACAAAAAAGCGGAGTGATATTCTCCGCTTTTAAATATTAATATGTAAAAAGATTAAGCTTTTGTTTTCAAATGCATCTCCGCAACCTTCAGTCTGTTCTCTGCCCTTTTCTTTGCAACAACGGCTCTTTCCAAGTCAATTTCTTTATTATCTTTTTCATTTATCCTTTTCTCAGCTCTTTCTTTTGCAGATTTGGCTCTGTCAGTGTCAATATCTTCTATCATTTCAATAGCATCTGATAAGATTAATATTTTGTTATTAACTACTTCAACAGTACCCCCGGAAGTTGTGCAGTATTTTACACCCGAGTTATCAAGAACAATTTTAATAGTTCCTATTTCGAATGTGCTTATTATAGGTGCGTGATTTACCAATACCTCAAATCCGCCCTTTGTGCCCGGTACGGTTACTGACTTAATTGTTCCGGAATAAAAAATCTTTTCCGGAGTAGTTATTTCTAAGTTTAATTCTGCCATATTATTTCATCTTATTTGCTTTTTCTACGGCTTCTTCAATCGTACCGACATACATAAATGCATCTTCGGGTAATTCATCGTACTCGCCGTTAATTATACCTTTAAATGCGCGAATATTGTCTTCCAGTTTTACATATTTTCCGGCATAGCCTGTGAACTGTTCGGCGACGTGGAAAGGCTGGCTGAAAAATCTTTGCATTCTTCTGGCTCTTCTAACTACAGTTTTATCTTCGTCGGAAAGTTCATCCATTCCGAGAATATTAATAATATCCTGCAAGTCTTTGTAGTGCTGAAGAATTTCTTTTACATTTTTTGCAACATCGTAATGTTCTTGACCAATAATTGAAGGTTCGAGAATTCTTGAAGTTGAATCCAAAGGATCAACTGCCGGGTAAATACCTAACTCTGATATTTGACGACTTAGAACAGTTGTTGCATCCAAATGAGCAAAAGCAGTAGCCGGAGCAGGATCAGTTAAATCATCGGCAGGAACGTAAATAGCCTGAACGGAAGTAATGGAGCCTTTATCTGTTGATGTGATTCTTTCCTGCAAAGCACCCATTTCACTTGCAAGGTTTGGTTGATAGCCAACAGCAGAAGGCATACGTCCCAAAAGAGCACTAACTTCGGAACCTGCTTGAGTAAATCTGAATATATTATCAATAAACAGAAGAACGTCTTTGCCTTCTTCTTCTCTAAAATATTCGGCAATTGTTAATCCTGTTAAGCCGACTCTTAATCTTGCACCCGGAGGTTCATTCATCTGTCCGAATACCAAAGCAGTTTTATCGAGTACTCCGGATTCTTTCATTTCCAACCAGAGGTCATTTCCCTCGCGCGTTCTTTCGCCCACGCCTGCAAATACAGAAAAACCGCCGTGCTGTAATGCGATGTTATTAATAAGTTCCATTATAATTACAGTTTTACCGACACCTGCACCGCCGAATAAACCTGTTTTACCGCCTTTGGAATATGGCTCAAGCAAGTCAATAACTTTGATGCCCGTTTCAAACATTTCGTTTTCAGTTGATAAGTTTTTAAATTTTGGAGCAGGTCTGTGAATTGGATATTTTTTCTCTGTTTTTATTTCTGTTCCGAGTCCGTCAATACCGTCACCAATTACATTTATCAAACGACCCAATGTTTCAGGACCAACAGGTACAGAAATAGGGTTCCCTGTATCGAAGGCATCTTCTCCTCTTATCAATCCGTCGGTAGTATCCATTGCAACAGTTCTTACCCTGTCTTCGCCAAGATGAGATTGAACTTCAACTATTAAATTATCTTCTTTTCCATCCCCGGTTGTACGCGGAATTCTAATTGCATTATAAATTTCAGGAAGATGTCCGTCACTAAACTCAATGTCAACAACAGGACCAATTATCTGAATAATTTTACCTTTTACTTCGCTCATTTTTAACCTTTTTTCGTTTAAAATTTATCTTGCAAATTTAAGTAAATGAAATTTTTTAACCAAATTATTTGAAACAAAATCTTCATTTTCAAAATATATTTCTGGCGTGTTTATCCGCGTGATAAGAACTCCTAACTAGCGGTGATGATTCAACAGCTTTAAATCCCATTTTAATTCCCTCATTTTTGTACATGTTAAATTCTTCGGGTGTTACAAATCTGTCAACGGGAAGATGATTTTTTGTCGGCTGCAAATACTGTCCGATTGTTAAAATATCGCAGCCGTATTCTATTAAATCACTCATCAATTCCAATACTTCTTTTTTCTTTTCTCCAATTCCGACCATAATCCCGCTTTTTGTCCTCAATCCTTTTTCTTTGAACCATTTTATAAGTTCCAAACTGCGTTCGTATTTTGCCTGGGGTCTTACAGCGTGATAAAGTCTGGGTACGGTTTCCAAATTATGATTTAAAATATTGGGTGGGTTTTGCATTATTATTTCAAACGCTTGCTTTTCACCTTTAAAATCAGGTATTAAAATTTCTACAGTACAATCCGGTGTTTTTTCATTTATCAGCTTTACAGTTTCTTTAAATATTGAAGCACCACCGTCTTTCAGTTCGTCCCTGTTAACAGAGGTAATTACAACGTGTCTTAATTTTAATTGCTCAACTGATTCAGCGACTCTTCTTGGCTCGTCAAAATCCAACTCAGTGGGGAGTCCTAATTTTATGTTACAAAACCCACAGCTTCTTGTACAAATATCTCCGAGTATCATAAATGTTGCTGTTCGTGAATTCCAACATTCGGCAAGGTTCGGACATCTTGCTTCTTCGCAGACAGTGTGAAGATTTTGTCCCCTCATTAATTTAAGTACGTCTGAATAATTCTCTCCCGTGGGTAATTTCACTTTAAGCCAATCGGGTCTTTTACCCAAAGGGATTTTAGTTTTTTCTATTTTTTCTTTAAATGCTTTCTGATGTTGATTTATTTTATACATACAATCACAAATTCAAAATAAAAATATTCAATTTGGTTAAAACTGATCTCCGTTAAATGCTTCCAGAGTATCTTTTACAAATTTTATAAATTGTCCGCCGAGCATACCGTCTACCAGCCTGTGGTCGTGAGAAATAGTTAATGCCATTATCGGTCGGATAGAAATTGTATCGGTGCCGTCAACTTCAATTACTACCGGTTTTTTAACAACTGTACCAACGCCGAGTATAGCAACTTCCGGCTGATTGATAATTGGTGTTCCGAAAATTGTACCGAACACACCGTAATTTGTAATTGTGAAAGTCCCGTTTGTAATATCATCGGGTGAAAGTTTTTTGTTTCTAGCATTTGCCGCTAAATCATTTATAGCTTTTGCCAGACCGAGAATATTTCTTTGTTCAGCGCCTTTTATATTCGGCACAATCAATCCGTTCGGTTCCAATGCAACAGCAATTCCAAGATTTATAAAATTTTTCTGTAAAATCGTAGTTCCGTCAATTGTAGAATTTACAAGCGGATATTTTTTAAGTGCTTTAACACAAGCGTCAGCAATAAAAGCCAGGTATGTCAGCTTGATTCCGCTTTCGTTTAAGATTCTGTCTTTATTTCCTTTAATGTAATTATGAATTTTAGTCATATCTACTTCAATCATCTCAGAAACGTGAACTGATGTATCCCTGCTTTTTATCATATGATGCATAATCTTTTGTCTGATATTATCCATGGGTATTTTTGTCACACCGGCGCCGGATTCAAAACTAACCTTCTGCTGCTGCACAACAGTCTTCCTTTCATCAAGTTTAGGCTCTAATTTTCCTAAGCCGGATGACCTTCTTTCAATATATTTAAGAATATCTTTCTTTGTAACCCTGGCGCTAAGTCCGGTACCTTGAATAGTATTTAACTCGTCAAAACTGATATTTTCTTTTCTTGCAATATTTAGTACAAGAGGTGAAAAGAACGATGAGCTATCAGACCTTTTTTGTTTCACTGAATTTTCTTCAATTATATTTGATGCAAATACATCGTGCATAGCCTTCATTCCGGTTTGCGACTCTTTCTCAACTTCGGTCTTTTTTTCCTTTTGCTGACTTTGAATTTTCACTCCGTTTTTAGACGATATTTTTGCAACGGGTGTACCCACTTCCACAGTCTCCTGTTCTGCAACCAATATTTCTGTAACTGTACCCTTTACCGGAGACGGCACTTCCGTATCGACTTTATCAGTACTTATTTCAAACATCGTTTCGTCTTTTTCAACTTTGTCGCCTACTTTTTTAAACCATTTGATAATCGTACCTTCCATCACCGATTCACCCATTTTAGGCATTGCTATTTCTATAACACCTTCTTTTGTTTCAACTTCCGGGCTATCAATATCTGAAGAAATTGGAGAAGAGCTTTTTGGCTGGTCAACTTGTTCTTCTTTTTTAGGAGGACTAATTGCCGAGCCGTTTTCATCAACTGTTGCGACCACTGTTCCTACTTCAACTGTGTCGCCTTCGGGCACTTTAATTGAAGTTAGGGTTCCCTTAGCAGGTGACGGTACTTCCGTATCGACTTTATCCGTGCTTATTTCAAATATAATTTCATCCACATCAACTTTGTCCCCGACATTTTTAAACCATTTAAGGATTGTTCCTTCAGTAACACTCTCTCCCATCTTAGGCATTACTATTTCCATTTATAAACTCCTAATATTCTTTTATTAATATTTTAAAAGATTTTTAATTCCTTCGTAAATTCTTTTCCTGTTTGGAAGCACGGCATTTTCCAATATTGGTGAATACGGAATATGTACATCCAATGCCGCTATTCTTTTTACAGGACCGTCTAATTGTTCAAAACATTCGTCACTGATTCTTGAAGCTATTTCCGCTCCGAAGCCACCGGTTAAATTATCTTCGTGAATTACTACTGCTTTATTTGTCTTCTTCACCGAATTAAAAATTGTTTCAACATCGAGAGGAATTATTGTTCTAATATCAATTACTTCAACCGAATACCCCTCGTCAGCTAATTTTTTTGCTGCCAAAACAGAATCCCACATAGCAACTCCGTATGAAACAACCGTTAAATCGGAACCTTCGCGAACTACGTTTGCTTTACCGAAAGGAAGCAGATAATTCTCATCGGGTTCAGGCGATATTGCCGAACTTTGTCTGTACAATCCTTTGTGTTCACAGAATATTACAGGATCATCAATTCTACACGCAGTTTTAATTAATCCCTTTGCATCTGCTGCATTCGAAGGGTAAGCAATAAACAATCCTGGAATGTGCGCAAAAATCGATTCAATATTTTGGCTGTGATAGAGTCCGCCGTGAATATAACCTCCAACTGCAACACGGGTAACAACGGGTGAAGTCCAAGTATTGTTTGAACGGTATCGCATCGTTGCTATTTCACTTTTTATCTGCATCAATCCCGGCCAAATATAATCACCGAATTGTATTTCAACAACAGGTTTTAATCCGGTTAAAGCCATACCCGTTGCAACGCCCATTATACTTGCCTCTGCAAGAGGTGAATTAAATACTCTTTTCTCTCCAAATTTTTTTGAAAGACCTTTGGTTACCGTAAACACGCCTCCTTTTCCGTCGGCAATATCTTCTCCGAAAACATAAATGTTTTTGTTATATTCCAATTCTTCGTGCAGTGCATGATTTATAGCATCGACCATTACAATAGGTTCACCCGAAGGAGTAGTTGAATCATAATTTAGAGATTCTCTTTTATCGCTTTCGTCAAATACATGCATTCCTGCTGTTTCAGGCAAAGGATCTTCTTTGCCGAAGCATTCTTCAGCGGCATTATTAATTTCATCTTTTACTTCCTCTTTTATAACATTCAACTCTTTTTCTGTTAAAATGTCTTCGGCAATTAATCTGCTTGAAAATTTTAATATCGGATCGTTCTTCAAATCTTCTTCAATTTCTTTAATGTCTCTGTATTTTTTCTGGTCATCGGAAGAAGAGTGTGAAAGCAGTCGCACAACGTGCGCTTCAATTAATACCGGACCTTTTCCGCTTTTAATATATTTCACCGCTTCTTTTACTGCATTATGCGATTCCGCATAATCCGTACCGTCAATAGAAATTCTTAATAAATTCCCGTAGCCGCTCATCATTTCAGCAATAGAGTTATTTTTTCCGCCGCTTTGATTTTTAACATTTACAGATATTGCATATTTATTGTTTTCAATTACAAATAAAACAGGAAGTTTTTCACGGCTTGCCCAGTTAACTGCTTCGTGAAATTCGCCCTGGCTTGTTGTTCCCTCACCGCTGCTTACATATACAAAATTATTCTTGTTTTTTCTCTTTAATGATAAAGCAACACCGACAGCCTGCAAAAATTGAGTTCCAGTAGGACTGGACTGTGACGGTAAATTAATTTTTTTAGAACCCCAATGACATGGTAATTGACGGGCACCGCTGTTAGGGTCATCTGCTTTTGCAAAACATTCTAAAAAGAAGTCGCTTGGAGTTGTACCTGCGGCAAGTATCACTGCCAGATCTCTGTAATAAGGAAACAGCCAGTCATTTTGTCCGTCAATAGCTTTACCGACTGCAGTTTGAATTGCTTCGTGTCCTGAACCGGCTATATGAAAAAATGTTCTTCCCTGTTTAAGTAAATTCATTGCCTTATCATCTATCCCGCGTGAGAGCAGCATAAGTCTTAAGGAATCCAATAATTCTTTCTTGTTTAACTCAGTTGATTTTAATATCGATGAATCTTTTTCTATAGAATTATTTTTTCTCTTTAATGATTTCTTTTCTACAGTTTCAGTCGTACCAATTTCAGATTTAATATCTTTCGCCATCTTTCTCCTCAATTATTTGTATTGTTCAATTCTGATAGTGAAAACTCGTTATAGTTTATATGTTTAATTTCTTGATAATCAAAAATGTTTTTGAAGTTTAAGAGTATAATTTCCTTTATTTCTTTTATATTAAAATTTCTTCCTAATTCATTCTTAAGTGAAGTAACTTCTTTATCTCCAATACCGCAGGGTATTATTCCTTTAAAAAGTGATAAATCAGTATTTACGTTAAAAGCAAATCCGTGCATTGTTACCCATCTTTTTACTTTAATTCCTATTGCCGCAATTTTTCTGTTCTCAATCCAGACACCTGTATATTTTTCATTTCTTTCGGCTTTTAAACCGTAATAAAAGCAAGTTTGAATAATTACTTCTTCCAAGGCTCGCAAATATTTGTGAGTGTCTTTTTTCCAGTCGATTAAATTTATAATAGGATAACCTACAATTTGTCCGGGACCGTGATAAGTAATGTCACCGCCTCGGTCAATTTCATAGACCGAAATTTTATTTTTGTCCAAAAATTTTACAGAACTTATTAAATGGTTTTTATCGGCAACTTTACCTAGAGTATATGTATTTCCATGCTCAAGTAAAAACAAAGTGTCTTCTATCAAAGAATTGTACCTTGCCTCGAGAACATCTTTTTGCAGTTCCCAAGCTTCTTTATAATCTATAAGATCTATATTGCAGTAATTTAACTTTCTCAATTCAACAATTTTTTAATTAATTAAATATGAATAGCTTCGCCATAAGCCTGTGCAGCTGCTTCCATCAATGACTCTGATAATGTGGGATGAGCGTGCACTGTTTTAATAATTGATTCACCAGTTGCTTCCATAGATTTTGCAATAGCCGCTTCTGCGATTAATTCTGTTGCTTCTGAGCCAATAATATGAGCTCCCAATAGTTCGCCGTATTTTGAATCAAAAACAAATTTAACGAATCCGTCCCTTTCCCCCACGGCAAAAGCTTTTCCGCTTGCCATAAAAGGAAATTTACCAATTTTGATATCGTAACCTTTATCTTTTGCTGCCTGCTCAGTTAACCCTACACTTGCAACCTGCGGCTGACAGTATGTGCATCCGGGAATGTTTTCATAAATTATATCAGGAGGATTCAATCCTTTTAATTTTTCAACACAATGAATACCCTCTGCAGAAGCAACGTGAGCAAGCCAAGGAGGACCGATAACATCTCCAATTGCAAAAATTCCCTTTACATTTGATTCGTAAGTCGATTTATCAACCTTGATATGATTTTTATATATTTCAACACCTAATTCTTCCAGTCCAAATCCTTCAATATTTCCTGTCACCCCTATTGCTGATAAAACTTTGTCAGCAGAAAGTGTCTCCGTTTTACCGTCTTTAGTAATAATAACATTTACTTTTTTCCCTTTGACTTCTGCTCTTTCAACTTTTGTTGATGTATAAATTTTTATCCCGCGTTTTCTGAAACTTCTTTTTAAAGCAGCAGATATATCTTTATCCTCTATCGGAAGAATGTTGTCCATCATTTCTATTATAGTAACTTTTGTCCCCAAAACAGAATAAAAATAAGCGAACTCAATACCAATTGCACCGGCACCTATAATTATCATCTCATTTGGTCGTTTGTCTAAATTCATAGCTTCGGTGCTTGTAATAATCAACTTACCGTCAAAAGGAATTGAATCAAAAGTTTTGGGTCTTGCCCCTGTAGAAATAATAATTTTATCCGAAATTATATTTTCTATTTCTTTTCCATTATTATCCAATACAGAAATAGTGTTAGACGAAGTTAATTTACCGAATCCCCTTATTCTTTTAATTTTATTTTTCTTTACAAGCAGTTCAACATTTGATGTAATTTTTTGGGATATATTTCTGCTGCGTTTTATTATTTTATTAAAATCAAAAGACAAATTGTCTGCTGTTATTCCAAATTCTTCACTTTTGTTTTTTAACAAATCAAAAATTTCTGCGTTCTTCAGCAATGATTTTGTCGGAATGCAGCCCCAGTTTAAGCAAATTCCACCTAAATTGTCTTTATCAATTAAAACAGTTTTGAATCCAAGTTGAGATGCTCTAATTGCTGCAACATATCCTCCCGGTCCACCACCTAAAACGGTAATATCATATTTTCCATTCATAAGAAATAAAAGTTTATAATTATTGTGGATGACAAATATAACTAGATAATTAGACAAATAAAAAGTATATTAATCTATTAATGACTAATGAGTCATAATATTTGTACTGTTTTAATCAATATATAAGGATTTCTTAACAGAATGGAAATTTTTCATATACTAGTAATAAAGTAATATATTTTAAGCTTATTAGAGAATATTGTATTTAAAACTTAATTTATCTGTATTGTTTCTTATAAAAAATAATTATTAAACTGAGATTATTTTGGACACTATTAATTTGCAAGTTATTTTATATTGAATTTTCTGCTTATCCACTTTACTCGCGTTCTAGAACAATCATATTAAATCCGGTAATTTATTAAAATATCTTAGACTCATATTTAAAACAATTCTATGTTACAAAAGGTTGGGGTTTAGCAGGTATGATATTATTGTTTAAAATTTTTGAGCAATTTATAACAGTGGCTAATAAATAGGCTTCATCGTCTGTAGTTCATAAGTTGTATAACTAATTTTGCTCTGAAATATTATGTAATTTAGATATGCTCAAAATTTTTCATAAACAAGAACTATCCAGTATAAATATTAAAAATTAGATACACAATTTTTGAGATTTTTATTGTTATGCATTTGTTTAATAACATTTTTGAATGATATCAAAAAAGCATTTAACAATTATGTTTTATGCCTTTAATTTTAAGTAAAGTTTTTACTAAAAGTCTAATCGACCAAATTTGTATAACTAGCTATAGCTTCATCAATATTTTTATATATTTCAAATATCCTTGTCATACCTGTAATTTCGAACAATACTAAAGTTTCAGAACGTAGATCTGCAATCTTTATACTTCCTCCAATATCATTTAATTTTTTGGATGATGAAACCAGCGCCCCCAAAAAAGTTGAATCCATATATTTACAACTTGCTAAACATACTACAATTTTTGTTTTATTTTCTGCAATATGATTTTCAAGAATTTCTTTTATTTCTTGTGCGTAATTATATGTTGCCCTCGCAAGATTTACAGTAATAACTTCAATACCCTCTCTTGTCTCGGATGAAAATTTCATTTGAAAATACCTTTTTTTTGATTACAATAATTTATCTAATTAATAGTATAAATATCAATAGCAATCATTTATTTTTTAAATAACTTTTCAAATTCATTTAATGAATTCGGATTTGATAAAACATCTTTGTTATTTACTTTTTCTCCGTTACTCAGCTTAGTAACTGCAATTTCTACTTTCTTACCGCTTATTGTCCTCGGTATTTCTTTCACATTATAAATACAGGCCGGTACGTGTCGTGGAGAAGCAAGACTACGGATTTTATTTTTAATTTCAAATTCCATTTTTTTACTAAATTTAACTCCGATGTTAAGAACAATAAATAAGATTACCCTAACATCGTTTTTAAATTTTTGTCCGATTACTAAACTGTCGGAGATTTCATTTATTGACTCAACAATCCGGTAAATTTCCGCCGTACCAATTCTAACTCCACCCGGATTTAAGGTTGCATCAGACCTTCCATAAACAATTACTCCACCTTTTTTAGTTATTTTTATATAATCGCCATGGTGCCAAACGCCCGGATATTTCTCAAAATATGCTGATTTGTATTTTTTCCCTTTTTTGTCATTCCAAAATGAAACAGGCATTGACGGAAATGGGGCAGTACAAACAAGCTCACCTTTTTTATTTTTAATATTTTTTCCGAATTCGTCAAATGATTCTACTTTCATTCCTAATCCCCTGCTTTGAATTTCTTCAGAATAAACGGGCAGAATCGGATTGCCCAACATAAAACAAGAGATAATATCCGTTCCACCGGAAATTGATGAAAGTTGGACGTCTTTTTTTAAATTTTTATAAACCCATTTAAAATTATCTCTTGATATTGGCGAACCTGTAGATAATATTGTTTTAAGTGAATTTAAATTAGAAATATTTTTAGGTATCACATTTTTCTTTTCACATATACTTAAAAACTTAGGACTTGTACCGAAAACTGTAATTTTAACCTCGTCAACTAACTCCCACAATATGTTTAAATTAGGATAAGCAGGGTTTCCGTCAAACAAAACAATTGTTGAACCGATTAACAAAGAACTGACAAGCCAATTCCACATCATCCATCCGCAAGTAGTAAAATAAAAAATATTATCGCTTCTTTTTAAATTTGTGTGTAAAGATAATTCTTTAAAATGCTGAAGCAGTGTGCCTCCTGCTCCGTGTACAATGCACTTGGGTACTCCCGTAGTCCCGGATGAATATAATATATAGACAGGATGAGCAAAACTGGTTTGCACAAAATTCAATTTGCTTGACCTATTCCTCAGTAACTTATTAAAATATATATATTTATTACCTTTTAGCTTAGTACTTTTTTTGACATTATTATAGTTATAAAAATCTGTAAATCTTGGTATTAAAACAATTTTCTCTATTGAGCTAATTTTTTTATTTATTTGTGATATCTTTTGGTAGCAATTTATTAATATACCGTTGTAACTGTATTCTTCAACTGCAAACAATATTTTAGGTTTTATCTGATTAAATCTTTCGAAAATACTTTTAATTCCAAAGTCCGGTGAGCAGGATGACCAAATTGCTCCCAAACTTGTTACAGCAAGCATTGCAATAATAGACTCGGGAGTATTATTAACAAAACCTGCTACCCTATCACCTTTTTTAACACCCATTTTTTTTAATGAATACGTTACTTTTGTAACAAAGTCATTCAACTCTTTATATGTAATTGTTATATTCGGAAGGTTCTCCCTTATGCTGATAACAGCTTTACGATTATCTTTATACCTTAGTAAATTTTCCGCAAAGTTTAATCTTGAACCGTTAAACCATTTGGCACTTAACATTGTTTTGCCGGTTAATACAGAGTCGTATTTTTTTGAATATCTTATTTTGCCGTATTTCCAAATGGAAGCCCAAAAATCCTCAATATTTTCAATCGACCAATCATATAAACCATTATAATTTAATAAGTTAAGTTTGAATCTTTTATTGACCCATTTAATGTATTTTATAATATTTGAATTATCTATCCTTCGGACGGATGGAATCCATAGAGGTTTTTTCAATTTATCTCACGTATTTAGTTCATTTAGTTCCAAATAACATTATTGATTTCCAGGCAAAATCCAAATCTCCAAGATCTAGAGCTCTTTTTGAACTATATTCAAAATATTTTTTACAATCTGCTACTTTTGTTTGCAGTAGTAAAGCAACTTTTAACATCAATTTGTAATTTCCCTCTCTTTGTTGTTCTCCGAAACTTTTCTCCAAATCTTTATCAAAATCAATTTCTATATTTTCAATTTGCGCTTTAAAATCATTCAATTCCTCACGGTAAGGAATTTTTATTGCACCTGCAAATTTAGCAAGATCATTTCCGGTGAAAATATCCGAATTTTTGATAAATTCAGGTAAATTATCAAAACCCATACCTATTTTTCTTCCGGGTTTTTCAACAACGAAAATTGCATCACCGTTTGCACGGCAATAGTAATCGGCAGACATTCTAGCCACAAGGTCTATTAATTTGGGCTCGATCACTCCATTTTTTATTACATTTTCATCAATGTGGAGTTTCAGAACTTCACAAACTGCCAAATTTGCACTTCCTCCCTTTTCACCATAACAATGCATATCCCTTAAAATACATTCCATTTGAAAAGGTGATTCCTTTACTCTCTGAGGTTTTACCATATCCGAATTGACAGAGGTTAATCCGGCTTTTATAAATTCATTTTCTTCCGGTCCAAACTCAGATGAAGCGAGACTGATTTGCTCGACCATAGAATATGTTACAGCCTGAATTACACATTCTTTTGTTTCAACAAGATTTTTATAAGTATCTTTCAAACTTCCGTCCCTTCCTCTGCGTGCAGCAGAAAATGCAACAACGGGGGGATTTGCACCAAATGCATTGAAGAATGAAAAAGGTGATAAATTATGAATCCCATCCTCTGAAACTGTAGAAACCAGGGCTATCGGTCGAGGAGCAACACCTCCCAACAAATATCTGTGGAATTCAGGTACAGAAACATCTTTCGGTTCTATTTCAATCATTATACATT
>CAZTZZ010000065.1:7589-13263 GCA_964617905.1 uncultured Ignavibacteriaceae bacterium | reverse complement strand
TAAGTTATAAACAAGCGTAGCTTCCCTATGGCTTGCTATGATTTCATATACGTTGTTTGTATGTAGTTTTCTTTATTATCTTCTATGGTTAATGATTTATTTGTTAATTGAAAAGTTGAACACATCTGGTCTAGCATAGTGCCCAACAACATCAAATCTTCGCTTGGCTGCAATTATTTCTCCTAAATCGATATCAGCATATAGTATGTCTTCTTTTGAATCTAAAGGTCCAGATATTATTTTTCCTAGAGGATTAATTATGCAACTTTTTCCTGTACTAATCCATTCTTTCCCTTTAGCATATATCTTTTTTAGTTCTTCAGGCATATCATCAATATGGAGTGTCATACAGCTACTTACAACAAATAGTCCACCTTCTCTTGCAACATGCTGCATGCTTCCTAACCAATCAGGTCCTTTATCCCAAGTAGGAGAAACATAAATTTGGGTACCTGCCTCATAAATTGCATTTCTAGCCAGAGGCATAAAGTTTTCCCAACAAATAAGTCCACCTATTTTACCAATAGAAGTATCGTATGATTTAAGTGTACTGCCATTTCCTTGTGCCCAAATTAATCGCTCACAGTTTGTTGGCATCAATTTCCTATGTTTTCCAAGTATATTACCATTCTCATCAATAAACAGTATTGTGTTATAAAGGCTTGCGTTACTGGTTTCAGAATTGGTTTCATTCATTCCCATTACCACATTAATATTTGCATCCTTGGCTGCTTTGCAAAGTTTCTCAGTAGTGTCATTGGGTATTGATACAGCATTTTCAACTAATTTTACATAAAGGTTGTTTAATTGTTCAGTTTGATTCGCTGGAATAGACCATACCCAATCCGGATAACCAGAAATAAAGGCTTCAGGAAAGACAATTAATTTTGCGCCATTCTTTCCAGCCTCTGAAATGGTAGAACATGCCTTGTCGACCGTTTTTTCTTTGTTTAGAAATACTGGTCTTAGTTGAGCTGCCGCTATTTTTGTTTCTTTATTCATACAGTTTCTTTTTTAATTACCTAAGATATTCTAATCTAAGAATTAATTACTTGGCTTAATATTCTGATTTACTTTAAAGAAATTGTTTGGATCGTATTGTTTTTTTATTCGAGTTAAACGATCGTAATTATGCTTGTAACTCGCTTGTACACGTTCTTGTCCTTCGTCCATCATAAAATTAGAGTATGCGCCACCAGACGAATAAGGGTGCAATGCTTCCCAATAATCTTTACACCATTTGGTAATTTTATCAGCATTTGCCGGATCAGGATCAACGCCAACAATTACACCTGCATATTTTGCATCTCTGTAAGCCCAAGGAGTTTCATCCTTCCCAACCCTGCCGGCTGCACCGCTTATCGGATACATATGCATTTGAGAAAGCGGTGTTGGAATATTAGATCCAAATTTTAAATGTTGCGCTCTAATTTCTGGCCCTAACTCATTAAAAAAATCTGCTCTCCAATACCACTGTAATCCAGGCGGCATCAATCCGTCAAATAGTGTTTGAATAGAAGGATAAGGCATCTCACCAACGTGTTCAAAAAACGGATTCATTGACAATACTGGTTCAAAAGCATCTTTTGCTTTCTCCAAATCACCGGAATAACACCATATTATTCCACAGAATTGTTTATTATGCAGATGCTCCGGGAATGGTTCACCCGGAATAATCATTGTTGCAATAAACCCATTCAATTCGTCGGGTGCATTATTAATAAAGTCATGATACCATTTCATTATTTCTTCCGTTTTTTCAATTGGCCATAAAGTTGGTCCGCCAAAAACTGTTTTTACATTGTGAGCTTGGAACTTAAAAGAAGTAACGATACCAAAGTTTCCACCGCCACCACGGATTGCCCAAAACAAATCGGTATTTTGTTCAGCATTTACAGTAACAAAAGAACCATCTGCTAAAACCATATCAGCTTCAAGTAAGTTGTCAATAGTAAGTCCGTATTTACGTGATAAATGACCAACTCCACCTCCAAGTGTTAAGCCTCCGACTCCTGTTGTAGAAATTATTCCTGCTGGAACAGCAAGACCAAAAGGATGTGTTGCATGATCTACTTCTCCCCAAACGTTACCGCCACCAACCCTTACTGTTTTATTGGCTACATCTACACGTACGAATTTTAGACCAGACAAATCAATTGCTAAACCATCATCACACAAACCCAATCCGCCTGCGTTATGACCACCGCCTCTTACTGCTACCAATAAATTATTTTCTCTGCCAAAATTTACAGAAGCAATAACATCAGCAACATCCACGCACTTTACAATCATTCCAGGGTGCTTATTCATCATTCCATTATATACTTTTCGTTCTTCATCATAACTCGAATCAGAAGGCATTACTATTTTTCCTCTCAATTGAGAAGAGAATGCTTCTATTTTAGTTTCCACTAAATCTTTTATGAGAGTTTTCATAATTATTTTCCTTTATAAATTGAATTAATAAGTTAAATTTCTATTAGGCTACTATAGAATATTTCTGAATCTCAATAAGTAATATTTGATATAAATTTACAGCATTTTCATTCGGATCAATACTACATTCTATTCAAAAGCTGTAACAATTGATTCAATGGATTTTTCTAATACTATCAGTTTTTTGATATTTTATTAAAACATGTAGGTGTTATGCCAAATCTTTTTCGGAATGTTCTTGTAAAATATGTGGGGCTGTTAAACCCTAAATTATAAGCTACCTCTGCTATGGTACCGCCTTTCTGTTTAAGTTTCTTAAGTGATTTGTGAAGACGCAGTTCTTGAATTAATTGATTAGGCGCAATTTCGGTTAATGACTTTATTTTTCGATATGTTTGAGACTTACTTAATCCTAAAAAAGAATAAAGATCTTTCGATTTAAATTTAGGATCATATAATTTTTTATTTAAGGTTTCAAATAATTTAAATAGAAAAATGAAGTCGTCATTGTTAATAGTTTGAAATTCATCATCTCTTATTTTGGGTGAAATTGATTCTTTGGCAAAAAGTGCTTTTGTCTCTGTATCAATAAACATTTTTTTTTTCAATCCAACAGCAGATAGATATTCAGTTTTTTTCTTTGTTTCTTCAAACAAATCATTTCCAAATTCGTCAACCGGTTTTCCGCTGACTAAAGTTATTACAAATTCAAGATTGTCCTGAATTGGTTTTAGTATTTTATTAATTTCAAGGGCACATAAAACAGCGTCGGAAGCAAAAACAAAAGAAGCCATTATATTGTCGTCGGGTAGTATAATTGGGACGCCTTTGTACTTTTCAATTAATCTTTTAATCTCATTATTAAAGTGACCATATAGACCTGTCAAATCAATTAAGCTTATCAAAAAAATAATGCGATAACCTGTATCAATTCCTCCATCAACAGTATGGGCTAAATCGTTTACATTTTTTCCCGTACCTAAAAATATGTTGAACTCATCATCTGATACCTCGATAATATTACACGCAGTATTTCCGTGTGATTCTTTGTGAACCTGATTACAAGCTTCCTTGTTTGGTCCTTTCATAAGGCAGAATAAAGTTCTAGCTTCTACATTCACCCAATATTTTATTTGTATAACGCCAAATTTTTCTTGTATTGCCAAATCCTCCATATGTGCTTTTACAACATCTTCTACTGAAAAAGCGTCTGAATCTACTGTATGAATGTCCATGTATAAAGGCATATCTTAAATGTTGTTCCCAAATTTTTCTGGTTTATTGGATTTCTGTTTTTTTTAGTTTCTGATTTCCATTTTAAATATTTATTGTATGTATTGCAACTTTTTTACCTTGCTTATAACGGTTTGATATATGTAATGTTTCAACCTGTCGAGAGAGAGACTTATCAAGAGTATATTTATATTAATAAAATAAATTTTAAAATTAGTATAAACAACAAAACCTATTCTAATTTATAAAACACATATTTAACCATCCTAAAGCGACAGTTAACAAAAAACTAAACTCCAATAAAAAGTGTTTATTCAATGTCTTCTTCAAATATTTCTTTACAAATGCAAAGCTATATGATAAGAAAACCAATTTTCTTTACAGGGTTGTTATAATTTGATAAGAATAATGAGTTTATTTTGGGGCGGTTTAATATTAAGAGAACACATCACTCTTTGCCCGCCGGACTAATAGCCGATGTTATGGGAATTCTTTCTGCCGTGTTTATTGTAGGGTTGTTGTTTGGGTGAAATCTCAATAAACGCATTTTGCATATTCCATAATAACACAGTATTAATAATCCCTAAAATGACGCTTTCCTTTAAGCGCTTTTTCATATTCATTTTTGCTTAAAATATTTTCATCCAATATCATATTTACTTTGCACATTGAGTCCAAAAATTTATCAATTAATTCCGGATCATTCCGTACTTTGTCATTTATATAATTATAGTCCACATTTATACAGATCGCTCCAACAATTCCCATTTTATCTTTATAAATAGGAATTGTTGTACATTTAAATTTTCTTTCGCCTATATTTAACTCATAATTAAGCTTATCCTCCTTATTAGAATCCCTTCTTTTTAAATCCATTAATAGATTAGTCGCCGGTGCTTCTATATTTCTGCCTGTGACATTGTTTTTTAAATAATACAATGCTTTTGATGGATTGCTAAGGTTATGAAGCAAAATTTCGATTCCGCAATCGGGAAAACTATCACCAATAAGTCGAACTATACGTTTGTAATTCTCTAAGAATTGAGTAGAATCATCCAAAACTTTATCGCCGTTATAAAGCTTATAAAGTTTCTCATAATTTTCTAAAAAAGATGTCTCTAATACCTGACGAACATTATTCTGTTCTCCTATCAATACTAATTGCTGACCTGCTTGATAATCTTTTTTCTTAATGAGTGAAGCGACAGCCGCGTTAAATTTATCAAAATCAAACTGGAGCATTTTTTTATCGTCTAAAGAGAAAGGATAAAAGGGATAATTTTCAAGAGGGATGCCCAGGTTTTTTTTTCTTTCCTTGTAGCGTCCGTAAAGAAAGCCAATACCAACGAAAACAATTGAGGCAATCAGCCCATAAATAATATTTAATATTCCTTCAATCATAAATAATCATTTGATTAGAAAACTTATTTAATTTAAACTAAAAACATTCTTTTTTTAATGGAACCAACACTTTGCTATACGCATTGTGAATAGTTAGGCTAAATATATTATACAAATTAAATTTTAATATTTGAATAAACAACAAATCATATTTAAATTTATAAACAAATTAGAATTGATAATATACTCAGTTTAAATCTTTAGCAATTGATTTATGAAAGTTTACATAACAAGAAAAATACAAACCAAAGCAATAAAATATCTAAGGGATAACGGATTTACCGTTTCAGTCTACAAAGAAGACAAACCGATCCCGAGAAATATTCTTTTAAAAAATGTAAAAAATATACATGCTTTAATTCCTCTACTAACCGATAAAATAGACAAAGAAGTCATAGACGCAATGAAAAAATGCAGAATTATTGCATGCTATTCCGTGGGATATGAAAATATTGATGTTGAATATGTGAAACAAAAAAATATAATCATTACAAACACTCCGGATGTTCTTACGGATTCAACAGCTGATTTGGCAATGACATTGACGCTTGCCTGCTGCCGCAGATTATTTGAATGCAGAAAATTAATTGACGATAAAAAATTC
>CAZTZZ010000065.1:0-7489 GCA_964617905.1 uncultured Ignavibacteriaceae bacterium | reverse complement strand
AGCCATACTTATTAATACGGCAAGAGGAAATATTATCGATGAAAATGAATTGGTCAAGGTTTTGAAAAAGGGAAAAATATTTTCTGTCGGACTGGATGTTTATGAACACGAACCAAAAATTCATCTGGAATTATTGAGCTTGAAAAATGTAATTTTAGCGCCTCACATCGGCAGTGCAACTGTTGAAGCCCGAACGGCTATGGCAATACTCGCTGCAAAAAATGTTGTGAATGTTTTAAGGGGTAAAAAGCCTTTAACACCCATTTAAATTTTCATGTAATTCTACTTTCACGGTACTATCGTGTCAGTCTAAGTAATAATTCAATTTGTTGTTTATATATTTTGTAATGGGTAATTTTCAAATCGGAAAATAAGGATATTAATATGTTAATCGGTATACCTAAAGAATTGGCTCAAGAGGAGAAAAGAATAGCACTTTCACCTGCCGGGGTGGACGCTTTGGTGAGAGCGGGACATACGGTTTATATTGAAAGCAAAGCCGGAGAGGGAAGCCATTTTTCTGACGATGAGTTTGAAAAAATCGGTGCTAAAATAGTATTTAGTCCGGAGGAAGTATTCTGCCGTTCTGAATTATTGGTAAAAGTTGCACCGCTTTTGGAAAACGAACTTGAAATGCTTCAGCCGAATCAAATTCTTTTTTCGTTTTTACATTTAGCCGTAGGCAGAAAAAAGACAATAGAAGAATTATTGAACAAAAAAATAGCAGCAGTCGGTTATGAACTTATCGAGCAGGACGGTAAACTACCCATTTTACATTCGATGAGTGAGATAGCGGGACAACTTGCAATTCAACTTTCTGAAAGATATTTGGAAAATTTTTCGGGTAAGGGACGCGGAATATTGGTGGGCGGTATTACAGGCGTGGCTCCCGCGGCAATTGTTATTTTAGGCGCCGGAGTGGTCGGCAAAACTGCGGCAAGATCAGCATTGGGAAGAGGTGCGCAAGTAATTGTAATTGATAATGATCTCAACCGCTTAAAAGATGTTGAAACGTTATTCAATAAAAAAGTTACAACGGTAATGGCAAATCAGTATACTATTTCAAGAGGAGTGAAATTCGCGGATGTACTTATTGGTGCGGTATTAATGAAGGGCGAAAAAGCACCCCACTTGGTAACTGAACAAATGGTAAAAGAAATGAAACCCGGCGCTGTAATTATTGATGTTTCGATTGACCAGGGCGGATGCATTGAAACAAGCAGAATTACTTCTTTGTCAGATCCCGTATTTGAAAAACACGGTGTAATTCATTACTGTGTTCCCAATATGCCTGCTCTTGTTTCAAGAACAGCTACTTACGGGTTAAATAACGCTTCTATTCAATATATTTTGGATATTGCAAATAACGGGCTGGATAATATTTTAATGGGAAACTCCGGACTGGCTCACGGTGTTTGTACTTATCAGGGATTTTGCACTAACGAAATCTTAGCCAATACATTTGGAATTGAATACAGACCGTTGAGAATCTTCTCGACAAATTAATTATTGATGAGAATTTAAATATATATTTATGACCATTACCGAAAACATAACGACAAACAGTATTTCATCTAACTTAATTAGGATTTATAAGGATAAAGTTGTTTCGGCTGAAGATGCGGTTAAAATTATAAAATCGGGAGATAATGTAATTGTTCAGCCGGGCTGCGCCGTTCCGTTAAAATTAATTAATGCGATGGTTCAGCGGAAAGATGAATTGAGTGACGTTAAAATTTACCATATTCTCGTAGTGGGTGACCTGCCCTACACAAAACCCGGAATGGAAAAACATTTTAAGCATAAAGCTTTTTTTATGGGCAAGAATACACGCACTGCAGTTAACGAGGGCAGGGCGGAATTTATTCCAATATTCTTATCGGAAGTAACTCTGTTATTTAAAAAAGGAAGATTGAAATCAGATGTTGCTTTAATCCACGTTTCTCCACCAGATGAGCACGGCTTCTGCAGTTACGGTGTTGATGTTGGGAATATTAAAACTCCCGCGGAAATGTCTAAAACAATAATTGCGCAGGTTAATACACATATGCCCCGTTCGCTCGGCGACAGTTTTATTCACGTTAACAAAATAGATTATTTTGTAGAAAACAACGAATCGATAACAGAATTACCTCAGGTTGACCCCAATTCGAGTCAGGAAATAATAAAAATTTATGATACAATCGGTGAGAAAATAGCAAATTTAATTGAAGACGGATCGACGCTTCAAATGGGAATAGGAGCTATCCCGGATTCAATGATGAAATATCTCAAGCAGAAAAATGATCTGGGAATTCATACGGAGATGTTTTCCGACGGGCTTGTAGACCTTGTTGAAATGGGAATTGTAAACGGCGAGAAAAAAACTCTTCACCCCGGAAAAATTATTACGGGCTTTGTACTCGGGACTAAGAAAACTTATGATTTTATTGACAACAATCCCATTGTTGAATTCCACAGACAGGAATATGTAAACGATCCGTTTATAATTGCAAAAAACAATAAAATGATTGCCGTTAATTCCGCAATTGAAATTGACCTGACAGGACAAGTCTGTGCCGACTCAATAGGTACAAAATTATTCAGCGGAATCGGCGGGCAGGTTGATTTTGTACGAGGGGCTGCACACTCGGAAGGAGGCAAACCGATTATCGCTTTACCTTCAACAACAAAGGATGAAAAAATTTCAAGGATAGTGACTATATTAAATCCCGGTGCGGGCGTTGTAACTTCAAGGGGCGACGTTCATTATGTAGTTACAGAATACGGAACGGCATATCTGTTTGGAAAAAGCATTCGGGAAAGGGCTAGAGCATTAATTGATATTGCGCACCCGAAATTCAGAGACGAACTTACAAAATTTGCAAAAAACAATTATCACATCTAAAATATGATTGCAGTAATTAGTGATATCCACGGTTGTGTAAACACACTAAAAGAATTAGTTAAAAATGTAAGGGAAAAATACCCAAAAATTCCACTATACAGTGTCGGTGACCTTGTTGACAGAGGTAATTTTAGTTTTGACGTAATAGAATATGTTATTTCAAACAAAATACATTTTGTACCCGGAAATCACGAGTTTATGTTTTATCACTTTATGAAAGATCCTTTCAGTAATATGGGACGAAACTGGCTATATAACGGCTATGAATCAACTATTCTATCATACGACGGACACTATAATAAACTTGATAAGCATCTAAAACTAATTGAAGAAGCGCCGTTGTATTTTGATTTAGAAGATTGCTTTATTTCACACGCTGGTATTTCAGTTGATTTTAAAGGTGACATTATTAATAACGGCAAATTAGATATTGCATCTTTGGATAAGATCTTAGAAGGAAATTTATTAAGCGAAAAAAGTATTGTTTGGACTCGCAACGATTTGGTAAATTTAGGCAAGCTTCAAATTGTAGGACACACACGCAAAGAAGAAATACAGTTTGTAAAAAAGAGCAATGCACTTTATATAGATACTTCTGCTTATTCAGGAAATAAACTTACCGCAGTTATTATTGATAAAAATAAAATGATTGACTCAATTGCAGAATTTACAGATGAAAAAGATTTGATGGGTTGAAATATCAACCGATCTTTTTAACTAAATCTACTTCTCCTCCGTAAACAGATATCTTCAAAAACAATCTACAGACTATAATTAACTGCTGAATTATAAACATAACAAATATTGTAAAACCTGAAGTCATACCTATTTTATCAGCAATGAAAAAATAAATTACAAAAAGAATTATTCCAGATATTAAAAACAAAACATTAAGTCCGTAAACAGAAAAGAAATGTTTAAAAACATAACCGAAAGCTCTAAACATTGTTCTAAACGGTCTAAATGCAGCGTCACTGACCAACATTATTTTTGCGTAATCGGAGACTAAAATTAATATCGTTAAAAAGAACAGGTAAATAACAATTCCGGATAAGGCTACATAAAAATAAGTTGCTTCACTCTCAACGCTGCTGCTAATAGTGCCTATAATTCCTGCTACGGGGAAGAAAACAAGTAACGCGGCAATAATTTGAGCAATTAATATGTATAGGAATAATCTGAAAAATCGGGATAAATATGTCCAGCTGTCGGCCCAAAACCGGGATAGCGAATTTGAATTGTTTTTAATGGATGAAATAATTCCGCCTGAAAAGAATACTGAAAAAATAGTATAAAATATGCCTAAATAGACAGCTACTTTATATAGCGGAGAAATTGTATTTCTAAAGAAATGCATAAAGTTAGAATAAGCTGAATAATCAAAATCCTTCAACATAGAAAGTAATGCCAATGAAGATCCTGCATCATCTGAAATTGCTTTCTTAAAAGATATTGCCACAACTAAAGCAAGTATTAACGCAGTGGAATACAATAAGAATAAAATTTTAGTTTTCTTAAATGTAGAAGTTATACCGGTAATATATGATGTAATAAATTTCATTTTAATTCTCTTTGTTTATTAAAATAGCATTGAAAAAGAAAGCATTAAATTTTCTACCCAGAAAAGGAATTTTGTTGTGTATTTATTAATAACAGTTGTTTCTTGATTAACACTCAAACTGTTGTTAATTATATTTATGTCCATTAAGTTTTTATTATCGGGGTCTATTTTAACCCATTCAATCTTGTTTTTTCCCTTAAAATTAAAATCCTTGTTCAATGCTTTACCGTCCCAGGTAATTAGAGTATCCGAGTTATCTGAAAAATGCACCGCAATTTCCGTGGGCATAATTGCGTCACCCAAACGCGAGACTAAAAAAGAAGAACGGTATTTTGTTTCTTTGCTTTTTTTGTATCGGTACAATTTTTTAACATTTGAGCTGTCGTAAATTCCACTTGGTTGTTTAACTTTAATGTTTTTAATGTTTGCAACTTTATAGTCACAGACTGCTGTACCGTATAAAAACTGATCGAAGAACCAGTTGAGATTTTTACCGAATTTATCCCCGAGTTTTTTATTATAGACTTCATTTACAACATCAATAAAATTTTGTGCAGACGGATGTTTGAACTTCCATCTTTCATAATAAGTTTTCATTATTTCGTTCATTACATCCAAATCGACAAGTCCTTCCAGGGTTGACATCCAGGTTCCGGTTTTACTGTAAGTTATTGTTCCGTATCCGCCGTTTTTAAATTCCCAAGAAGGTCTGTAATTGTTAGCAATTCTCGGATTTTTCATGGATATATATCCGATTCTTTGCTGCTCTCTTGTACCGAAATGATAACCGAAAAAATTAAAAAAAGATGTTTTGGGTCCATAGAGAGAGTCCATAGTTCTTGCTTCAAAATAGGAGTTAAATCCTTCATCAAGCCAGGGGTCTTCAAATTCGTTTGAAGCTAACAATCCCATAAAATATGTATGACCGAATTCGTGGACGGTAACATTCTCCAACATTTTCAAACCTGCCGGCATTTTCCACACACTAATGATTGTAAAAAATCCGGGGTATTCCATACCGCCCGAAGCAAATCCTTTCAGAGGAGGATCTACTACAGTTACATTCGGATAGGGGTACTTTCCTAAATTATCAGTAAAAAACTGAAGCGCCCCTTTTAATGAGTGCTGAACTCTCGGGGCTAAGGATAGATGTTCGGGCTGCATTAAAATTCTAATGCTGACATCATTCCACATATCGTTTACAACTTTAAATCTTGGTGATGCTGTCCACGCAAAATCCACAACATCTTCCGCCCTGTATGTAAAAGTATTTGTGCTGTCTTTGTTTTCAACTTTCTTTTGCAGGAGTCCCACGGCACCGACGATATAATTATCAGCTATTGTTATGTTTACATTATAAACACCGTAATCTGAGTAAAATTCAGAATTAGCATGAAATTGATGGCAGTTCCATCCGCCCTTTTTTGCATTTCTAATTCCGGGAAATTCATAGACCCCTATTTTGGGGAACCACTGGGCGACTAAATAATAATCACCCGCATAACCCGTCCTTGCAATTACTTTGGGCAACTTCGATTTAAAAATGATTTTTAGTTTTATTGATCTACCCGGTTTTACGGGCTTATCCAACATAACGCTTATTACCGTTTGATCGTCTTTGTTTTCGTCGTCCGGTTGAATAAACTTGATTCTGTCCGTTAAATCTTTTCCGTCAATACTCTGCATAGAAATTACATCAATCCATCCCCAATCATCAACGCTGATGTTTTGGTTTCTTTTTGATACTCCGGTACTGGCTTCTTTCATAAAAGTAGAATTAGTATTCTTAAAAGCATTTAAATAAAGATGAAATTGAAGCTCTTTAACATAGTCTTTTGATAAATTTGTCCAGGTTAGAATTTCACTTCCATCAAGAATATTGGTCTTTGTATCAAGTTTTACATTGATATCGTAACTGGCATTGCGGGGACTTAATGGTTTTTTAACTTGGACTTGCGAAAAAGAATTGTTTGTAAAAAGCAAAACTGAAATAAATAGCAACAATGTTTTACTAATCTTTTTTAGAGGAATAATCTTCATAAGATTTTGTCTCCCTTTTATCTTTTGATTTCAAATCAACTTATATTTTAATGCATTTTATTTTTAATAGCAAATAAAATGTGATGAATAAATTGATTTATTAAACTACTTTATTCATTTTATAATATCATAAATTTAATAAAATTATAATAATTAAGAATTACTCGGAGATTTAATTGAAAGTATTTGTAACCGGAGCTACGGGCTATATAGGATTTAATGCCGCAAAAAAATTCAGATCAAACGGGCATACCGTTTATGGACTTACAAGAAGTGAAACTAAAAAAGATAAATTATACGTAGAAGAAATTATTCCGGTTATAGGAAATATGTCCGATAAAGATTCCTTCCTGCCTGTTGCCGGAGAATGTGATTTAATTATTCATGCGGCGGTAGAATATTCGGATAAAACAGTTGAGTTGGATAAAAATGTAGTAAATGCAATAACGTCAATTAATAATACAGGAAACAAGAAAACATTTATTTATACAAGCGGTTGCTGGGTTTACGGCAATACCTACGGTGTTGCTGATGAAAATGCATCCTTAAAGCCAGCTAAAAAAGTTCTTTGGCGGCACGAAGTAGAAGAGAAAGTTATAAATTCAGAAAATATTAACGGTATTGTAATTCGTCCGGGATGTGTTTACGGGAAGGAGGGAAGTCTTACAAATATTTGGATAAATGGAGCAATCAATGAAAATAAAATAAATGTAATAGGTGACGGAAAAAATCACTGGGCAATGATTCACGTTGATGATTTGGCAGAGTTATATTACAAAGCTTTTCAAAGTGGCTGCAGCGGTGAATATTTTAATGCCGTTGATGATTCGCATAATTCAATAAATGAAATTGTAAAAGCAATTGCAAAAGTTACAGGTTACACATCTGAAATAAATTATTTTTCAGTTGAAGAAGGAGAAAAGTTGATGGGGCTGCTTGCTGAACCGCTTGCTTTTGATCAGCATTTGGACAATGGCAAAGCAAAAGACAAATTAAACTGG
>CAZTZZ010000064.1:0-14467 GCA_964617905.1 uncultured Ignavibacteriaceae bacterium | reverse complement strand
ACAGCAAACTGTCCTGGCGCTATTCCCTGGTCGGATTCATCTAAAATAACTTCGCCGAGTTTATTGTCAATTAAATTTAGTCGGCAGTTAAAAAATCTTTGCCCGTGTCTTATTTTAACTTGCAAATCTTTTTTCTCCGTTGGCTTTTCCGCGAACCAGTTAAAGTTCGTTACTTTAAAGTTATTTTTGCTTCGTCTCGATTTATCTTCCTTTGAGATATAAACAATATTTTTCTCAACATCTTTTTTTACAACAAACCAGGGACCGCCGCCGAGTTTTAATCCCGAACGCTGCCCGATTGTAAAATAATAATATCCTTCGTGTTCGCCTATTTTTTCTCCTGTTTCGGAGACAACAATATCACCTTTTTTAACCCCCAGATGCTGTTTTATAAATTCGTTAAATTTTACCTGTCCCAGAAAACAAATACCCTGACTATCCTTTCTGTTTTTATTTGGCAGATCAAATTTTTCGGCAAATTTTCTTACTTCATTTTTATTAAAATCACCCAATGGGAACAACGCTCTGCTCAACTGTTTTTGATTTAAGTAGGCAAGAAAGTAAGTCTGATCTTTCACCGGATCGGGCGAACGCTTTAGCAGAAATTTACCCTTTACCTGTTCGACCTTTGCGTAGTGTCCGCTTGCTACTTTTTCAAATGAGTCGTCAATTTTATCGTAAAACTGTCCGAACTTAATCAGACTGTTGCAGAAAATATCGGGGTTGGGTGTGCGTCCATTTTTAATCTCTGATATTGTATATGTTACAACATTATCCCAATATTCATTTTGAAGTGAAATTATTTCAAGCGGTACACCTGCTTGTTCACACACACCTTTTGCAAATTCCAAATCTTCTTCCCACGGACAATCGCCTAAAAATGAAAATTCATCCTGAAGCCAGATCTTAAGATAAAATGCGGTAATATCGTGTCCTTTGTTTTTAAGAAGATTAAGTGCAACAGAACTGTCGACTCCGCCGGATAATAAAACTGCTACTTTCATATTATATTTTTTTAGTAAACCGTTAAAACGGTTGTAAAAAATTTTATTCCTTTGTTATCCCCCGACTTAAGTCGGGGGTTAGAAAAATATTAGTGATTTTGTAACCGTTTCATCCGAAGGAATGACTATGTCAAACGGTTTCTAGTTTTTGGTTTCTTCTTTCTTCTTAAAACCGATCCTGTTTATAACCTCGTCATAAATATCGCGGTTAACTTTACTTAAAATTTTTGTCTCCAATTCCTTTGCATTTTTTAGCTTGTGAAAAAACCCAACCGTAAAATTGTTTTCGCCGTCAATTACTTTCATAAGCCCGCTGATTTTTCCACTGAAAATTCCACCGTTAAGTTCGCTAATATTCTTATAATAAATGGTTATTTCTTTTGCGGACATAAAGAATCCCGAACAAATCATTTTTTCTTCATCTGCTATTATTTTGGTGGGTAAAATTTTGTAGAGAGTTAAATAATGTTTGTTCAAAAAATAAATCAAAAGAAGGGTAATAATAAACGGAACAATGTAGACCCATCCTGCGTCTAAATTGATGCCCAATGATATTAAATACAGACTCAGGAAGAAAGTAACGGGTATATTGCCGAATCTGTACACCAAAATTGCAAATTTTGAATATTTATGTTCTTTCATTAAAATGTTTTAATATTAAAATTTTCGGGTGCAATTTAAGAATAATTGCTATAATCTTCCCTTAAAAATAGACGATAATTTATTTAATCAAAATAAAAGGAGAAACAATGGAAAAATTAATTAAATCAAAACTTTTAACCGTACTATCGGTTTCTTTGATCTTTGCTTTTCTATCACCAAACATACTCGGACAAGGCAAAAAAGACCTTCACAAAAAACTGGATAAAATTGACGGTAAGGTAAAAAAAATAAGTATACAAACAGATAAAGGGACTATTGATTTTACCGGAAAAGAAGCAGAAGAAATTCTAAAAAGACTGAAGAAAAAAGAAAACAAATTTGTTTTCACAGTGGACGGTGATGATGTGTTTGATAAACATCATAACGTAATGTTCTTCTCTGATGATGACGATATATTTGATGTGGAGAAAGATGGATTATCAAAGAAAGTAAAAGTTGAAATTGTAGACGGTAAAAAAGAGGTTACAGTAGAAACAGCAAAAGACGGAAAAACAACAAAGAAAGTTTTGAAAGGTAAAGAAGCAGAGGAATATTTAAAAAAGAATAAAATCCGCTCTAAACATTTTTTATGGAAAGACAAAAAAGGTAAAAGATTAAAGAAGTTTGAAGTAAAAACTGGGGACAATGTTTGGTTTAGTGACGACGATGATGTGGTAGTAATTAAAGATAAAATGAGAAAACATTTTAAAGGAAAAAATAACATAGAAAAAGAAATTGAGGTAAAAGTAAAGGGCGGTGTTAAGGAAGTTACAGTAACAACAACAAAAGAAGGTAAGAAAACCGTTAAAAAATACAAAGGCAAAGAAGCCGAGGAATTTTTGGAGAATCTAAACGATGACGATGATATTGACATCAATATTGATACAAAAGACCATCACAAAAAAATTATTATTTTAAAGAAAGAAACTAAAAAAGATAAGATTGATAAGGATTAACAATTGTTGTCGGCTTGTCTTATATGTAAAAAGATTCCCGATATTTCCCGTCAGATGCGGGCAAGTAAAAATATCGGGAATCTAAATAAATATATTTAATACCTGAAATGTTTTATATGCTCGCCTTTCTCCCCTATTTGTGTCATTGCTTCAATACCTATCTGTAAATGCATGTCCGAGAATTTAGTTGTGACTATCCTATCGGAGGCTTCGGTTTTAATACCCTCCGGTACAAGCGGCATATCCGAGACCAAAAGCAATGCGCCTCTGGGAATTTCATTAACCAGACCTACAACAAAAACGGTAGCAGTTTCCATATCAATACCGATGAGTGATAATTTTTTTAAATAAGCTTTAAATTCATTGTCCCACTCCCACACTCTTCTATTAGTTGAATATATTACACCTGTTCTATATTCCTGTTCGCATTCTATTATTTTATCGGAGACAAATTTATGTAATTTGAAAGACGGAAGAGCAGGTACTTCTTTCGGCATATAATCGTTGCTTGTACCTTCGCCTCTAATTGCAGCAATAGGTAAAATAAAATGTCCCAGTTCAGTAGATTTTTTCAGTCCTCCGCATTTGCCCAAAAATAAAACACCCTTGGGATTTCTTGCAACCAGAAGATCCATTATTGTTGCAGCGTTGGGTGAGCCCATCCCGAAATTTATAATTGTGAGTCCTTGGTTATTTGTTGCTGTCTGCATCGGTTTACCAAATCCTTTTACATCGCAATTAAATTTTTCTGCAAACTGAGTTACATAATTGCCAAAATTTGTTAAAAGTATATAATCACCAAATTCATCAATATTTGTACCTGTATATCTAGGTAACCAGTTTTTAGCAATATCCAGTTTAGTCTTCAGATTTTGTTTTGGGTTTCTTACCATAATATCACCAAATTATTTTAATTTATCTTTGTAACAATTTAATATTAATCTTTTATATTTAGTGCTAAACAATCAATAAATATTTTTAACTCAATTTATGGTAACCCGAAAAGCTATTCTAATTTTAATAATTTTTATTATCTCTATTTTATGTTTCCCTTATAGAATTAATGCTCAAGATAAAAATTATTTAACAATTGCAATCGGCAAATTTGATTTCAATAAACAAGTAAATACTTCTACATTTGTCATGGCTGAATTTCGTCCCGACAAAAAGATATTATTCTTAAATCCTTTTACGGGAGTAATGATAAATACTGACGGTGGCCTTTTTATTTTTGCCGGTATATTAACTGAAATCAATTTAGGAAAATATATGATTTTTACACCTAGTTTTGCTCCGGGTTATTATAATAAAGGAAACGGGAAAGAGCTTTTTTATGCTTTGGAATTCAGATCTAAATTACAACTGGATTTTAAACTCAAAAACGACATAAGGCTTGGTGTTAGTTTTAGCCATATTTCCAACGCAAGTCTAGGTCCCCCAAATCCCGGAGTAGAAAATTATGCCTTAAATTTAACATTCACCTTTTAACCAAGAAACAAATTTGATTAAAGATTCTAAAAGTACGATTTTGTATATCTAATTTTAGATATTAATCTGATACAAGTTTTTATAATAAAGATAGCGCGGAGGACACTATGTCAAATGCTTATTTCAAAGTACCAACACCTGTAAATGAACCGGTCTATTCATATGCGCCGGGAAGTAAAGAGAAAGAAGAACTAAAGGAAAAATTAATTGAGTTAAAATCAAAACAAATTGAAGTTCCATTGATTATTGGCGGTAAAGAAATTTATACGGGAAAAACCGGAAAAATGAAAGTCCCTCACGATCATTCAATAAAATTGGGCATTTATCACAAAGCCGGTAAAAAAGAAGTTGATATGGCTATCAAAGCTGCTCTTTCCGCAAGAGAAGAGTGGGAAAATATGCCTTGGGAACATCGAGCTGCTATTTTTCTTAAAGCTGCCGATCTGCTTGCAGGTACTTGGCGTTCAACTGTCAATGCTGCTACAATGCTTGCACAATCCAAAACTGCTTATCAGGCAGAAATTGACGCAGCATGCGAGCTTATAGATTTCTGGAGATTCAATGCTCATTTTATGACACAATTGATGAGCGAACAGCCGATGTCTTCAAAAGGAATGTGGAACAGAAGTGAATACAGAGCTTTGGAAGGGTTCGTTTTTGCAGTTAACCCATTTAACTTTACTTCAATTGGAGGAAATTTATGTACAGCGCCAGCAATGGTGGGTAATGTTGTTTTGTGGAAACCGGCATCTTCGGCAGTATATTCTGCTTATCAGGTAATGAAATTATTAATCGAAGCAGGTGTGCCTAAGGGAGTTATAAACTTTATTCCTGGATCAGGAGGTGAAGTTGGCGGACCGGTAATGTCCAGTCCCGATCTTGCCGGAATACATTTCACAGGATCAACTGCAGTTTTCCAGGGAATGTGGAAAGCAGTGGGCGATAACATCCACAAATCAAAATACTACCCTAGAATAGTTGGTGAAACAGGCGGCAAGGATTTTCTGTTTGCTCACAATACTGCAAATGTTGATGCTTTAGTAACCGCTTCTATAAGAGCAGCGTTTGAATATCAAGGACAAAAATGTTCTGCTCTGTCAAGAATGTATCTGCCCAAATCACTGTGGAATAAATTCAAAAAGAAATATGTATCTGAAGTTGCAAAAATTAAGATGGGTGACCCTGAAGATTTCACCAATTTTATGACCGCAGTTATTGACAGACCTGCCTACGAAAGTATAACCGGTTATATTAAATATGCAAAAAGACACAAAGACGCACAAATTATTACAGGCGGTAAATTCGATTCATCAAAAGGATTTTTCATCGAACCGACTACAATTGTTACAAAAAATCCTAAATTCAAAACGATGCAGGAAGAAATTTTTGGTCCCGTGCTGACTATTTATGTTTACGAGGACAGAAAATTTGATGAAACACTTGATCTCTGCGACACAACTTCACCGTACGCACTTACCGGTGCTATTTGGTCGCAAGACAGAGACGTTCTTGTTAAGATGTCAAATAAATTAAGACACGCTGCGGGTAATTTTTATATTAACGATAAACCAACTGCAGCGGTTGTCGGGCAACAACCTTTCGGTGGTGGAAGAGCATCGGGTACAAACGATAAAGCAGGCAGTGCAATGAATCTGCTTCGCTGGATGAGTGTCCGTTCGATTAAAGAAACGTTTGATCCTCCAAAGGACTGGAGTTACCCTTTTATGGGTGAGGAATAAATAATTATTTAGATTCCCGATATCTTGAAGATATCGGGAATCTTCTTACTAACTAATATCTTCTAACAAACTTTTAAGTTTTGTTAAATTATTCTGCCAGTCTTCTTTTTTCTTCTTTTCTTTTTCTACAACTTCAACGGGTGCGTTGTTTACAAATTTTTCATTGCTTAGCTTTTTTCCTATTCCAATTAATGAGCCTTCAAGACGGGTAATTTCTTTTTGCAGTCTGCTGCGTTCAACATCCAAATCTATAATTCCTTCAAGTGGAATATATATTTCACAATTGTTCAAAACTTTTGAAGCACTTGCATTTGGTTTGGTAAGATTTTCATCAACCGTAATGTTTTTAGCTTTCCCAAGTTTCTTTACATAATCTAACTGTTCATTGTTTATTTTTTTTGCTTTAATGAAAATATCAAACTGCAGTGAAGGAGCAATGTTCATCTCCCCACGGATATTTCTTATAGCGGTTACAATTTCCTGCAGAAATCCCATTTCAATTTCAACTTCCGGTTTAATCAATGATGTTTCTGCAACAGGGTATTCCCATTTTGAAATACTTTCATTATTTTCCTTTCCAGTAACAAAATGCCACAGTTCTTCTGTTATAAAAGGCATAAACGGGTGGACTATTTTAAGCAAGTTTTCAAATATTTTTAACGAACGTGAAAGTACCGCAGATTTAATTTCATCATTATCAGAATAAAGTCTGGTCTTAATTAATTCTAAATACCAATCGCAGAAATCATTCCACACAAAGGAATAAATTATCTTTGAAGCATTGTTGATCTCAAATTTTTTAAGAGCAGTTTCTAATTTTTGAATTGTTTCGTTCAGCCTGGAAGAAATCCATTTGTCGGTTAAATCAATATGTTTGTCTGCAAGTGAATCATCAACTTTTATGTTTCCGGCATTCATCATTAAAAATCTTCCGGCGTTCCAAATCTTGTTGGCAAAGTTTCTTCCCAGCTCACATTTGTCTGCGCTGAAAAGAACATCCTGTCCGAGCGGTGCCAAATAAATAACGGTAAAACGAAGCGCGTCCGCGCCGTATTCGTTTATAACATCGAGCGGGTCGGGAGAATTTCCGAGAGACTTGCTCATCTTTCTGCCCTTCATATCACGAATAACACTTGTAAAATATACGTCTTTAAAAGGAATGTCTTTTTTGAAATAAAGACCAGCCATTATCATACGAGCAACCCAAAAGAAAATTATATCGGGAGCGGTTACAAGTGTGTCTGTTGGATAATAATAATTTTGTTCTTCTTCGGTTTTAAAAACATCGTAAGCCCAAAGCCAACTCGATGCCCAGGTATCAAGTACGTCTTCGTCCTGATTCCAGTTATTGATATCTGCCGGAGGTTCAACTCCGCAATAAATTTCATCGTTGTTTTTGTTGTACCAAACGGGAATTCGATGTCCCCACCAAAGCTGGCGTGAGATGCACCAGTCCTTAATATTGCCCATCCAGTGCTCATAGGTTTTAACCCAGTGAGCCGGATGAAAGTTAACCTTGCCTTTTGTAACTGCTTGCAGGGCAGGTTCAGCAAGCTCATCCATTTTCATAAACCACTGTTCGGAAAGATAAGGCTCAATGGGCACTCCTCCTCTTTCGGAGTATCCGACACTATTTTGATAATCTTCAGTCTTTGCAAGCAATTCTTTTTCTTCTAAAGCAGATATAACTTTTTTACGTGCGTCAAATCTATCTAAATTTCTGAAAGCTTCCGGTACATTATTGTTAGTTGTGGCGTCATCGTTAAAAATATTCACTATTTCAAGATTATGTCGTTGTCCCATTTCATAATCGTTTACATCGTGTGCCGGAGTAACTTTTACTGCACCGGTACCGAATTCTTTATCAACGTATTCGTCTGCAAAAATCGGAATTTCTTTCTCTACCAAAGGAAGTAAAACTTTTTTACCGATAAATTCTTTATAGCGTTCATCTTCTGGATTAACGGCAATTCCGGTATCGCCCAGCATTGTCTCCGGACGCGTGGTTGCTACGGTTATAAATTTATCACTCCCAACAACAGGATAATTTAAATACCAAAGTTTCCCGTTCACGGTTTTGTAAATTACTTCTTCATCGGAGATCGCAGATTTTGATGCCGGACACCAATTAACCATTCTGTAACCGCGGTAGATTTTTCCATCGTTGTAAAGTTTAACAAAAGCTTGAAGAACTTTTTTGTAATAATCATCGTCCATTGTAAATCGTTCGCGTTCCCAGTCGCAGCTGACACCTAATTTTTTTAATTGCTGAATTATGAGTCCGCCGTATTTATCTTTCCAGGTCCAGCAATGTTTAAGAAATTCCTCACGACCGATTTGTTCTTTATCAATTCCTTCTTCTTTTAAAAATGCCGTTACCTTTGCTTCGGTTGCAATTGATGCGTGGTCTGTGCCGGGAACCCAGCATGCATTATAGCCTTGCATTCTTTTTATACGAATAAAAATATCCTGAATTGTGTTGTTAAGAATATGCCCCATAGTTAAAATGCCCGTAACATTGGGAGGAGGAATTACAATTGTGTAGGGTTTTTTGCTCTTGTCAACTTCGGAATGAAAAACTCCGTCTTTAATCCATTGCTCGTACCATTTATCTTCAACGGATGAAGGGTTGTAAGCTTTAGGTATTTCTTTATTCTGCATATTAAAATTATTCATCAAAAATATTCAAAGCGTAAATATAAAGAAATTATGCGGAGTTTATAAATTTGATTTTATTTTACAATGTATTGATAATTAGGAAGTTTAACCTGTATACCGTGATTCGCTCCAAGTAAATCGCTGTACTGGTCGCCGACAGTCCCTGCAATTTCATATCCTTTTTCTACAAGCAGTTTTCTCTCTTTTGATTTATAATTCACGGCAGTGGTTTTCAAAGCATTCATTTTTCTTGTAATTAATGTATCAAAATTTGTATAGCCTTCGTTAATTAAATTTTCTTTTGTAGATTTGTAGTGACTTGTATTTCTCCCCGTAATGAATGCAACTTTAAATCCTTTTAAAAGCAGGATATCATATAGGTCTTTTACTTGTTTTATTGCAATGGCTTTTTCTTTAACTACCCATTCGGTCCAAATTTCCTCGTTATATCCAAAGTCATAGTCCAACCCGAATTGATAATTAGAAAGTGCGGTTTCATCTATATCAAAAACAACCAAAGAATTATCTTTGGGTTTAATTTTTGAAAATTCAAATTTTGCTTTTTTAATAATCATGTTTAAATCGGTATCATATCTTCCGCCGGAATGATATTCTTTTAATTTTTCTTTGACGGTTGCAAGATTTGTAAGTTCGTTTTTATTAGTTTCACATCCTTGCAAAACTGTTAAAGCAATTATAACAACCGATAATAATGCGGGTATTCTTTTCATTTCTGCACTTTTACATTTTTCTTAAAAATTGAGCGTACATGATAATAAAATAAGGGAATAATACAAATTTGATTTAGAAATTATTTGCTCTTAATTAACGGTATCCCCATATTTCCGCTCGGTTCGGTTATATTAAGCAGGTCTGCAATAGTCGGTGCAATATCAACTGTGTAAACCGGTTTATTTATTGTCTGACCCGGAATATTCCATCCGTAAAATAATAGAGGAACGTGAGTGTCGTACGAATAACTTGAACCGTGGGTAACGTGTCTATTTGAACTGGAACCCGGAATGTATCCGGGTTGAAGTTCTAAAACAACATCACCCGAACGTAATGGATTAAAACCGTTTAAAATAAAATTTGAAGAGTTTCTGTCCGCAACATTAAGGATTAAATCATCACGGGTAATAGTTTGTGCTATAAAAGGAAAGGTCTTTATTAAATATTCGGCGTATTCTCTTCTTACATCTACAATAGTTAAATTTAAAGAATTTATTACATCATAGTTTAAGAATATCTGCTTGCTTGAAAATTTTTCAATTATATTTTCATTATTAAATTTTCTCATAGAAAACTTTTTCAAAGAATCAGAAACAACTCTAAAATTAACCCAATCACCTGCTATATTATTTTTATGTAAAAATTCCGGATTCTCGGCAACACCGTGGTCGGCTGTTAAAAATAATATATAATTCCCCTCACCCACCTGCTTGTTAAGTTTATCCAATAACATTGCAATCAGCAAATCCAGTTTTACATAAGTGTCTTCAATCTCAACCGAATTAGGACCGTATGAATGACCGATATAATCAGTCGAAGAAAAACTAACGGCAAGAAAATCTGTTTGATTCCCAAGTCCAAGCTTTTCATTCTCCAATGCAGCAACAGCAAAATCATATAAAAGCTGATTTCCGTATGGCGTGCTTCTTAGTATATCTCTTTTATCTTCCGGCGGAATGTTTTTAAATGAATGAGGAAAAGTGGTCTTGTTTTCAAGGAAAAGATCTTCTTCGAAAGGTTCGCTGTCAGGAAAAGTAACCCAATATTTTTCTAATGAGTGAGTGAGTTTCCATTCGAATGACATATATTTATCTGCTAATTTCTTTTCATTAAAATCTTTAATCCATCCGGGGAGTTGTTTCATATAAAATGATGAAGTAATGAATCCTCCGCTTTGAGGGTTGTACCAATAAGCTCCGTCGGGGAAATGACCTCCTGGTAAAATTGCTGCTCTGTCTTTTATAGATATGCTTATTACTTTTGATTTTTTGTTTGTTGCAAGTTTAAGCTGGTCGGTTATTGTGGTTGAAAGTAATCTTTTTGGAGACATTTCTCCTCTGTCGTTATTTGCGCCGACAGTATTGTAGGATTCGTCACTTGTACAATAAATAACACTTTTTACCTTTTTATCGTACCAATTATTTGAAATAATTCCGTGAAAGTACGGAGTTGTTCCCGTGTAAATTGAAGCGTGTCCGGGACCCGTGTATGTTGGGATATAATTAAAATGAGCAAATGTAAAATTGCTTCCGTCTTTCATAAGTTTTTTAAATCCGTCTTCACCGTAAAGAGAATTAAACCTGTACAGATAATCATATCTCATTTGATCTATTACAATTCCGACAACTAATTTGGGAGATGAACTTTTTTTCTGTCCGTTTAAAAATGGATTTCCAAGAAATAAAAAAACCAAGAATAATAATATGCGTTTCATAATATTCAACTTACTTTTTAATAATTAGTTTAAAACGAATATTAAATATAGCAGAAATATTGTTAAAATTTGAATAATCAAACCGTTAATTAATTTTATGTTTTATGAAGTAAAATAAGTTAGCGGTTGGATTATTATTTATAATATATGGATTTTAGTAATTCTAATTCAGAAAATTATGGAGAAGGAAAAATGGCAGTTATCAGACCTTTCAAAGCACTACGTCCTGAAAAAGAAATTGCGCCGAAAGTTGCAAGCGTTCCTTACGATGTTGTTAACAGAGAAGAAGCAAAACAGTTAGTAGCCGACAACGAATTAAGCTTTTTAAGAATAGGCAGAGCAGAAGCTACTTTAGACGATAGTGTTGATGCTTATTCGCCCGAAGTTTATAAAAAAGCTAAAGAAAATTTAGATAAGTTAAAAACCAGGGCTCCTTTAATTCAGGATGAAACACCCCGGTTTTATTTATATCAATTAATTATGGACGGAAGACCTCAAACTGGAATTGCAGCTGCATTTTCCGTTGACGATTATGAGAACAACGTAATATTAAAACACGAGAATACCCGAAAAGAAAAAGAAGACGACAGGACGAATCACATTGTAACTACTTCAGCACAGACAGGTCCCGTGTTTTTAACTTATAAAGGTGTTGATAAAATAAATGAAGTTGTAAACAGTACTATTTCTAATCAACAACCCGAATATGATTTTACATCCGAAGACGGAATAACGCATAAAATTTGGCTTCTGCCGCAAGATTTAAATTCCGTTGTCATCGAAGAATTAAAAGGCGTTAAAAGTTTGTACATCGCCGACGGACACCACAGAGCCGCGAGCGCATGGAGAGCAAGAAACGAAAAAAGAGATAATAACCCTGCACATACCGGCGAAGAAGAATATAATTTCTTTTTAGGTGTTCTTTTCCCTGCGGAACAATTGAAGATACTTGCATATAACAGGGTGGTTCAAGGCTTAAACGGACTGAGAAAAGAAGAATTATTAAGCCGGGTAAACGAAAAATTTACAATTGAAAAAACAGACGAAAAAGAACTGACCGAGACAAAAACATTTTGTATGTACTTAGACGGTGAATGGTACAAACTTAAAGCAAGGGATTCCGTAATTGCGAGCAATTCTTTAAGCGACAATGTAGGTGAAAAATTAGACGTTAGTATTCTGCAAAACTTTTTACTCAATCCTGTTTTGGGAATTGATGATGTTCGCACAAACAAAAGAATAGATTTTGTAGGCGGAATCCGCGGAACAAAAGAATTGGAAAAATTAGTAGACGAAGGAAAAGCAACAGTCGCTTTTTCTCTTCATCCGTTATCGGTAAACGATTTAATTAACATTTCCGATGCAGGCGAGAAAATGCCTCCAAAATCAACCTGGTTTGAGCCGAAATTAAGAGACGGATTAGTAATTCATTTAATTTAATTAAGCTAATAAATATTAAAGGTGGAGATATGAAAGATAGAATATATAATTTTAACGCGGGTCCGGCAGTTTTACCCGAAGAAGTATTAAAAGAAGCACAGGAAAATCTTTTTACACTTCCCGGCGTGGGAATGTCTGTGCTTGAAATAAGTCACCGCTCGGCAACATTTGACAAAATTATAGGTGAAGCGAAAGAAGATTTAAAATCGCTTTTGGGTATACCGGACAATTATCACATTCTTTTTTTGCAGGGTGGCGCAAGCACACAATTTGCAATGGTGCCGATGAATTTAATGCCTCCTAATAATAAAGCGGATTATTTGGTTACGGGTTCCTGGTCAAAAAAAGCGGTTAAAGAAGCAAAGAGAGTGGGAGAAGTAAATATTGCAGCATCTTCGGAAGAAACCGGGTTCGACAGAATTCCTGCGGAATTTAATTTTTCACCGGATGCATCTTATGTTCATTTTACATCCAACAATACAATTTATGGAACTCAGTGGAAATCAGAACCTGAAGCCGGCGATGTCCCGTTGGTTTGTGACGCATCTTCGGATATTCTTCACAAAAAAATAGATGTAAACAAATACGGAATCATTTACGCAGGCGCACAAAAAAATATGGGACCTTCGGGTGTAACATTTGTAATAATAAGAGATGACCTATTACAAAGAAGTCCCGGCTCATTATTTACAATGTTAAATTACAACATACACACTGAAAAGAATTCAATGTTCAACACTCCTCCGGTTTTCGGTGTTTATATGATAGGACTTGTTGCAAAATGGCTTAAAAATATGGGCGGACTCGATACAATGTATTCAGTCAACAAAGAAAAAGCAGACCTGCTTTACAACTGCATTGACGAAAGCGACGGCTTCTATAAAGGTCACGCACAAAAAGACAGCCGCTCGGTAATGAACGTAACATTTAATTTGACTTCTGAAGAGTTAGAGAAAAAACTTATTGCGGAAGCTTTAGAAAACGGTTTCGGCGGAGTTAAAGGTCACCGCTCAATCGGCGGATTGAGAGCATCAATTTACAATGCTTGTCCGAAGGTAGCTGTTGATGAACTTGTTAAATTTATGAAAGACTTTCAGCAAAGGAACGGATAAGTTTCAAGTAACCTCCGAGGTTACGAAAAACCTCGGAGGTTTTGTTAATCAAATAACTACTTCCCCCACAAAATACTTTTCAGGTATCGGTTTTCTTCCTGCAAAACCGTCTGTGTGATTATGGTAAAATTTAATATCGTCTTCATCGCTTTTCCAGCAAAGCATAACGTCTTCATTCTCAATAAAAGCGGGAAAATCAACCAAACCAATTTCAAAATTCCAATCTTTATAATAGCAGCCGAGTTCTTCTAATTCTTCAACGTAACGGTTTATTCTTTCCAAATGCTCTGCAACAACAGGGTTTTCGGACAGGTTTTTTTCATCTTTAAAATTAAACATTTTTATATCGTTGGCTGAGTTGATAATATCCCTGACAATTTGCTTTACTAAAGGCAGAGTCTTTTTGGCTTCCAACGGAGTAAAATATTTATTGAATAACATTTCTTCTTCTTTTAACTGAATTACTTTTTTGTTATTGAAAGATATAAATATTTGGAATGAAATAAAATTTAATTATGACTGGATACTTATAGAATATTTTAATCACAATATTTCTTCTATGCATTTACAGTTTTTAGTTTGCCTTTTGAATAAATTAATATCCCTTTCTTCTCCTTTTCTAAAAAAGAATTTAATAAACTGCTGTATTGATACATTAATATTCCAAAAAGAATTGTAAGATCGATATAATCTTTCTTGTTCGACAATGTCCAAAGTAACATTTTCCAGAAATATTTGCGTCCATTATATAAAAATCCGAGTTTATAAATTATTTTAATAAAATTTCCAAATTCCTTAAAAGTGACTTTCCTTCTTATTGAATTTTTAACCTTGACGGGATTTAAATTTTTGAAATAAGTTAAAATTCTTTCATAAACTTTTTCCGGGCTATAAACTTGGCTTAAAACATTTTTATAACCGTCGTGTAAAATTTCCGCATCCATAACCGGAATTATATTTGTCCTGTCTTCGTCAAATTCAA
>CAZTZZ010000063.1:0-14500 GCA_964617905.1 uncultured Ignavibacteriaceae bacterium | reverse complement strand
TGAGCCTGCATAAAGATGATCCTCTTTATGTGGAACAGACTATAAATGGTAATACAGGCGGAACAATGAGCATAGTCGGTTCATTTCATGAAGATGAAATTCATGTAAACGGTACCATAACAGTACCTGCCGGGGCTTATACCGGTGACCAAACTATTACTGTATATATGGAAGGCAAACACGCTGTGATAGACTTTGGTCCGAGTCCTTTTACATTTGATATACCGTTACAATTTACAATGGAGATAACGGGTGTTAAAATAAAAGATAAGGATGAAGACAAGATACGATTTATCTATTTAGATGGTTATGGAAATGTAACTCCTGTAGAAATGCAGGGAACATCTGTAGCAAATAAAGAAAATAAAACGTTATCTGTTTATGGCGCTCAGCTTCCTCATTTTTCAAGATACGGATGGGCTAAGTAAATAAAAATGGAAATTTTATCAATCATAATTAATAAGGAGATATTATGAAAGCCATAATGCTCAATTTATTCTTAGCAGTTGGACTTTTCTTAGTTGGATGTTCGGACAACAGCTCAATACTTGAGCCAGATGGAAACAAGTCTACTGTTAATCAAAATATTACTGCTGAACCAAACTGGCTATTGCTTACAGGTAATGAAAATTTATCTTTAAGAAAAAGCTACAAAGTAACAAAGTTCGTAGAAAAAGATAAAGATTGTGAAATGAAAATTGATCAAAAAATCAAAAACGAACTAACCGGCTCAGAAATAAAAATAAAAGCCGAGATAAAATTTAAGAAGGGTACACTTAATGAAGATACCTGGATAACAATGGAAATAGACGATCAAACGGGTGTATTGACATTTACACCTCAAATGGTGTTTAATAAAAACGCTAATCTTAAGGTTGAACTGAAAGGGTTGCCATTAGGGAACATAGATCCAGCAACTATACAATTTGTCTATTTAGCACCCGATGGAACATACGAACCAGTCAAAACGGAAAAATTAAAAGTTGAGATTGATGATAAAGGTATGCTAAAACTTAAAGTTGAAGCAGCAGAATTACCTCATTTTTCAAGATACGGATGGGCTAAATAGTTTTACAGGTGAATTTTATTTAATTAACAAATAAGTTAAAAATCTTATTAAAAGGAAAAACTTAATGCAGAATGAGAAGAATATATTGATGAAGACACTTACTGAATTTCTCGGAAAAAAGGAATTTGAAGAATTTCAAACACTTTTGAAAAAAGAAAATTCTTCAAAGAAAAAGAAAGCACCTTCTTCTACTTTGTCAGAAAAGAAGCAATTGAAAGTAGAGTTCTCTACCTCGTCCTTCTATTCTAATATTGATCTTCTTATTACATTTTCTCAGAAAAAACTTTCACAAAGTAAATTAACAAATTTTCTTTTATTCATAGGTGAAGACCTTACTGCAAAAGGGTCTCTTGAATCTGCTCATAAAGTGTTTTCTCACCTGCTTGGTATATCACAGAATAAATCAAGAAATAACAAAGTAAAAGCAAAGGCACTATACGGATTGGGGAATATTTACAGCAGGCAGGCATTTTGGGAGAAAAGTATATCTTCACTAAATAAAGCAAAAATAATTTTTAAAAGCATAAACGGTAAAAACGAAATGGCAAAGTGCGAAAACATACTGGGCACAATTAAGGTGGAATTGGGAGACCTTAAAAGTGCCAAAAAACATTTTGAAGCTGCTTTATTGCTTTCTACTTCTTCTAAAAAGTCGGATGTTTTAAAAGGAATGCTTGAAACCAACATTGGTATTCTTGAAAATATTCAGGGAAATTTCGATCAGGCATTTGTTCATTTTCAAAGAGCATTGTTAACATTTGAAAAGAATGATAATCATCAAAGGCTATCAGAAGTTCACCATAATTTAGGTATGGTTTATTTAGAAAAACATAATTATAAATCCGGATTAAAAGAATTTGACAGAGCTTTTATGCACGCTAACAGAGCCAGTAACTGGCAGATTATGTGTATCTCGTGTATTAACAAAGCGTCTATATATGACAAGTTAAAAGATTATTCCTTGGCAAATGCATTTGCTGTTAAAGCTATGGAAATTGCAGAAAAAATAAATGACAGGCTATCAATTGCAGATATTTATAAAGTTAGAGGAGTAATTGAGAAAAACAGAAAGAATTATACTTTATCCGAGAATTATTTAAATACCAGTCTCCGCATAAATACAGAACTTGAAAATATATTGGATCAGGCAGAGACATTGTATGAAATGGGATTCTTATATAAACAGATGAGGGATTTTAAAAGGAGCAGATCGTGCTTTAATAATTCCCTAAAAAAATACAGATACTTAAAAGTAGAAAATAAAGTAGAAGAAATAACAGAAGAACTTAAAACATAAAAGATTAAAGTATCCGTTCTATTATTCTGTTTTAATCTTAAGCTATTATATCTATTTTCAGTTTTAATCGCCTTCAATAAACTTTTATACATTTTTCAAAAAAAATATTTGCTGTTTCTCCCCTTTTTTAAAAATGCAGAATTTTATGGTTTAAAATATTTGACTTTTTAAAAATAATTGTTAGCATGTATAGCCCATTAATAAAAGGAGCTATACATGAAACGATTTTTACTATTTTCGTTTTTGATAGTTGGCTTTCTGCACTTCGGTTGTTCGGATAATTCATCCCTTGTTAATCCCACAAATTCAGAATTGACAAATCTTGCTGTTCAACAGACAACGCCAACCCTAATTAAACTGCCTGTAACATCTTTAGACAAGAGAAAAAAAGTAAAGTCTAAAATTGATGGAAAAAAAGGCGGTACAGTTGAAATTGAAGGTGAACTTCAAAACGGTGTTAAATTTGAAGGCAAACTAAAAATTCCTGCCGGTGCTTTCAAAGGTAAAATGAAATTCACAATTCAGCTGGATAATGAGTATGCAGGATTCATTTTTGGTCCGGATGGTGCAACATTTGATCTACCACTAATCTTCTCAGGAGAAATTGAAGGATTAAATTTAGACGGAGTAGATCCGGATAATGTTCAGTTCTGTTTTGTTGACAGTGATGGTAATTTAATACCGGTTGTTTATGACAAAATTGAAGTTAATATCGAAGACGGGAAACTAAAAGTTGAAAAAGCTCTTTTGGAACATTTTTCAAGATATAATTGGGCTAAGTAAAAATTTTTATTTCAATTACAGATTTAAATTAATAAACAAAGGTTATTTAATTGTCAGATAATATCTCAGTTATTGAGAAGATTTTAAAAGAATATTTTGATAGTAAAAGGTTTGAAGAATATAAAAAACTTTTATCCAATATTAAAAGGTCTAATAAGAAAAAAGTGGATGTTGGAAAAAGGCTAAATGAAATTAGCATTAAAAGTAAATTAAGTTCTTCATCTGACTATAATACATATATAGAATTTTTACTGTCATTTTCTGAACAAAATCTCTCAAGCGCAAAATACTTGGAGTTATTACTTTTCTTGGGTGAAGTATCCACCATTAAGGGTGAATTGGATGTTTCCGCCCGGATTTTTAATAAATTGATTGATTTCAGTATTAAAAAGGTAAAATACAGAAATGTATTGGCGTTTGCGTTAATGTCTCTGGGTGACATTTACAGCAGACAGGCTGAGTGGGAAAAAAGCAGGAAATATATCAATCGGGCAAAAAAAATATATAAATTACAAAACGACTACAAAGGTTTAGCCAAATGTGAAAATTTAATGGGAACAATATACGGGGATAAAGGAAGCTTAAATAAAGCTCACAAACACTTTGATACGAGTTTAAAATATTTAAATCCCAAAAAAGACAAGATAATTTACGGGATGATTGAGACGAATTTAGGAGTAGTAAATAACATACTTCAAAATTATGATGAAGCTTATAATTTTTACCAACGTGCGCTTATTATTTTTGAAAAAGAAAAGAATTACAGAAGAATGGCGGAGGTTACCGGGAATATTGGTGTTCTTCATCTTCAAAAAAACAATTACAGTTTAGCTTTAAAAGAATTTGATAAAAGTTTTAAATACTCACAAAAAGCAGATGTTCTAAACCCGATGTGCGTTGCACTTTTAAACAAAGCCCTCATTTATACGAAATTGAAAGATTTTAAACTGGCTAAAGTTTTTGCCGATAAAGCCATGGAAATAGGCTATAAAATTAACGACAGACTTTCCATTGCAGACATATTTAAAATTAAAGGAATAATTGAAAGAAATTTAAACAATTATATTCTGGCTGAAAATTATTTAAATACAAGCCTTCGATTAAATATAGAATTGGAAAATATGCTTAATCAGGCAGAAACATTATTTGAATTGGGTTTGCTGTATAAAAAAATGAAAGAAATTAAAAAAAGTAGAGCTAATTTTAATAAAGCAATAGAACTGTATTCCACTCTTAAAATCAAATCGAAAATAAAGGAAATAAAAGAAGAATTAAGTTAAAATAAATCTTACTGCCTCGAAGAATAAACATCAGTTATATTTTTACCCATCTCTTAGTATTCAATAAATTAAATATTGCATAATAATAAGTGTAAAAAATTTTTACACTTTTGCCTCAAATTCAAGCCATTTGTAATTATTACTTATAAATAGTCAAAAAAATGGCTTATATAGCCTAAAAAAGCAATATTTTATTTGGCACAATGCTTGACTAAATAGGAATGTTCTTTTAATAGAATGAGATTTTGAATTAAATAATAATTATAGGAAGGAATCATGAAACGCATAGTAATCACATCTTTTTTGGCAGCAGGCTTGTTTTTTGCAGGTTGTTCTGACCAATCGTCTTTAGTGGGACCGTCACAGAATATTAGTCAAAAGACTAATAAAACACCTATTGAATTGAATTTAAACGGATTATACAAACAAATAACTGTCAGTAAAAATATTGACGGATCGGTTGGCGGAACTATAGAAATAGAAGGAAACTTAGACGGCGGTAATATTTCGCTGCACGGATTACTGAACGTTCCTGCAGGTGCTTTTGATGGAATGATGGATATTTCTGCAACTTTAGACGATCATACTGCAAGTTTTGATTTTGGACCCAGCCCTACATCATTTAATAAAGCACTTTCATTTACAATGACAATATCAGGTTTGGATTTAACAACTGTAAATCCTGAAGATGTTGTATTCGGATATACAGCACCAAACGGTACATTCTCCGTAATTTCTTACGACAATGTTAATGTTGATACTAATGCAGGTACTTTATCTGTAACAAATGCACACTTAATGCATTTCTCAAGATATAATTGGGCTAAATAAACAATAGCTAATAAATTTTATAAATGTCCTGTCAATAAATAAAAGACAGGACATTTAAAAGTGTAAAAAAATTTTACAATCAGTTTTTATTACATCCTCAAATCGGTAATAATTTCCTTTCCTAATTTTAAATAGTTTAAAAATAGAAAAAAAACAAATATTTATTTTTGGCATTTAACTTGTATCTCAGATAGCAGCTTTATAAGAAATTAATTTTTCAATAAACTATTTTCAAATTAACTTAATGAGGTGCTATAATGAGACGAGTAATTCTTTTTTCATTTGTTGTTTTTGGACTTATATTGGCAGGTTGTTCAAACCAGTCATCATTAGTTGGTCCTACGCAGCAAATTTCACAACAGCAGGGCAGAGTTTTAATTGATTTACCTGTATCTTCTTTAGATAAATCAATCGAGGCATCCGAAAAAATTGACGGGGCAGAGGGCGGTACAATAGAGTTTGAAGGAACTCTAAAAGGCGGTGATATTAAAGTAGAAGGCTCTTTAGTAATACCTGCCGGTGCATTTTCAGGTACTAGAAAAATATCTGTTAAAACGGATAATGGTACAGCCAGTTTTAAATTTGGTCCGAGCGGAACATTTGACATACCTTTGTCATTCTCTGCAAAAATTTCAGGATTAAATTTAGATGTTAATGATGTAACTTTTGTTTATGCATCCGATAATGGTAATATGACAACAACAGTAAACTCGGCTGTAGGTTATGATGACGGTACACTTTACATAACAAACGCTCAACTACCACATTTTTCAAGATACGGTTGGGCTAAATAAGAAAAATTTATATTTTAACGAGTACGTTAAATGTTATAATTTAGAATACAGGATGAAGATCATTGAAAAATGTTGATGCAATAGAGAAGATACTCTCTGATTATCTGGATCGGAAAAGTTTTGAAGAGTACAGAAAACTTTTATCCGAAAATAAAAAAACCAGAAGGCAGAGAGTATCTTCAATTAATTCTGCTGCCAATAAACAACTTAAGAAAGAACTTGCATCTTCATCGGACTACCATTCCTACATTGAATTTTTAATCACCTTTGCAAAAAGAAAACTTACCGATCTAAAATTTATAGAAATGCTCTTATTTTTGGGTGAGATTTCCACACAAAAAGGTGAGCTAGTTTCTGCAGTTTCTTTATTTAATAATTTAATTTCCTTTTCACAAAAAAAGACTAAATTTGTAAGTGTTGCTGCCTATTCAATGCTGGCTCTCGGTGAGATTTACAGCAGGCAAGCGGACTGGGCAAACAGCAAGAAATTTATTCTAAAAGCTAAAAATGTATTTAAAGGACAAAATGATTATAAAGGAATAGCTAAATGTGAAAACCTGTTGGGCACAATCTATGGCGATAAAGGTGATCTTAAAAATGCTCAAAAACATTTCGAATTCAGTTTAGGTTTTTTAAATCCAAAAAAAGACAAAACAATTTACGGTATGCTGGAGATGAATTTAGGTATCTTGAACAACATACTCCAGAATTATGATGAAGCGTATAATTATTATCAAAGGGCTTTAATAATTTTTAACAAGGAAAATAATCTCAGAAGAATTGCCGAGGTAACCGGTAATATCGGCGTACTTTATCTTCAAAAAGAAGAATATAATTTAGCCTTAAAATCTTTTGATAAAAGTTTTATGTTTTCGCAAAAAGCAGATGTTTTAAATCCGATGTGTGTAGCTCTACTTAACAAAGCGCTTATCTATACAAAACTAAACGATCACCCACTTGCAAAAGTATTTGCCGATAAAGCAATGGAGATTGCTTATAAAATAAATGACAGATTATCTATTGCAGATATTTATAAAATAAAGGGCATAATTGAAAGATGTTTAGGTAATTATGAATTGGCTGAAAATCATTTTCAAACCAGTTTACGTATAAATAAAGAGCTTGAAAATTCTTTAAACTTAGCTGAAACAAATTATGAAATTGGTCTGTTATATAAAGACATGAAAAAAACAAAACAGGCAAAGAAACACCTAAATTCTGCATTAATTGAGTTTAAAAAACTTAAGATGAATGAAATGGTTAAAAAAGTAAGAAATGAAACAACCAAATAAAAATAATTTTCTATTTGATTCTGTAAACAAATACCATTTTGGAAGACACTTTTTTTTATTATAATGTAAATAGTAAATTTTAATAATACATTTTGTGATTTAATAATATGCAATGAAATTTTCAGAATTAAAAAATCAAATAGATAATCAAAATTCCGGCAACGGAAATGATAAATACAACAAGCTAAAAAATCTTGAAGCTATCTTAGATGTTGTAAAAAGCATCAACAGTACTTTAATATTAGAAAATGTATTAGAGGTAGTTTTAAAAAATGCGATAAAAATTTCTGAAACCGAGAGAGGATTCATAGTACTTAAAGATAAATCAGATAAACTAGAATTTAAATTAGGTCTGGATGCTCAGGGTAACAATTTAACAGAATCTATGTTTCAAATAAGTACTACTGTAATTGAAGATGTGTTTTTTAACGGACAATCAAAATTTATTGAAGGAGCACAAAGCGATATAAATCTTGATTCAAGCAAAAGTATATTGAATTTGGAACTACAAACAATACTTTGCTCACCTTTACTAACCGAAGATAAAAAAATAGGTGTGATTTATGTTGACAGTACTCATATTCATAAAATTAAAGATCAAAATATAACGGATACTTTTGAGGTTTTGGCAGGACAAGCAGCAACTGCAATCCGTAATGCTCAGCTTTATGACGGACAAATCTCTGCTTACAATGCTCTTAATGAAGCCAACATTCAATTAATTCAGGCTGAAAGAAAAACATTAAAATCGAGTATTGACTCTGAAATAGGTACCGAGCTCCAAGGTCTTGTTCATATGGCATTGCTTGAAATAGAAAGTTTATACAGACAAATTGAAAACAGTGATCGAATTGTCCGCGAAGAATCAATTGAAAAAAAATCAATACTTTTCGACAGACTTAAACTGAAATCTAAAGTAGCAATTGACAGTATCCGAACTATTCAAAAATATGCCCATGCTTTATTGGAATCATCCGCCCTGACTTTAAATACAGAAAGCGGCGATTTAAACAAAACTATTGAGTCTGTTATTAGATATCTATCGCCTATGAAAAAATTCACTCAAATTACTTTTAACAGTGAGTTTAATAAAATTCCGATTTGCAAGTATGACTCCGAACAAATTGAACATTTATTGGTTCATCTTTTTACTAATTCTGCGGAAGCAAAACCCGATGCTAAGATAACTGTTAAAACATTTGTGGAAGGAGAAACAATAAATATAAAGGTTTCTGATAACGGACCGGGTATTCCAAAGGATAAACTGAATGACTTATTTAAGCTACCAACAAAAATGGATTCAGGTTACGGATTATTTCTATGCAATAGTATAATGGATAGGCACGAAGGTTCAATCAAAGTAATTGAATCAGATATTGGTACTACGATGCAAATATCATTAAAAAATAATTTATAATGAACGAAAAAATTTCTAAATATTTTGAAATTTTATACAACTCAATTCATTTTCCTATACAAGTGATTGATGAAAAGGGTGAAGTTGTTTATTTAAATCAAGCATTTGCTCTTCAATGGAAAACTGACATTTCTGAATTAAAAGGCTATTCGGTTTTTAAAGATATTAATTTGAAAAGAAGCGGCATTGTTGCAAGTATAAAAGAAATATTTTCTAAAAAGAATCAAAAATTTATAGATAACTATTCAGATAAAATTCTGAAAGAAAAAGATATTACTGTACCAATATTAAGAACAAAGATGTTTTATGTTTCTCTGGAATCCGAAGGATACATTGTTATGTTTCACGAAGATAAAACAGAATATGTTTTAGCCCAAAAAGAAGTTGGTACAGCCAATGATAACTCAAAGGAATTAGAAAGATTAAAAGACACATTCTTAAGTGTATTATCTCACGAACTAAGAACACCGTTAAATGTAATACTTGGTTATGCTTCGTTAATTAAAGAAAGTTTATACGATAAAATTGAACCCGATGATAAAGTTTATCTAGATAATTTGCAGAGTGGAAGTGAGAGACTTTTTAGAAGTTTATCTCAAATGTTGGATTTTGCACAGCTTGAATCCGGTTCCTATAAAATAAATATTGAGACAATTGATTTAATTACTACACTTAAATCAAATATAACCACTGTAACCGAATCTGCAAAAGAAAAAAACTTAGATATTAAAACAAACTTAACGGATACTCCAATTTACGTAGATGTAGATATTCAATGTTTACAAAATGTAATGGAGAATCTTTTAGAAAATGCCATAAAATTTACTAAAAAAGGTTTTATAGAAGTTGAAACTATAATCCTTGCTGAGAAGGATTTGGTGCTTGTTAAAGTAAAAGATTCAGGTATTGGTATATCTACAAATTATATTGAACAATTATTTAAACCTTTTAGTCAGGAAGAACTTGATATTGGAAGAACATATGAGGGTAACGGCCTGGGACTTGCCTTGACAAAAAAATATGTTGAAAAAATGGGTGGTTCTTTATTGGTTGACAGTATAAAAGGAGTAGGTTCTACATTTACTTTTACTCTTCCTTTATCAAGCAAGAAAGTTGAACAGGAAAAAACACAAAAAGAAATAGAAAATGTTATTGATAAAAAACCTAAAATTTTTATGGTTGATGATTCGGGTGAATCTCCCGAATTATTAAATGCATTTTTAAAAAAGAAATATGAAATTAATTCATTTTCATTCAGAGACTTTAAATTAGATGATTTAAAGAATGATGAATACAAAATTATTATATTTGATGTAAATCCGCACAGGTGGGAACAGGGATTACTGATTTGTAAAGATATAAAGAAAAACGATCCACTAAAAAGACCTATTGTTATTCTTTCGAGTGAATTTGTAGAGACAAAATATCAATCATTTTTAGATGCCGGAGCAGATAGATTTTTAACAAAACCATTTACAAAAGAAAAATTCTTGGATTCACTGAGTGAGTTGGTGAATTAAATTTTCTTTCCAAAAAATAATCTTCAATTTATCTTTTCAACTTTAAAAACATATTAGTTTTAGTTAACTTTTTTATTCATTCTAACATAATTTGAATAAGCCAAACATGAACGCACTTAAAGGTAAAATAAAAGAAGCTTTTAAAAAATGGTTTGATGAAATTTATATTCCTTTCACAAAAAAAAGAACCGAAAGAAAAGAAAAATTTCAAACAGTTTCATTTGAAGAAGTATCTCCGCTTTACAGTTTGGATGAGAAGCAAAATGAAAAATATTTAGAGGACATATCATTTCCCGGAGTTTATCCTTACACTCGCGGTGTGCAGCCTACAATGTACCGCGGTAAATTATGGACTATGAGACAATACGCCGGTTTTGGAACCGCAAAACAATCAAATGAACGTTACAGATATTTACTAACTCAAGGTACTACCGGACTTTCGGTGGCATTCGATCTTCCGACACAAATCGGTTACGACAGCGACTCCGAATTGGCGTTGGGCGAAGTCGGTAAAGTCGGTGTAGCAATTGACACACTCGCTGATATGGAAATTCTTTTCGATAAAATTCCTCTTGATAAAATATCTACCTCAATGACTATCAACTCAACGGCGGCGGTTCTACTTGCAATGTACATTGTTGTTGCTGAGAAAAACAAAGTTTCCTTAAATGAGATAAAAGGAACAATTCAGAATGACATATTAAAAGAATATATAGCACGGGGCACTTATATATTTCCTCCAAAACCATCAATGCGCATTATTACAGATATATTTGAGTATTGCGCGAAAGAAATTCCTAAATGGAATACGATTTCAATTTCAGGTTATCATATAAGAGAAGCCGGCTCAACTGCTGCACAAGAAGTCGGATTTACACTTGCAAACGGAATTACATACGTTGATGCAGCAACTAAAGCGGGTTTAAACGTGGATGATTTTGCGGGTCAGTTATCTTTCTTTTTTAATTCCCATAATGATTTGCTTGAAGAAGTAGCAAAATTTAGAGCAGCCCGCAGACTGTGGGCAAAAATTATGAAGGAAAGGTTTGATGCTAAAAACGAGCGTTCAATGAAGCTGCGTTTCCACACTCAAACAGCAGGTTCCACATTAACTGCCCAGCAGATTGACAACAACATTGCCAGGGTAACTATTCAAACACTTGCCGCTGTTTTGGGAGGAACTCAAAGTCTGCATACAAATTCAAAAGACGAAGCGCTTGCTTTGCCAACTGAAGATTCAGTTAGAACTGCTTTGCGCACACAGCAAATTGTGGCACACGAAAGTGGTATCGCAAATACTATTGATCCGCTTGCGGGTTCTTATTTCATTGAGGAAATGACGGATCAAATTGAAGCTAAAGCCAAGGATTATATTGATAAAATTGATTCTCTAGGAGGAGTTATTTCTGCAATCGAATCCGGATATGTGCAGGGTGAAATACAAAATGCAGCTTACGAGTATGAAAAAGAAATAGAAAACGGCAGCCGAATAATAGTAGGTATGAACAAATTTAAAGTTGAAGAAGAGACAACACCATCGCTGTTAAAAATAAATGAAAAGGCGCAGGAAGAACAAATTAAATTTCTCAATTCAGTAAAAGTAAAAAGAAATAACGGTTCTGTCGCTGAAAAATTAACATCATTAAAAAATGCAGCAAAGGGAAATGATAATCTAATGCCGTTTATAATGGGAGCAGTAAGAGAGTATGCAACCATCGGTGAAATTTGTGATTCGTTAAGAGATATCTTCGGGGAATATAAAGAGAATGTTATTATTTAATATTTCAATTGGATAAGGTAAACAATGGAAATAAAAAAGATTGAGCATATTGGGATTGCAGTTAAGAATTTAAAAAAAGCTGTTAAATTTTATGAAGAAGTATTTGGATTAAAATGTTATAAAATTGAAGAAGTTGAGGAGCAGAAAGTTAAAACGGCTTTTTTTAAAATAGGGGATACAAAAATAGAACTGCTGGAATCAACTGATAAAGAAAGTCCGGTAGGAAAATTTATTGAAAAAAGAGGCGAAGGTTTGCATCACATTGCTTTTGGTGTCGAAGATTTAAATTCATCTTTAAATGAACTTGTTGTTAAAAACATTGATTTAATTGATGATAATCCCCAAAAAGGTGCAGATGATTTAAATATTGCTTTTATTCACCCTAAAGAAACAAACGGTGTATTAACAGAATTATGCGAAACGAAAATATGAAAGGAATCAGATTACTCAAAATCTGGAAAGAATCAGCAAGAGAAAAAAACTTTGTTTGGGAATTAATATTTACAACAATATTATTCATTCTCTCATCGGCTTTATTAACATCCTTTTTAACTTATAACGAAACCCGCAGCGGTTTTACTTTATATGATCCTATACTGAACAAAATTCCATCAACTGATTTAACAATTTTTATATTTGTACTTATTTATATCTCTGTTTTGCTTGGACTGATTATTTTAATAAAATCACCGAGACAATTTTTATTTGCATTTCAAATTTACAGTCTTGTTCTGCTTGTACGTCTGTGCATGATGTATTTACTTCCCTTAAATCCCCCGACCGGAATAATACCTCTTAAAGATCCTTTCGTTGAGTTGTTTGGAACGGGTGAGACCCTTTTACGCGATCTTTTCTTTTCCGGACACACGGCAACTCTTTTTTTGTTTTTTCTTGTAGTTGAAAAGAAATTATTTAAAATAATTTTTTTATTATGTACTGTTTCTGTTGTAACAGCATTACTATTCCAGCATGTTCATTATACAATCGATATTATTACCGCACCTTTGGTTGTTTATGCTTCATATAGAATGGTGCTTTTGTTTAAAAAGAAAATGAAGTTAATAAATTGAAAGAAAACATAGCTCTATTAAAAAAAGCCGTATCCTCTGATTTTAAAAAATTTAAAGAATTTACACCGTTATCTGAAGAAGATATTAATACGATAGATGAATTCAGAAAATACCTCTCTGAAAAATTATCTGAATTGATGAAAAAAAATTTTGATGGTGTACTTGAAATTCTATACCGTATTGACATTGATGAAAATAAAGTAAAAAATGTTATTCAATCCAAAAATAATTATAAAGCGGACCTTTTAGCAGAATTAATTATGGAAAGACAACTACAAAAAATAGAAACAAGACAGAAGTATAAAAACAAAGACGGTAAAAATTTATTGAAATGATCTAATTTTTTCTTTGTAGTTTTTATTTTTATTATTAAATTAATTTTTGTTTTTCCTACTCTGAGATAGTTTTCTGAATTTTAAAATAAACCGGGGGTTTTATGGATAAATTTCGAATACTCTTAAGTGCATTAATCTTTTTATCTTTTCTTTTATTTACTAATTCATTATCTGCACAATTATTATCAGAAGAATTTAGCTATACAACAGGTCAAACACTTACTGCAAATGGTTGGACAGCATACTCGGCAGCAGGAAATAATCCAGTAACGGTTTCTTCGGGAAGTTTGAGCTACACTAATTATCCATCCTCAGGGATTGGTAATTCTGCACAAGTAATCGGAACCAGTAGCTCAAGCGAAGATGTAAAAAAAACCTTTACTTCGAAAACATCCGGTTCAGTTTATGTCTCTTTTTTAGTGAATTTTAGTAGTGCTACAACTGCAGCAGACGGTGACTATTTTTTAGGTTTTTTAACCACAACAGGAACATCAATGAAAGGTAGAGCATTTGTAAAAAAGAGTGGGCTTAATATTGCTTTTGGTGTTAGCAAAGGTTCTACAACACCTACACTTACATCATTTTCGTATTCTTTAAATACAACTTATCTTTTAGTGTTAAAATATACTTTTAACGGCTCTTCTTCCGATGATGTAATAAATTTATTTATTAATCCGGATCTTAGCGGACCCGAGCCATCACCCGATCTGACAAATGCTGATAGTTTCACTGATTTATCTAATGTCGGTGCTGTAGGGCTGAGGCAAGGAATTCACTCTTATAATGTTATTATAGATGGAATAAGAGTAGCAACTTCTTGGTCACAAGCCCCACTCCCTGTCGAATTAACCTCATTCACAGCAATTCTCAACAAGAACTATGTGGAATTGAAATGGCAAACTGCAACCGAAGTGAATAATTATGGTTTTGAAATAGAACGAAAGATTCCTGATCAAGTTCGGGATGGCAATCCGGGTTGGTATAAGATTGGTTTTGTGCACGGTTACGGAAACAGCAATACTCCCAAAGACT
>CAZTZZ010000062.1:0-14534 GCA_964617905.1 uncultured Ignavibacteriaceae bacterium | reverse complement strand
CGAGTAATTTGAAAGGACGAAGCCTGAACCGGCGTAGTTGAGCTTTAGCTAAACGGAGACGGTTAAGACCTTAAATATTGATTTTAATAAAAACAAACTAAACAAGAAATTATTAAGTAAAAACATATCTCAAATAAAGTATGGGGGTAAAATGTTACACTTTGTATATATTTTGAAGAGCATACCATTTCTGAAAAAAATCTTATATTGGTTATACTTAGAATGTTGATGAAAGACTAAAGAAGCATAACGAAGGTGGTGTTAATTATACCAAGTTATATAAACCCTGGGAAATAAAAACATTTATAGCATTTACAGATAAGGAAAAAGCATTATCTTTTGAGAGATATTTAATGAGTCATTCCGGCAGAGCTTTTACAGCAAAACATTTTTGACCAATAAGTACTTACTCGAAAATCTGGAAGAAGATTGAACCTTATTGGCAAGGAATAAATAACTTGCATTTCTGATAAAATAATAGCAATTTTAAAGAATCTATTGGGGATACTGCCAGAGAATCCGTTTTTCCCTTACAGTATCTAATTTCGAATTTATAATTATTTATATATAAAGAAATATAGATTACTAATACCTATACTCATCTATATAATCCAGAAGAAATGAAATTATATAAATTTGAGAATATTTCTCGATTTTTAATTTTAAAGATATGTTTTGGATATAAATCCTACAAAATATTATGAACTGCTATCAACGGCTTTAATGCAGATTGACGAACTTGTTTTAATTACAAATAAAGACGGCATTATTGAATATGTAAATCCAGCTTTTGAAAAATTTACCGGATATACAAGAAAAGAAGCTGTGGGCAAAAAATCTAATTTGCTAAAATCTGGTAAACAAAGTGATAAACAATACAAGAAATTATGGAATACAATTTTAGATGGCACGACTTATACAGCAGAAATAACAAATAAAAAGAAAAATAATAATCTTTATTATGAGGCAAAGACAATAACACCTATTAAAAATAAAGATGGAGAAATCACACATTTTGTTTCTGTTGGAAGGGATATTACTAACAGAAAAGAAACAGAATTAAAATTTGATAATAGCTGGGGACAATTCAAATCATTAATAGAAAATATATCAGATATTATATTATTGTTTACCTCGGATGGTATAATAAAATATAGTAGTCCCTCTATAGAAACTTCACTAGGATATATGCCAAAAGAAGTAATTAATAAAAAAATCACGAATTATATTCATAAATCTGATGTTGAAAAATTTTTGAAAATTATAGATATAAACAATTTAAAAACAAAAAAAATAGTTAAACAAGATATAAAAATATGCCATAAGAATGGCTCATGTAGATATTTTGAAGCTGTAGTGAAAGAAATAATTAATGACAGAATAATTATAAATGCACGCGATATAACAGAGAAGATTAATACCGAAAATAGTTTAAGGGACAGTAGGGATAATTTGGAAGAAATAGTAGTCGATAAAACATCAGAATTAAAAGAAATACTCAAAAAGTTAGAGCAAGAAATTGAGTGGCGAAAAGAATTAGAAAACCAAATGCTGTTTAATACAGAAAGACTGGAATTGGTTTTAGATATAACAAAACAGGGAGTTATTGATTTTGATTTTATTTCCAATAAAGGATATTACAATGATAAATTCTATGAAATATTAGGTTACAATAAAAAAGATTTAAAATATTTTAGCTTTGAAGATTGGTTCAAAATTATACATCCTGATGATCTTATGTATTTTAAGAAAGAATTACTTAAACACATAAAATCTGAAATTCAAGTTTTTAAAGTTGAAAATAGAATCCTAACAAAAAACAATGAAACAAAATGGATCTTATGTAGAGGAAAAATTATACAAAGAGATGAAAATGATGAACCCATACGTTTTATTGGTAAGATTGAAGATATTGACTTGAGAAAAAAAGCTGAAGAAGAAATTAAAAGAGCTTTTGCAATTGAAAAGGAATTAAACAACATCAAATCAAGTTTTATCTCAATGGTTTCTCACGAATTTAGAACTCCATTAGCTGTAATTTTATCTTCAAGTGAGATCTTGGAGTTATACAGCAATCAACTTTCCGAGATGGAAAAAATGCAGCAATTTGAAAAAATAAAAAAAACAATAAACGGACTGCGTGAATTACTGAATGACGTGATAGAAATAAATAAAGCTGATTTGGGTAAAACCGAATTGCATTTTGAAGATATTGAATTAAACGAATACTGTAAAAATATAATAAAGGAATTGTCTTTTGAACCTGATGACATACCCAACATACATTTTTCATCAAATGTAGAAAATTTTATGTTTAATACGGATGTAAAACAATTAAAACACATTTTACAGAATTTGATTAATAATGCAATTAAATATACTCCGAAAGAGAAAAATATATATGTGGAAATAAAAGTAACTGAGAATAAAGTAACTTTTAAAATTAGTGATGAAGGTGCAGGTATTGAAGAAAAAGACAAAAACAAGATATTCGAACCCTTTTATAGGGGAAATAATGTAGGTAAAATTAATGGTTCCGGACTTGGATTATCTGTTCTAAAAAGATCCGTTAAATTATTACAGGGAGATGTTAATTTTAAAAGCAATATAGAAAAGGGGACAACTTTTGAAGTAATAATTCCTGTAATATATGAAAAAAATAATTAGTTGGTCTTTATATTTTTTTACTGAAACATTTTTATGAAAAAAATTCTGATTATAGAAGATGACGAAAGATTAATTGAAAACCTGGATTTTCATTTAGGTAAAAATAATTACAAAACTAAACTAGCACAAAATGCTAGTGACGGTGTTAAATTTTCTATTACTGAAAACCCTGATTTAATTATTTGTGATATTATGCTGCCTGATTTTGACGGTTATCAGGTTTTAGAAAAAATTAAAAAAAACGAAAAGACAAGGTATATTCCTTTCATCTTTATCAGTGCTAAATCGGGTGAAGAGAATATAAGAAAAGGATTAAGTCTAGGTGCCGATGATTATTTATCAAAACCATTCGATATATCTGAATTATTAATTTCAATTAAAAATAATATTGATAGATCTAACCCTGTTGAATATATAATACTAATTATTGAAGATGATCTAAACCTATTAGATAACCTTGAAATAATATTAAATGAAAATCACTTTAAAGTAATATTAGCAGCTAACGGAAAAGAAGGAATTAAACTTGCAAGAATTAATCAACCTGATTTAATAATAAGTGATATTTTACTGCCTGATATAGACGGCTACGAAGTACTCAAAAAATTAAAATCAGATGATGAAACGAAGTCTATTCCGTTTATTTTTCTTAGCGTTGTGGCTGAAGAAGACAGCATTTCTAAGGGATTAAATTTAGGAGCGGATGAATATATTAAAAAGCCTTTTAACACTTCTTTTTTGATTGATAAAATTAAAAAAACAATTGATAAAAAAAGCATTTTCAGAAATGCTGAAAATACTGATGACAAAATACTTCCTAAGGATAATATAAATTATTTCCTGGATTTTCTTAATAATAGATATTTTACCAAAAGGAATATTATGAGGAAATTTCAAAAATTTATATTTGAAAATCTTACCTTAATAAGTGTTAATCTAAAAATATGCATGGCTGATAGTGCAATGATTTTTCAAAATTATTTATTAAAAGTTGATGAAATTAAAAAAAATTATATCATTATTATAGATTTTAGCAATAGCGTATATATTGATTCGGTATTTATCGGAGCTTTGGTTAATATTGTAAAAATAAGGGATCTTAAAAAAGATGAAATAATTGTAATTGTGGATCAAAAAAAACTACAATCAAATATGTTTTTATTGGCGAATATTGAAAGATTGTTTATCACTTTCAGTGATGTGCAGTCAGCATTGAAAAGCATAATTTAAAAATTTAACAAATACTACCGTAATTTATTACGGTAGTATTTTTAGGAAGGTAAAAGGTATTAGTAAATATGTTTTAAAGGCGAAAATAAAACATATTGTGAATATTCTTTTACTTAAAGAGTCATATCACATTATTTAGAGTTGTAAGCGTAATAAAAAGAAGCTGCAATTTTACTTACTCTCTTGCTATTATCATTATCGGCTAAATAATTTAAAAGTTGAATTCCTCTTTCACTTTCCAAATGATATAAGGCCAATGCGGCTACAATTCTGGCTTCATCACTCTTTTCATTATTCAACATACTTAACAACGGAATAATAATTTCTCCAGCAAAATCAGAATCGATATCCTTGTTAGAGGCGAGCTGTCCTAAAACATAAGCTGAACTAACTCTTAAACCGTAATTTTCAGATTGCAAACCAACTTTCAAATTCTTAATTATTGACTTACTGTCTGTTGATTTATTAACCCCTGCAAAAGCTGTGCTTGTAACCAAAAAAAGTATAGCTACAAAAGGAAATAAAAATTGCTTTTTCATAACAACCTCCATTGTGTTAGTTAAAAGTATCTGACAACAGGGTAAACAATTATTTTCTGCACTGCAATTCAATTCGGATAAGAGGGTAAATACACTGATATGTATTGATTAGCTAATTTTAATTGGAAAATTCAAATATATTATTTTTAGCTTTATGACATTATTTAATGTTGTTATCAATCAATCATTAAATTAAATTAAAGGTGTGATGGAAAAAATTATCTTTACAAAAATGAGCGGTGCGGGTAATGATTTTGTTTTTATAGACGAAATAGAAAACCCGGATTTAAATATTTCTTCTGAAATAATTAAAAATTTATGTGACCGCAAAAACGGAATAGGGTCTGATGGATTAATCTTATTTAAAGATAATAAAGATTATGATTTTGAGATGGTGTATTTTAATTCAGATGGAACAACAAATACTCTTTGCGGTAACGGGGCAAGATGTGCTATTAAATATGCGAAAGATACAGACAGAATTAAAAATACTTCTGCTAAATTTTTATCCAATGATATTATTTACACAGGCGAAGTAATTGAACCCGAAATTATACGATTTGATTTCAACACCCCTAAAAAAATTAAAACCAATTTTAAAATAAAAGCCTCCGGTCAATTAATAAATGCACATTATGCCGATACAGGTTCGCCGCATGTAATAATTAAAATTGATGAAGTTTTAGAAGATTTGGAGAAACCGTTTTCAAATTACGATCAAATACTAGAATTTCCTGTTTACCAACTGGGAAAAGAAATTAGAAATCTTCCCGAATTTTTTCCCGGTGGTACAAACGTAAACTTTATAAAGATTGTGGGTAAATCAATTATTATTAGAACTTATGAACGCGGTGTGGAAAATGAAACACTTGCCTGCGGGACGGGTTCTGTTGCATCGGCATTAATTGAAAATATTGTTGATGGATTGGAAGCACCAGTTAAACTTATTACAAAAAGCGGTGAACATTTAATAGTTGATTTTAAGAAAAATAATAATATCTTTGAAAAAGTAAGCCTTACAGGTTCAGCAAAAACAATTTTTACAGGTGAATTTTACTTAAATTTGTGATTCAAATTTTATGGAGATTTAATGAGCAGAGTTAAATTGATGATCAGTTATGAAATTGATCCATCAAAAAGAGAGGAATATTTAACTGTAATTCGGGAGTTGAAAATACTTCTAAATTTTGACAGTCTTGAAGATTACAGCGTATACGAAATTAAAGGCAAGCCCAATCATTTTGAAGAGATCTATACATATAAATCCGTAGATGCATTTGAAAACTCAGATGACGAAGAAAATGAAAGAATTAATATCCTAATCAATAAATTAAGCACACTTACCAACGGGCATTCGACAAAATATTCAACACTATACGAAGTAAATTCGATCAAAGTAGAATAAACCTTTATCCCTCAATCTTTTTTCATTTCTTTTGTCACTATTCTTAATTGAATTGTACTATTTATATTATATTTTAAATGAACAAAGAAGTTATTTAATTAATAAAATTGTATAAAGTATGAACAAAACATTGCACGGCCTGTATGTAGGCTTATTTTTTTTAGTCGGTATTACTGCAACAATATTACTTGCCTATAACGGATACCATTATTATTCACTCCCAATTGAAGAAAGGTTTTTTGATGCAAAAAATATTCTTTTAAAACCAAGTGGTGCTTGGGGACACGGATTGGGCATCTTGGGATCGTTAATGATGATATTAGGCGTATCAATTTACATGATTAGAAAAAGGGTGAAAAGATTTGTCCGAACAGGCGGGCTAAAATACTGGCTTGAACTTCATATTTTTTTGTGCACTGTCGGACCGATACTTGTCTTATTTCACACAGCATTTAAATTCGGCGGTATTGTTTCAGTAAGTTTTTGGTCTATGGTTGCAGTAGTGTTGAGCGGTATAATCGGAAGGTTTATTTATGTACAAATTCCAAGGTCAATACAAGGACAGGAGTTGGATATAAAAGAATTGGAAGAAATAAATCTTGACTTCAACAGAAAATTAAGAAACGAATATTTGCTCGATGAAAAAACAATCTCTGAATTTGAATCTCTCTTTTCTAATTATAAGGATAAAAACATAATATCGTGGTTGTTAGGTCTTCCCAAAGATAAAATTAAAAGCAGGTTGTGTATAAGAAAATTGAAAAAAGAATTAATATCAAGGCACATTCATTATTTAAAAATTAAAGAAATTCTTAGTACTGTTAAAACAAAAATTTCTTTTTCAAGGAAAATATCAATGCTAAATACAATGCAGAATTTATTCCAGTACTGGCATATTTTCCATCTTCCTTTTGCAGTAACAATGTTCATTATTATGGTTGTTCATATTGGCGTTACTTTAACATTCGGTTATAAATGGATCTTTTAAAAAATATTACAGGTAAAAAATGAAAATTAAATTAATTTATATATATGTAGCTTTAATATCTGCACTGATAGTATATTTATTTTTAAGTAACAGAAACTTAAATACTGATGTAGCAATTACAAGTGTAAAAAAGAAGAACACAGGCAAAATTGTTAATACTAAAATGGGAAATCCTGTAAAGCCTAATCCCAGCAAAGAAAATGTAAATAAAAACATTTTCCATAAATTGGAAAAATTTAAAGAGGCTATAGAAAAAAATCCAAATGACACACTAATGATTAAAAAATACGCAAAGCTACTTTCTCTTTCTCATAAAACAAGTGAAGCAGTTAAATACTATAAAAAATTATTACAAATTAATCCGAATAGAACGGATATATTGTTTGAATTAAGCTTCATCTATTATAGTAAAATGAATTATAAAGATGCTCTTAATACAACGAAAAAAATTTTAAAAATCACTCCTAAAAATGTTAAAGCATACTATAATGTAGGTGCTATTTATGCCACAATGGGTAAAAAAAATAATGCAAAAAAAATATGGGAAGATATTATTGAAAACTATTCCTTATCAAAAGAATCAAAATTAGCAATTAAATCATTAAAAAAATTAAAGTGATTAAAAAATGGAAGTATTAATAGAAAATATTCTCAGTTATGGAATAGTATTGATTATAGTTGTTATTACTCTATACCAGTACTTTAAAAAACGAAACAATGATAATTCATCAACAATGAAAAAGATAAATAAAGCAAAAGAGTTCGGACTTTATGAACCTGCGACTCTTCATCCGGTAATAAATAAAAGTATGTGTATAGGTAGTGGAGCCTGTATCGCTGCTTGTCCCGAAAAAGATATTTTAGGCTTAATGAATGGAAAGGTTGTTACAATTAATGCCTCCAGATGTGTGGGACACGGTGCTTGTTTTCACGCTTGTCCCGTCCAGGCAATTACGCTTTGTATCGGAACCGAAAGAAGAGGAGTGGAATTACCGCACGTAAGCCAGGAATTTGAAACTAACATTCCGAATCTGTTTATTGCCGGTGAATTAGGCGGAATGGGTCTTATTAAAAATGCAGTTGAACAAGGTAGACAAGCAATAGATAATTTATCAAAAAGAATTGGATGCACATACGAAGGTGAATACGATGTAATTATTGTAGGTGCCGGTCCGGCTGGAATTTCAGCATCTTTACAAGCAAAGAAATTAGGATTGAAATTTTTAACTCTTGAACAAGACTCACTTGGCGGTTCCGTGTATCATTTTCCTCGTGCTAAAGTAGTTATGACATCTCCGATGAATCTCCCTTTAAAAGGAAAGATAAAACTTAGCGAAACGTCTAAAACAGAATTATTGGAGCTGTGGAATACTGTATTGACTCAAAACAACATTACTATAAATGAACACGAAAAAGTAGAATCTATTGTAAAACCAAACAATCATTTTATAGTAGAAACAAACAAAGGGAATTATACCTCAAAAGGTGTCCTTTTTGCTATTGGAAGAAGAGGTACACCCAGAAAATTGGGTGTTCCGGGTGAGAAAAAAGAAAAAGTTGCTTATAGATTAATTGAACCGGAACATATTCATAATAAAAACATACTTGTAGTCGGTGGCGGTGATTCTGCAATAGAATCTGCTTTGTTATTGGCTGAAGATGAAAATATTGTTACACTTTCGTACAGAAAGGATAAATTTTCACGGATTAAACCAAAAAATCTAGACAAAATTACAGAAGCAATTAATAACGGGAAAGTTAAAGTAATATATAATTCAGATGTAAAAGAAATCTTTGATCATTCAGTTTTACTTCAAAAAGAGGGAAATACTGAATTTAAAATAAATAATGATTTAGTATACATCTTTGCTGGCGGTGTACTCCCGACCGCTTTCTTGGAAAAAACAGGAATTAAAATAACTAAGAAATTCGGTGACGCAATATTAGAGCATAACTAATATAATTTTAGGAGTTTGTATTGAAATCTTTTTTAATTATAATCTTTTTATCATTTCCATTATTCGCGCAAATATCCCCGGGTAAACTTTCAAAGTTTCATTCCAATTTGGAGGGTATCAGCAATTGTACTAAATGCCATACTCTGGGCAAAGGTGTATCATTGAAAAAATGTTTAAGTTGTCACGAACCTATTAAAAAATCAATAGATATAAAAAAAGGATTTCATTCAAGCAAAGAATTCTTAGACAAAGATTGCTGGAACTGTCACAGTGAACATCACGGAAGAAAATTTAGAATTGTAAATTTTGACAAAAAAAATTATGACCATAAAACAACGGGATTTGAATTAACCGGAAAACACAAAGAAAAAGAATGTGCAGATTGTCATAAAAATAAATTTATCATTGATCCTAAAATTAAAAAGAAGAAGAATTCGTTTTTAGGATTGAGTTCTGATTGTATTACGTGTCATGAAGACATACATCAAAAAACATTAAAGAAAGATTGCGCATCGTGTCACACTACTGAAAAATTTATACCGGCAACAAAATTCAAACACAGTAAATCCAAATTCAGGTTAACGGGTTCGCACAAAAAAGTTGACTGTATAAAATGTCACAAAAAAACAGAAAGAAACGGGAAAAAATTTCAAATATTAAAAGGAGTAAAGTTTTCAACATGTTTGTCCTGCCATAAAGATCCACATAAAGGTAATTTCGGTAGAGATTGTCAATCTTGTCACGTTACGTCTTCATTTAAAAAATTTAAAGGCAAAAGTTTTAATCATTCCATAACGAATTTCCCGTTAGTCGGTAAACATAAAGATGTAAAATGTAATGATTGCCATAAAAACAATATTTCTAAAAAAATAAAATTTGCTTTTTGTACCGACTGCCATTCCGATTTTCATAAAGGGGATTTCTTTAAAAATGGTGTTGAAACCGACTGCGTTAAATGTCATTCAGAAAAAGGATTCACTCCGTCTAATTTTGATATGGAAAAGCATAATAAAACAACTTTCAAACTAACGGGCAGTCATCTTGCTGTTTCTTGTAACAGTTGCCATCAATCGGAAAAGACTTGGCATTTTAAAAATATCGGAGATAATTGCATAGATTGTCATAAAAATATACACGGAAATGAATTAAAGGCAAAATTCATTGGAAATAAAGATTGTACAAAATGTCACGAAACTGAATCTTGGGACACTATATCTTTTAATCACGATAAAACTGATTTTAAATTAGAAGGAAAGCATTCACAAGTGAATTGTTCAAATTGTCATACAAATAGGATAAAAAACCCTAAAATGAAATTTATTTTTTCATCTGTTAAAGAAGATTGCGAAAGCTGTCACAAAGATATCCATTTTGGACAATTTAAAGATAACGGGAAAACTGTTTGCCAAAATTGTCACTCTTTCAATAATTGGCTGGCAGAAAAATTTAATCATGAAAAAACAAAATTTTCTTTAAAAGGTAGTCACGAAAAACTGCCCTGTTCGGCGTGTCATAAACAGCAAAGTAACGGAAAGAAAAGATTTGTAAAATTTAAATTAGAGTCTTTTACATGCGCAGCTTGTCATTCATAATAATATTATTTGTAATTTCTTTTTCCGTTACCAAGGCTCAATCGCCGCACGGTAAAGATTTAAAATATGATTGTTCTGATTGTCATCAATCAAACAATTGGAATGTTCTGCAAAAAAACATGAACTTCGACCATTCAAAGACTGAGTTTAATTTATCTAATCAGCATACTGTTGTAAATTGTACTGCTTGTCATCAAAGTCTTGTATTTTCTAAAGCAAAAGAAAAACAGAATTGTTTTTCCTGCCATAAAGATATTCATCAAAATACTGTGGGACTTAATTGTGAAAGTTGTCATACATCAAAATCCTGGCTTTTAACTGATATAGACGAGATTCATCAAGAAAACAGATTTCCTTTAACAGGTATTCATCAGGTTGCAGATTGCATTCAATGTCATAAAAAATTTGATAATTTTAATTTTGAACCTATTGGCTCAAATTGTTACGATTGTCACTCTTCTGATTTTACAGCTACAACACAACCGAATCATGTTGCATTAGGTTATTCAACAAATTGTGAGAGTTGTCATTCTGTTTCTACGGTAATCTGGTCTGTAGATAATATAAATCATGATTTCTTTCCTCTTAGCGGTGGACACTCTATTTCAAATTGTTTTTCCTGTCACGAACAAAACAAAGTATTTTCTACAATATCATCGGATTGTTATTCTTGCCATAAAAAAGATTTTGATGCTGCATTAAATCCCAATCATAAACTTGAAGGATTTTCGACGAATTGCCAAGAGTGTCATAATATCAATTCATTTGTACCTTCAACATTCCAACACGATAATTCGTCTTTTCCACTTACCGGGAAACACAACGTTATAAATTGCAGTGACTGTCATACAAACGGTTATACAGTAAAATTATCGGTTGATTGTTATTCTTGCCACCAAACACAATTTGAAAATACAACCGACCCGAATCATGTTGTAAATGCATTTCCTACTGATTGTTCTGAGTGTCATTCTACCAATGATTGGCAGAGTGCTACTTTTAACCATCAAAGTACGTCATTCCCTTTACAGGGTGCACATGTTTCTCTTGATTGCTCGACCTGTCATACCAACGGATATAAAGGAACTCCTACTGACTGTTACAGTTGTCATAAAGATCAATTCGATGCTACAACAGATCCTAATCACATTACATCCGGTTTCCCAACAGACTGTGTTCAGTGCCATACACAAAACGCATGGAAGCCTGCAACTTTTGATCATAATAATACGGCTTTCCCACTTGAAGGTGCGCACATAACATTAGATTGCAATTCATGTCATTCAACAGGATTTAAAGGTACTCCGACTGATTGTTTCCTTTGCCATAAAGAACAATATAATTCAACAACAACTCCTAATCATATAACCAGCGGTATTTCCACTGATTGTTTGCAGTGTCACTCTCAGAATACATGGACACAGCCAAGTATTGATCATGGTTTTTATCCTCTTTCTTCTCCGCATTTACCCGCGAGTATAACTTGTCAATCGTGTCACTCAAAACCAAATTTCCAACCTGATTGTTGGAGCTGTCATTCAAACGATTTCTTTAAAGAACATAAAACCGGTGATCCGACTGATTGCTGGAGATGTCATAAAACAAATAATTGGGATTCAAATGAAGGCGATTAAAAAATTAATTTTAGTATTAGTACTAATCTGTTGTAACCTTCTTTATGCTCAAAGCTCAAGTAAAATTGAAAAGCAGGGTAAAGTAACACATAAATCTTCAAAAAGTATTTATATAAAATTTGAAAACACTAAAGGTATAAAATCGGGTGATATTTTATATTCAAAGCTAAAAGGTAAATTCACTCCTATTATAAAAGCCAAATATATTTCAAAAAAATCGGTCGCGGGAGAATTACTAAAAAATGATAATATTAAAATAGGTGATTTCATTTATGCTCTAATTCCGATAGAAAAAAAAGAAGTTAAATTAATTGCTAAAAAAGAAACTGTAGAAACAAAACATAAAACAAAATGGAAAAAGTATGAAGAAAAACCCAGAAGGAAAAAAGTTGTAAATCCATATAAACAAAACTTATCCGGACGGTTAACAATAAATTCTTCTTCCAATTTTTCAAATTACGGTACAGGTTTTGATTATCAACGCTGGAGATATTCACTTAATTTAAGTGCGAAAAACATTGGTGGTTCTAGACTGTCTTTATTAAATTATTCTACATTCACTTTCAGATCAGATGAGTGGGCAAATATAAAAAATAATTTGAGCAAGGCATTAAGAATTTACGATCTGTCACTTAAATATAGAATAAGCGACAACACAAATATTTGGTTTGGAAGACATTTAAACAGAACAATTTCTAATATAAGCGCTATTGACGGTGTTCAACTTGAACACAAATTTTCTGCATTTTCATTGGGGGTGGTAGCAGGATACAGACCGGATTTTATAGATATGAGTATTAATTCAAATTTATTGGAATACGGTGTATATTTAACAAAACAAAATCTAGCAGGTGATGGATTAATGACAAACACTTTGGCATTTTTTCAACAAAACAATAATTCTAAAACCGACAGAAGGTTTTTTTATTTTCAACACTCAAATAACCTCATTAAAGGAGTAAACTTTTTTTTCTCTTCGGAAGTGGATTTATACAAAAAAGAAATGGGTGTAGGCAAAAATTCTGTTTCGTTAACAAGTTTGTATTTATCAACAAATATTAGACCGTCACGTTTTATCTCTTTTTCAATTTCTTACGATGCAAGAAAAGATGTAATATATTATGAAACATTTAGAACATTTCTTGACAGTGTAATAAATAACGAAACCAGACAAGGATTTAGAATAAGAACAACCATTCATCCATTTAAGAAAATTACACTTGGTTCACATTTTGGTTACAGATACAGAAAAGGCGACAATAAACCTAACAGGAATTACGGGGGTTTTATTTCGTATTCTCAAATACCAATTTTGGAAGTACATCCAACATTTTCATACAACAGAATCCTTTCAAGCTTTATTGACGGAAGTTATTGGGGTGTTCGATTATCAAGACGATTGTTTCCTTCGTCGGTGTATCTTACTTTAGGCTATAAAAAAACCGATTATTCTTTTTCTAACGGTGCAAATAAAGTAAGTCAGGAAAATGTTTCGGCTGGATTATCAACCAGACTTTTTAATTCAATTTATATGTCATTAAATTATGAAGGTATCTTTGAAGGTAATCAATCTACAGGACATGTTTATGTAACACTTTCAACGAGGTTTTAAATTAATTAAAATTATAAAAAGTTATCAATTAGAATTTTTATAAAAATAATAAGGGAAATATAACTTAGAGTTATTTCATGCGTCGTTTAACATTTTTAATATTGTTATTTGTATCAATAATACCTGCAGTTAACGCGCAGTCTCCGCACGGCAAAAAATTGAAATACGATTGTTCGGATTGTCATCAGTCTGATAATTGGAAAGTGCTTTTAAAAAAGCCAAAATTCGATCACTCACAAACAGAATTTGCTTTATTAAATCAACACAAAACGGTTAATTGTACATCGTGTCATAAGAGTTTAGTTTTTTCAGAAATAAAGGATAAACAAAATTGTTTTTCCTGCCACAAAGATGTTCACCAAAACACAGTTGGTTCAAATTGTATAAGTTGTCATTCAACAAAATCCTGGCTTTTAACCAATATTGCTCAGATACACGATGAAAATAGATTTCCTCTTTTAGGGGTTCATCAAAATGCAGACTGCATTCAATGTCATAAACAATTTGATAAATTAAAATTCGAACCCATAGGTACGAATTGTTATGATTGTCATAAATCGGATTTTGCTGCTACAACAAAACCAAATCATTTAAATTTAGGATACTCTCAAAATTGTGAAACATGCCATAATGTAACAACATCAATTTGGACAGTTGATAATATAAATCATGATTTCTTCCCCTTAACAGGTGGTCATGCCATAGCAAATTGTTTTTCATGTCACGAACAAAACAAATTATTTTCATCTATTTCAACGGACTGTTACAGCTGTCATAAAAATAAGTTTGATTCAACGGTGGATCCGAATCACGTTACCAGCGGTTTTCCGACCGACTGCACACAGTGCCATTCGCAGAATGCGTGGAAACCTGCAACGTTTGATCACAACAACACGGCTTTTCCTCTCC
>CAZTZZ010000061.1:0-15455 GCA_964617905.1 uncultured Ignavibacteriaceae bacterium | reverse complement strand
AACCATTTACATATGCTCTTGTTAATATTTCCGCTCCAGCGTCTGTTGCCATTTTAGCAAGTTCATAGTCAAAAACTCTTCTTTCCAGCATATAACCTTCGACTTTACCAAAATTTATAATAACCTCGGTTCCGTTTGGAGCAATTAAACTGCATTTGGTAATCTCGGCAACAACCCATTTGGGATCTGGCTTAATAAATTCCACTAAGCCAACACGGTTAATTGCTTCGGCACATCTTACTGGATAACCGACATCTCTGTCTTTTTCAAGTACGAGCACTGATACACCTTCTTTGGCTGCGTATCTTGCTGCTACAGTACCTGCCGGTCCCGCGCCGACTACAACTATATCATATTCTTCTTTCAAAATAATTTATTTTCCGGTACGCCTTTTTTGTTGAATTTAATAACTTCTATCGGACAAGCCCAAACACATTTTGAACAATTTGTGCAGCGGTGATCAATTATATAAATTTCTGCTTCTTTTAATTCTATTGCATCTTCGGGACAAACACCAACACAGCACCCGCAGAAATCACATTTATTGGGAAGAATATCAATTAATAATTTACCCGTTTTAGCTTGTCTGAAATTCATATAGTATTAAAATATTTCATATGATAATGAAAATAGTTATAGAGAAATATATATAAAAGAATCGAATAAATTTATAAGACAAAATTATTTTGTATTATATTTCTTTATTCTTACTTTAAAATATTATTGCAAATTAAATAATATGAGAAAAATAAAAGCAATATATAGCATAACAAGACCTGTAAACATTATAATTACTATACTATCGGTATTTGTTGCGGGAGTTATTGCACTGAATAATAACTTCATTCCCATTGAATTATTCTGGTCCGCCGTTGCGGAAGCTTTTGCATTTTCTGCAGGCAATATTATTAATGACATTTTTGATTTAGAAATTGACAGAATAAACAGACCTGACAGAGTATTACCGGGCAAAAAACTAAAAATTTCTGAAGCATATTCTTTATATGTAGTTTGTCTTATTGCCTCTGTCATTATTTCTTTTATGGTAAATTTATATGTCTTTCTTATTATTATTTTCACAAACATTTTATTGTATTTATACAGCTATATAATTAAAAAAATAGTGGTGGCAAGTAATTTAACAGTGGCATTAATTTTCGCTTCTCCGTTCCTGTTGGGTGCGCTAACAGTAGGGAATATCAACGGAGGAATTATACCGTTTGTATTTGCTTTTCTAATCCATTTCAGCAGAGAAATTGTTAAAGACATGGAGGATATCAGTGGAGATCTATCGCAAAACTATGGGAGTATTCCTTTAAAATTTGGTTTTGCCAACGCGGTGAAATTAGTGATTTACATTACCGCAATTTTAATCCTTTTTACATTTTATCCGTACATAACTGGGATTTACAGTTTAACATACTTTTTAATTATATTTTTAATACTTATTCCTTTTTTGATTTATGTGCTGTATAAACTTTATAAAGATAGATCTAATAGGAATCTTAAGAGAATTAGTTTTCAATTGAAATTAAACATGATTATTGGTTTAATTGCTATTTATTTTGCATAATGAAAAACTTTGATAATTCATTTTTAACGGATAAAATAAAAATAATTGCGGGCTGTGACGAAGCAGGCAGGGGACCTCTTGCCGGACCTGTGGTTGCTGCTTCAGTAGTATTTTCAATTGATACGGAAATAGTCGGAATAAAAGATTCCAAAAAATTATCTGAAAAACAAAGAGAAGAATTGTATCCCCTAATTATTAGCCAAGCCAAAAGCGTTGGTGTCTCTTTAATTTCTCACGGTAAAATTGATAAAATTAATATTTTACAGGCTTCACTATTAGGTATGAAAACAGCACTAAATCGTTTAACAATAAAACCTGATTTAGTTTTAATAGACGGCAATAAAACATTCGAATCAAATATAAATAGCATAGCGGTTGTAAAGGGTGATTCAAGATCATTTGCAATTGCCTCCGCTTCCATAGTAGCAAAAGTTGTAAGAGACAGAATTATGAAAAGACTGGATGTTTATTATCCACAATATTTATGGGCTAAAAACAAGGGTTATCCCACAAGAGAACATATTGAAGCAGTAAAAATTTTCGGACCTTCCCCGCTACACAGAAAATCGTTTTTAAGAAATATACTTCCCGACTATTATAATTTATTTCACGAGGTTAAAAGCTGAATAATGTCTGATAAGAAAAAAATCGGAAATAAAGGGGAAGATTTAGCAGCAGATTATTTATTAAAGAAAAATTTTAAAATTATAATGAGAAATTACCGTTTCGGTAAAGGTGAAATAGATATTGTTTGCGAAGACCCCGTAAACAAAAACATTGTATTTGTAGAAGTTAAATCACGGACTAATTTAAATTTCGGTGATCCAATTTATGCTTTAACAAAAAGTAAAATGGGACAACTACGAAAAATTGCCGATGCTTACCTTTATGAAAAAAAAATTGATGACATTGATTGCAGATTTGACGTGGTAACAATTTTATTTAAACCCAAAGAAAAACCGGAAATTAAGCATTATATTAATGCATTCTAATTAGTGATGATATGAAATTCATTAAAGCATATATAAAATTCATTGACGACCTTAACGAAAAAATAGGCAACTGGGTTTCCTGGCTCACTGCTTTACTTACACTTGTTGTGGGCTACGATGTATTTGTCAGGTATTTATTAAAAGAAAGCAGCGTTGGTTTTCAAGAATTTGAATGGCATTTATTCGCCGTTATATTTTTACTTTCTGCTGCCTACACATTAAAAATAGACCAGCACGTTAGAGTGGATGTAATTTATACAAGAATGTCTGAGAAAAAAAAAGCAATTGTAAATTTATTCGGTTCGTTGATATTTTTAATCCCATTTTGTGTCGTTGCAATAATAGCATCCAAAAAATTTGTTATAAATTCTTTTATAATGGGTGAAACATCTCCCGACGCAGGCGGACTTCCGGCAAGGTATATTTTAAAAGCTGTAATTCCTCTTTCCATATTTTTACTTTTGCTGCAGGGTATAGCGTTGGCATTTAAGTCATTCCTTACTTTAAAATCATCCGGTAATAAATCTGTAGAAAAAAGCTGATGGAAATACTTCCTTTAATATTCTTTTTAACGGTGCTTGTCTTTCTATTAATGGGCTTTCCTGTCGCTTTTACTTTAGGCGGAATATCAGTCATTTTTGGACTGATAATTTTCGGATTTAATTTCTTTTACTTACTGCCGCTTAGAATTTGGGGAATAATGTCAAACTATGTTTTGCTTGCTGTTCCACTTTTTATTTTTATGGGAGTGATGCTTGAACGTTCCGGCATAGCAGAAGAACTGCTGGAAACAATGGCGCTTCTTTTTGGAAAACTTAGGGGTGGATTGGCAATTTCCGTTTTGATAGTCGGTGCCTTGCTGGGTGCTTCAACAGGTATAGTAGGGGCAACGGTTGTTACGATGGGTGTTTTAAGTTTACCGGTTATGTTAAAAAGAGGATACTCAGCGGAATCATCTACAGGTATAATTATGGCATCAGGTACTTTGGGACAAATCATTCCACCAAGCATCATTTTAGTTTTATTGGGTAGTGTGTTAAATGTTCCTGTGGGAAATTTATTTATTGCAGCTGTAATTCCCGGATTGATTTTGGTCTTTTTGTTTTTCCTTTGGATAATTTACCTTGCAATATTTAAACCCAAATCAGTTCCCGCAATGCCCAAAGAACAATTGGCAGAGTTTCAATCCGGAAATAAATTTAAGACAATTATTTCGGCTTTTTTTCTCCCATTTATTTTAATAATTGCTGTATTGGGGTCAATATTTGCGGGTATTGCTTCACCTACAGAAGCAGCGGCTGTCGGAGGACTTGGAGCATCATTACTGACAGTATTGAGAAAAAGATTCACAATAAAAGTTTTAAAAGAAGTTATGCTTAAAACAACTTCTTTAACAAGTATGGTCTTTATGATTTTAGTCGGTGCCGCTGCTTTTGGCTTGGTATTCAGGGGACTGCACGGAGATACTTACCTTACAAATTTAATTATTTCTTCAAACTTGGAGCCAAACCATTTTATTGCAATAATAATGGTTGTAATTTTTATTTGCGGATTCTTTATTGATTTTATAGAAATAACATTTATAATTGTTCCAGTTGTTGCACCTCTATTAATACATATGCATATTGATTTATTATGGATAGGTATTTTAATTGCAATGAATCTGCAGACATCCTTTTTAACTCCACCTTTCGGATTCACAATATTTTATCTTAAAGGAGTTGCACCGAAAAACATTAAAACGGCCCAACTTTACAGAGGTGTCGTACCTTATGTTATTCTTCAATTAATTGCATTGTTGTTTGTTTTATTTTGGCCCAATCTTGCTTTGTGGCTGCCTACGGTTATAGGAAATTAGTCTATGAATTTAGTGAAGAAAATATTTAATGCCGGAGTTGTTGGTGCTGGCGGTGCAGGCTTTCCAACGCATGTAAAGGCTAACTCAAAAGTTGAATTTATAATTGCTAACGGAGCGGAATGCGAACCATTGATACACAAAGATTACGAATTGATGATAAACTATTCCTCAGAAATTTTGGAAGGTATGAAACTTATGATGAATCAGACTCAAGCCGGTAAGGGATTTTTTGGAATAAAGGAGAAAAACGTTGAAGCAATTTCTTCAATCAAAGAAAAAATTGATGATAAAATTGAAATGAGTATTCTCGGGGATTACTATCCTATAGGTGACGAATACGAACTTGTTTACGAAACAACGGGAAGATTAATACCTCCGCACGGCATTCCGTTAGACGTTGGGTGTTTGGTTAATAATGTTGAAACCTTTTATAATGTTAAAAATGCTGTTGAAGATATTCCCGTGACACAAAAATTTATTTGCGTAACAGGTGCGGTAAATAAACCTTACACCGCTTTTGTTCCAGTCGGAACTTCTTTTAAAGATTTAATAGATTTTGCGGGAGGTTCAACAGAAAAAAAATATGCTGTTTTTGTCAGCGGACTTTTAATGGGCACTTTAACTTTTGATATGAACGAAGTAGTTACAAAAACTACCGGAGGTCTAATCATACTTCCTAAAAATCATTATATGGTTCAAAGGATGAGCAGACCTTTAAAAGATATGAACAGAATAGGTAAATCCGCCTGTGACCAGTGCAGCTACTGCACTGAATTTTGTCCCCGTTATCTTTTGGGTTACGATGTTCAACCGCACAAAGTAATGCGTTCTTTGGGCTTTACAAAAACAGGCGAAGCCGTTTGGAATCAGTATGCAGATCTTTGTTGTTCGTGCGGTCTTTGCTCGCTTTATTCCTGTCCCGAAGATTTGTATCCCAGGGAAGCCTGTGACCAGGGGAAAGCTGAATTAAAAAACCGCGGAATGAAATATGAAATGACAAAAGAAGTGAAAGTACACCCCGTTAAAGATGGCAGAAGAGTTCCGTTAAAACAATTGATGAGAAAATTGAATGTTTCACAATATAGCCGGTCTACTCCCTACAGGGATGATTTCACTTCCCCACTAAATGTAAAAATTAAATTAAAACAGCACGCAGGCGTTCCGGCTAAGCCGATTGTTTCTGCCGGTCAACAAATTAAAAAAGGATCTCTAATTGCTAAGATAGATGAAAACAATCTCGGTGCAAATATTCACGCTTCTATAGGCGGAAAGGTTACGGAAATTAATAAAGATTATATAGAAATAAGTTTATAAGAAATAAATATTGAAAAGGAATTAAAATGAATTCAATCGGATTAATAGAAATGTCAAGCATAGCAGCGGGAATGCACGCTGCTGATATTATGTTAAAAACCTCTCAAGTAGAACTTATACTTTCACGTTCAATTTGTTCGGGAAAGTATATGGTTTTAATTGGCGGTGATGTAGCCGAGGTACAATCTGCTGTTGATGCTGCTGTACAAATTGTTGACTATGCAGTTATTGATACATTTGTAATTCCCAATGTCCATCAAGATTTATTTTCTGCTTTATCCGGGCATACAACCGCAGAGCAATTGGAAGCCTTAGGAATACTTGAAGCATTTTCAGTAGCTTCATTAATTGAAGGAGCTGATGCTGCAGCAAAAGCGGCAAATGTAAAATTAATTGAAGTCCGTTTGGCTATGGCGCTTGGCGGTAAAGCTTTCTGTACACTTACAGGTGATGTTGCAGCTGTTACGAGCGCAGTTGAAGCCGGCGCTCAAGTTATCGGCAGTAAAGGTCTTTTGGTAAATAAAGTAATCATTCCAAAGCCAAGACCCGAACTGATGAGTGAAATGATTTAGTCAAGTATAATTTCTCTCGGCAATATTAAACCATTCACTAATATTTTTATGAAACTTTTTATAAGAAGCATAAACTTTTTTGCTCATCACATCTTTTGAAATAATATCCTGCAAAACTTCTTCATTCAATTTCTTAAAAGTTTTTAGTACATCGTCGGGGAAAGGTAAAAACTTTACTTTTCCTTCATTTAATATTTTATAGTAATACTCTGTATTCTTTGCTTCGAATTCTGCAAGCATGGAAATAGTTACCTCTCCCGAAGCGACTCTTATTATATCTTTTAAATCATCAGGCAGTGCTTCAAATGCATTTTTATTCACTATCAATTCTATTGCAGAACCGGGTTCGTGCCATCCGGGGTAATAATAATATTTTGCAATTTTGTTAAAACCCATTAAGTAATCGTGATATGGTCCAATCCATTCAAGCGCATCTATAACACCACGGTCAAGGTCTGTATAAAGCTCACCTGCAGGAGCCAAAACTGCTGAACCACCGGCTTTAGTTACAACTTTACCGCCGAGCCCGGGAATTCTCATCTTTAATCCTTTGATATCCTTTATTGAATTAATTTTTATATTGAACCATCCGCCCATCTGTCCGCCTGTATTCCCGCAGGGAAATGGTACTAAATCAAATCTTGAATAGAGCTCTCTCCAAAGTTCAAGCCCGCCGCCGTAATTAAACCAGGCATTAACCTGCACAGCATTCATTCCGAAAGGAACGCTGCCGAAAAATTGTGCGGCAGGCGCTTTACCCGCCCAATAATAAGCTGCACCGTGTCCCATTTCGGCTACACCTGAAGATACAGCATCAAATGTTTCAAGCGGTGGAACAAGTTCGTTACCGCCGTAAACGTGAATTTTCATTCTTCCCTGTGACATCGATTCCACCCATTCGGCAAACTTATCCGCATATTCACCCAAAATAGGAAAATGAGGAGGCCATGTTGTAACCATTTTCCATTCATATTTTTTACCGGATATAATTGCGGCAGTTTTATTATCTTCTGTTTTGCACCCAGGAAGAATACCTGTACTTACGGCAGCTGTGGAAATAGCGGCGGCTTTTAAAAAATTTTTTCTGTTAATTTTTTTCATTTTAACTCCCTTCAATAATGAGAATCAATTTATGATAGGAATAGAATACTAATTTTAAATAAAAATATAATAAAAAATTTGTATAACTGATTAGTTTATACAATTCAAGAATGATTTTGTCGGTGTATAATTACGTCCATTTCAAAAAAATTTTGTAATTTGAACCCTTACCTTATTTGCAATTTTATGAAAAAGAAGAATAACAAAAACAATAAGAAGATAATAGTAAAAGGTGCCAGAGAGCATAATCTAAAAGACCTTTCTTTTGAAATACCGAGAAATAAATTGGTTGTATTTACAGGAGTTAGCGGAAGCGGTAAATCTTCACTCGTATTCGATACAATATATGCGGAAGGACAGCGGAGATATGTTGAAAGCCTTTCCTCCTATGCACGTCAATTTTTGGAAAGGATGAATAAACCGGATGTTGATTACATCCAGGGTATTAGTCCAGCCGTGGCAATTGAACAAAAAAAAGGAAGCAAGAATTCACGTTCAACAGTCGGTACAAGTACGGATGTTTATGATTATCTGCGGTTGTTGTTTGCACGTGTGGGCAAAACAATATGTTTTCAGTGCGGAAATGAGGTAAAAAAAGATACTACAACTTCAGTAATAAATTGGTTAACCAACAGAGAAGCGGGGGGAAAATACTATCTTACTTTTCCCGTAAAAGCACACAAGGGAAGAACAGTAAAAGAAGAACTGGAGCTGCTTAAAAAAAGGGGATTCTTCAGGATTTACAACAAAGGCAAGATTCTAGATCTAAATGAAGAATATTCTGTCCCTAAAAAGAAATCAAATTTGAGGGTAATAGTTGACAGGTTTAAAATAACCGGGGAAAATTTAAGAGAAAAATTATTCGATTCAATTGAAGTTACTTTTAAAGAGGGTGAAAACAGATTAATAATAGTAAATGCAGAAACTAATGAAGAGAAAAATTTTAACAAGTTTTACGAATGCTGCGGAATTAGATATGAAGAACCCGAACCCAGGTTTTTTTCTTTTAACAATCCTTTCGGTGCGTGTCCTGTTTGCCAGGGATTCAGCAAGACAGTAGGTATTGATATGAATCTTGTAATACCCAAACCCGAGCTCAGTATTTCGGAAGGAGCAATAGCTCCTTTCAGGTCAACAAAGTTTAGTACGCATTTAAGAGCATTGGTTCAAAACGCAAAGGGATATAATATTCCATTGGACATACCCTTTAAAGATTTAAAAGAAGATAAAGTAAGCTTGATAAGAAGGGGATTCGGCAGTTACAAAGGAATTGATAAATTTTTTGAAAAGCTGGAACACAGATCTTACAAAATGCACATCCGTGTTCTGCTGAGCAGGTACAGGGGTTATACACTGTGTTCCGCTTGCAAGGGTTCAAGATTAAGGAGGGAAGCTCTTCAGGTAATAGTAGGAAAAAAATCCATACACGATATCGTAAGGTTACCGATAGAGAAATCATTAAAGTTTTTTACAAAATTAAAATTGTCGGAATATGATTTGAAAGTCGGCGACAGAATTTTAAAGGAAATAATTAAACGTTTAACCTTTTTAAATAATGTTGGAATAGGCTATTTAACCCTGGACAGATTGAGCAGCACACTTTCCGGTGGTGAAACGCAAAGAATAAACTTGGCGACATCATTAGGTTCATCTTTGGTTGGAACACTTTATGTACTTGACGAACCGAGTATAGGCTTACACCCGCGGGATAATTCAAAATTAATAAAAATACTTAAAAATTTAAGAGATATCGGCAACACTGTACTTGTTGTTGAGCACGATCCCGACATGATAAAAGAAGCTGATCTAATTATAGATATGGGTCCAAAAGCAGGCGAGCAGGGCGGAGAAATTATTTCAATGGGGACTTATAAAGATATTTTAAATGACGAAAAGTCTTTATCGGGGAAATATTTATCGGGGAAATTGGAAATTCCTATACCTCAAAAAAGAGACATAAGACCAACCAAGGAAATTGAAATATTCGGTGCGTGCGAGAATAATCTTAAAAATATTAATGTAAATATTCCGTTAAATAAGTTTGTTGTAATTACCGGAGTTAGTGGTTCGGGGAAAAGCACTTTGGTTTATGATGTACTTTATAACGGTTTAAGAAAATCATTGGGTATGCCTGTTTCTAAAAAAGGAGGATACGATAAAATTGACGGCGCACGTTTTATAGACGAAATTCAAATAGTTGATCAATCACCTATCGGTAAATCCCCGCGCTCCAATCCTATAAGTTATATAAAAGCATTCGAGCATATTAGAACTTTATTTGCAAACACTCATCAGGCGAGAAGCAGAGGGTACAAACCGGGATTCTTTTCATTCAATGTTCCGGGAGGCAGATGTGAAACCTGTTCAGGTGAAGGATTTATAAAAGTTGAAATGCAGTTTCTTGCAGATTTATATTTAACCTGCGAAGAATGCGGCGGAACCAGATTTAAAAAAGAAATAAGAGAAATTTCTTATAGAGGAAAAAACCTGGTTGATGTTTTAAATATGACCGTAAACCAAGCAGTAGAATTCTTTGAAGACGAGCCTAAAATTTTAAGATTCGTTAAACTGCTTGAAGAAGTCGGATTGGGATATATTAAACTCGGACAGCCCTCAAACACACTTTCCGGGGGAGAAGCACAGAGAGTTAAACTTGCATCGCATTTAACTAAACAAAATGACAGAAGACATTCACTCTTTTTGTTTGATGAACCGACTACGGGACTTCATTTTTACGATATTGATAAATTACTTACTTGTTTTAATTTGTTGATTGAAAGGGGTAATTCGGTAGTAATTATAGAACATAATTTGGAAATTATAAAATGTGCGGATTATGTAATAGACCTTGGTCCGGAGGCAGGCGACAAAGGCGGTGAAATAGTAGTCACAGGTACACCGGAAGAAATTACCGAAAACGAAAATTCCTGGACAGGAAAATATTTAAAGACGTGTCTAAATAACCCCTAATTATCTGCCATTTATCATTATTCTTTTCTTTACATACAATAAAATCATATATTTTCTTTAATTGTCACAAGACGGACATTAAAAAATTTTTAACATTGTACTTTTTAGAAGTCAATTTATTATTATTAATTTATAAAGATGAAAAAACAGTTTATATACAGTCTGTCAATAATTGTGATAATTACAATTTCTTTTTTGTTCTTGTCCGGTTTGGATAAATCGGCAGGCCTTAACAAAGCAAAACAAGAGAAGGACAAATTTAATGAGTTATACCGGGATATGTTTATAAACGGCGGTTTAATTATTTATCCGACAAACACAACTTCAAAAATAACTCAAAAATATGTTAATAAATTAAAGAACCTGCGATTGTTTTTTAGGGGATTTAAAATGGACCTTGCAGCCGATTCTTCTGTATCTGATTCGCTGCTTAAAAACAAGGCGTTATTAGTTGTAGGAACACCAAAATCAAACATTTTATATAAGAGGATAAAAGATAAACTTCCTATCGGTCTTTCCGATAAAGGCTTTGCCTATGAAAAGTATAAATTCGAGTGGCAGGATGATATTGTAATTTTTGGGTATAATAACCCTTTTAACGATAAAAAAATTTCTTTTTTCATAGCAGGCAACAATGATGAGTATGTTCTGAAAAACATAAAACTGAGATATCTTTCAGGAATTCAAATAAAACGAAACGAAGAAAATGTTATAATAGGCGAATTTCAAATTGATGATAACGGTAAATGGTATTTGAACAAAAATAAATTTTGGAATTTTGGTAAATCAAGGGAAAGCCTTCCTTTTGATTTCGGCAACATTATTATTCATTCAAATTATTTCAAAAATATTTCTATCCCCGATTTCAATAAAGATATAAAAGATAAAACAAATAAACTTGTTGAATTCTTCGGTAATGAATTCAAGGTTTCTCGTTTTGATTATCACCTTTATGACAGCTTTGAGCAGAAAGGACTGATAATACAAAACACAGACCTTTCTAATTACAATGTTGAAAACAATTCAATAAATACTGTTAAAAACAATTGGATAGACGGGGATGATTTCTCTTCTGTCGCCGGATATTTGATAGAAAAAAATTACGGCAAGTCAAAGTATAAATTTATACAAAGCGGGTTTGAAATATACTTTTCAAAAATGTGGAGAGGGAAAGGTTTTGAGTACTGGGCGTGTAAAATATATTTATCAAAATATTTTCCCAATCTGAATGATCTGTTTGAAAATAAAACCTACACGTATATTTCAAACTTAATTGCAAGCCCGATGGGTGCTTCTTTCGTACAATTTTATGTTGAAAAATACGGGAAAGAAAAAGCTCTTAAACTTTATAAAAGAAAGAAAAACTTCCCAAAGAAAGAAATCAGTTATTTGCAAAATCAATGGGAAAATTATTTAATAAAATTAAGTTCAAAATACCGGAAACAAATTAAAGACGACAAAAATAATTTTCCGCCTCCTGTTGCCGGATTTCAAAAAGGTTTGAGCTACGCACACGAAGGTTACCGCATACACAACGGGTATCTCTCTAAGTCATCGTACTTATCTTTACAAAAAGCCGTGGCAATAGGCACAAATTCCATTTCGATTATACCTTTCACTTCCACAAGAGATCCGAAGAAGCCTGCACCGCTTAGATTTTGGAAGAGTGCTTTCAGTGAAAATGATGAAACGATAATTTACCTTGAGCATTTGTCAAGAGAATTAAATATTAATTTGATGTTAAAACCCCATATTTACCTGGGAAGAGGCTGGCCGGGAGATATTGAAATGCAGAGTGAAAAGGACTGGGAGTTATTTTTTAAATATTATAAAAATTGGATAATACATTATGCGGTAATCGCTGAGATGTACAAAATTCCTTTGCTTTGTATCGGTAATGAATTAGTGAAAACCACAATTACACACAATGAAAATTGGATTAAATTAATTGAAGAAATAAGAAGTATTTACAGTGGAAAAATAACTTACGGTGCTAACTGGGGTGAAGAGTTTGAAAAAATAAAATTTTGGGATCATTTGGATTATATTGGAATCAGTGAATATTATCCATTAAGTAAAAAAGAAAATCCCACCGATAAAGAACTATATGACGGTGCAAAAAAAATTATTTCTAAAATAGAAGCTGTACAAAAACAATTTAACAAACCTGTTATTTTTACTGAAGTAGGTTTTAGAAGTTCAAAATTTCCGTGGATGACTTCACACGAAAAAGAAACCAGGAAAAGACTGAATTTTCTAAACCAGGCAAGAAGTTATAAAGCCATATTAAAAGCAGCACACGGCATAAAATGGTTAAAAGGAATGTACTGGTGGAAATGGCCGAGTTATCTGCAGGAAGGCGGAGACCCGCAGAATGATCTTTACACACCGCATAATAAACCCGCAGAAGAAGTTTTACATCGATGGTATTCAATTAAATGGAATTAATAAAAAATTAAGAATAATTTTCAATCAAACATAAATGGTAAAATATGAAACTTAAACTAATAGTAACTGTAGTATTTTGTACAACATTTATTTCTAACAATTTTGCTGAAGTTCTAATTCACCACGATGATAAAGATAAACACAAACACGAACATATTCATTTTGCTCACCCTCTTGTAACGGAAACTCCTTCACCCGATACAAAAATTAGGTTGGACTATTTTTATAGAAACATAAACTCAGGAGATGTTAAAAATAATACTACCAGACTTGAACTCGAGTATGCTTTTTTTCCGTCTTTCAGCATTGAAGTTGACCTTCCATATACAATAGTAAATCCTTCAGTTGGTTCAAGTGAATCCAATATTAACACCGTACATATAGGCTTTAAGTTGGCAAATTTTGCTTTTGAAAAGAACAATCTTTTACTGGGTTATGGTTTGGAGTTAGGGCTGCCCAGCGGCAACCAGAATGTTGGAATAGGCAGCAACCACATTGTGGATTTTGAACCTTTCTTTTCAATTGGTTATAAAGCAGACAAACTCGACATTATCGGTCATATAGCCTTCGGTATTCCAACCAATTTAGATGATAATACTGGTGATGAATTTGAGACAGAATTGGAAAGCAATCTTTCGTTGCTTTATCACGCAACAGAAAAATTACAATTATTATTAGAGTTTGACAGATCTGTTGTAATCAGTGGCGAGGAGTCGGGTACAAGCATTCTTAATATATCACCGGGAGTAAAATTTAATCCGTTCAACAATCATCACATTATTATCGGTGTTAGTGCGGGTTTTCCTGTAACAGACACAAAATCATTTGATTCAAGAATTATCGGCTCTGTGTTTTATCATTTTGATTAATTATTCCGTAGGGGATGGATATATCCATCCCCATAATTAGATATCTAAATTTTCAATTCCCTTTTCTAAATTCCATTTTAAAGGATTTTGCCGGATATATTTTCTGATATCATACAATTCATAATCATTACGAATAATTCTATCGTAAAAAGAACGCTGCCATTTGAAATTTGAATTGTTTGTTATGGATTTAATTTTAACTGTAACTGCTCGTTTAAATTGTTGTATTATTTTACACAATTCCATTTTTGTTCTGTCATATGTAGGGGATGCAAAATCCTGCCTGCCGGCAGGCAAGGTTGCATCCCCTACGGTATTATTAATTATTATTATTCCATGTATATGATTTGGCATAACTACATATTCATCCAATTTTATATTTTTATGTAATGAATCAATCATTTTCCAAGATTTATCAGCAATTTCCCCAAATTCATTTAATACAACTTTCCCGTTTATTAATTTACCAAAATGATTGATTTTATTGTTTGTACATATTGTCAAAAAATACCAACCACCAATGGAATAATCATATTCCTTTAAACGATTTGGTTTTCTGTTTTTAATTGTGGTTTTATTTTGCATATTCACATCCTGTTGGGGACGCAAAGTTTGCGTCCCTTACATAAATTTTATTTTATCAATCTCCTTCATAATTCTGTCGGTTCCGGTTAGGGCAACAATAATTTTTTGGTAATGTTCAATATCTGCGTTTGTGAGTTTTCTCCCTTTTCTATCTTTTAACCATTTTTGTGAAGGTTGGTATCCGCCAATGTAAAAATTCCACGCTATCTCTGGGACATTGCCAAAATATTGTACTTTGTTTATCCAAACCTTGCCGGTGGTGTTTTTTGGGGGACGAATATATTCGTCCCCTACAGTTTTGAATGTTAATTTTTCTACGGTGTCTGTGCCGGTTACAGGATATGTTGTAATAAATTTATTTACTTTGGGCGATTCCAATAAATGAAGTAAACGTAATTCCGTACCGAGTTTTACTAATGCTTTAAATGTTTCTTTGTCTTTCGGATAAGGTACACGCGGAAAATCTATTTTTAAAAATTCTTTGTATTTTAAACGGTAACTCGGTGAGTGAAGAACTGCATAAATGTAATCTAATATTTCTTCAGGTTTTGTTTTGCCGGTTTTCTTTTCAATTTCATTAACAATTTCTTTTTTTAGGTTTGGAACTTTTGTACCGTCTTCTGAATAAAGATAAAGTGGGAAAAAATATGTTTGAAATCCATAGAAATTAATGTCAACAAGAGTTTTAGAAATAAAAACGGTAGTATAATCTTGTGTATTTATTAATTTACGCATCAATACTAAACCAATGTTGTTCTTTTGATAGACACTATTTAATACAGAAAATCTGTGTCTTACGACTTTAGATAAATCATAATAGATCGTTTCAATTTTTTTAGTCATTTTATCCTAATAAATATTCTTCTCTTGTGATTGTTACTGTTGCATATATTCCTCTTGCTGAGGTTAATGCTGGAGAGAGACTTGGACTTTATGATCTATTTGCATTCATGATTGCAAATGGAATGATGTTCTTTTGGTCGATTTGGTTTATTGTGTTATTCATTGAAATATTGACTTTCTTTGTAATAGAGAAAAAGAATAGATTGGAGGAAACACAATGAAGAAAACAAAAATGATGAAAGTGCCTGAGGAGTTTCTTCCTGTTTTAGATATTGCAAAAATGTAAAAAAAAATATTGAGTTAGTAAATAGTTTTAAAGCAGAGGCTCTT
>CAZTZZ010000060.1:12549-15611 GCA_964617905.1 uncultured Ignavibacteriaceae bacterium | reverse complement strand
AGCATTTCAAGGGAAGGAACGGAAAAATCCGGTGTGCCCATAAATACTATGTTCATATCAATTGGTAATCAACGCTTGTGCTTGTAGGGTATTCGAATTCAACTTTGCGTCTTTTGATATTGTTGAGAGGTTTTTTTAACTTTTTCTTTAATTCATCCGAAATTAAATCTGTAAATAATATTCCCTGAAGGTGGTCATATTCGTGCTGCATTACCCTTGCAAGCAAACCGTCAGCTTTAATGGTATGTTTTTTAAAATCTGTGTCTTGATATTCAAGTGTTATTTCTTTTGGACGGAGAACATCGCCCCGAATATCAGGAATGCTTAGGCACCCTTCTTCCATAATTATTGTTTCATTTGACCGTTTTATAATTTTAGGATTTATAATTACCATCGGTTTTTTATCTTCTTCTCCTTCCATTTCAGAAATATCTACTAAAAATATCGCTTTATCAGAGCCGACTTGATTTGCAGCCAGACCAATACCGAAAGCATTATGCATCGTCTCAAACATATCAGTAATAAGTTTGATAGTGTCCATATCAACGTCTTTAACTTCGGTAGCTTTATTTCTTAAAATTTTATCTCCGAATAATGTAACCGGCAACAATGCCATCTGTTCTCCAAATGTTTTAATGTAAGCGGGAATTAACTATATGTAAAAATAACTAAATTAAAAAATATAATAAAGGATATTAACCACGCATTCCTTTCGTTATATAAATTGAAAGGTATTTAAATGTTTACTAAGTTAATTATTAATGTTTTAGCTTTTCAACATTAGCCTTAATCTATTTTAAAGTAAAATATAAAATATGAACAATAAAAAGAAAACAAGGACACATTTCCGTACCTGCAATCTTTGTGAAGCAATATGCGGAATAGCAATTGACTTGGAAGATAACAAGATTATCAGAATTATTGGCGATAAAGATGACCCTTTCAGCAAGGGACATATTTGTCCCAAAGCAGTTGCACTTCAGGATATTTACAATGATCCGGATAGGTTAAAACATCCTGTACGACGTGTTAACGGCAAATGGGAGAAAATAAGCTGGTCGAAAGCATTTGATGAGGTTACGAGTAATTTAAAAGAAATTCAAAGAATAAACGGGAGAAACTCAGTAGGAATTTATCAGGGCAACCCGACAGTGCACAATTCCGGTACAATGTTGTTTGCACCGCAATTTTTCAGAACACTACGGACAAAAAATCGTTTTTCAGCAACATCCGTGGATCAACTTCCCCACCAATTAGTATCTTACTTTATGTTCGGAAATCAATTGATGCTTCCGGTTCCTGATATTGACCGCACGGATTATTTCTTAATTATTGGCGCAAATCCGGTTGCTTCAAACGGAAGTATGATGACCGCACCCGGTTTTGTAAACAGGTTGAAAGAACTTCAAAACAGGGGCGGAAAATTCGTTGTAATTGATCCACGTAAAACTGAGACTGCCGCAAAAGCCGATGAGCATCATTTCATTACACCGGGCAGTGACGTGTTTTTTCTATTATCAGTTCTTAATACAATTTTTAATTCTGATTTAGCCAAACCCGGCAGACTGTTAAATTTTACAATTGGGTTAGACGATATTAAAAATATTGTTTCCGAATTTACTCCGGAGAGTGTTGAAAAAAAGACAGGTATTTCTGCAAATATTATCAAACAAATTGCAAATGATTTTTGCAATGCAGCATCCGCTGTCTGCTACGGAAGGTTAGGAGTCTCTACCCAGCAATACGGTTCACTTTGCCAATGGTTGATTAATGTTTTAAATATTGTAACCGGCAATATGGATAGACCCGGCGGAGCAATGTTTACACTTCCTGCCATTGATGCGGTTAAAAAAGCAGTAAAAGACGGAAGAGCCGGACATTACGGGAAATGGAAAAGCAGAGTTAAAGGTTTACCTGAATTTACAGGTGAATTACCCGTCGCAGCTTTAGCCGATGAAATTCTAACCGAAGGCGAGGGACAAATAAAAGCTATGATAACTTCTGCCGGTAATCCCGTTTTATCCACACCTAACGGTAAAAAGTTGGAAAAGGCTTTCAACAATTTGGATTTTATGGTTTCAATAGATATTTATATAAATGAAACTACAAAACACGCCAATATTATTCTCCCCCCAACTACGGGACTTGAAACCGATCACTATGATTTGGCTTTTCATTTTCTTTCAGTGAGAAATACGGCAAAATACTCAACGGCTTTATTCAAACCGGAAAAAGGGGCAATGCACGACTGGCAAATCTTTAATGAACTTAGAAAAAGAATGTCACCTGATAAAAAACCGAAAAATTTTTCCGGATGGATAAAGAAAAAATTAACTGATAATTTGACTCCCGAAAAGATGCTGGATATGGGATTAAAATTAGGGTCCTACGGAATTTGGGGAGGAAGGTTTTTAAAAAAAGAAGGTTTAAGTATAAGAAAATTAAAGAAAAACGTGCACGGAATAGATCTCGGACCTTTAAAAGAATGTCTGCCCGAAAGACTTTTTAAAAAAGATAAAAAGATAGACTTAACACCGGAGATTTTTAGAAACGACATTCAACGTGTAAAAGAGAATTTACAAACACCGGAGAACGGAAATAATTTTAATTTACTTTTAATCGGAAGAAGGCATTTGCGCAGTAATAATTCCTGGATGCACAATACAAAACGGTTAGTTGACGGGAAAGACCGTTGTACGTTATTTATAAATCCCAAAGACGCTGAACTAAATAATATAGAAAACGGGAAAACAATAAATGTAACTTCAAAGACAGGAACTGTTAAAATAAAAGCTGAAATTACAAATGATATTAAACCCGGGGTGGTCAGCATTCCGCACGGATGGGGACATAATAGAAAGGGAATTATTTTAAAAATTGCTGAAGAACATGCAGGTGTAAGTATAAACGATATTACGGATGAAAACAAGATTGATAAACTTTCCGGTAATGCTGCTTTCAGCGGAGTGCCTGTAAAAGTATCACTTTAATTATTCAAACTTTTTTAATAGGAGTAAAAATGGGAAATTTAGAAATTAACAAGGAAGAAATACAAAAATTTA
>CAZTZZ010000060.1:9626-12449 GCA_964617905.1 uncultured Ignavibacteriaceae bacterium | reverse complement strand
AAAATTTAAAAATGAAACTGAAGACGGAGTTGAAGGCGCGGAACTTTACAAATGCTATAAACAAAAAGCAGCGGAATTATTAAAACAAGTCGGCGGCAAATTATTATGGCTCGGCAAAGCAGATCAATATATTATATGTGATGATAATGACAAATGGGACGAAGTGTTGCTGGTTGAATATCCCTCCCGAGCAGCGTTTTTAAAAATGATAAGTTTGCCGGAGTTTGAAGAAGTTCAAAAAGACAGAAAAGCTTCATTGAAAAACACTGTGCTTATTGCATCAACTACATTGGGCAGCGCTTTACAAGATAAATAATATTGAAATGCTGCTAATTAATAATCTTTTATCTTGTTATTCAAAAGAATAATATTAAATTATTATTAATGAATCTTAAAACTTTAAATAAAGTATTACCTTCCTTATTATTGACCTATTTCCTATCATGTAGTTTATTATTTGGTCAAACAAATTCCGTTAATTTTTCATTCAAATTAAATGATAAATCTCAAATCACGCAGGTTAACGGGCAGGAATTTTTAAATAAAATAAACCCGTTAATTGACAGTCTGAATTTAGGAATTGACAGTTCGTTAAATACAGTGCAGGGTTGGGACAGTTTAACAAACGAAAATGCTTCCGTTACAGAAATTGGTCTGCTTCTAAATCTAAATAATAAGTTTAACACTACCGGGATAAACAATTTCAATTTTACAATAAACTCCTTTTCAACCAGAATTCCGTTTCTTTGTAATAATACAAACTGTAATAAAGTAAATGTAATCTATTCGGTTAAATCAATTGTTCTGACAGGTAAAATGGATCCGGATTCTAAAAATGTTCAAAATTATTTAGTCACTATAAACAGTGATTCGTTGTTTATAATTGAAAACGGTAACACGGGAAGTCTTGATGATTCTATTAAAATAAGACTTAAACAAGATATTAGGACAAGAGTTGTAGAGTATTTAACTCAAAACAAACCGTTTGATCTGCTTTCATTATTAACACTTTTTTTTAATGACTTTAGTCAGACAAATAATATATCGCAGTTAACTTCCGTATTAAAAATCCCGAACATCTCAACCAAAAATATTGTAATTACTTATAATATTGATTTACTGACGGGAGAAAGTGAATTTATCTTGAATTACGAAAATCCCTATTCCGGAATACTTGTAAATAGAGATAATCCCCCTATAAGAGGTTTAATGTTTTCCGGTTTTAATATGAAGGTTACTAAACTAAGTCTGGGTTTTACCGGAGGAGATTTAACCCATTACGACAATGTGACAACAGACGATTTACAATTTTTTCAATTTCTTGACAGTTTAAATATTAAATTTATTCGTTCGGAAATAAGCTGGGGCTCCGTTGATCCTGTATTGGAGCCAATAAATGCTCAAAATACTGTGGATAAATATATTTCGGATAGAGCACAATTATTTAATAATCTTGAAACACATTATCAATTTGCAAAACAATTTCTTTATGATTTTGTTGTCTCTATCGGAGACGGACATTCCACACCCAAAGATGCATCTTCAAATAAAACATTATGGATTGGAAACGAAAATTCCATTTCAGCAGAAGATATTGCTTTGGGATTTGATTCAAATAATTTTTCATTTATAACAAAACAAGATTATTTGTCTACAATCGAAAGACATATAAGAGCCGTTGTAAGAAGATTAAAAAATGTAATTAACTTTTGGCAAATTGAAAATGAATTAAACCAAGCTGATTTAGAATTACTTACAAACACTCAATCATCTTTTAAACGAAACGGGTCGGCATGGCTGCACGTTGATTTTTTAGACCAATTATTCAATACGATGGTTAATTCAATTAAAACAGAAGACCCCGCTGCAAGAATTACTCATAACTTTCACCCATTCAGAATAAGTAAAATAAAAGACTGGGGAAATAAGCTTGATATAATTGGTTTAACATACCAGCCAAACTTTCAATTTGCATTTCCAAGAATGGGATTTACTATAGGAGAGATAGTTAAAATAGCATATCAATTGTTAGGAAATGCATCGATACCAGTTTGGATACTTTCAGCGGGTTATCCTTCAGTTGTAAACGGCGGCAATGCCAATTGGGATTTTAGTAAAAATTTTAAAAATAATTTTTTAGACTTTAATACTGCCCGGCAAGTTGAATGGGTTAATAAAGCACTTTTAAACAGCGGTTCTGCACAAGCAGATGGTTTTCTTTACAGAACATACCAAGCACAAAATCCCGGTGGTCCATTAAATACTAAACCAAGTAGTTTTGTCGGTCTTGTTTTTCCCGATGGAACAAAAAAAGATTCGCACGACCAAATTATAAACTCATTATCGACACAAGACTTTTTTGTAGATATATCAGGACCGGATACAATTTCATCCGATCAACCGGCAGCATTTACCGCCAATCCAGCCGGTGGTGTTGTGCAGACAATCGATGGAATAAATCAATATTCTTTTTATAAATGGGAAAGAAAAAATAAAAACGGAAGTTGGGAAGGTGTCGATTCAGGCGAACAAGAAACTATAATAAATCAATCAGGTAATGATGATTTTTCTTTGAGGTGCACAGTAACGGATTACTACGGAAGCAAACAAATATCAAACGAATTATTTGTTAAAGTAGATAATGTAACGGGAATAGAAACAAGTGAAATCATCCCTTCAAAAATTGAGTTAATCGGAAATTACCCTAACCCATTTAATCCTACTACAAATATTAAATACTCAATAAACGAACAAGTAAATGTTTCAATAAATATTTACAACACACTGGGGCAAAAAATTAAAACATTGATTAATAAGTTCCAA
>CAZTZZ010000060.1:0-9526 GCA_964617905.1 uncultured Ignavibacteriaceae bacterium | reverse complement strand
AAAAAAACGGTAGGTTTTTTTATCACTCCATCCAAATGAATTGGAACATTTACACTCCCACCCATCGATGCATTATTACCCAAAGCGATATGAACCGTGCCTAAAACTTTTTCATCTTCCAATAGTACTCCGCTTAACTTAGCACTATCGTTCGTGCCAATTCCGAACTCCGCGATGTTGCGGGCTTTTTTACCTACAGAGTCCAACATTTTATTTAATTTTTTTGCAAGATTACCGTCCGTTATTTTAAGGGCGTAACCGTTTTTGACTTCAATTTTTAAACCTGCCTGCCGGCGAGGTAGGTTTGTATTTTTAATAAGTCCCAGCCCGGCCATTGAACCGTCCACTACAAACACTCCTTTTGCCGTTCCTTCCACCGGAGCTAAAAAAGTTTCGCCCGTGGGAAGATTACCTGCTTCACCCTTTTTATGAAACAGTCCTTTGCTTGCAAATACTTCCCTTCCTTTTATAAAAAAAGATAAATCGGTTCCGAAGTTTGTTGTTATTCTTATCCTGTTTCCCTTTTCTAAAATCTTTTTAAGCTTTAATGATAACTTTGAAATCTTCTTATAATCCGCATTCATCCCCCGTATCATTACTTCTTTAGTTATCCCGGGGAAAGTAGCAATTCTTGCACCCAAATCAGAAGCCTTTCTTCTTGCATCGGTATGTGTCAATGACTTATCCGTGGGACAAAACACAACGTCAAATTTCTTCATAAGTTCTGCAATTTCATTGGGTGGTTCTTCTCCGTTTACTTTACCGGATTTCATTTCAACATACAGAGAATTATAACCGAGTCTGATAGCATTTTTATGCAAGGAATAACCGATTTCTTTTTTTAATTCGTCCGAGATTACAAGAATTTTTTCATTCTTTTTAACAGCCATACAAGTTTTAATAGCTATTTCAGAAGCCGTATCAAGTTTAGTTTTTTTCATTTTATTTCCATATTAATTTTTATTATAACCCGCCGCCGAATGTTTTTGATAATTCAATTTCATAACCGTTTGGATCTTGAATATAAACAGATGAAGAATTCTCCCATTTCAACTCTCCGCCATAATATATTTTTAAATTCATTTCATCACATTTATTTAAAACCTCATCAAAATTTTTTATATGCAGACCGAAGTGGGCAAAGCCTTTCTTAACATACTTTTGCATATTTTTATTCTCGTAAAGACAAAGTTTTACATTATCATTGCCTATTATCTTCGATATTTCTTCGGACTGTTCTTTTTTAACTTTAAAACCGAATAATTCTTTATAAAAATTTACAGTCTTTTCTAAATCAATTACTTCTAAGTTTAAGTGGTCTATTCCGTCTGTAATTAATTGCATATTAATCCTTTCAAATAAAAATAAAGGGAACCGAAATTTATAAATTCGATTCCCTTAGTATAATAAAATTGATTATTTAATATTAATCTTTTTTATTTCTTGCCACGGTTAATTCCTTAAGGGGATATTTAATCAGCACATAGGCTAATATTGCAAATACAACTAATCCTAAAGTCCAGTAACCTTCAAAATTTTCGGGTATGCCGAAAACATTTTTAAGGCTAATTCCTGCACCTACAAAGCCGGCAAGAATTATTCCTATTAATGCTTCTCCTGCAACTAATCCTGAGGCTAGAAGTAAGCCGGTATTATTTGCAACCTCTTTTTCTTCATTATTATTGGCTTTCTTTGCAGCCATTTTATCAACGACTAGCTTAATTAGTCCGCCGACAAAAATTGCAAAAGTTGTTTGAAACGGTAAATACATTCCGACAGCAATTAACATTGGAGAAGGAGATTTTATTAGAATTAAACCAACCGCAAAAAACATTCCTGCAATAACTAACGGCCAAGCCATTTCACCGCCCACAATACCTTTAGCTACCATAGCCATTAAACCTGCTTGAGGTGCAGGCAGGGCTTCGCTGCCTATTCCGTTTGCATTATGTAATAAAATTATAGGAAAAATTAAAATAAGAGAAGCAAAAACAACTCCAATCATTTCACCCAATTCCATCTTCCAGGGAGTACCTCCCAATAGTTGACCAATTTTTAAATCCTGCATCATATCACCGGACACACCCGCTACTACGCATACTACAGATGCAACAGCCAGTGCAGCAATAACGCCTGGGTTTCCTTTCATTCCAATTAATACCATTAAAACGGCAGCAATTAAAAGTGTAGAAAGTGTCAGCCCTGATATTGGATTTGATGAACTACCGATAATACCAACCAGATAACCGGCAACTGCGGCAAATACAAATGCAGCTATTGCCATCACAACACCGGAGACTAATGCAGAAGCAAATGCACCTATAAAATATTCATAAACTCCAATCATAACTAAAATTATTACACCAACAGATATGAGAACAGTTTTAAATGAAAGGTCTTTTTCCGTCCTTGGTACCTTGGCAACTTCGCCTGTAGTTTTTGCAACTCTAATATCACGGAAGCCTTTGCTTACTCCTTCAATTAAATTTTTACGCATACTGAATAATGTATAAAATGCACCGACAAGCATTCCGCCAACAGCGATAGGTTTAACAGTTGCATTATATGCTAAACCGGCAGTAGTAATCCAATCCGTTCCGTTAGCAACTATCTCTGTCATATTTCCATACATTAAGAATAAGACTATAGGCATTAAAAATACCCAGCCAAAGACTCCGCCTGAAAAAGTAATTGCCGACAGACGGAAACCAATGATATAACCTACACCCAAAAAAGCCGGTGAAGCAGTCGGACTGATTGCCAAAAAACCACCTTTTTGTTTAACTTCAGAAATAACTTTACCGCTGCTGTTTACCAGACTGATTTTTGACATCCCAAACTGCCAAAATCCTTTTACGGTATCTTTAATTAAAGTAATACCGTTAGGGTTTTTAAATATTTCTATCAATGCACCTAAGCCCAAAGTAGCAAAAACATATTTCGCACCTGTATTACCACCCTGACCTGCTTTAACAATTTCAGTGCAGGCCTGACTTTCAGGGAAAGGTAATGTTTTGTCTCCGACCAAAGTTTTTCTTAAGATTGTAATAAGTAATACACCAAGTACTCCACCGACAAGCATTAATAAAGTACTTTCCCAATAGTTGAAACTGTCCCAGACACCGCTCATAACAAATGCAGGAATTGTAAATATTGCACCTGCCGCCAACGCCTCTCCTACCGATGCAGTTGTACGTGCGATATTTTCTTCAAGAATATTTCCCTTGAATATTCTTAATACTGCCATCGCAATTACTGCTGCGGGAAAAGTTGCGGCTACGGTCATACCGGCTTTAAGACCCAGATAAACATTTGCAGAACCAAGTATCATTGCTAATAAAACACCAAGAGCAAGAGACTTAAAAGTCAGCTCTTTCATTGTTTTATCGGCAGGTACATAAGGTTTGAAACTAGATTTGTTGGAATTATTTTCTCCCATAATATATAACTCCTTATTAGTAGGTAAAAAAATAGTAACAAATGAACTTATGAAATTATTATATATAAATGCAAGAAAGAATAAATGTTTTTATAGTATTTATTTTTTCTTTATCTTAATTAATAAATAAGTAGATCATTAACTGACAATTATGAATTATACATTAAAAAAACTCCTAACTTTTTTCATATTTATCTCTTCACTTACATTCTGTCAAGAATTAAAAATTTACGGCACCTTAAAACCAGGAAATTTACTTATAGGTATAACTAAAAATGCAAAAACGGTAATGCTTGATAGAAAGACATTAGAGTTTGACTCATCCGGTGTTTTTATTTTCGGGTTTGACAGAGATGCAAAAGGCATACACACATTAAAAATTATTTTCAATGATAATAAAATCGTTAGTAAGAAATTAAAGTTGAAGAAGAGGAAATATAAGATTCAAAGAATCAACAAAATGAAACAAGCACTTGTAACTCCTCCTAAAAAAGCATTGAAAAAAATTAAAAAAGAAAGTTTAATGATGAGGGAAGCAAGAAAGAAAGTCGGTAAGTTAAAAGTCCCGCACTTTGAACAAGGGTTTATTCGTCCTGTAAAGAGAGGTAATTTAACGGGGGTTTATGGAAGCCAAAGAATTTTAAATGGAATACCCAAATCACCTCACAATGGTTTGGACATTAATGTTCCCAGAGGAACGCCCGTAAAAGCCACCGCAGGAGGAAAAGTTTTAATTGCAGGGCATAAATTTTATTACAATGGAAATTTTGTTTTAATTGATCACGGTTTTGGTTTAACTACTGTTTATCTTCACTTTAAAAAATTAAATGTTAAAACCGGAGATATTGTAAAACAAGGAGATGTTATTGGATACGTTGGAGCTACCGGCAGAGCAACAGGTCCGCACCTTCACTGGGGAGCAAAATGGTATAACAAAAGAATTGATCCGATGAGTTTATTAAATTTAAAAATACCAAAAAAAATTAAGAACCGATAAGCCTCATCATTTCTTTAATTGCTTCATTTAATCCTACAAAAACAGCACGCGCAATTATGGATTGTCCGATACTAACCTCTTCTATTCCATCTAATTCTTTAAATATTTTTATATTCTGATAATTTAATCCGTGTCCTGCGTTTACTCCCAGTCCTAATTTCCTTGCGTGATTTACTGCTCCCCTTATCCTTTCCAATTCATCAATTTGTTCTTCTTCCGATTCTGCATTAGCAAAAATGCCGGTGTGAATTTCAATAAAATCTGCTCCTATTTCAGCGGAGGCATCGATTTGGTGCAAGTCCGGTTCAACAAAAAAAGAAACTTCAATATTTGAATCGTGAAGCCTGCTTGTAGTTTCTTTCATCAATTCTATTTGATCTATTACATTAAGCCCGCCTTCGGTTGTAAGTTCCTGTCTTTTTTCAGGAACAATTGTTGCAAGTTCCGGTCCCACATCACAAGCAATTTGAATAATCTCATCAGTAGCTGCCATTTCCAAATCTAATTTAGTAGAAATTACTTCCCGAAGAAGACGAACATCTCTTTCGTTTATGTGTCTTCTGTCTTCCCTTAAATGAACAACAATTCCGTCAATACCGGCTTGCTCTGCTAACAGTGCAGCCGTAATTGGTTCCGGTTGTGTTTCTCCCCTGGCATTTCTTAATGTAGCAACATGGTCAATATTTAATGAAAATCTCATTTTAATATTCCTTTTTTAACTATTGCAAATATAACTGATTTTACAAGATATTGTAAATTTTTAATGCATTTTAAAATAACTCTTGACAAAAAAATTCAATAGTATTAAATTAGCACTCATCAATTTAGAGTGCTAATAATAAAAATAAAATTCAAAAATAAAAGGAGTTAAAAAATGGCTGATTTAAAATTAAAACCTTTAGCCGATAGAGTTATTGTAAAACCTATGGAAGCTGAAGAACAGACTAAAGGGGGAATTATTCTTCCTGATACTGCAAAAGAAAAACCCGTTGAAGGAACAGTTGTTGCAGCAGGTCCCGGAAGAGTATCAGACGAAGGCAAAGCAATCGCTATGGAAATTAAAAAGGGAGATAAAGTTTTATACGGTAAGTACAGCGGTTCTGAAGTTACTGTGGAAGGTGAAGATTATTTAATTATGCGCGAGAGTGACATTTTCGCAATCATTGGTTAAAAATTTATAAAATAAAACTGGAGAAAATAAAATGGCTAAATTAATTGAATATGACAGTGAAGCTCGCACTAAAATTAAATCAGGTGTTGATAAGCTTGCTAACGCTGTTAAAGTTACTTTAGGTCCAAAAGGACGTAATGTTATTTTGGAAAAAAAATTCGGTGCACCAACTGTTACTAAAGACGGTGTGTCGGTAGCTAAAGAAATAGACCTTGACGATCCTGTAGAAAATATGGGAGCTCAAATGGTAAAAGAAGTTGCTTCTAAAACAAGTGATGTAGCCGGTGACGGAACAACAACCGCCACAATTTTGGCTCAGGCAATTTACCGTGAAGGTTTAAGAAACGTAACTGCAGGTGCAAACCCAATGGATTTAAAAAGAGGAATTGACATTGCAGTTGGTAAAATAGTAAGTAACTTAAAATCAGTAAGCAAAGAAGTAGGCGGAAAAAATGAAATTGCACAAGTCGGTTCTATTTCTGCTAATAACGATTCTTCAATCGGGGATTTGATTGCAGACGCAATGGAAAAAGTTGGTAAAGACGGTGTTATTACGGTTGAAGAAGCAAAAGGTACAGAAACCGGTTTAGAAGTTGTTGAAGGTATGCAGTTCGACCGTGGTTATCTTTCACCTTACTTTGTTACTAACACAGAATCAATGGAAGCAGACCTTGAAGATCCGATGATTCTTATTCACGACAAAAAAATCTCGGCAATGAAAGACTTGCTTCCAATTTTGGAAAAAGTTGCACAACAAGGTAAAGCATTATTAATTATTGCAGAAGACTTAGAAGGTGAAGCTTTAGCAACATTGGTTGTTAACAAAATCCGTGGAACTCTGAAAATTGCAGCCGTAAAAGCCCCGGGATTCGGAGACAGAAGGAAAGCAATGTTGGAAGATATTGCTATTCTTACAGGCGGAACTGTAATTTCTGAAGAAAGAGGATTCAAATTAGAGAACGCAACTGTTTCTTACTTGGGTACTGCTAAAAAAGTTGTTATCGACAAAGACAATACTACAATAGTTGAAGGCGCCGGTAAAACTGAAGATATCCAAAAAAGAATAAATGAAATAAAAGTTCAAATTGAAAAAACAACTTCAGATTACGACAAAGAAAAACTTCAGGAAAGACTTGCAAAACTTTCAGGTGGAGTTGCAGTGCTTAAAATTGGTGCTTCTACAGAAGTTGAAATGAAAGAGAAAAAAGCCAGAGTTGAAGATGCTTTACACGCAACACGTGCAGCAGTTGAAGAAGGTATAGTTGCAGGCGGCGGTGTAGCATTTGTAAGAGCAATTGCTGAACTAGACGGATTAAAAGGTGAAAATCTTGACCAAACAACAGGTATTAATATTGTGGAAAAAGCTCTTACTGAGCCTTTAAGACAAATTGTTAACAATGCCGGATTAGAAGGTTCCGTAGTCCTTCAAAAGGTAAAAGAAGGAAAAGACGATTTCGGCTTCAATGCTTTTACTGAACAGTACGAAAACTTGATTAAAGCAGGTGTAATTGACCCAACGAAGGTTACAAGAACGGCATTAGAAAACGCCGCTTCTGTAGCAGCTCTTTTAATTACAACAGAAGCTGTTGTATTTGAAAAGAAAGAAAAAGAACCAGCAATGCCTCCTATGCCAGGTGGTATGGGCGGTGATATGGGCGGAATGGGCGGAATGTATTAATAGCCCACTTCCCAATATTCCTTTAAAAAAAGCCCAATCTGTCACCTGATGGATTGGGTTTTTTATTCATCAAAAATTCATTTCTCATTTTCTAATTTAATTGTATATTGAAATTCTACAATTTGAATTAATTCATTAATATTTTGGTTTTATAAAAATGAAAGACAAGCACTTACCCATTACACTTAAAAATAATTTCTTATTAATATTTTTATTAATTCTTTTATCACCATTAGAATTTGTTAATTCTCAACCTATCCCGGAAAATGCTTATTCAGACCTAAGGTGGAGACAAGTAGGTCCTTACCGCGGCGGATGGGGCACTGTCGCAGAAGGAATTCCGGACGACCCGAACACATATTATTTTGGAGGTGCAGGAGGCGGAATCTGGAAAACAACAGATGCCGGCAGAACATGGCAGCCTTTGATGCAGCAGGAAAATTCCGCTGCGATAGGTGCAATGGCAATAGCGCCTTCCAATCCAAAAGTTATTTATGTAGGTACCGGACAAGTTACCTACCGATATGATAATTTAGGAGGTGACGGAATATATAAAACAAAGGACGGCGGTTTTACTTGGAAAAATATAGGACTCAAAAACAGCAGACATATTGGTGCCATAATTGTAAATCCGAATGAAGAAAACAATGTTTTAGTTGCAGTATTAGGTCACATATTTGGACCTAATAATGAAAGAGGATTGTTTTTAACCAAAGATGGTGGTAAAAACTGGAAACAAGTTTTATTCGTAAATAAAAATACAGGCGCAATTGATTTAGCAAGTGATCCGACAAATCCTAAAATAATTTATGCAGCATTTTGGAAATTAAGAATGCACCCTTGGCTTGATTATTATTTGTCTCAAAGAAGCGCTAACGGAAGCGGTATTTACAAAAGTACTGACGGAGGAGAAACCTGGGAAAAATTAAACAGTAAAGATTTGCCTTCGGGAAATTTGGGAAGAATTGGACTGTCTGCTGCACGCGGACATAATGGACAAATAGTTTATGCTACAATTGATGCTGAGAACAATCAGCAAGGTCTTTACAGAACAAATGATGGTGGAAAAACTTGGAAATATGTTAACAAAGACGGAGTTTTATCTTCAAATTATTTCAGCAAACTAACTGTTGACCCTCAAAATCCCGATGTAGTTTATTTTACGGGTCAATCAATTAGAAGATCTGTTGACGGCGGCAAATCATACACTGTTTTTAAAGGCTCACCAGGAGGCGATGATTATCATCATATTTGGATAAACCCAAAGGATTCAAAATATATAATAACCGGTTCTGATCAAGGTACAGTTGTTACAGTAAACGGAGGTAAAAGCTGGTCAAGCTGGTACAATCAGCCGACGGGACAGTTTTATCATATTTCAGCAGATGACCAGTTTCCTTACAGAATTTACAGCGGGCAGCAGGATAACGGTACGGTTTCAATTTTAAGCCGCGGACCGTATGGTGTTATTGAAGAAAGAGATTGGCATCCGGTCGGCGGAGACGAAAGAGATTACCAAATTGCAAAACCGGGAAATCCAAATATTGTTTTTGGTACCGGACTTGGAGGACACATAACACGATTTAACAATCTTACAAGACAGTCTGCAGAAATTTCACCCTGGCCTGTTTCAAGTTATGGTGCTTGGCAGCCGACAGTTAAGTACAGATATACCTGGATTACACCTTTGGCTTTTTCTCCAATTGGAAAACACACAATGTATTTTGCTTCACAATATTTATTTAAATCAAATGATGACGGCGATCACTGGGAAATTATTAGTCCCGATTTAAGTGGTAAAAAACAAAATACAAATGATTGCAATCAAGAACTTCAAAATGCAAAAGACTGTGGTTATGGTGTCATTTATTCTATTGCTCCTTCTCCTCTTGTCGAAGATATGATATGGATTGGAACAGATGACGGATTAATTCAACTTACAAAAGACGGAGGAAAAACCTGGAATAATATAACTCCTCCTCAAATTCCACTTTGGGGAAGAGTTGATGCTATATCTCCTTCACCTTTTTCAGAAAATAAAGCTTATGTTGGGATAAACACACACAGGCTCGATAGAATGGACCCGATAATTTTAAGAACAAAAGACGCAGGTAAAACCTGGAAGATGATAATAAATGGTTTACCTGACAATGAATATATCAATAGTGTTCGCTCTGATCCTATAAAAGAAGGACTATTGTTTGCATCAACTAACAGAAGTGTTTATGTATCTTTTAATGA
>CAZTZZ010000059.1:0-15766 GCA_964617905.1 uncultured Ignavibacteriaceae bacterium | reverse complement strand
TTGAATTTGACGAAGACAGGACAAATATAATTCCGGTTATGGATGCGGAAATTTTCTTGTTTTTTGTGCTTTTTCTATTACATAATCGAAAGCATCAAACAAAAAACCGGCTGTACCGCAAGCCGGATCAAAAATAGTATCTTCAAAATCAGGATCAACCATTTGCACCATCATTTTACGAATATGACCGGGCGTTCTGTAAAGTCCTAAATCTTTGGTCCCTTCGGTTTCTGAAAGTGCCGATTCAATAGCATCGCCAAGCAAATCGGTTTTTAATATATATTTTTCTTCAATTTCATTTACTAACCCAATCACTTCGGCAATAACTCCGCCCTTTACATTGTTGGTAAAATTTGAATTTGCAAAAACTTCCTCCATCAAAACCAACTGATCCTGCATTTTTTGGGGTAAATTTCCTTCAACTACTTTTCTTGATTTAGTAAGAATTGAAGCATAAAAAGGAAAAATATTTTGATTAAGTTCGGAAAGTATTTGCTCGCCGTTAAGGGAAAGGAGATGTGAAAAAAGCAAACGATAATTTTCACCGCTAAAAAGCGAGCGGAGAGGATTAAAAATTTCTTCTTGTTTTAATTTTGCTTCAAAGATACGAAGCAATAAAAGTTCAATAATATACTCAACACGTTCAACCGGCGTACCCGCGGGGCGCAGTTTGTTATGAAGCCTTTTTAGAATATTGTTCGTTTCACTATTGGTATAATGTACTGTTGATCTGCCCATAATTATTTTAATTTTTTAACAGTTCTACTTTCAAGTAATGATCTCATTTGAGCGATTGCCATTTGATTTAATTTTTTAAGCCTTTCCGGTTGTGAAAGACCTTGTCTTATAAGTTCAGCGTTCATACTTTCTAAATTTGCCAAACAAACCAATTGATAAACATCAGCATTGTCTCTGATATTCCCTTTATTATTTTTATTCTTTTCTCGCCATTCTTTTGCCGTCATACCAAAAAGAGCAACATTTAGCACATCGGCTTCATTAGCATAAACAAAATCAATCTGTTTTCTTGTTAGTTTTTGAATTAAATGCTCTTTAATAGCATCGGTATGTATTTTATAATTCACCTTTGTTAACATTCTTTTTGCATTCCAACCAAGCAATAACCTTTCGTTTTCTTCTTTTTTTAATCTTTGAAATTCTTTAATAAGATAGAGCTTAAAACCGGCTGAAATCCAAGAAGCAAATTCAAAAGCGATATCTTTATGAGCAAAAGTCCCGCCGTATCTTCCTGGTTTAGAAATTATACCAATAGCATTGGTTTTGGAAATCCACTGCTTACTTGATAATATAAATCCATTTGAGCCGGATTCATTTTTAATGTTACGGAATTCCGTAACATTAAAATCCGGATTATGTATTTGCTCCCAAATCCCCATAAATTCAATAGTATATTTTGTGCTCATCCAGTGAGAAATAACAAGTCCTGTAGCTTCTTTGTTTTTATACTTGGCAATATCAGTAAGCGAAATAAAATCTTCCTCTTCTTGAGAGAAAAAGTTGATATTTACATTTTTTACGATAAGTCCTTTTTTCATAATTTATACTCTAAAAGTTGCTTGCAATTTATCAAATACCTGAGGAAAGCGATTATCAAAAACTTTATTCACGTCTTCATAATCAGAGCCAATAATTCGTACAAATATTGGGTTATTAAATATTTCTTGATGAGTGATTTTTTTCTTCTCAGCAATATTAGCCGAAACAATGTCTTTCATATCACGCAAAATTTGAATTTGTTTATCGGTAAAATTGTAGGTTTTTATGTATGATTCAAATCCATTTTCAATTCTTTCTTTTGGCGTAGGAATTGTTTTTATTTTTAAAGCATGCAGAAAGAAATCCCAAATTGAACCTTGTTCAAAATCATACACTTTTTTTAATTGCCCTTCATCAAGATAAACTTTGGGATTTTTTGTCCAATTTTTAATTACTTCAATGTCTTGCTCTTCCGGCTCATAGTTTTTATTTTTCTCAACTTTTTTCTTTATTTCTGCAACTTCGCTTGTATCTGTTTTTTGTAATTCTTCCTCAAAAAGTTTTTTGGCTTCTTCAATTGGAATATTATCAATAACTTGAATTTTATCTCCGTGTAAATAAATTCGTTGGATTAGATGAGCCGGATCAGGATTATCAATTATTCCCGTTCTGCCTGTGCCATGTGTTCCTGAACCTGCACCTTGACTTGTAGTTCCTCCCGAAAGCGTGATGACTTTCTCGTTCTTCTTTTCTGTGCCTTTTCCGTTATCTTCCATTCTCTTGCATAAACCAACAAAATCTAAAACTTTAAAACTAAACTTTCCGGTCTTTGGATCAAGTCTCGTACCGCGACCAATCATTTGGATATATTTCCCAACGGACTTTGTAAGATTTGCCAAAGCAATATACCTTACATTTGGCACATCAACGCCAGTAGTCATAATATCAACTGACACAGCAATAAAAGGTTTGTGTTTTTTATCTTTAAACCATTTCTTAAAAGTTGCATTTAGTTCATTATTGTCAGAAATAATTGCTTCGGCATAACGGGGACTTAATTCATCATCTTTTGTTTTGAAAACTTGATTTATTGCTTTTACAAGCAAAACACAATGAGCTTGACTTGCTCCGTATAAAATAATTTTTTCGCCATATTCAGTATGTCCTTTTAATTCTTCTGCAATTCGCAAACAATTATTCCAAGCAATAAACTTTTTATTTAACTGCTCTAATTTAAGATTCTTTTTTCTTTCTAAAGTAACTTTTTCATTTGTTTGGATGTCTTTGTATTTATCAAATTCAATTCCTATTTCGCGAGCGGTTTTAATTAATTCTGTTTCAACTGATAAGACTGTGTATGGAGCAAGAAATCCTTCATTTATTCCACGAGTAAGATTAAATTCATAATCAGGTTTACCGGTTTCACAGCCAAATAATTTATAAGTGTCTAAAATTGCCAAATCTTCTTCGGAAATATCCTTACCTTTTTTTGTGATGGCAATTCTTGGAGTTGCAGTAAGACCAATTCGTGTGCATAAAAAATGATCAAAAATAAGTTTTCTATTTATGTTGATTGATCGATGACACTCATCTACGATAATTAAATCATAAAATGTACTTGGAATGTTTTGATATACATTTTCTAAAGTATCAATTACAACAACATGAATTTGTGCATTTTTATATTTTTTGTAGTTTCCGGATGTAATTCTAACCGTTGAGTATTCTTTGCTAATAAGGGAAAATCCATCATTAAGTGCCTGTTCGGCAAGCATTATGCGATCCACGACGAACAATACCTTTTTTGCCATGTTGTATTCCAACAGAACTTTTGTAAATGCAACAATGATTCTTGTTTTGCCAAGACCTGTTGCCATATGCACGAGCATTTTTTGTTTACCCTTGCGATATTTTTGGATAAGTGTTTCAATGCATTCCAATTGAAAATACATTTCTTTCCCGCAATTAGGATTCATTCCTCCGGCAATAGTCGTATCAATTGTAATTTTTCTGTTTAGATTTCTTTTTTTAGTCTGCTCAATCTTTAATTGCATTTCTTCCAAAGACATTAGATTATTTACCTGCTTAAATTCACCGGCTTCAAGCCCTTTCCATTCTGTATCATAAAAAAGTATTCGTTCCGGTGAGCAAGCATAAAGAAAACGAGGTTTTAAATCTGAAGCATATAACGTACTTAATTTAGTTAAAGCTTTTTTTTCGTCCTCAAATTTATTTTCAAATACAGCAATAACATCACCGTTTAAATCAGTAAGAGTAATATCCGGTTTAATACTTTTTCTACCTTTAAATATCTTTTGTTGTTCAGATGTCAGATTATATTCTTGTTGATATAACAAAGTATCACCGCGTTTCCAGCTAAGTTTATAGAGTTCTTCTATAATTTTTAAATCTGTATCCGTTGCTTCGTTAATTTTTATCATGATTTATTATTATTAAGTAACTTTACTGTATCTGTTATCTCCTCTAAATATAATAAAGATGGATTTTGTTTTGCTTCATTAATTTTTAACTTCATAAAAATGTATGTTGAATAACACGATTGTGTATGTATTGTTTTTTTCTACCAAATAGTGGTCTATGAACAATTGTCTATTTTATTCATATAGAGGTTAAAGAGTATTTTGAGTGAAAAGTAACCCCCGTTCTTATTTGAAGTAATAAATTTAATGGAATTGTGGAAGAAATCAAAGTAAAAAGTTAACCGGTTAAAAAGTGCTTTTTACATCCGCCGCCATTTTTCGAACTTTCGCCTACGCTTGCTTCAGCAAACAGGTTGCCGGACATGGGTAGGAATGTTAAATTAAAAATTATTTCTTTGACTTACATTTTTCGCAGGTACAATCTTCGTAAATTTCTTCATAGCCGTAGTCAATAGTCAGTTCTTCACCGGCTTTTATGTCTCTGTATGCAATAAGTAAAAGGGAATTTTTATCTCCTTCAATTACGTCGCAGTTAAAATTGCAGTCATGATTTATAAATTTTATTTTCTTTGTCATTGCAGTGTCAATGTACGTATCCCCGTTCCAGAAAATATAAACATTATTCTCCTTATCCTCTCGGCGTTCGCATTCTTCTCCTGAGATTACTTCACCGATTATCGGCATTATTGTTCTATCTTTTGGAATGTCAACTGATGTGAAAATACCTTTACCGTGAACCGTTGAGTTTTTTACAAAGACAGATTTTTCAAAATCGTCATTTTGTCCTTTCATTTTTCTTTTGTCTGTTCTTCTTTTCAGTTTTTATAAACTCTTTAACAATGTAGTAAAGATAATTGTCTTTCATAATCGGATAAGTGTATTTGTATTGATCCGGAAAATTTGCAATCGGGTAATTAAAGTTATAAATCTTTTTATTAGCCGAGTTGTAATAGACTACTTTCAGAATACCGTATTTTACCGTTTTTAAATTAATTGAATATAAGATCTTAGAACGATAAACTTTGCCCTTGACTTCTTTAAATTCAAGCGGGGGAGTGTGCTGTTCAAGAATCCAAATATCAAAAGTTTCTCTGTCGGTAGCGTTGTCAATCATTGAGACATCATACCAAATCTTTTTAGCCTGTCTGTTCTGAAGCGGAAGCCATCTGTGTGCTTTGCCCTGTGCCGCCGTAAAATTAACAGCAAATAAAAATATTATAAATACGATTGCAGTTTTTTTCATAGTAGTCTAATTATTTTGAATTTAATTTACAAGCTAATGATTTTCTGTTTTATATTAAAAGTTTTGTGGGTGTAAAAATATGGTATTGTTGAATAACATAAAATACTATTATTAAAAGTTTTAATGCTGCTAATGATTATTCTTTAATGCTTCCTGAAAAGCAGAAAGAAATGTTTTAATATTTTTTTCATTTGAAGTGTAGCCCATAAGTCCGATACGCCATATTTTTCCCGCTAAAGCTCCAAGCCCCGCACCTATTTCTATATTATGTTCATTCAATAAATAAGTTCTTACTTTTGCTTCGTCAATTCCTTTGGGAATTGTTACGGTTACAAGCTCCGGCAGCCGCTCATCTTCTCTTACAAATATATTTAATCCCAATTCTTCAACACCCCGGCAGAGAATTTCGCTGTTTTTTTGATGTCTAACCCATGCTTTTTCCAATCCTTCTTCTTTTAAAAGCAATAACGCTTCGTGCAGACCGTAAAGTGAATTTATCGGTGCAGTGTGGTGATAAGTTCTTTTAGCGCCTTGCCCCCAATAACCGGTTACTAAATTTATGTCCATAAACCAGCTTTGTACTTGTGACTTCCTGTTTTTAATTCTATCAATTGCTTTATGATTGAAGGTAACCGGCGACAATCCCGGCGGACAGGAAAGGCATTTCTGTGTGCCTGAATATGTAGCATCAATCTGCCAATCATCAACATCTAATTCAATGCCGCCGAGTGATGTTACCGTATCGGCAACAACAAGGCAGTTATGTGAATGAGCAATATGAGTTAAAGTTTTTATATCCGATCTTGCACCTGTTGAGGTCTCTGCGTGAACAAATGCTACAAGATTTGCATCTGGCTTTTGTTTTAATTTTACTTCAAGTTTTTCAGTGTCAACCGCTTTTCCCCATTCTTGTTCAATTACAAGAGGGATACCTCCACATCTTTCAACTATCTGTTTCATCCTTCCGCCGAAAACGCCGTTGATACAAACAATTACTTTGTCTCCCGGTTCAATTAAATTTACTAAACATAATTCCATTCCCACAGACCCGGGACCGGAAACGGGAAAAGTAACTTCATTTTTTGTTTGAAAAGCATATTGTAATAATTCTTTAATTTCATCCATAAGTTCAACAAACTTTGGGTCCAAATGTCCAATTGTGGGTCGAGCCATTGCTTCTAAAACTTTAGGATTAACATTTGAAGGACCGGGTCCCATTAATAATCTTTCTGGCGGTTGAAATGAAGGCATACTAAATTTCTCCTGATTAAACTATCTGCAAATAATTTTCTTCAATTAATATATGTTTTAACTTTTCTTCTTCTTTTTGATTTAACTTTTGAAGTGGCGAACGGGGAAGTCCACCGTAATATCCAAGCCAGTCCATTGCTCTCTTTAATCCTGCTACACCAAATGTTGCCGTAACAGCTTTGTTAACAGCAATTAATTTATTTTGCCAATTTAGTGCATCTTCAGAATTACCTGATGTATACGACTCATATACTTTTACGCATTCATTTGGTAAAAGATTTGCCGCTGCTAAAATTCCGCCGCTTGCACCCATTGAAAGTCCGGCATATAAAATCGATGCCGTACCGGCAAGCACATAAAATTCTTTATCTACTAATTTGATTATCTCTCCCAAGTAAGCAATATCGGTAGAACTGCTCTTTATTCCAATAATATTTTTGTGTGCTGATAATTCTTTAACGGCGTTTGGGGGAATTACAACATTAGTAAATTTAGGAACGTTATAAATGATAATCGGAATATCAACATTGTCAGCAACTTCTGAAAAGTATTCCACTAAAGCATCGTGGTTCATTCTTCCGCTGAAGAATGAAGGTGTTAATATAAGTGCAGCATCGGCTCCTGTTTTAGCTGCATCATTTGTAAGCGAAACGGTTTCTTTTATAGAATCCAATCCTGTTCCGGCAATTATAATTTTACTTTCGCCCGCTTGATTTTTTACTTCTTTTATCAAGGTAAGTTTTTCTTCTCTTGTTAAAAAACAAGTTTCACCGTTTGAACCTAAAGCTACATAACCGCTTAAATTTGCAGAATTAAGTTTATTTATATTTTTCCCTAATTTATCAAGTGCTAATTCGTTATTTTCAAACGGAGTTATTAAGGGAGGGAAAATACCTTTTAATGATATACTTTTCATAAAACCCCTATTTGGAAAATATATTTTTCAAAACAAACATTACATTTGCCGGTCTTTCCGCCAGTCTTCTCAAATACCAGGGATACCAGGATTTACCGTAGCTTATAAGTACCCGGACAATATTACCGTCTTTTACAAGTTGTTTTTGCGCACCGGTTTTAATCCCGTATAGGAAATGAAATTCCAGTTTACCCTGCGGGTATTTTAAAATGTCCGCTTCTTTTTTTATTGCTTCAATTAGTTTTAAATCGTGAGTTCCGAATACCATCCTGTTACCGTCTTTATTTGCTGCATCCAGCATTTTTTTAGAAAGATCAAGATAATTCTCGTCAACCCTGAATTTATCTCTCAATGCAATATTATGAGGTTCATTGTAAGCACCTTTTACCAAACGGATGTTGGGTGTAACATCCATTAAATCATTTAAGTCCTGGTGAGATCTGAAAAGATAAGACTGCAAACAGAGCCCGGTGTTGGCTCTTTTTGATTTTATCTTTTTATAGAAATCAATTGTCTTTTGTGTGTATTCACTTCCTTCCATATCAATCCACACAATATTTTTAAGTCTCTCTAATTTCTCGGCTATCTTATCAAAATTTTCAAATGTTTTTTCCTCTGAAAGACTGAATCCCAATTGAGTTAATTTTAATGATATCTCTATATCCAAATTTTCTTCGGCAATTTTATCAATCACAGACAAATAATGGTTTGTAACAACATCTGCTTCGGATAAATCTTTTAATTCTTCACCTAAATGTGTAACAACAGCAGGAATGCCATTGGAAATAAATTCTTTGCTGGCAGAAATTGCATCCTCAATTTCTTCACCCGGCATAAATCTTTTTAAAGCTTTTTGTACAAATCCCATTTTCTGTGCTTTGTTCTGTAGGACTTTATTTTCAGAGCACCACAAAAGAAAGTTTCGCATTATAGCCATAATAATTCCCTCCGGAATTCTATTTAAAAAGTTGAACGTTCAATTTAATAACAAAAATGGAATTTATCTGTTAAAACTATTAAAAAATTAAATACTAATTGATAGACCTTTTTGTAATGCTTTTGCTTTTTTAAAAATAAATGAAGCAATTGCTAAGTCCTGTATTGCAATTCCAACTGATTTGAAGACAGTAACTTCTTTTTCACCTTGTCTTCCTGTTTTTTTCCCCGTTAATATTTCTCCAATTTCGGCGTAAATATGTTCTTTTTTTATTAGTCCTTTGTTTATTGGCTTAATAATATCACCCGCTTCTTTTAAACACGCTGAAATAGAATCGACTACAACTTTTGCTCTTACAATTGTTTCTCCCGGAATTTCACTCATTTCAGGTTTGTATGAACCTATTGAGTTTATATGTGTGCCATCAGATATATTATTATCTTCAAATACCGGAGTAAATGAAGAAGTTGCAGTACAGATAATTTCGCAGCCGTTCAATAATGTTTTGTTTTCTTCTGCTTTTAATTCAAATAGATACTTTCCTTTATTTTCTTCGACAAACTTTTCAGAGTTTTCAATTGATAATCCAAATACAAAAACTCTTTCCAAATTTCTAACGCAGGCGATTGCTTCAAGTTGTGTTACAGCTTGCACACCTGTGCCAATAATTGCAGCAGTTTCAGATTTTTTTTTCGAAAGTAAATCTGTTGCCAGCCCGGATACCGCCCCCGTTCTCATTGCAGTAATATATTCTCCGTCCATAACTGCAAGGGGTGTTCCGTTTTCGGCATTCATCAAAAAAATCAACGCCTGTATTTTTGGAAGATTTATTTGTGGATTATCTTTAAATACTGAAACTATTTTCAAAGAAACATATGCAGAGTCTTTTTCATAAGCGGGCATAAACAATGCCTCGCCTTTATCTTCTGATAATTTAAGAGAGGTCCTTTGGGGGACATATGCATTTCCCTTGTTCAAACTTATAAAAGCTGATTCCATTGCTTTAATTACTTCCTGCATTGTAAGCATTTCTTCAATTTCAGCAGAAGAAATAAATAAAATTTCTTTTTTATTCATAAAATATTATTTGAGTAAAAAACCGTGCTGCAGATTGTCTTCGGGATTTATTATTAATTCATTTTTTCCAGTAATAAATGCAGTACCTTCAACTTCGGGAATAACTGCATTGTAATTTCCAAATGTTGTTGTAGAGTGAACTGAACCTGTAAAAGTTGTTCCGAGTATACTTTCAATCACCATCTTTTGTCCGATTTTTATTTCACCTCTTTTGTGGTGTAAAGCCATTCTTGCACTTACTCCCGTACCGGTAGGACTGCGGTCAACTTCACCGTCTGCAAAAATGCAGACGTTTCTGCTGTCAGATGCTTCACTTAAAGGTGCCCCGATAAAGATAGTGCCGTAAAGAAAATTTAAATCGTTTTCAAAAGGATGAATTATTTTATCTTTTTTCATAACGGCATTTTTGATAAGCATTCCCGTGTCTATCAAATCTTTTAATTTGTCCGGTGTGCATGTAAGTCCGACAGAAGCTGCATCAACAAAAGCATAAAACGCACCGCCGAAAGAGATATCATATTTAACTTTTCCTATTCCTTTCACATCAACTTGCTGATCCATAGAATAAACAAACGATGGAACGTTATGGAAGTAAACGCTTTTTACTTCTTGATTTTTAATTCTTGCATAAGCTGTTACCAATCCGGCGGGTGAATCTATTTTAATTTTTGTTATCGGCTCTAACATAGGAATAAACCCTGTTTCTAAAACTACTTTAGTCACACCGATTATTCCGTGACCGCACATTGTGCTGTAACCTTCGTTGTGAGTAAATATCACTCCGAAATCTGAGTCCTTCGAAAGTGGCGGAGTGATTATACAGCCGTACATATCAGAGTGTCCGCGTGGTTCCCACATTAATGCTTTTCTAAGATCGTCAAAGTTTCCTTTAATATATCTTCTTCTTTCCAAAACGGAATCACCTTTAATTTCGGGTAATCCGCCAATTATTACTCTTAGCGGTTCTCCTTCTGTGTGTGCATCAATTGTATATATTTTTCTGCAGTTATCACCTGGTGACCAGTTAAAAATATTATTTAATCTGTCTGAAAATGATTTGTCCATAGAATTTACATATTACAATATTCTTCAACTTCTTTTATAGTTTTTGGAATTGGTTTACCTAAAACTCTGTGACCTGTTTTAGTAACAAGAATATCATCTTCAATTCTTATTCCGCCGAATTTTCTGTATTTATTAACTTTATTAAAGTTTATAAAATTTGTATTGATTTTTTCTTTCTGCCACTTGTCAATCAGTTCGGTGATGAAATAAATTCCCGGTTCAACGGTCAAAACAAAACCGGGTTTTAATTTTCTTGCCAGTCTTAAATATGCAAGTCCAAACTGGCTGCTTCGTTTTGTATTTTGTTCGTAGCCTACTAAGTTTTCGCCCAGGTTTTCCATATCGTGTACGTCAAGTCCCATCATATGTCCCAAACCGTGAGGTAAAAACATTGCGTGTGCACCGTTTGCAACTGCATCGTTAACATCGCCTTTCATTAATCCCAAATCTTTTAAACCTTGTGTAATAATTTTAGCTGCTTTGAGATGAATGTTTCTATAGCTAACACCTGGCTTTATTGATTTGATAGATGAAACCTGTGCTTTCAAAACTATTTGATAAATATCTTTTTGCATGCTTGAAAATTTTCCGTTTACCGGAATTGTCCTGGTAATATCACTTGCGTAGCCGTTACTAACTTCTGCGCCGGAATCCATTACAAAAATATCTCCGCTTTTCATTTTATTTGTATGATAGTGATTGTGCAAAGTTTCGCCGTGAACCGATAGGATTGTAGGGAAGGAGAGTCTGCCGCCTGCAGCAAGTACAATACCTTCAACTAATCCCGCAATTTCTCTTTCGTAAATTCCCGGTTTTGCTTTTTGCATTGCAAGAGCATACATATCATAGCTGACATTCACAGCTTTTTCTATATCTTGGACTTCTTTCTTTGATTTAATAGAACGCTGACTGATAACTGCCGTTATTAATTCGTGAGATGAATAATTGTTGACTATATTCGGAGAAATCCCGAGCAGCTCAGAAAGAGTTATTTTATTTTCAGCCCTGTATTGGGGAAGGAAATGAATTTTTCTACCTGATGAAATCGCTGATTTTAGTGCATCGTCAAGATTATTTAGAGGTAATGTATTTTTTATTCCGACTTTATTGGCTAATTGCGAAGTTGTTTTTTGAGGTCCCATCCAAATTATATCGTCTACTGAAAAATCATTTCCAAAAATTATTTCTTTATTTTCATCTAAGTCAATTACAGCCGCAAAACCCGGGTGATCCAATCCGAAATAATAAAGGAAAGTACTATCCTGTCTGAAAGGATATATATTGTCTGTATAATTCATAGGCGAATCGGTATTGCCTAAAAATAAAAGTAATCCGGATTTAACTTTTTTCTTTAATTTCTCTCTTCTTTTAATGTAAATATTTTTATCGTACATATTATTCCTCACAGTTATTCACTTATAAAATTATAATAAACTATCGTTCAATATAATTTATTTTTTTGGAATCAGGAAACATTCTTTGTAAATAGGTTGGAAATTAAATGTTAGATAATGAAGGTATATAAATCTTATTTCGTTTAAAGTAATTAGAAAAAAAAGGAAATAATTTTACAAGTATTATTTTTTCTTCACAATAGGATAATAGTACAGATGTGGTCTAATTTTAAATCTTTTTTCGCTTATCGTATAATAGCCTTTTCCGCTTGCGTCCCAGCATATTCCTTCTCCTTGGGGTTCTAACATATAAGGTAATTTCGTAGGTTTTCTTTTAAAAATGTTTTTTAACAATTCATTCTTTCTCTTTTTCCAGAAGAAAATATCTTTATAGCTTTTTATTATAACCATATCACCTGTGTTGGAAATATCACCACCGACAATTTGGGAGGAATTTATTTTACCGACAATTTTTGGCTTAATAATTTTTTTTAATGATTGCGGATAGGAAAGCATATAAACATTTACTCTCTTTTCTCTTTTTGAAACTATGTAAATATCTTTTTTAATGGGGTCTACCATAATAGTTTCTGCATCACGTTTTCCGTCGGAGTATTGAAACGTTATTTTATCAATTTTTTTTATTACTCTTTTTTTAACGAATTTCTTTGATAAAATTAAAGGTTCTGTAAATCTATATATATATTTATTCTTATAAATAGATTTGTTATCGCCTATGTCAGCCAAATAGATAAAACTTTTTCCTTTCGGTCCGGAAGCTGTTGCAATATCTTCCCAATCGCGGTTTTTAATTCCTTCTAATTCAAAAATACCCACAACTTGCGAGCTGGTATTTATCGCGTATATATAATTTTTATTTCCTGAATCGTTATGTATCCAAAAGATACCACGGTTAACCTGACTTGCAGCAATGCCGGAGATTTCGGTTAAATAATTTTCTGTAATAGTACCTTTATCAACTCTGTCACCAATTTTTAATGATTGAGATATAATTTGAGGACAAAAGTAAAATAAGAATATTAATAGTATTACTTTTGATGATTTGATTATCATAGAAATAAATTTAGTTATTATAATTAAGATGTATTAAACACATTAATATAACCATAGTTCCATAATGATTTCTTTAAAAACAATTTACATCTTTTGTTAATACTTTGTTAAATATTTATATTTGCTAATTATTTTTTTTCCGTCATCGTCCGGCATAAGCCGAACTTCGCCGGATTAAAAAGGAGAGATGCAGGAGTGGTTTAACTGGCACGCCTGGAAAGCGTGTGTACGGGCAACCGTACCGAGGGTTCGAATCCCTCTCTCTCCGCTCCTATTAATTTAAATTTAATTGTTAACGGAGAGATGCCGGAGTGGTTGAACGGGGCGGTCTCGAAAACCGTTGGACTCTTTTTGGGTTCCGAGGGTTCGAATCCCTCTCTCTCCGCAAGTTTTTAATTTTATATTGGAATAATACTAAGACCTTCATCCATATACGATTATAGTTGCTTTTCTCAAAAAAAATGTTAAATTTAAAGTACTAAGCTAAATAAGAATAATAGTTTAAAGCTGAAGGCCTGCTCTTCAATACTATTAAAAGAAAGTAGGAAAGTAATTATGACAACATTTATACTTATAGTTGGCATTATACTCGTTTTGGGTTTGCTGAATTTTGTTATGAATAAATTTTTCAAAGCATCAGGTATATTACGCCTTTTAATACTTGTTGGTTTAACATTAATTTTACTGGGTGTTTATTCTTTACCCTATATTACTATTAGTTGGAGTGCTATTCTTTTACTTCTGGCAATAATTTTATTATTTAGTTTTATAATATTTTTTCTTAGTAAATTTTTTACGCCGAGTGTTGTTAAAGTTCTTGTTACTTTAAGTGTTGTTTTTCTTTTGGTATGTATATTCCTTGTTTCATATACAACATTCAATACTGATAAAGAAAATGAAAAAATTGTTGTTAAAAAAACAACTAAGGATAAATTATTCAGACCGACTGAACAACTTGGATTTAATTCCGGACGTTCAATGAAAGAATTGGACAGTATAACAGCACAAGCAAATAAAAGTTTTACATATGCAAAAGATATTTCACCAAGTGATTTACCATTTATAAACAAAAGAAAAAGAACAGATATTTAAAGATTATTTCCCTTAATTAATAAAAAAAGTCTGAAGTTTTACTTCAGACTTTTTTTTTATCCTTTTATTAAATTAAAATCAAAAAATAAATTATTGTTAAATGAACGAATATAAAATTCATCTCAAGAACACACTTCGATTGGCATATCCCGTTATAATTGGTCAATTAGGTTTTATTATGATGGGTGTTGTTGACAGTATTATGGTTGGTGAACTGGGAGCATCTCCATTAGCTGCTGCTTCGGTTGCAAATAGCCTCATTATGTTTGTCTTTGTAGCAGGTATTGGTGTATCTTTTGCAATAACTCCGTTAGTTGCAATTGCAGTTGGAGCAAAAAAATATAACGACTGCGGTGTTATATTCAGGCAGGCTTTATTAGTTGATATGGTATTAGGTGTAGTTTTACTTATAGTTGCTTTTGTTGGTTCAAACCTTATCCAATTTTTTAATCAACCAAAGGAAGTAGTTGCTCTTGCAACGTCTTACGGTAAATTACTTGGATATTCTATTCTTCCTGCAATGCTTTTCCAAACCTATAAACAGTTTATCGAAGGTCTATCAGTAATGAAACCGGCTATGGTAATAGTATTGCTTGCAAATCTTATAAATGCATTTGTTAATTGGGTGTTTATTTACGGAAATCTTGGTATGCCTGCTTTAGGTTTGGACGGAGCAGGATGGGCAACATTTTCTTCCAGGTTATTTATGGCTATTGTTTTAGTGTGGTATGTAATGAATTCAAACCGTTTTAAACAATATGATGTTACTCTTCATTTTAGGTCTATCAATATAAAGATGATAAAGAGAATACTGGGATTGGGGTTGCCAAGTGCCGTGCAATATATTTTTGAAATAGGTGCTTTTTTCTTCGCTGTAATTATGGTCGGTTGGCTTGGAACAAAACAATTAGCTGCCCATCAAATAGCTCTAAACCTTGCGTCAATATCTTTTATGACCGCTTTGGGTGTTTCGGCTGCCGGTGGAATAAGAGTAGCAAACGGAGTAGGACAGCAAAATATTAGAGAAGTTAGAAGAGCCGGCTTTTCTGCAATTATTTTAGGTGGTGCAATAATGGCTTGTTTCGGAATAATTTTTATTACACTTAGAAATTTTTTACCGACTTTATATATAGATAATGTTAATGTTGTTAGTATTGCTTCAACATTACTAATAATAGCATCCATTTTTCAAATTGCTGACGGCGTTCAGGCAGTCGGAATTGGAATTTTAAGAGGGCTGACAGATGTTAAATGGCCGACCCTAATTACTTTTATAGCATACTGGGTATTAGGTCTTCCTTCTGCATATATATTAGGATTTATTTTAAATCTTGACGTGCAGGGCGTATGGATCGGATTATTGATAGGATTACTTTCATCTGCTATTATGCTTACTACGCGTTTTAACAAAAAGAGCAAACATATAATTGAAGTTTAATTAACTACGGATGTTTATTTCTAGATCTTAAAATTTTACTTAAAATTCCAAAAATGCTTTTATTTAATATCTTCCTTTATCCAGTCACCAATAATTTTTAGAGCTTTTGGCGAAAAAGTTTCCTTAATTTTACTGTACTCCGAAGGTGAACCCGTTTTTGCTGTTTGAAATAGATGATTCAGACCGGGAAGTTCAATTACTTTAAAATTTTTATTACCACCTTTTTTAAGTGCCTTCTCAATTTCACTTAAATCCTCTTTTGGAGGAACTTGTAAATCTTTTTCACCATTTAAAGCCAGCACCGGACAGGTCACTTTTGCCAACACTGGTAGAGAAAAAAA
>CAZTZZ010000058.1:0-15916 GCA_964617905.1 uncultured Ignavibacteriaceae bacterium | reverse complement strand
AACAACTTTTAAAACTGTTGTACCACTTGGAGCGTCACAAAATTTATTAGTTGGAAAGAAGGATAATATTGATGCATCATTTTTAATAAAATTCTTATTTCCTTTGGCTGATACATTAAAATCCGATATATCTTCAGGTGCTGCAGTTATTACGGAAGCGAAAGTTAAATTGATAAACACATATCAATTCGGTGATAGCGCTGCTGCTTTTGATATATCTGCACATAAAGTTACTTCTAATTGGTCCTCAATTGGTTTTACATCTGATAGTTTACCCAACTTATCTTACGATGCACCAAATATAAGTTCGGCTTTAAACTTAGCGGATTCAATAAAAACTTTTAACCTGGATGTTAATCTTATTAAGTCTTGGTTCCAGTCAGAAATTGACACTACATTACAGAGCAATAAAGGCTTGTATGTAAAATCATCTCCTGTTTCTCAAAAAGTTCTAGGATTTCAGGCTAAGTCTTCTTTTGTTATTAATCAACCCGAATTACAAGTTATTATTAATAAACCCGGTGTATATATTGATACATTAACTTTTTTCGCCGAGGCTGACGTAAGTGTGGTTGATGGTAATTTACCTTCTGTAGGTTCACAAAACATAGCGGTTCAATCCGGTTTAGTTGTCAATTCAAAATTATGGTTTGATGTTTCATCTTTGCCTAAGAATGCAATTATAAACAGGGCAAAACTTTTTTTAAAAACCGATTCAGTTCTTACTGTTAAAGGAACAAATTTAGTTGATGCAATTTTCGTAAGCAATATTGTTGATAGCACTACCAAAGTAATTGATTCAACTTTATCGCAAGAAAATTTATTACCTGACGGCGATTCATATACAGGTTTGGTAACGACTTTTGTGCAAACATGGTTAAGTACGGGTAAAAATGAAGGACTACTTTTAGCACCAAACGGGGGAATTAACGGAGTGGATTTATTTGTATTCAGAGGGAGTAACGCTTCTGTTCTTGCAGATAGACCTAGATTAGAAATAATTTATACAACCAGAAACTAAAATGATATTTATTAAAAGATATATTATCGGATTTGCACTTTTAATCCAGTTTATTGTGCCCGCACAAACAAGTTCTAATTATACTAGATTTGGTGTAGGGGAGATGGTTTATTCATATTCGGGTAGGAGTTTAGGACTTGGAGGATTGGGTGTTTCAATCTTAAACGAAAATCACCTCAATTTTGTCAACCCTGCAAGTTTAACAAAAGTTAGACTTACAAGGGTTGAATTTGGAGCTAATTATAATGGTGTGTTTTTGTCTGATAACAATAATAGTGGATTTTATACAAGCGGTGGTTTTGATGGCGTGACTTTAGCATTTCCAGTTAACCGAAATAATGGAATAACATTATCAATGGGATTATTGCCTTTTTCTAACGTTAGCTATTTAGATGTTGAAACAACCTCATCTAAAACAGATCCGTCAGATGAATTTATTACTACTTATGAAGGATCCGGAAGTCTTTCCAAATTATTCTTGGGTACCTCCCTAAAATTACCATTTGATCTCAGTCTTGGTGTGACAATGGATTATTATTTTGGAAGTCTAACTTATTATTCAAAACTTGAATTTACAAATAATGTATCCAAACGTAAATCCGAATTTAATAATAAAAGAAGACCCGGCGGATTTGGAAGTACAATAGGGATAATAACACCCGATATTTCCAAATTATTCTCTTCAAATTCATTATCTGATTTTCGGTTGGGGTTTTCTGTAAATTTATTTTCAGAGTTAGATACCGATACATTATTAATAAGAACATCTGTGGTTGGAGTTGATACATTATCGAATGAAAATGTAAAAATGCACCTGCCTACGAGAATATTTGCGGGGATGAGTTTTGTCTTGAATAAAGAATTTTTATTTACTTTCGATTATACATTACAGAATTGGTCAGATTATACTTTTAATGGTGCAAAATCGGGTAACTTAAAGAATTCATCTCGATTTAGTTTTGGAATTGAGCACAACAATAAGAATCGAGTCGGTGTATTTAATCAGGAACATATGGTATGGCGTTTAGGTGTAAGTTATGAAAAGACTTTATACAGATTTAAAGGGGAAGATATAAATCAATTAGCATTTTATTCTGGAATTTCTTTACCTTTAAGTTTTAAAAATTCTTTAGATTTAGGATTGGAATTTTCATTGAGAGGAACAAATAATTCCAATTTAATTAAAGAAAATAGAATAAAATTCAGTGTCGGTTTAAGTTTAGGCGAACTTTGGTTTGTTGGTAGAAGAAATAGGTAAATTTAATAACAATAACAGGTATAACATTGAATAAAATAACAAAATACAGCTTGGGGATAATTGTTTTATTGTTTGTGTTTGCTAATAATAATTTTTCCAAAAATGTATTAACTGAGTCCAATTACTCTGCTGTTGTTGACTCGGTTAACATCATTGAGCAATATAGCCTCTTTTCAGAGTATTATAAAAATAAAGACTTTGAAAGTGCATTGCCTTATGGATGGAGAGTAATTAAGATTAATCCGCAGAAATTCAGTAAATGGATCTACTATAAAATGGAAGATATTTTTTGGCAGTTGCATGATTCTTCGTCTGTTTCAGCTCAAGAGAAAAAAGCTATAGAAGATACAATAATGTATGTTTATGACCTCGCATTGAAATATAATAAATCATCTGCAAGTTTTTTCTTACCCAGGCGTGCATTTGTTGCAGAAACGTGGCTTAATTTACCTACGGATAAAGTAATTGAATATTATTTGGATGCTATTAAAGCTGATCAACAAATCTCAACATACTGGATTAACAGATTGGGTCAGATTTATAAAAAAAATGCTTCGGATAAAAATGAATATAAAACAAAAGCTATTGAGCTTTATACTCAGTTGAGCGAAAAAGAACCCGATAATCCAATATGGAATACTCAATTGGAATCTATGGTTGAAAACATAGACCAGCTAATTGATCTTGCTAAAAAAACTTGGGACTTAGATAAAAATAATCTTGGTAAAGCTTGGAAATATGTTACTATTGCCGAAAGAGCGAGTGAATATGATAAAGCTATTATTGGACTAGAATTTTTGACAAAAAAAGCACCTAAAACAATTAATTATTGGACTCAATTAGCTACAGCATATCAAAAAATAGGTGATCTGAACAAAGCCGTTGAAGCATATAAAGTTTTGATTACTCTGGAACCAAATAAAAAAGAGAATCATTTGAATTTAGGGATTATTTATAAAGACAGAGGAATGTTTTCAAAAGCAAGAGTAGAGTATATAAAAGCTTATAATTTAGATAAAGTTTGGGGATTACCAATTTTTTATGAAGGGCTGTTATATGAGTTAAGTGCTAGAAAACATAAATTCGATTTTCAAGCTAAACTTGTCTATCTATTAGCACAACGAACATATAGAAAGGCGCTGAGAATTGAACCTACCCTAGACCAGGCAAGAGGAAGAATAAAGGCTTTATCTACATCTGTACCCACTAAAGAAGATTATTTCTTCAGAGGTTATAAAAAGGGGACAAAACTTAAAATATCAGGCAAACATTTTAATTGGATAGGACGCAGTGTTACTGTCAACTAACTTTCATTAAAATTAATATTTTTGTAAGGTTTCAAAATGTAATTTTTTTTGGAACCTTTTTTTGTTTAAAATAATTACAATAATTTAATTAGTAGATAAAAAATTCTTAATTACTTACATTTGAAAGTTAATTTTTTAAAATATAATTATTATAAGGTATTACATTGCTTAAAGATAAAGAAATATCAAAAGTACTTGAACTTGAGACGAAAAGACAAATAGAAAACTTAGAGCTTATAGCTTCCGAGAATTATGTAAGTCCTTCTGTGTTAGAAGCAGCTGGTACAATTCTAACAAATAAATATGCCGAAGGTTATCCAGGTAAAAGATATTACGGCGGATGCGAATTTGTTGATATGGCAGAAGATATTGCACGTGACAGATTAAAAAAATTATATAATGCAGAATATGTAAATGTTCAACCCCACAGCGGTTCACAGGCAAATATGGCAGTGCTTATGACACTTCTAAAACCGGGTGAAAAATTTTTAGGCCTAAGTTTGGCACACGGTGGTCATTTAACTCATGGTTCGCCTGTTAATTTTTCAGGACAACTTTATCAAGCCGTTGGTTATATACTCGATAAAGAAACCGGAACTCTAGACTACAATCAAATAGCAGATACAGCAAAAAAAGAAAAACCAAAAGTAATTGTAATGGGTGCCAGTGCGTATTCACGTGAATGGGATTATTCAAAATTTAGAGAAATTGCGGATTCAGTGGGTGCGTATTTGATGTGTGATATGGCACATCCTGCGGGTCTTATTGCTAAAGGATTACTGAATAATCCATTACCTTTTTGTGATGTAGTAACTTCCACTACGCATAAAACTTTACGGGGTCCGAGGGGCGGAATTATTTTGATGGGTAATGATTTCGAAAATAAAATGGGAATTACTGCTCCTAAAAGCGGAAGAGTAAAAATGATGTCGGAATTAATTGACAGCAAGGTAATGCCTGGAATTCAGGGCGGTCCGTTGATGCATATAATAATGGCTAAAGCAGTTGCTTTTGGTGAAGCGTTGAGCGATTCATTTGAAAATTATACTAAACAAATTATAAGTAATTCAAAAACTTTAGCCTCTAAATTAAGCGGACACGGATTTAGTATTATTTCCGGTGGAACTGATAACCATCTAATGTTAATTGATTTGACAAATAAAAATATTACGGGCAAGAGTGCTGAAATTGCTTTAGGAAAAGCAGGAATAACTGTAAACAAAAATATGGTTCCTTTTGACGAACGCAGTCCATTTGTTACAAGCGGAATCAGAGTAGGAACTGCTGCAGTAACAACCAGGGGTATGAAAGAAGATGAAATGGAAACAATAGCTGAATTTATAAACAGAGCAATTGAAAACAGTGAAAACGAAGAAGAACTGAAAATGATAAAAGAAAGTGTAAAAAATCTTTGTTCAAATTATCCATTATTTAATAACAATTAAAAGAACAAATTGGCTGAAAAAGAAATTCCCAAGGATTTGAACGAGGAAGAACCTCAAGAAGGTTCAATGTCGTTCCTTGAACATCTCGAAGAATTTAGATGGCGTTTAATATATTCCTTTCTTGGTGTACTTGTAGCAACAATAATTAGCTGGCTATTTATCGATTACTTGATAAATGTAATATTATTGCAGCCTGCACGAAACGCCGGTATTGACTTGCAAAATTTAAAACCGTTTGGACAAGTATTTGTTTATTTAGAAGTTGCAATTATTTGCGGAATAGTTTTAAGTATTCCAAATATTTTTTATCAGTTTTGGAAATTCATTGTACCTGCTTTAAAAGAAAACGAACGAAAATATATATCCAGTATAGTAGTCTTTTCTTCTCTGTGTTTTATAATCGGTATATTATTTGCATACTTTGTAATGCTGCCGTTTACTTTGGATTTTGCGGCTCATTTTGGCTCCCAGGAAATAAACAATCAGTTTGCTATAAATGAATATTTAAGTGTAATTCTAAGCGTAATGCTGGGCGCGGGTGTAGTGTTTGAACTACCGATGGTAACGTATTTTCTTACTAAGATTGGAATACTTACTCCTATGTTTATGTCAAAATACAGAAAATATGCAGTTATCATTATTCTCATTATATCTGCTTTTTTAACTCCTTCAGATATCGTATCACAAATTATTTTAGCAATTCCACTTGGATTTCTGTATGAATTAAGTATATTCATTTCAAAAATGGTTTATAAGAAAAAGTGACAAAACCCAAATTAAAAGAAATAAGCAGTCCTATATATTCTGAGCTTGAAGAATTCAATAAATATTTTAAAGAATCTCTTCATTCAAATGTTGGAATTGTAGATTTAATAACAAGGTATTTACTCAGGCAAAAAGGTAAAAAGATTCGCCCTTTACTTGTACTGCTTTCCTCAAAGGTTGCCGGCGGTATTACAGACAGATCTTACAGAGGTGCTGTTTTAGTTGAGCTTCTGCACACTGCCACATTAGTTCACGATGACGTAGTCGATAATGCCGATAAACGGAGAGGTTTCTGGTCAATTAATGCTGTGTTCAAAAATAAGGTTGCTGTTTTAATGGGAGATTACCTTCTTTCAAAAGGGTTGATGATCGCCGTTGAAGGGAAAGATTTTGATTTTTTAGAAGTTATTACTAATACAGTTAAAAGGATGTCGGAGGGTGAATTACTTCAAATAAAAAAAACAAGAAAGTTAGACATTGATCAGGAAACATATTACAAAATAATCTCGGATAAAACTGCTTCGTTGTTAGAAACCTGTTGCAAAATAGGTGCATTAAGCTCGTCAGAAAATCCTGAGTATTTAAACCAAATGAAAACTTTTGGTGAAAATATTGGAATGGCTTTTCAAATTACGGATGATGTTTTAGATTTAAATGGTAAGAGCAGTGTAATTGGTAAACCCGTAGGTGGTGATATAAAAGAGAAGAAGATAACTTTACCTCTCATTTTTTCTCTAAATAACGTATCAAAAACCGAAGCGAATAAAATTAGAAAAATTATAAAAAACGGAAACAGCAGGGAAGATATAAAAAAAGTTGTAGATTTTGTTAGGGCGAACAACGGTATTGAATTTGCTCTGGAAAAAGCTAATGAGTTTTCGGAAACCGCGAAACAAGCTTTAACAATTTTTCCGGATTCACCATCTAAAATAGCTTTAGGCTCGTTAGTAGATTTTATAATCAACAGAAAAAATTGATTCGAATGCAGCTATAGTTTTCTAACTCATTCCTGATTTTCTCTTTCAGAATTATAATTAAATCCTTTAAGAGGTGTCCTTAGTGAAAGTACAGGGCAGGGTGCTTTTCTTACGACTTTTTCTGCAGTACTTCCGAATAATATTTTTTCAACACCGGAATGGCCATGAGATGAAATAATAATTAAATCTATATTTTCTTCTTTCGCAGTTTCAATTATCTCATAAAATGGTTTCCCTATTTTAATTACAGATTTTACTTTTATCTCAGACGGTATTTCTCTGTTGATAAGTCGGTTTAAATTTTCTTCTGCATTTTTAGTTATTTCAACATCAGTAGGGGGGATACTGATTTGTGTAGCGCTAAAATCAGGGGGATAAATTACCGGCTCAATTACATAAACCAGTGTTATATCTGCGTTAAAACATTTGATAAAATTTAATGTGTAAATTAAAGCTTCTTTAGAATAATCTGAAAAATCAATTGGGACCAATACTTTTTTAATATCCGGTACCATTTTATTTACCTCCTATTTTATTGGGAGTCTAATTCTTCATTTACTTTTCTTAAGCGGGCAGCTATGATTTCTGATATTCCCCTCATTATTTTTATACCCTTTTTAGGCAATTTTTCTATATAATCTTCTAAATCTGGTTTAAATATTACAGCTAATTTAGTATCTGTTTTTGCAATAGCCGAAGCAGATCTTTTTTCACCGTCTACAAGGGCAAGTTCGCCAAAGAAATCTCCCTTTTTTAATTTGGCTAATAAATTAAAATTTTTATCCTTATTTTCTCTTTTTATTTCTACTTCTCCATCTCTTATTAAATACATACCGAGCCCAGGGTCACCCTGGTAAAAAATATATTCTCCAGCAACGTAAATTCTATTATGAATTATATTCAATAAAAGTGATAAATCCCTTTTGTTCAGATCCTTAAATATAGGGACAGATAACAATGCTTCTCTTAAATTTGTTTCGTCTGTATTTGATGTAAAAAAATTTGTCCAAAAACTGCTGTGAATTACTTGTTGGCTTTTTCCCATTTTTATTCCTTTTTTTATTTACGGCATTCTGCAACGCGCCATAATTTTTGGCAGGGGAATCTGTTTTCATATAAAGCACGACCAACTATTACAGAATCAACTCCCGAGTTACTTATTTTTTTAAAATCCATTAATTCGTCCTTATTTCTAATACCTCCGGAATGGGTTACTCTTGCTTTTGTCTTTTCAGCTATTTCTAATGAAAGTTTAATATTTGGCCCTGACATCATTCCATTTTTAGAAATATCAGTAACTAAAAATCTTTCTATTCCTAATTCTAACATTTCTTTTGCAAAATGCAAATAGTGTACACCCGTTTTTATTTTTCTTCCCTTTATAACCAATTCATTTCCTAAAATATCCAAAGCAATTGCAATTTTTTTTGGGCCGTATAATTTTAAGGCTTTTATCAATTCATTTTTATTTTCAAATGCCATTGTATTTATTGCGAGTCTTATTATTCCCGTATCCATTATTTTTTTAACATCATCTACATTTCTTATTCCTCCTGAAAATTGAACAGGAATAACAACTGATGAACACATTTCTTTAATTATTTTAAAGTTTTTCTTTGAATGTTCCCAGGCACCGTCAAAGTCAACCACGTGAATCATTTTTGCATTTTCTGCACGCCAAAGTCTTGCCATTTCAACCGGATTGCTGCCGTATTCTTTACAATCCAGTTCGGGAATACCCTGGACTACTCTTACGGTTTTTCCATCTTTAATATCTATTGACGGTATGACAAGTAGTTTATTCATTTGATTTCAGAGTACTATAAATTATTTATAAAATTATTAAAAGTAAATTATGCATTTTATTTTTATTATTAAAAATAAATTCTATTGTAATAACTTTTAAAGTATGATCTTATAAAATTTAGTTCATTCAATCCTATCATATTCTTGACTTTTCAGGCTATAATCACCATATTTCCACGTAATGAGTAAAAACTTTGTACTTATCACCTCGCAAAACGAAAAACTTAGAATAACAACCTATGGTTTTGATAATGCAGGTAATATTCCCTGCATAATTTTAGTTCACGGTTTTAAAGGTTTTAAGGATTGGGGATTCGGTCCATACATAGGGAAATTTTTGTCTGAAAACGGATTTTTTGTAATAACTTTTAACTTCTCTCATAACGGAGTGGGTGATAGTTTAACTGAATTTACAGAACTTGATAAATTTGCCGATAATACTTTCTCTCTTGAGATAAATGAACTAAACGAACTTATTTCTGCATATTTAAAAGGCGAATTTTGTGAAGTTAAAAACACAAAAATAGGACTTTTAGGGCACAGCAGGGGAGGCGCTATCTCTCTTTTAACTGCATCAGAAAATAATTCAGTTAATGCTGTTGCAACCTGGTCAGCAGTTTCTAAATTAGACAGATACTCTGACAGACAAAAAGAAAAATGGAGAGAAAAAGGAGTGTTCGAAGTACTGAATACCCGAACAAAGCAGGTAATGAAATTAAATGTATCGTTGTTGGAAGATATTGAAAAAAACTGGAGTGACAAACTTAGTATTCAAAAAGCTGTAAGAGGATTAAACAAACCGTTGCTGATTGCCCATGGAAAACAGGATTTAGCTGTTTCATTCTCTGAAGCAGAACAATTGTTTGATTGGGCAGATAAAAGCTTAACTGAACTATATCCTATTGAAGCAACGGGACATACGTTTGATATCAAGCACCCTTTTGAAGGAAGCAACGAAAAATTTGATGGGCTGCTGAACAAAACAATAGAATTTTTTAAAGGAAATTTAAATTAAGGAAATATTATGTCAACAAAAGAAAATGTTTATAAAAATGAATTTGTAAAATATTTATCGCTTGCTTTTGCATCACAGTTATTTTGGATTGTTGCATTTTCAATTTTAACTGCTCTGGCGGCACAGATAACAATTCCTGTAAGACCAGTTCCTTTTACAATGCAGACTTTTATAGTTCTGCTTTCGGGTGCTTTCCTAGGTGCAAGAAACGGTGCATTGAGTCAAATACTTTATTTGATGATGGGAATTATTGGGCTGCCGGTATTTGCTCAAACTCCCGACGGGTTGATAGGCATTGCAAGAATATTCGGACCGACCGGCGGATATTTGCTTTCATTTCCTATTGCCGCTTTTATGGTTGGATATTTAATTGAAAAAAACAAGAGCTATTTAAATTCAATTATTTCGATGTTTGCCGCCAATATTTTTATACTTTTATTCGGCTCAATATATTTAGGTATGTTTTTCAGAGGAGGAATATTTGAGGGAATTAAATTAGGCGCTGCAATCTTTTCCGTTTGGATGATTATAAAAGTATTTCTTGCCGCATCATTATTTTCAGGCACTAAAGACAAATATAAAAAATTACCGCTTAATCACTCATAAGTTCCAGGGGATATAATGGAAACAAAGAATATAGTTTTTTTAATAGTATTTATTTCTGCAATTGGATTTTTTATTTACAGTGCCGGAAATTTAATACGCTATATGCTTGTAGCTAAAAAAGCCGATAACAGATTTGATAAAATCGGTACTAGAATTCTAAATGCTTTAAAATACGCAATAGGACAAAAAAAATTATTCAGATTTCGATTAGCCGGAATTTTACATTCTCTTATTTTTTGGGGTTTCCTGCTCTTCCTTTTTGCAGTTATCGAAGCATTGATACAAGGCTTCTATTCGTCTTTCAATTATGAATCAACCGGTTTGTTTTACAGCTTGGTAACCTTTGTGCAAGATATATTTGGGGCGCTAGTAATGAGCTCTGTTTTAATTGCAGTATTCAGAAGGGTAGTGCTAAAAGTACCGAGGTTAGAAGTAGGCAGACACGGCAAACTTGATGCCCTGTTTATTTTAACTCTTATATTTCTTGTTTGTCTTTCAATGTTCGGACAAAATACTGCATTGGTTGCACAACATAGTTTTGTCCTTCAGCCGGATGAATTAAGGCCAATCTCATTACCTTTGAGTAAATTGATTTACTCCGGGGATGTATCATCAGCAGGTAATGTTTACGAAATTTTTTGGTGGCTTCACATTGTTGTTGTGCTGGGCTTTTTAAATTTTCTTCCTTATTCAAAACACCTACACGTATTAACATCCATACCAAATACATTCTTTTCTAATTTAGCACCGATTAGAAACACTTTAAAACCAATTGATCTGGAGGATGAAAATCTTGAAACTTTTGGAGCTGCTGATATTGAACATCTTTCCTGGAAACAAATTATGGACGGATATTCCTGCACAGAATGCGGAAGGTGTGAATCTGTTTGTCCGGCAGCAACTGCAGGCAAATCACTTTCGCCCAGAGAAATTATAGTTCAGATTAGAAAACGAACAAAAGACAAAGCTCACTTATTAGCCGATGGAATCGAAAATGAAGAAGTAATGAGTAAAACTTTAGTGCACGATTATATACCCGATTTGAATCTTTGGCAGTGTACAACTTGCATGGCTTGCGTTCAGGAATGCCCGGTAATGATTGAGCACGTTGATTCAATTGTAGATATGAGAAGAGACCTTGTCCTAACTGAAGCTCAATTTCCAACCAATTTAAATAATGTTTTTAAAAGCATAGAAACTAACTTTACCCCTTGGGCTTTTAATCCAGCCGATAGAGCAAACTGGGCTGAAGGAATGGATATAAAAACAATGGCAGAAGACTCTGAGGGAGAAATATTATTTTGGGTTGGTTGTGCAGGTTCGTATGATGCACGTTATCAAAAAGTTACTAAAGCTTTAGCAAAACTTATGCAAAAAGCCGATGTTGATTTTAGAATTTTAGGTTCTGAAGAAAAATGTAACGGCGATACAGCCAGAAGATTGGGCAATGAATATTTGGCTCAAACTATGATGATGGAAAATATTGAAAAATTAAATAATTATAATGTTAAAAAAATAGTTACTGCTTGTCCTCATTGTTTTCATTCATTAAAAAATGAATATAAACAGTTCGGAGGAAACTACAAAGTGCTTCATCATACTGAATTAATTGAGGAATTGTTGGATAAAGGTAAATTAGAATTAAAAGAAAATAGTGAGAAAAAAGAAGAAAAACTGACTTATCACGATTCCTGCTATTTAGGCAGATATAATAATATTTTCGATTCTCCGAGAAAATCATTGGGAAAAGTCGAAAAAATCAATTATATTGAAATGAAAAGGAACAAAACACGTGGATTTTGCTGTGGTGCCGGAGGCGGAAGGATGTTTCTTGAGGATGAAGAAGGCGGAAAAATAAATATTGAAAGAACTAAAGAAGCCATAGCAACCGGTGCTGAAACTGTTGCTTCTGCCTGTCCTTTCTGTATGACAATGGTTACTGACGGTATAAAACATTTTGAAAAAAATGAAGAAGTTGAAGTAAAAGATATTGCTGAGATAATATTAGAAAACACTAAATAACTTATTTTCCAATCAAACTTAAGAGGTGCAATATGCAACAATATGAAAGTCTGATGCAAGCTATTCGTAATATGGAAGCTGATTTCGAAAAGTTCTATGTTAAAGGACAAGCTGCAGCAGGGACTCGTTTAAGAAAAGGTCTGAGCCAGTTGAGGAAAGATGCTCAAGAAATGCGTAAAGGAATTCAAGCTTTAAAAGCTGAAAGGAAAGCTAACAAAGGATAATAGCTTTTTACTCTTATCTATTTAGGCTGAATTATTAAATTATAATTCAGCCTTTTTTTATCTTTATGAAATATAAAATATTAGCAATATTATTTCTATTAATTAATGATTGCTATTCGCAAAAATTAAAAACTAAACCCACTTTAAATGATTCAACATCAACAATAACATTATCGTTTGTCGGTGATTTAATGTGTCACTCATCTCAATTTAATTATGCAAGATTAAACGACTCTGTTTTTAATTTCAACAATGTTTACAAATATGTTAAAAAATATTTAAGTGAAGATGATTTAACAATAGGGAATCTTGAAACCGTAATGGGAGGCGATTCCGTTCAATACAGAGGCTATCCATTGTTTAATACACCGGATGAATATTTAACTGCATTAAAAAATGCCGGCTTCGATTTATTAGTTACTGCAAATAATCATTCACTGGATTTAGGTGAATACGGTTTAAAAAGAACTATTGAACAAATCAAAAAAAACAAAATGCTTTACAGCGGAACAGCATTTACAAAATCGGATAGAGATTCAATTAAATTAATCAACATAAAAGGAATAAAAATATCAGTCATAAGTTATACATACGGAACTAATGGAAACAAAATTCCAAAAGGGAAAGGATATTTGATTAATAGAATAAACTTTAATCTAATAAAAAAAGACATCCTTTACTCAAAAGATGAAAAAGCAGATATTATAATTGTTTATTTTCATTTTGGAAAAGAGTATCAGCGAAAACCAAATAAATACCAGAAACAAGTTGTTGATTCTACAATTAAGCTAGGTGCGGATTTAATAATAGGCTCGCATACACACGTTGTTCAGCCTGGAAAATTCTTTAATGACGGAAACGGCTTTGTAGCATATTCTTTGGGTAATTTTATTTCTAATCAAAGATGGCGTTACAGTAACGGCGGAGTAATTCTGTCTATAAAATTAAATAAAAATTTTTGGTCTTATAAAACATCCATAATGAATGTTAATTATACTCCTGTTTATGTTTTCAAGGGGAAAGTAAAAAGTAAAAATTCATTTCTAATAATTCCGGAAAAATATTATAAAACATCACCGGTTTATCCTTTTTTAAATGATTCTGTATATAAAGAGATGTTTCAATCTTTTGATGATACACACGAACAATTTAATTTTTTGAAAGGAAAATGATATTAGCTTGTACAAAAAAAATAAAAATATATTCGTATCTTTACGGCTAAATTTTTTTTTGAGTTTTATGTTAGGAGAAAAAGTAATTGAGTCATAATTTTACATTGATACCGGGTGACGGAATTGGTCCGGAAATAACTAAAGCAACTGTAAAAGTTTTAAATAGCACGGGTGTAAAAATAAACTGGGATGTTGTTGAAGGGGGAATGACGGCGCTGCATAAATACCACGACCCGCTGCCGCAGGAACTATTGGATTCTATTGAAAAAAATAAAATTGCACTTAAAGGACCATTAACAACTCCCATTGGTAAAGGCTTCAGGAGTATTAATGTTGCCTTGAGAAAAGAATTTGATTTGTACGTCAATTTAAGACCAGCAATTTCTTTCAAAGGTGTACCAACAATACACATTGACCATTTGGATTTGGTTATTGTAAGAGAAAATCTGGAAGAATTTTATTCGGGTGTTGAACATTATATTGACCACACACACTCTGCTGCAGAGACTATCGGAATTGTAACTAAAGGTGCTTGCGAAAGAATTATAAGATATGCTTTTGAATACGCAGTGAAACATAACAGAAAAAAAGTTACTGTTGTACACAAAGCCAACATAATGAAATTTACCGGAGGGATATTTTTAAATTCTGCCGAGGAGATTGCCCCCGATTATCCTGATATAATTTTCGAGGATAAAATTATTGATAACATGGCAATGCAGATGGTTATGAATCCTCATCAGTTTGATGTAATTGTAACAACCAATCTATTTGGTGATATACTTTCTGACCTTGCCTCCGGTTTAGTGGGAGGACTTGGGGTTGCACCGGGTGCGAACATTGGCTACAACATAGGCATTTTCGAAGCTGTGCATGGTTCAGCGCCTGATATTGCCGGACAAAATATTGCAAACCCTACAGCACAAATTTTAGCTGCGGCAATGATGCTTGACCACATAGGAGAAGTGGAAGGATCAAAAAAAATACAAAAATCAGTTGCGAAAGTACTTAAACAAGGTAAATATTTAACTGGTGATTTAACAAAAAATAATCCTGTATCTACAGATGTTTTTGGCGATGCTATTGTTAGGGAAATAGAGAAATAAATTGAAAAGAAAAGCTTCACTATCATTAATATTTTTAACAGTTTTTATCGACCTTTTGGGTTTTGGAATTCTGATTCCAATTTTACCTACTTTTTCAACTATAGAACTTCATTTAAGTGAATTTTCAATCGGTTTGGTGCTTGCTATTTATTCACTAACGCAATTCTTTTTCGGACCAATTTTGGGAAACCTTTCAGACAGAGTTGGCAGGCGTCCGTTAATAATCGGGTGTCTTTTCCTAAATGCCGTGGGTTATGTAATATTTGCTTTTACAAATTCTTTTATGCTTCTACTTATTTCCAGGGTGGTAGCCGGAGTAGGGGGAAGCAGTGTTGCTGTTGCACAGGCATACATAGCCGATATAACAACACACAAAGACCGTTCGAAAGGTATGGGTATGATTGGGGCGGCTTTCGGATTAGGTTTTGTTTTCGGGCCAATCTTTGGCGGTTTCTTATCTAAATACGGTTATGAAGTTACGGGTTTTGCAAGTGCATCATTTTCATTTATTGCATTCTTTTTTACAATCTTTTTCCTACCTGAATCATTGAAGGAAGTTAAAGATAAAGTAGAAACTAAAGCAAGAAAATTAATTGATATTCCTGCAATTAAATTATTATTTAAAAACAAGAAAATTGCTTCACTAATAATTATGTTTTTCATTCTTGTTTTTTCAATCGCAAATATTTATGGAACTTTTGCATTGATAGGCTACAAACAATATCACTTTACTGACATGCAAAACGGTATTATGTACGGGATAATTGGGATAGTTTCAGCATTTGTGCAGGGTGGTTTAATTCGTGTTGTATCAAAATATATGAACGATAAAAAGATTGTTGTATACGGAGCTTTTTTAATGATGGTCGGATTAGCATTAGTCCCTTATGCGGGGAATATGACAGGATTAATATTTGTTACCATTATTTTAGCTTTGGGCAGCGGCAGCCTTCAACCGACAATGCTGAGCTTAATTTCAAAGAACACTTCACAGGATGAACAGGGTTTTACTCTTGGTGTCAATCAGTCATTTTCAGCATTTGCCCGAGTACTCGGCCCTTTGTGGGGAGGATTTGCATTTGAGTATATTGGATATCAATACCCGTTTCTTACAGGTGCTGCTTTTACGGCAATTATATTTGTTATTAGTGTTTTATATCTGCCTAAAATATTAAAAACTTCTCAACAATAA
>CAZTZZ010000057.1:0-15932 GCA_964617905.1 uncultured Ignavibacteriaceae bacterium | reverse complement strand
AAAGATTCCCGATATCTTTAAGATATCGGGAATCTAATGTGTTTGAATTTGTGATATCAAATCCAAGTTCTATTTCCCTCTACTTTTATTATCAACAATCACCACAAACTCACCCTTTAAATTTTTGGCTTCAACTTGTTTTAAAATATTTCCGGCAGTCCCCCTGTAAAATTTTTCTCCTTTCATCGTCAACTCAAATGCTACAACTACTGGTATATTTTTCCCCATAACTTTCACAATATCATACATTAAACTTTTTAATCTGTAAGGCGTGTCCATCAAGACAATCACTTCTTTTACTTGTCTTAATTTATACAACTGCTGTCTTCTTATATCTTTCTTTGGCGAGAGCCATCCGTAGTAGTGAAATTTTTCAAAATCAAAATTTGAACCGATTAAAGCTGGCAGAAGTGAATTAGCCCCGGGGACAGGAATAATATCAATATTTTGAGAAATGAGTACATCAACAAAAAGGTGCCCTGGGTCTGAGAACAGCGGTGTTCCGCAGTCGGAAATTAATGCAGCCGATTCTCCGTTTATAATTTTAAGCAGCAAATCATTTACTACTTCTTTTTCATTATGTTCGTTAAGTGCATACAGTTCTTTCTTAATTACATAATGTGCAAGCAGTCTTCTTGCTTCTTTATATTCTTCGCAGATTATAAAATCAACTTCCTTTAATATCTTTAAAGCTCTTAAAGTAATGTCATCATAATTACCGATTGGAGTAGAGACAATGTAAAGTTTTCCATTCATAATTTAGAGTTTGTCATTCTGACTCCGATTTATCGGGGGAAGAATCTCCCTTTTTTAATATGTAATAAATTGAGATATTTCTCTCGCCAAGGCGAGATCAATATGACAAATAAAGGTTTACTAAATAAGCTCTTTTACTTTCTCAAATAGTTTATCAACTTCTACATCCAACCTTTCACCCGTTGCACGAAATTTTAATTCAACCTTACCTTCCTTTAATTTTTTATTGCCTACAATTACTTGAACAGGCATTCCCAAAAGGTCTGCTTCTTTGAATTTATAACCTGCCTGTGCATCAATTCTGTCATCGAATAATACTTCTATATTTTCGGATGTAAGTTTTTCGTAAACGGATTCAGCAGTTTTGGCGACATCTTCGTTTTTCATATTGAGTCCCATTAAATGAACCTGAAACGGTGCAAGGGTTTTATCCCAAATAATACCGTTCTCATCGTTGTGCTGCTCAATATAGCAAGCCATCACCCGCTCAACTCCTATTCCGTAGCTTCCCATAATTATCGGCTTTTCTTTCCCTTCTTCGTCAAGGAATGTTGCACCCAAAGCTTCAGAGTATTTTGTACCGAGTTTGAATATATGTCCCAATTCTATAGCGGTGAAAACATCCAAATTATTATCGCAGTTCGGACAGCCCTCTCCGGATTTATTTAAACGAAGGTCAAAATATTCAACATTTTTTACATCTCTTTTCAGATCAATTCCGCCAAGGTGAAAATCATTTTTGTTGGCTCCGCTGTAGAGGTTATTTGCATCCGTCAATCTTTTGTCGGCAATTATTCTATCTCCAAATCCGATTGGACCGATAGAGCCGGCATCGGCTCCTGTAATTTCAAGTAGTTCTTCGGGGTGCGCGGGACGAACAGCTCCGCCCAACTCTTTCTGGAGTTTTGTCTCATTAACTTCATCGTTGCCGAGCATTAAAACCAAAACGGGCTTATCATCAGCAATATAAACTCTTGATTTAGCACACTGAGTTTCATCAACTTGCCTGTCCGGCAGGCAGGTTTTTAAAAACGCACAAAGCTCATCAATGGTTTTTACATTCGGAGTTGAAATTTCGTTTACTTCTTCACTTTTTTCATCTCTTTTTTTAGCATCAACTTTTGAAGTTGCAACTTCCAGGTTAGCGGCATATTCACATTTTGTACAGTGAGCAACCGTGTCTTCGCCTGCATCTGATTTAACCATAAATTCTTCGCTGCCGGAGCCGCCCATAGCACCGCTGGAAGCACCGACGACAAAATAATCAATGCCGCATCTGTCAAACATATTTCTGTAAGCTTTATCGTGAAGCATATAACCTTTGTCAAGTCCCTCTTCAGTTGCGTCAAGAGTGTAAGCGTCTTTCATCAAAAACTGTCTGCCTCTTATTACTCCGCTTCTCGGTCTCGCTTCGTTTCTGTACTTGGTTTGAATTTGATACCAAATCTGTGGTAAATCTTTATAGGATTGAATTTGGCTTTTTGCCGTTGCAGCTACAATTTCTTCGTGAGTAGGTGCAAGTACATATTCTCTGTTAGTTACGTGAAATAAAATATCGCCGAACGCTTCTACTCTTCCTGTTTGTTCCCAAATTTCTTTCGGATTGAGTCCCGGAAAATGAAACTCCTGCCCGCCAATCGCGTTCATTTCTTCTCTTATTATTTCTGATATTTTTCTTATAACTCTATACCCCAGTGGAAGAAAAGAATAAATTCCTGCAGAAAGCATTCTTATCATTCCTGCTCGAAGCATTAATCTGTGACTCGTAACTACTGCTTCGTTCGGTATTTCTTTTAAAGTCGGTACAAATGATTTACTTAATTTCATATATAGTTTTCTATTATTTGTTCGATATCGATTTAATTAAATGTATTTGGTAAAAATACTTAAATGATGAGGCTAAATCAAAACAGCTAATTAATTTTGCTAACTATTTTATAGACTTTATCGCGGGGTCGTATCAGTTCATTGCATGGGAAAGTAATTTCTTCTCCTTTTGATGCCTGATTAACATTTACATCATCAGAATAAATTGATTCGACATTTAGTTCAACTACTCCTGTTGTTTCACCGATAATTAAAACTTTATCATTTAAACTAATATTGCCTGTTTCCAATTTTACGTGACCGATTTTTTTATTGTTGAAATAATTTAAGACTTTCCCCAAATAAGTTTTTTTAACTTCAGCCTGATTACCGTACCCGTCGGTAAATTCTTCAGTAGTAGGAGTCTTAAAATAAAATCCCGAAGAAAAACCCCTGTTGTATACTTTTGAAAGCTCTCTCAATAATTCTTTTTTTATTTCAAGGGATAATTTGTTTTCAAAATATAGATCTATTGCTTTTCGATAGGCTTTAACAACCGTGGCAACGTATTCGGGACTTCTTTTTCTGCCTTCAATTTTTAAAGAATCAATGCCGGCATCAATTAGTTCATCTATAAATTCAATACAGCAAAGGTCTTTCGGTGACATTATATAATCTTCGCCTAATATCATTTCATTTCCTGTCTGTGTGTCTTTAACTTCGTATTCTCTTCTGCAGGGCTGAATGCACTCACCGCGGTTTGCGCTTTTATCAAAAAGTTCGTGACTCATAAAACATCTGCCGCTAACCGCTATGCACATTGCACCGTGTACAAATGCTTCAACTTCAATATCTATTTCTAATATAATTTTTTTTATGTCTTCGAGTGTGCATTCACGGGCAAGTACAACTCTTTTAGCACCAAGCTCTTTATATAAATTAGCAGAGGAAGAATTCGAGACCGAGGCTTGAGTGGAAACAGCAAAAGGCATATTATATTTCCTGCAGATATTTATTACTGATAAATCCCAGCAGATAACCATATCAATACCGGAGGCTTTTGCTTCCTCAACTAATTTTTCTGCAAGACCAGTTTCATCTTCATAAATAATTGTGTTTAGTGTTAAATAAGATTTTACTTTATTCTCTTTGCAGAATTCAACAATTTCTTTTAGTTCTTCAACTTTAAAATTCTTTGCCTTTGCGCGCATATTTAATTGATCGATTCCAAAATAAACTGCATCTGCTCCGGAGTTTACGGCAGTTCTCAGCATTGTCCAATTTCCGGCGGGAGCCATCAATTCGGGTTTTTTTATTTTACTTGTTTTTCCCACGACACAAAATTACGGAAAGAAGATTCAAAAATCTTTTTTAGATATTTTTTAGTTAAACATTCTTTTCTTAATTTTATAAAAAGTCTTATTCAATTACTTACCTAATTGAAACAATAATTAAAAATTCAAGAGGATATTAATGCAGAACAAACCGCACAAGTACAAATTTTACGATTTTATAATGGCTGCTTTTGTTACAATTCTTTTGTGTTCTAATTTAATAGGAGCGGAAAAAGTTGTTACTGTTTTTGGATTTTCATTCGGCGCCGGCATTTTATTTTTTCCTATCAGTTATTTCTTTAATGACATACTTACTGAAGTTTACGGATATGCCCGTTCAAGAAAAGTAGTTTGGGCGGGCTTTGCCGCAATGGGATTTGCTTCATTTATGGCTTGGGTAGTAATTAAACTTCCTCCTGCACAGGGCTGGGTACATCAGGCTGCATACGAAACTGTTTTCGGGCAGACTTGGAGAATAGTACTTGCTTCCCTGCTCGCATTTTTTTCCGGCGAATTTGTTAACTCGTATGTGCTTGCAAAAATGAAACTGTTCACAAGCGGAAAATTTTTATGGATGAGAACAATCGGCTCCACTGTTGCGGGCGAAATGATGGATTCATTAATTTTTTATCCATTGGCTTTTTACGGTTTTTGGCCGAATGATCTTCTGCTTACTGTAATGATAACAAATTATGTTTTAAAAGTAAGCTGGGAAGTTATTGCAACACCGGTTACTTACAAAGTTGTAAATTTTTTAAAGAGAAAAGAAAACGAAGACTACTACGACAGGGATACTAACTTTACACCGTTCTCAATAAAGGTAGATTAACTAAACAATAGTCATTCTAGTTCAGTCGGAATTCTCTATATTAATATTAATGAGATTCCGGGTCAAGCCCGGAATGACATCTTAAATAATTTCTATAAATATTTCTTGAACCACATTTTTCTAAGTTCATTAACTTCTTTTCTTTGTTTCCTTAAGAAATGGTCCCCTCCTTCAAACATCACAAGTCGGTAATTTAATTTTTCTTTTTGAAACTCAGCTGCAAGATTTATAGAATCCATAGGATCTACGCTTTCATCGGCCGTCCCGTGAAGCAGCAAATAATGTGTGTCTTTTGGTAGTTTATCTATAAAACTCATCACACAACGCTTGTCGCATTCATTAACAAATTTTTCAACCGGAAGACCCGGGAATATTTTTTCACTTACTAACTTTATATACGGACTGTCCTTTTCACTGCAGTGTAAGTTAGATACTCCGCCAACTATCATTACGGCATAAAATTTAATATTACTTTTAAAAAGCGAAATAAATGTCATCATTCCACCTCTACTCCAACCTTCCATGCCCCATTTTGAAGTATCGGCAAACTCAAGTTCTTCAGCCAAAGGAATTAAATTTAACACATCATTTACATCTTTGCCGCCCAGTTCGTCCAACCCTTCGCTGCCCATATTACCTCTGTAATGAGAGGCAAAAACAACGTAACCTTCCTTAGCAATATTTCCAAAAAGTCCGCTTGCATTAAAACTGTCAATAGCCCCGTTATCACCATAGCCTCCTCGATTCCAAATTATACAGGGATATTTTTTAGAGGTATCTTTGTGATAGGCAAGGTAACCGTTAACCTTTAATCCGTCTGATAGATAAGTAATTTTTTCAACAACAGTATTTTTAAATACTTCTTCTCCCCAACCGCTGGCTAGTAATTTCTTTTGAGAATCATTTAAAATGATTACTTCTCTTTTTAAAAATCTTGAAATCATATAAATAAAAACCTTGTAACAAAACTTTAATCTAAAATATAAATTTATCTATATTTTCAATTATTTGTTTTATCTACTGAACATTCCAATGCATTATTAATTGTACTTATTAAAGTTTGCTTGTTGTAAGGTTTTGATATGTAGTGGGAACAACCACTTGAAAGAATTTTTTTTTCATCGCCTCTCATGGCTAACGCGGTAATTGCTACAATTGGTGTGTTTTTATAGTTTGCCATTTCTCTAATTTTTTGTGCAGTTTCAATACCATTTAATTTCCCCCCTAATTTTATATCCATCAAAATTAATGCATAGAAATTTTCCTTAGCTTTTAACACAGCTGCTTCTCCGTCATAACAAAAATCAAGCTTGTATCTGTCGGTCAAAAATTTTTTAATTAGTTCGATGCTCATTTCGTCGTCTTCAACCAATAATATTTTTTTATTTAACCCCAAAGGTTTTTCAATAACATCCTTCATTATTTTTTCATTGACGGTTTCTTTGTTCGCATGTAAATTTATTTTTTCCACTAAGGGAAGCATAATAATGAAAATTGAACCTTTATCAACCTGACTTTTTACGTCAATTTTCCCGCCCATTAACTCAATAAAATTCTTCGTAATTGTAAGTCCGAGTCCTACTCCTTCAAAATTTCTGCTTAATCCTTCACTTAGTTGTCTGAATTCCTCGAAAATAAAATTGATACAATCCTGTGGAATTCCAATTCCCGAATCAATAATATTAACAACTCCGAATTTTTTTAAATTAATAATTTTTACATCTGTTTCAATTTTTACAAAACCCGTTTTTGTGAATTTTATTGCGTTATCTACCAAATTGTTCAACACTTGTACAAGTAGTTTTCTGTCTGCTTTTACGTGCAGGGATTTATTTTCTATAGAGATTTGAAAATCTAAATTCTTTTTCTCTGCGGCGGCTTTATATCTTAAAAATGTATTGTTTACTTTTTCTATCAAATCTACTGATTCATATTTTACTTCTTTTTTATTTGCCTCTATTGCTGTAAGATCTAATATGGAGTTAACTGTGTTTAATAACCTTTTTTGATCTTCCAAAATAAATTTTGTTATTTTATTTAATTCGGGGTCTTCAATTTCTTCATTTAATATTTCCGCAAAACCCAAAATACCGACAAGGGGTGTACGGAGTTCGTGACTCATATTGGCAAGGAAGTTACTTTTTAATCTGTTTATTTCTTCTGCTTTTTCTTTAGCTATTTTTAATTTTTCATTAGAATCGGTTAATTCCCTTATTATATCTTGTATTTTATTCTGTTGTTCAAGAATAGTTTCTCTCATTCTGTTAGTTGAATTTACCAACCGCTTTACCTCACCCGATGCTTTAATTCTTTTAACTTCATTATAATTACCTTTTGATATATCATCAATCATCTCCGTTACTTGCGTAACCGGGCGGCTGATAAATTTTGAAACTAGGATACTTATTAGAATTAGAAAAGGAATTAACATCAATTGGAAATAAATTATGTATCTGTTGTTCTCTTCAATTTTTGATTGTATATATGTAGATTCATGATCTGCTTGCACAACGCCTACAACATTTCCGGCTCTGTCTATTATAGGTGCAATACCGCTAATCCACATTCCGTATTGATCGTCATAAATTCCGGTATGCATGCTTTTTTTAGTTTCATATACCTGCATTAAACTTTTGCGGGCAACATCGCTTTTAAGTTTCAATGTATCTCCTGAGAAAGGTACTTCGTTTGTCATAATACCGAATATCGCTCTATCGCTGTCAATCATTGAAAGAGTATAGATTTCTTCGGGTAGATTTAAATTCTTTTTAATTTTTTTTAATGAGTTCTGTAGATTTTGATAATGTGGATTATTATACACCGTTGCCGAATCTGAAAAATCTACCATCTTAAAATACTCTCCGTCTATTGTAGAGGAGATTGAAGATGCTAAAGTTTGCAGATTTCTGCCTTCAAGAGCAGTATATTCTTTTTTTATTTCTTTTCTTACAAAGAGGAGAACTATCTCTAAAACTATATTTGTTACAATAAATACTAATAACGCTATTTTTACCCAAATTTTCATTACATATAAATCTTTAAAATGCTGAACATTTTAATGTATAAAATAATTCCAAATTAGATGTCAATTATTGGACAATAATAGAATAAGTTGAATTATATGTGGATTCGTTCGGTATTAAAATTACAAAAATATAAAATGTAATTATTTATGAATATAGCTCTGTTTCCAATAATTCGCAGATAATATGAGCAACGGTAATGTGTCCCTCTTGTATTCGTTGGGTGTTATATGAGGGAATTTTAACGGCAATATCAACCTGAGATAATAATTGCCCACCCGTACCGCCTAAAAAGCCCAACACTTTCATACCTTTTTCTTTTGCCTTTTTAACGGCATTAATTATATTTGCTGAATTACCGCTTGTAGAAATAGCAAGTAAAACGTCTCCTTCTTTTCCTAATCCTTCAACATTGCGTGCAAAAACATTTTCAAAACCGATGTCATTTCCTCCTGCAGTCAAATTAGAGGAGTCAGTGGTTAACGCAATTGCAGCTAAGGCAGGACGGTTGATTTTATGGTTAAGTCTTATCATTAATTCCGCAGCAATGTGCTGGCAGTCGGCCGCACTTCCGCCGTTACCGCAAAGCAAAAGTTTGTGCCCTTTTTTATATAAATTTAATAAAAGATCAACGGCAGAATTAATGTCGTCCATACATTCGTGTTGAATATTTACTTTTGTCTCTGCACTTTCAGCCAGTGATTCAACTATAAATTTTTTTCTGTCCATAAATTAAATAACTTTTAAAATTAAACTGTTACCGGAATTTTTGTGTGAACCGCGGAAGCAAAATCTCTAACTAAATACCAATTGCTTTCGTCTTCAAAAAAATTGCCTGTAACAATAATATTTGCCCCGCTTTCCATTTTTCGTCTTACTGTTTCAGGACTTGTAATCCCTCCGCCTACAACGATAGGAACAGAACATTGAGCTGCTACAGCTTTTATTAAATCTTCGGGAACAGAAATCTTTGCACCCGAACCGGCTTCCAGATAAATAAGTTTCATTCCCAGATATTCAGCAGCTAAAGCAGTTGCGGCTGCTATTTCCGGTTTATTCCTGGGAATGGGAGACGTTCCGCTCATATATTGAACCGTAGTAGTTGTTCCGGATTCAATTAAAACATAACCGGTTGAAATCGGTTCGATATTTTTCCCTTTTATTATCGGTGCTGCAAGTACGTGTTTGCCAATTAAGTGTTCCGGATTTCTCCCGCTGACAACTGATAAATAAAGAATTGCATCGGCGATACTGCTTATTTGGTTTACACTGCCCGGAAAAATAATTGCCGGAAGATTTGTTGCAATTTTCACTTTTTCTAAAAATTCATCAAATCTATTATTTACCATTAAACTGCCGCCGATTAAAAAACCGTCAACACCGGCTTGTTCACAGTTCTTAATAAATAAAGACAGCTTATCATCATCAATTTTATCCGGATCGATTAAAATTAGATAAGCTCCGCCTTTATTGGCAATTGTTTCGAGTAGATATTTATAAATTTTCATTTTTTTTAACTTTAGCCCACAAATTAAAAAATTGATATGTTATATAAAAGATAATATTATCAAATGTTAAAACCTTGTATATTGTTTTCAAACATATAAATAGAATAATAAATAAACATTCGGAAAGACAGTAACAATAATATAAGCTATTTTTATAATATTAAAAAAATTTAATGGAAGGAATTATGAATAAAATTACAGTATATGAAAAACCAACCTGTACAACATGCAGAAAAGTATCAAAATATTTGGAAGAGAATGGTTTCAATTTTGAAAAAGTAAACTATTACATAAAACCATTTACAAAATCACTTTTGAAACAACTGCTTAAAAAAATGAATATGAAGCCAAGTGAATTATTAAGAAAGAATGAAAAAATTTATAAAGAATTAAATGTAAAGAATATGACTGAGGATGAAATTTTTAACGCTATGTTAAAATACAACGATCTAATTCAAAGACCGATTATTAAATACGGTGATAAAGTTATATTAGCCAGACCGCCGGAATTATTGAAAGATTTCTTTGATAAATAAGTGTCTTTACCGTTTATAAAGTTGTTTTTGTTTTTCACCGATTAATGCGGGAAGTTTACCGAAAACATATTTAAATAAGTACTTTCTTTTTATATGTTTATAATGAATGAATAATATTACTAGGAGCTAATAATGGAAATGAATAAAAACGAATATAATAGAAATAAGATTGACCCAAGAGTTTTTTTAGGTATCGGTCTTTTGATAATAGGGGCGCTTATGTTAATGGATAGTTATTATATGTTTGATTTTGATATACTGCATATAATATTTTCATTTCAGGGTATATTAATTATTATAGGAATTTTCATACTAACCCACGGAAACAATAAGGTTTTCGGTTCAATATTAGTTGTACTTGGTGTATTCTTCATAATCCCAAGAATTTTTCCAATGATTTATTACGGTAAACACTTAGTATTACCTGTATTAATTATTGCGTTTGGTTTGTATATTATTTTCAGAAAAAGAAAATCAAGTAGTTATGATTGCTGTGATATCGATTCAGATACAGAAGGGGGTTACAAAAAATACGATACAGACAGAATAGAAGATGTATCTGTTTTCGGTGGAGGACAAAAAATTATTACATCCAAAAATTTCAAAGGTGGAAATGTAACTGCAATTTTCGGCGGCTCTGAAATTGACTTAACAAATTGCACTTTAGCGAAGGGCACTGTAATAATAGATGTTTTAGCAATTTTCGGGGGTTCAACTTTAATTGTTCCAAGTGAATGGAATATTGTTTTGGATGTTTTCCCTCTTTTCGGCGGATTTTCAAATAAAATAAGAAGAACACCTGACACTAAAATTGATATGAGTAAAACCCTTGTCATAAAAGGGCTTGTCATTTTTGGCGGCGGTGAAGTAAAATCTTTTTAGCAACAAAGTAAATTATAAACAATGTTGACTAATCCGATCCTTTCAAATTTTAAGAATTTCAGAATTTATCTGCTTTTTTGGCTGATAATAATTGCAATATATTTCAATATTTTAAATTTCGGTATAAAAACAGAGTTATATACTAACGTAATAGACACCCTTGTTTTTAATTTAATTTTATGCGGGTTTGGTTTAAGTTTTTGGTACAGTGCAAGATTTATTCCTCTCGAAAAAAATAATCTCACAAAAATTGTTTTAACGCATATATTCGGTGGTGTACTGCTTACAATTATTTGGCTGTTCATCGGATACAATTTAATCAACTCATTTATTATAACTTCGGAAGACTACACTAAATTTTTCTTTGAAACACTCTCCTGGAGATTTTTAATCGGATTACTTATTTATTTTCTAATTACATCGTTTTATTACATAATAACATATTACACGGGGTTCCAGGAAAAGTTAGTTACCGAAAACAAATTTAAAAATTTAGCTACTGAGGCTGAGTTAAAAAGCTTGAAATTTCAAATTAATCCGCATTTCATTTTTAACAGCTTGAACTCGTTAAGCGCGCTTACTACTATCAATCCGAAAAAAGCAAAAGTAATGATACAAAAACTTGCTGATTTTTTAAGATACACACTTTCGAATAACGAAATTCAAAAAAATAAGTTACACGAAGAATTAAAAAATATAAACCTGTATCTGGAAATTGAAAAAATTCGTTTTGAAGATAAATTTGAATACATTGAAAAAATAAATGAAGAATGCAAACAGGTTGAAGTACCTAATATGATTTTACAACCATTGATAGAAAATGCCATTAAGCACGCTGTTTACGAGACATTGGATAAAGTTACTTTAACATTGACCTGTATTAGAGAAAATCATTTCTTGAAATTAAATCTTACAAATAATTACGATAAAGAAACCGATGCAAAAAAAAATTCAGGTATTGGATTGAAAAATATTGAAGAGAGACTAAGACTTTTGTATAGCAGAGACAATCTGCTAAAAGTAAATAAAACAGATGACACTTTTAGTGTTAGTATGTATATTCCGTTAGATGACTAATAGTTTTTGGCAATAATATTATGAAACAAAAAGTAAAAGTAATTATAATTGACGACGAATCACTTTCACGTGAAATAACAAAAGAATATTTGTCTCCAAAAAAAGAGATTAAAATTGCAGCCGAATGTTCCAACGGATTTGAGGCGATAAAAAAGATAAATGAACTGAAACCCGATCTTATCTTCCTCGACATACAAATGCCAAAACTTAACGGTTTTGAAGTATTGGAATTATTGGAAGACCATCCGGTGATAATCTTTACAACTGCATACGACCATTTTGCAATAAAAGCATTTGAAGTAAACGCCGCTGATTATCTTTTAAAACCATACAGCGAAGAAAGATTTAATGAGGCCCTTCAAAAAGCGTATGTGCATTTATCTGATAAAGAGAAACAAAAAGCCATTATTAAAAATTTGATTGAACACAACGAAGAAGAAGTGGAATATTTAGAAAGGATTGTAATTAAAAAGGGGACGAAAGTTTCAATAATTCCTGCAGAACAAATTAAATGGCTTGAAGCACAAGATGACTACGTAATGATACACACCGAAAAAGATAAATACTTAAAAAACAAAACAATGAAATATTTTGAAAAACATTTAGACCCGAATTTATTTGTAAGAATTCACCGTTCGCATTTAATCAGTATTGATTATATTCAACATCTTGAACAAAACGAAAACGAGTCCTACAATGTCTTCCTTAAAAATGAGCTGCAATTGCCTGTAAGTAAGACAGGGCTTGTCAAACTAAAAAATATACTTTAATATAAAATATAGCACTGATTTTACGGATTTACATTGAACTAATCCTCGATTATCCGCTTAAGCCGTATAATCAGCATTCTATTAGTTTGCTATTTAATTTCCTTAAACTTGTTAAAAATACTAAAACCGGATTTTTTTAATTTATCTTTAAAACTTTTTACGTCTGTTTTATATAATGTATTGTATTCTGTAAAAAATTTATCCGATAATTTTTTAATTTTTTCAAATTTAACAACGGCGTTTTGTCCAGGTAATCCCGAGGTGTGAAAATTAATATATCTCAGATTGCCAAGCTCGCTCATCAAGATTCCGGTTTCATCCCAATAACCTGTTCTGTCCCTGTTGGATACAAATTTATCTCTTAGAGTTTTTAATTTTTTCTTCAGCGCTTTAGCATCTTTCTTTAAATCTTTTGTCTTTGTACTATCTAGATTTTTAGAGAGAGTATTAAATGTTTTAAGCGACTTCAAAGTTTTATTGAGTTGTTCATAAGCTTCTGCTGCTTTGTTTGTCAGCTTTCCAATTTTTTTATTAAAATTATAGTTCTCATCGGCAACTGCCTTATCAAATTTGGAACGCGGGTCGGCTTTGACTTCAAATTTTGAAGAAAGTTTTTGATCTCCTGCTGTTATCTGCACAATGTATGTTCCCGGCATCACGCTTAGTCCTCCTCTGTCTTCTCCCGGTTTATCCTTTCTGTAGGGCGACTTAAATGCCTTTTCTCTTAAATCCCAAGTTATTCTGTTTATACCGTCTTTCATCGTTCCTTTATAAGTCCTGATTACAGTAGAATCATTTCTCATTATTTTAACAACTGCTTTCTTTTCTTTTTTTGTTCCTTCAAATTTTTTCACACTGTCTGGAAGATCCAAATAGTAAGTAAAAAATGCTCCGTATTTTCTGTTCTTTCCTCTAAAAGCTGTTGAACCCGCACCATATGTCGGTGGTTGTCCGGCACCGTAATATCTGTATAAATAAGAATCGTTTATTTTAAAGAGATAGGATTTTTTATTCAATACATTTTTACTTAATTCTCTAAAGGGGGAAATATCATCAATAATATAAATTCCTCTTCCGTAGGTACCGATAACAAGATCGTTTTCCCGTTCCTGTATTTTTAAACTTAAAACGGGGGCCGTGGGGAAACCGTTCGTCCATTTTGTCCAGCTCTTTCCGCCGTCTATTGTGTAATACAAACCGAACTCGGTGCCGAGGAACAATAAGTTTTTATCAACCGGATCTTCTACAATTGTTCTTGCAAAACCGTCAATGTTTTTAACCGATATGTTTTCCCAGGTTTGTCCGTAATCGTGAGTGACAAAAACATATTTTGCCCAATTATTTCTTCTGTAATCATTTGCAACTGCATAAGCTGTAGCCGCATCGTGTTTGGAAGCTTTTACTCTCGGAATCCAGACAAATTTCGGCATCATTTCTTCTTCAATTAAATAATTAGAAACATTATTCCAGTTTTTACCGCCGTCTTTTGTAACCTGGATATTTCCGTCATCTGTTCCAATCCAAATTACTCCCTGCTTTACTCTGCTCGGCGAGATTGTAATAATTGTTGTATAATTTTCTGCGCCGGTTACATCTCTTGTCAACCCTCCGCTTTCTGCCTGCTTTTGTTTAGCGGGATCATTTGTTGTCAAATCGGGACTAATGATTGTCCAGGTTAAACCTTTGTCCATGCTTTTATGAACAAACTGGCTTCCGTAGTAAATTGTACTTGCTTCAAACGGATCTATTGCCAAAGCTGCATTCCAATTGTATCTGTGTTTTTTATCGGTAACAGTAGGTCTGATTGTTCTTCTATCTTTTGTGTCAAGATTGTAGTAGCCAAGCCATCCTTCCTGCGACATAGAATATCCGGCGTTAAAATTATCCGGATCCGGTTTTGTATCGAAACCGTCACCGCCGCCTAAGCCCTGCCAATGGAAATTATAAATACTTCCGCCTGCAAACGATGTACTTGGACCTCTCCAGGAACCGTTATCCTGCAGCCCTCCGTAAACATTATACGGAATTGCATTGTCCACTTCAATGTGGTAAAATTGAGAGAGAGGAAGATTCGTAACAAATCTCCAGGATTTCCCTCTGTCGTGGCTAATAGCAATACCTCCGTCATTTCCCGCAATTATATATTCACCGTTAGGGTGCATCCAAAACGCATGATTATCGACGTGTATATTGCCTTGTATTCTTTTAAATGTTTTTCCGCCGTCTTCCGATGCTCTTAAATTAAAACCTATTTTGTAAACTATATTTTCGTTTACTGGATTTACTGCAATTCTTCCGAAATAGAAAGGTCTTTCATTTATACCTTTTTCTTTGTTCACTATCTTCCACTTATAGCCTCCGTCTTCAGATCTTAATAGTACGCTTTTCTTTGCCTCTACTAAAGCATAAATAATATTCGATTTATTCTGTGAAAAAGCCAAACCGACTTTGCCTATTTCTCCTTCGGGAAAACCGTCTTTGCTTGTTAGCTGTTTCCAATTCTTGCCGCCGTCAACTGTTAAATAAACTCCGCTTCCCGGTCCGCCTGATTTGAAAAACCAGGGCCACCGGTGATGCTGCCACATAGATACTATTATTTTGTTCGGATTGTTCGGATCCATAACCATATCACCCACGCCGGTTTCTTCATTTACGTATAAAATATTCTTCCAGGTTTTTCCACCGTCTGCAGTTTTATATAGTCCTCTTTCTTTTGTAGCTCCCCAGTTTGTACCGAGAGCGCCTACATAAGCAACATCAGGATTTGTAGGGTCAAGCAGAATTTTAGAGATTGTTTCCGTTTTCTTTAATCCCAAATCAATCCAGGTTTTTCCGCCGTCCAGTGACTTATAAACTCCTCTTCCCACTCCCGCTGAATTTCTTATATTAGATTCCCCTGTTCCGACCCAAACAATTGAAGGATTAGACTGATATATTGCAACGGCGCCTATTGATGAAACGGGTTGTTTGTCAAATATCGGTTTCCACGTTGTTCCTCCGTCGATTGATTTCCAAACGCCGCCTGTTGCCGTGCCAACATAAATTATACTCGGGTTTGAAACAACGGCTTCAACTGATGCTATTCTACCGCTCATTCCTGCGGGACCAATACTTCGCGCTGAAATACCTTGAAAAAGGGAAGTATCAATCTGCGCAATTGATAAAGAAGAAAAGAATACTATTGAAAATATTAGAACGGATTTAAAACAAATTCTAAAAAAACTTACTTTCATAACAATCTCCTGTTATTTTAATCAGTTTATATGTTAAGGTTGAAACGGAAAAGTATAACGGAATTAATCTAAAATAATATTTTTGAAATTCAAAAATATTATTTTACCGTTTATCAAGTTTTTTAGATAAACGAAAGACGTTTTAAATTCCTCGATACTGCAAGATTCCCGATATCTT
>CAZTZZ010000056.1:14250-15956 GCA_964617905.1 uncultured Ignavibacteriaceae bacterium | reverse complement strand
TCAACATTCTCACCATAGGGAAAAAATGTATTTTTTTACTCACTTTTGAAAAATAACACATAGATCTTTCCCCCATTGGAAATTAGATTTTTGAAACCAAAGAAATCCAAGTGATAAATTCTAATTTAACACCTCAAATCATTAAAGGGTTAGCTGCCGGAGACGTAGACGGCTCTGCGAAAGGTCCATTCTAAAAAACACTGGTCGAGCTATTTAACCACTTATCGAAATCAGCAATAGTTTAAATGAAAAAATCAACCTGATTTATAAGGAGATACATTCTTATTATGATACATTCAGGCAATAAAAAAAACTGGTATTTGGGTCAAATATGAACTTTTCTGTGGCATACAACTTGAATAAGTGACTACAATAGAATAAAAAAATAGTCATTAATCTAAAGGTTATACAATGAAAAAATTATTTTTACTCATTACTTTTTATCTCTTTTTTTCAGCTGTAACTTGGGCACAGACACCGGCAACTGTTACAATTCCAAATTTACAGTCAAATCCGAATACTGATGTTAGTATTCCGGTAAACGTTACAAATTTCAGCAATGTTGGGGCTATCAACTTAGTAATTGATTACGATCCAACTGTGATGACATTTCTATCAAATCCGGATCCTTTAGCCGGAACTTTTATTATAAATGATGTAAATACTTCTACGGGCAAACAAATTAGAATTGCCTGGTTCAGTATTACGCCATTAAATGTTTCTGACGGTGCACTTTTACATTTAAATTTCAATTATATAGGCGGTAGTTCGAATATTGATTTTGATGCTTCAGGAAATCAAATAGCGGATGCTAATGCAGACGTAATACCAACTACATTTAATGACGGCAGCATAACACCTGTAGGAGTGATTGCAGCAAGTTCAATTGGTGATTATGTTTGGAATGATATAGACAGTAATGGTGTACAGAGAGATAAAACATTAGAACCTCCTTTAGAAAATATAACTGTTAAATTATTTGATGCAGCTCAAGACCCGAATGGAACTGGGACACCTCTTAAAACAACAACAACCGATGTAAACGGAGAATATTCATTCTCAGGTTTGACAGCAGGGCTATATAAAGTAAAATTTGAACTTTTAAATGGATATGAATTCAGTCCAAAAAATGTTGATTATCCGACTTTCAAAGACGGTGATTCGGATGCGGATGTAACAACAGGACTTTCTGACGAAATAACTTTAGCCGATAGTGAAGATATTTTTGGTATTGATGCAGGTATGATTGTTTCTTCTACTACCGTTTCAACAATCTCATTAGGAGACTTTGTATGGAATGATACAAACAATAACGGAATACAAGATAATAATGAATTAGGAATTAAAGATGTTGTTGTTAAATTACTTGATGCAAATAATAATGACACAGAATTACAAACTTCAACTACAGATGCACAGGGTAATTACAATTTTGATAATGTAACTTCAGGTTTGTATAAATTATTATTTATTTTACCGGCTGATTATGTTTTCAGTCCGGAAAAAGCCGGCAACAGTACTAATGATAATGACTCTGATGTAGACCCGGCAACAAGTATGACAGCGGCATTTACTGTAAACACAAGCGGTAATTCAACTGTTAAATCAGTTTCGTATTCAGTAAACGGCGGATATGATATAATGAATATGGATTGCGGTATGTATCATCATAATAATACGCCGTCTGGTTCCATTGGGGATTATGT
>CAZTZZ010000056.1:0-14150 GCA_964617905.1 uncultured Ignavibacteriaceae bacterium | reverse complement strand
GCAGGTACATATAAAGTAAAATTTGAACTTTTAGATGGATTTGTATTCAGTCCTAAAAAAGTTGATTATCCTACATCAAAAGACGGTGACTCAGATGCGGATGAAACAACAGGACTTTCTGACGAAATTACATTAGGGTACAATGAAAATTTATGGGGTATTGATGCCGGCATGGTATGTGATCCAGCAAGCGGCGGTGGTGATGCAGGCTTGGAATCTAACGGAGATTTAGCATCAGGTTTATTGAAAAGACAATTATCAATTAGATATGGAATGACTACACCAATATTAGCAAAATCAAGTGCTAGTGGTATTACTGCACAGCATAGTTTATCAGAATTTTACCCGGCAAACGGTCCTTTTAATTCTCATGGTACTGAAACTACACCGTTCGATATTCTTGGAATTTCAAACGCAGTTTCAAGCTATGCTATGGATTATAATATAAATACTACTACAGGTGTAAGAAGGGTAGCAGGAATATTTTCTACTATTACTGAAGCACCATTTATTTATGACCATACTAAAGCGCTTTGCGATAGGTTAGGAGGTGCTGCTATAGAGGATTTAAGGCTCATAGATATAAACGGATATAAATTTTATGCTGCAAAATTAAGGAACGCAAAGAAAAATCAAATAGACTATTCAATATCATTCAGTGTGTATGAAACTCCTTCGGGCTATCAAATACAAAATAAATGGACACACGGAGAATATATCTCACCTGACGGTGCTTCAAGTGTTTACAATTTCCAGGTTTGGTCATCTACTTATAGCGGCACAGTTGAATTAGTAAAAAGCATATTAACGAAATTCAAATCATTTAGTTCAATCACTTATCTAAATGTAAATCAGATTGAGCCCGATATTTATGTTAAAAGCTCTTACTATTCACACGACGGTACAATTCACTTAAAAGTTGAAAACTTCGGTAGCAGTTCCCAAATTTCTGTACTTAATAAATACAGAATTTCTCAGGGTGATGTACAAGTAGAAGAATCATTAAACTTTTCAGTACAAAGTGGTGAAAACGATATTGTGATATTTACAGGCGTTATATCAGATGCAAATTTAAGCTTTACATCTTCGACAGGATTTAAAGACGAAACATTTGTAAGCGGTGGAGCATATACAAATATCTCCGGACCAAGCAGCACTGTTTCAAGTTTTTCAACCGAAAATTATCCTCAGCCTGTAGCATCTAATTATGCCGATGGTTCATTATTACTGTCAGGCGGTGCATCTGTCTCGGGTTCGCTTTCGGATTGGATATCTGTAATAAGAAGCTTTACGGCAAGCGGAGATAATGTTGACTTAAGTAATTACTCTACTGTTAAATTCAAAGCGAAAGGAACCGGAGTATTGACTTTGATATTTGATTTGTCAAATACCCAAAACTTTAATTATTTCTCGTATTCAGTTAATCTTACTCCAAGTGAAACAGAATATTCAGTTAATTTCAGTGACCTTAAAGAAATTACTCCGAGTCAAAATCAATTTGATCCTAAACTGGTAAGAAATATTGGTTTTGTTCTTTACAAGACAAAAAACCCAAATCTTACAAACTTTAACTTTGAAGTAAGAAATATTGTATTCTCTGCAAATCTTGTAACGGGAATTGAGGATAATAATATTACTCCAAAAGAATTTAGTCTTTCACAGAATTATCCTAATCCTTTCAATCCTTCAACTAAGATTCAATTTACAGTAGCAAAAACCGAAAGAATCTCTTTGATTGTTTACAATGTTTTAGGACAGCAAGTAAAAGTACTTGTAAACAATGAGCTAAATGCAGGCAAACACGTCGTCAATTTTGATGCCTCCGGTCTTTCAAGTGGAATTTATTTCTATAAGTTGATTGGTAGTTCTGTAAATCTTACTAAGAAAATGATACTTATGAAGTAATGCTCGAAGAAAAACGATAATCGTAAAACGAATAATGATAATTAAAGCCCCCGATTAATTCGGGGGTTTTATATTTTAAAACACTTTTAATTATAACTATAAAATATAAAGATGTATTAAAGCACAGATAATTTCAAATTCTCTCAATTGAAATTCAGTTTCCCTTTGACTAATTTTAACGACCAAAAAAAATAAAAAAAGGAGTTCTAAAAAATGGCAGTCAAAGTTGGAATTAATGGATTTGGGCGTATCGGGAGATTGGTTTTTCGCAGAAGTCTGCAGTTAGGCGGTTTTGATTTTGTAGGCATAAACGATCTTACCGATGCCAAAACATTGGCTCATTTATTAAAATATGATTCCGTGCACGGAAAATTTGACGGAACAATAGAAGTTGAAGGAAATGATTTAATTGTAAACGGTGACAGAATAAAGATCACTGCTGAAAGGGACCCTTCAAATTTAAATTGGGGTGAACTTGGGACAGACGTTGTAATTGAATCAACGGGTGTTTTCAGAACAAGGGAGCTTTGTATGAAACACGTAAATGCCGGCGCAAAAAAAGTTATTTTGTCGGTTCCCGCAAAAGATGAAATAGATGCAACAATTGTTTTGGGTGTAAATGAAGATCAAATTAAGGAAGAACACAAAGTTTTATCGAATGCATCTTGTACAACTAACTGTCTTGCACCGATGATTAAAGTATTAAACGATTCTTTCGGATTAGAAAACGCATTTATGACGACGGTTCATTCTTACACAAACGACCAAAGATTATTGGATTTGCCCCACAGCGATTTGAGAAGAGCAAGGTCTGCCGCTGTTTCTATTATTCCAACAACTACCGGTGCTGCAAAAGCTGTTGGAAAAGTAATCCCGGAATTGAACGGTAAATTAGACGGAATGGCAATGCGTGTTCCTGTACCCGACGGTTCCATTACGGACGTTGTAGCTATACTGAAAAAAGAAGCAACCGTAGATGAGATAAACAATGCTATGAAAGAAGCTGCCGGTAAAGGATTGAACGGAATAATGGAATATTCAAACGAACCGCTTGTATCTGCAGATATTATTGACAACTCTCACTCAGTTATTTTTGATTCTCTTTCAACAATGTCTTTCGGCAAAACTGTAAAAGTTGTCGGCTGGTACGATAATGAATGGGGTTACTCCTGCAGAGTTGTTGACCTGATGAAAAAAATAGCTTAAGAATTATTTCTAATTGTCATTCTGATTTCGATAAAACTGTCGGCAGATAGGTTTATCGGGAGAAGAATCTCCAACCATTTTTTATTATAGAGATTCTTCATTCGCTCTTGCCTGCCGGCAGGCAGGACGCTCATTCAGAATGACAGATGTTTCTAATTTATTATAAACTTAAAAAACTTATGAACAAACTTTCAATTGACGATATTGAATTAAAAGATAAAAGAGTTTTAGTAAGAGTTGATTTTAATGTCCCTTTGGATGAAAACCAAAATATTACCGATGACAAAAGGATAGCTGCATCACTTCCGACAATAAAAAGAATAATTGAAGAAGGCGGAAAAGCAATATTGATGAGTCACTTGGGAAGACCGAAGGGTGAAAGAAAACCAGAATTTAGTCTTGAACCGGTTGCAAAACGCTTGAGCGAATTATTGAATAAAAATGTAAACTTTTCAAATGATTGTATCGGAAGTGATACAGAATTACTTGTAAATAATTTACAATCTTCTGAAGTCCTTTTGCTTGAAAATTTAAGATTCCACAAAGAAGAAGAACAAAACGATCCCGGTTTTGCAAAAGCACTTTCAGAATTTGGTGATGTTTATATAAATGATGCTTTCGGCACGGCACACAGAGCACACGCATCCACGGAGGGAATAACAAAATTTATTTCTCCCTGTGTTGCCGGTTATCTGATGAAAAAAGAACTCGATTATTTGTGCAGCAAATTAGAAAATCCGGAAAGACCGTATTGTGCTATTTTAGGGGGAGCAAAAATTTCCGGAAAGATTGATGTTGTTGAAAATCTGCTCTGTAAAGTTGATACTCTTATTATAGGCGGGGGAATGGCTTTTACGTTTTTAAAAGCTCAAGGTAAAGAAATAGGCACTTCGCTTTTGGAAGAAGATAGACTTGAATTAGCTGATGAAATTTTAAACAAAATTAAGAAAAGCAGAACAAAATTATTTTTACCGGTTGATGTAGTTGCCGCAGAAAAATTCAGCAATGAATCAGCTTTTAAGGATGTTGATGTAGACAATATACCGCCCGACCAAATGGGATTGGATATAGGTCCTAAAACAGTTAAATTATTTTCCGAACAAATAATAAATTCAAAAACCATTGTTTGGAACGGTCCGATGGGAGTTTTTGAATTTAGTAATTTTTCAGATGGAACTTTTTCTATTGCAAACATATTAAAAGAGGCAACTGAAAAAGGTAGTATTACTATAGTTGGCGGCGGCGATTCTGCTGCAGCAATTAAAGAAGCCGGATTAGAGGAAAAAGTTTCCCATGTTTCAACCGGTGGTGGTGCTTCTTTAGAATTTTTAGAAGGAAAACTTCTGCCGGGAGTAGAAGCTTTAACATCAAAATAAAAAAAGGATATCGTGAATAATTATTACAAACCTAGGGGATTCGGAGGATTTAGTCTTTTCCCGCCGGTGATTAAAAATCTTTTAATCATTAATGGCATTGTATTTTTTCTTCAAACTTTGTTGAGCAATCTTTCTTTTAATGGAGTACCCGGTTGGTATATTATTAACAGATGGTTTGCTTTAAATCCCTTTGGGGGAGTTGATGCTGCGGGACAAAGCTATAATTTTCAGATTTGGCAATTGATAACATATCAATTTATGCACGGTGGTTTCGGACATATTTTCTTTAATATGTTTGTCCTTTGGATGTTTGGTATTGAAATAGAGAATATGTGGGGTTCAAAAAAATTCTTATTCTTTTATCTATTGTGCGGCGTTTCTGCCGGTTTTTTCCATTTATTCCTATCATCAGTTTTTGGTCTTCCTGCAGCAGTAACAATAGGTGCTTCGGGAGCAATATACGGAGTAATGATTGCCTTTGCTTTATTTTTCCCGGATAGACTCATTTACCTTTATTTTTTCATTCCTGTAAAAGCGAAATATTTAATTACATTTGCAGTATTGTTGGAAATTATGCTTGTAGATTCGGCTGGAAGCAGCATTGCACATTTAGCTCACCTTGGAGGGGCACTTGTAGCTTTCATTTTTATAATGCTGGATAAAGATAGTTACATCTCATTAAAGAGGATGTTAAACTGGAATTTCCATTTAAACGATAAAAACAGTCCTTTTAGTAATATGCAAAACCCTTTTAAAAAAGAAAGAAGTAACATTCAAGAAGCTAAATTTTACGAATTTAAAGATGATACTAAGGGTAAAAAGGAGAATATAACCCAGGAAGAGATTGACCGGATTCTAGATAAAATAAGTGAATCGGGTTATCAAAATTTAACCGAAGAAGAAAAGAAAATATTATTTGAAGCAAGTAAAAAAATAAATTAGAATTGAAAATTATTTTTAGAGAAAATATTCCATTTAAATTCATAACAATTATAATCCTTTTGTTTTTATCGGTTTTGTTTCTCAGCAGCTGTTCAAAAGAACAAAAAATAAAAGAAGAAACATTCGTAAAAATTTATTCTGATTTGGTTATAGCTCAAGATTCTTTGGCAGCTGATTCAACCGGATTTGAAACTGAGAAGAAAAATATCTTTTTAAGATACAAAGTAACCAAAGAATTTTATATTAATACTTTGGAACATTATAAAAATAATCCGCAGGAGTGGAAATCACTCTTTAAAAAAGTTATTGTTTATCTGCGCGAACAGGAGAAGAAGAAGAAGCCTTAAATTTTGCAGCTGCTATTCTAATCATCGGATATGTAATTTCTTTTGGAAGTCTTGCTTTTATTTCTTTTATATTTTTAAACCCGTTATTTAATTCGTGATTAATTGTATTAATAAATTCTTTACTTATTAACCTGTCGATTTCAAATTCGGGATTTAAATCTAAAATGCTTTCTATATGCATAGATATTACAGTCTCGGTTAATTTTCTGATATTAGAAATTGCACTTAATGAATAACCTTCTCTCATAAGTTTGAAAGTTTCTTTTACACTCGGCGGGACGGTTTTATCTTTTTTATTTTGCTTTTGAAAAGTGGCTATTTCCTCGAGCAAATCATTACCGCATTTGTTGAACATTCTTTTTGTAAATCCGCTAATTTTCATAAGTTCATTTTCGTTAGCCGGCTTTAATTCGGCAATTTCTTTAAGAGTTTTATCCGGACTAATCAACGCAGGTTTTTGCAGCAATTTTTTTGCAATTGCCTGTCTCACATTTTTAAGCCGTGCATAAAGTTCCAAGCTTTCGTCGTATTTATCTTCCTCTTCATCAATTAAGTCCAATTCTGTTTTAACTTTAGAGATTGCTTTTCTTCCTGTGTTTGTAATCTTTATTTTTGAATTTGATACTTCCGGCTTTAGCAGTAATTTATCAAAATATAAATTCTCAATAGTATCTATTAAATCTTCTTTTGAAAAATTTACACACGAACCGTAAAAATTCTTTTTTGAAAATTGAGAATATTTGCTTTCACCTTTTAATAATTTTATCAGTTCAATTTCGCTTAAAATATTATTGTTCTCATTTATTGCACAAAGTATAATCTCTTTTACATATTCTGAAGAAGCGTCAGATAGATTATGACCCAGTTTGCAGATATCACACTTTCCGCAGGTATAACCGGTTGTATCCTCACCGAAATAATTCAGTATGTATTTGAACCTGCACTCTTTTGTAAAAACAAAACCCGTCATTTTTTCAATTTTCTGCTGCCCAAGTAAAAAAGATGAATTAATTTTTTTATAATCAATCCGCAATTGGTCTGCGCTCACTCTCTGCACGGCTAAATTTACATAATCACCGCTTTCGTTTTTCTTGAATGTTATAACGCCAAGGTCATTTAGTTTTTCAAAATTTTCATTTATCAATTTGAAATTGAAATTCAATTCTCTTGCAATTTTTGCTATTTCAATATTTATAGATTTGTTAAATATATTACCGCCGTATTTTTTTACGATAAAAAGCAGCAATTCTTTTATGCTGAAGTTTTGAGATTTTTTAATAAAATCTTTCAGTTTTTTCGGATTAAAGTTTATTCTAATTGTGGTTTGCTTGTTGTAACGCGGCAGTATTTTTATATATCCGCTTGATTGCAGTGTATTTAAAGTAGAAAAAAGTAAACCTCTGTTTATCTTTCTTTTAACGCAGGTTTTTATAAAATCAAAATTGATAAATATTTCGTCCTCGTTTGTAGAACCAACGGGTACTTTCCCGTAATCACAAATGACGTTGTAAACATCCTGAATAAGTTGTTTATCCGGATTTGAGTTAGTGAGAAAATAATTGTGTATGTTCATATCCGCTTTTTCATACAGCAAAAATGAATAAGAATCTTTTCCGTCCCTTCCTGCTCTTCCAATTTCCTGGTAAAAATTTTCTATTGAACTCGGTGTGTTGTAGTGAATAATTAAACGGATATCCTTCTTGTCAATACCCATTCCGAAGGCATTTGTTGCGGCGATAATTTTTAAATTGCCGTTCTGAAAATCGTCCTGAATTTTTATTCTTATTTCAGGATTGAGTCCTGCGTGATAATATTTACACTTAACTTTGTACATATTTAAATATTCGGCTATCTCTTCCGCGGCTTTTCTGGAACTTGTATAAATAATGGCAGGTGTTTCAAATTGTTTAATTAATGAAAGTGTTGTCTCTTTTTTCTTTACGGTTTTAATTACGTTTATAAACAGATTTTCTCTTTCAAAACCTTTTACAAAAACTTTCGGTTTCTTAAAATTTAGTTGTTTTACTATATCATCTCTAACTTCGGGTGTTGCTGTTGCTGTAAAAGCGGATATATGTTTTACGGAAATATATTCTGCAAAATCTTTAATCTTTCTGTAACTCGGTCTGAAGTTATGTCCCCATTCGCTTATGCAGTGTGCTTCATCAACAAATAAGTATTGTGGTGACAGTTCCTCTATTCTTTTTACGAATTCCCTATTCTCCAATCTTTCGGGGGAGACAAATAATATTTTCAATTTTCCAAATGCAACTTTCTGCAAGGCTGTTTCATATTCCTTAAAATCCATTGTGCTGTTAACAAAACCTGCAATCTCTTCAACCTTGTTCAAGGCATCAACTTGATCTTTCATCAAAGCTATCAAAGGTGAAACAATGATCGAAAAATTTTCTGATACTAACGACGGAATTTGATAGCAAATGGATTTACCGGCACCGGTCGGCAGTACGGCTAAAATATTATTGCCATTTAAAATACTTTCTATAATTTCAAGCTGATTTGGTTTGAAGAAAGAATAACCGAAATATTTTTTTAACGCCTGTTGCGGATTCATTTAATTATCTGAATAAATAACTGATAAAAACTGTTTTTTTAAGTTATAAAAAATAGAAGAAAGTTTGCATCATTTATGTTTTAGCAATTCTCAATAAATAGAACTTTATTCTCGGTTTTATTAGAAAATTGGAAAAATATCTATTAAAAGCTATCTTTTTTGGATTAAATCATTGGTATTATATTTGTATTTTCAGGTGTAAAAAAAATATTGTTGTAAAGAAACTATTTAATTATGGAAGAAAACGATTTAAAATTAGAAGATATATTCGGGTCAACTCACTTTTCAAATGATGCCGATGGAATTAATTTAATAGCCATTATCGGTGCGGGAGTTATGGGGCAGGGACTTGCCCAAACAATTGCCGGTGAAGGGATGGAAGTAATTATAGTTGAAAAAGATGAAAAGCATTTAAAAAATGCCAAACAGCTCCTTTCGGAATCCATTGACCGAGATATTAAAAGATGGAGTGTTACCGAATCGGAAAAGAAGGCAATTCTAAGCAGAATAAACTGGAAGAAATCTTTGGAAGCGATTAAGGATTGCGATATAATTATTGAAGCTGTTGCCGAAAATTTTAAATTGAAAGAAGAAATTTTTGGAAAACTTGATATACTCGTAAAAGAAAACACCATTTTTGTTTCTAACACCTCAACATTAAGCCTTACAAAAATTGCAGAAACAATATCAAGACCTGATAAAATGATTGGTATGCATTTTCTTAATCCCGTACCCAAAATACCATTGGTAGAATTAGTAAAATGCCTGCACACATCAAATGAAACAGTTAAAATTGCAAAATCCTTTGCTTCAAAAATAGGTAAAACCCCAGTTGAAGTTTATGAATATCCAGGATTTGTTACCACGCGTGCAATTGTTCCTTTATTAAATGAAGCTATGTTTATTTTAATGGAAGGTGTTGCAACGGCAGAGCACATTGATACTGCAATGAAACTTGGGTATAATTTTCAATCTGGACCGTTGGAAATGGCCGATGGAATGGGACTTGATGAAGTACTTGCGTGGATGGAAACGCTATGGAAAACATTGGGAGAGCCTAGATACAGAGCTTGTCCTATTTTAAGAAAATTGGTTCGGGAAAGAAAACTCGGTAAAAAAACAGGAGAAGGATTTTATAAATACGATAAAAACGGAAAAATAATCTCTTCTTCGTTTTGAATAGATTTTAAGGAAAAATTATGAAAGTTCTGGTTTTAAATTGCGGAAGTTCTTCTATAAAATATCAGCTTATTGATACAGAGAAAAAATTTGAATTGGCAAAGGGCGTAATTGAAAGAATTGGCATGTCCGGTGCGGTTTTATCTCAAAAAAGATATGACGGTGACAGTCTGAAAATTGCAGGCGAAATTTTAGACCATTCTATGGGCATAGAATATGTTTTGGGAGTATTGCTTAGTAAAACTCACGGTGTTATAAGTTTTAAAGAAGAAATTGAAGCAGTGGGGCACAGAGTAGTTCACGGTGGTGAAACTTTTTCCAATTCAATTTTAATTACCGATGAAGTCATAAATGTTTTACGTGATAACATTGAATTGGCACCGCTTCATAATCCGCCCAACATTAAGGGTATACAGGCTGTAAAAAGAATTTTACCCGATGTGCCGCAATGCGCTGTTTTTGACACAGCATTTCACAGCACTATGCCTCACAAAGCTTTTCTTTACGGCATTCCTTTTGAGTTGTACAAAAAACATAAAATTAGAAGATACGGTTTTCACGGACCTTCGCATTGGTACGTTTCAAATAAAGCCGCAGAGATAATGGGCAGAAAATTTTCAGATTTGAAAATAATAACAGCACATCTCGGTAACGGCTGCAGTATGGCGGCAATTAATAAGGGTAATTCTGTTGATACTTCCATGGGTTTTACTCCTCTCGAAGGTTTACTGATGGGAACGAGGAGTGGTGATATCGATCCTTCCATTATAACATTTTTGATGGGGAAAGAAGGTCTAACATTATTTGAAATTAACACTTTACTCAATAAACATAGTGGGTTAACGGGAGTAAGCGGAGTTAGCAGCGATATGAGAGAAATTCTATCAGCTGTGGATGAGGGAAATAAAAAAGCGAAATATGCTTTGGATATTTTCTGCTACAGGATTAAAAAATATCTTGGTTCTTATTCCGCTGTACTTGGCGGACTGGATGCATTTGTTTTTACGGGAGGTATCGGAGAAAATTCTTCAAAAATAAGAAAAGAAGTCTGCAATAATTTAGAATTTTTGGGCATAGAGATAGACGATGAAAAAAATATATCTAACAATGAAATAATTTCCACAGACTCTTCCAAAGTAAAAGTTTTTTGTCTTTCTACAAACGAGGAACTTGTTATAGCCGTAAATACCGAAAAAATTGTTTCTAATTCAAAATAATAATTTTATTTAATACAAAACATTTTTTGTAAATTTCCTTATCTTCAATTTTAATTCAAGAAGAGCTTTTTATGAATTTAGAATTATTTTTACTTTCCTTTATCCCGTTATTTGTAGCAATAGATATTGTTGGTGTTACCCCTTTATTTATTGGCTATATTGAAGGGCTGGACAAAGATAACAGAAAAAAACTAGTAAGAGATGCGGTAATTACCGCATTCATTTTAGCCATTACTTTTTTAATTGCTGGAAAATTTATACTTAACTTTTTAGGTATTACGATAAATGATTTTAAAATTGCTGGCGGAGTGATTTTGCTGGTTCTTGCAATTACGGATATTATGTCAACGGGTGAACAGCGTAGAAATCCCGGAACAAGCATAGGAGTAGTACCGCTTGGAATTCCGTTAATTATGGGACCCGCCGGTTTGACAACAATAATAATGCTTGTAAATAACTTCGGATATCTGGCAACAATACTGTCAATAGTTTTAAATTTTACAATTGTTTGGCTTACACTTGCAAACGCTAATTTGTTTATAAAATTTATAGGAGAAGGCGGAGCAAAAGCATTTGCCAAAGTTGCTTCACTTTTTATGGCTTCCATTGCTGTAATGATGATTAGGGTCGGAATTATTGGAATTATAAGTTCTGTTAAATGATAGATATTTAAAGATAAATTTATTAATATTAACTTATTTTTAACTTTCCTGTGTAATATATGTATTTAGGATTAAGCAGAAAATCTGTATTGGTAACAGCCGCAAGCAAAGGTATAGGAAGGGCAATAGCGGAAGAGTTTGTATCGGAAGGGGCAAGAGTGGCTATTTGTTCGAGAGACAAATCAAATCTTTTAAAAACTTCGGACGAAATAAAAACCAAATTCGGCGTGGAAGTTCTTTGGTGTGTGTGTGATTTAAGTAAAAGAAAAGATATTGAAAATACAATCAGTGCGGTAATAAAAGAATTTGACGGAATTGATATATTAGTAAATAATTGCGGCGGACCTGTTCGCGGAAATTTTCAGGATTTTGAGCGGGAAGATTGGCAGCTTGCAGTAGACCAGATATTCTTAAGCGCAGTAACTGCTACCAAACTTGTCGTTCCCCAAATGATTGAAAAAGAATGGGGAAGAATAATTAACATAACATCAATTTCTGTAAAGCAACCGATTGATAATTTAATACTTTCTAATGCCGTAAGAACAGGGCTTGTGGGACTTACAAAATCACTAAGCAACGAGTTGGGGAAACATAATATTACTGTGAACAACGTTGCACCTGGTTATACCCTTACAAACAGAGTTTACGAAATAGCCGTTAATAAAGCCAAAGAAATGAACATCTCACACGAAGAGGTTTTAATAGATATTGCAAGAGCAATACCAATGAACAGACTTGCGTCTCCGGAAGAAATAGCATCACTGGTTGTTTTTTTGGCATCTATGAAAGCAAGTTATATTACGGGTACAACAATTCCTGTTGACGGTGGGTTTGTGAAAGGAATTTAATATTTATTATTGATTATATATTATTTTCTATTTGATTAAGTTATTAATAGAAGCAACTCCTTTCCCTTTCAATTTTTTATATATTTTTTTGTAATCACCGTTTTTGTCATACACTTCTTTGAATTTTAGACATATTTTATATTCGTATCCGTTTAATTTAAATTGTAATCCATATTCGTGAACGTCGCAGCCTGATAATAAATATTGCGATTTTGTTTTAAAATCATCATAAATGTAAAAATATTTTTTCGAATTTTTTATATCTAATGCTTTTGCAATACTTGTAAAAACATACCTTCCTTTTTTATTTCTTTTGGAATAAGGGTCCTTTAATGTAAAACCGGTTCTGTCCAATTTGTTATTATAAATAACAAGAGCTTTTTTTCTGCCGAATTTATTAATATATGCAAAAACATTTTTTTCAAATTTTCTTTTTTTTGTGATGCCTGCAAAATATTCGAAATTTTTTATACCACTGAAAATCTTCCTCATTTTCATAAGCGGGAATATTTCGTAATAATGCCAATTCACAAAACCTTCATCTTCATTTTCATTGTTGTGCGGGCGGTCATATTCCATTCCGTATTTTTCATAAAAGCCTTCAATTTGTCCGTGAGCAAATAAAGGAAGTCCGGGTAATGTTAGCATCATAACGGTAATTCCCAAATATTTCTCACCTTTACCAAATTTATTTACTACAGGTTCTTCGTCGGGATTACTCAGATAGTTAACAAATTTTCTCAATATTTCAGGATTATCATTTAAAATGTCTTTAATCATTTGGTGATAATCTTTGTTTTTTTCAGCGAGCAGCATATTCATAAATGCGCTGTTGTAAACTCTGTTCATTCCCAATTCTTTAATGAAAAACCATTCCGTCATCCAGTAAGTCTCCGCAAAAAGGAAAAGATTGAGTTTACTTCTTTTTAATTCATCGGTTAAATCCTTCCAAAATTCATTCGGCATTTTTTTATTAAAATCTTTTTCTTCTGTTGTATCCGTATATCTTGAAGGCACGGATGAAGATTCAAAAGGTTTTGGATACCACAACCTTGCAAAATGATATTTGGTTAACATCATTGCGGCATCAATTCTTATGATGGGAAAAAGCCCGCCTATTTTTTTTATTTGATTTATTAATGCACGGCGTACCTTTGCTTGGCTCAAATCCAGTTGTGCCGTGTCGTTCCAGGGCATATTTGTTCCGTCATTGCCGTGATAAATATATCTTATTCTTCCTGTTCTTTTATCTTTAAATTGAAATACAACTGCTGCATCTTTTCGGGAGTAATATCCGTCTTCAATTTTTATTTCAAAATTTTTATTGTCGGATAAATTTTTTCCCGTAAAAGAATAATTACTGAAAGGCGGTGTTTTTCTTTGTATAAAATAATCGGGATGCTTGTAAAGCCATTCGGAAGTAATGCCGGTGTGATTTGGTACAAAATCGCAGGCTAATTTAATCCCGAATTTTTTTGCTCTCTCCGATAAATTCAATAAAGCTTTTCTTCCACCCAAATTCTCTGCAATTTTATAGTCATATATTGAATAAGCCGAAGAAACACAATCAAAATTTCCCGTTAATACCTTAATCTTTTTGGAAGCTTTACTTCGCTCCCAAACACCAATAAGCCAAAGAGCGTTAAAATTTCTGTTTGCAATTTCCTTTAATTCCTCATTTGGTATTTGGTCTAATCTCTTTATTTTTTTGTTGTATTTCTTACTTAATTGACTAAGCCAAACGAGTGTATGTTTTGATAGAATAATCGTGTTATTCATCCAGGCTTTATCTTTTGAGAAATTTAGTGCGTTTTTATTTAATCTTTTCTTCATAGAATCTGTAAATTTTTGGATTTTGGTTTTAAAGTTAATTATAATATTCTCTGCTGTCCAAAA
>CAZTZZ010000055.1:0-16422 GCA_964617905.1 uncultured Ignavibacteriaceae bacterium | reverse complement strand
GGGGGCAAGAAGAAACCACAAAATCATTTTTACCTGATAGAGACACCGTTGATATACTTTTAACAAGCGGTGCTTCGTGTCCCGACGCCGAAGTGGATAGGGTAATGATAAAAATACTGTCTATGTTCGAGAATACAAAAAGTATCGAAGACGTTATTAAAGAATTATAATATCATCTCTTTGCTTCAAACACTATCTTCAAATCGACTTTATTTGGAGCATCTTTCCCTAAATTTTTAGTATCAAATGTATAATTATGGCTGTTAATTTTTGTTGCTTCAACTTTATCAATATATACTCTTTGATTGACGTCTTTCATATTACCGGATTGAATTTGTAATTTTAATAAGTCTGTTTCAAAAAAAGCATTGTTATAATCTATTAAAAATAAATCTATCATTTCTCTACCGTTAGTTAATTTGAATAGATCTCTTCTGGTTTTTAGAAGCAAATCAGATATTTTAAAGAACCTTGTACTAGCATCTTGGGCTACTCTACCCAACATGACAACTTTTAAATCTTTTTCAAACATTTCTTGCCAGCCATTAATTTCATTCTGTTTTAACTGTTGGGATATACCAGCTTTAATAAATTCTACAGATGCAGATATTGCTAATTCATTAGTAAATTCCTTAATTGATTTATCACCAATTTTTATTTGTTCAATATCTTTTTTTATCTCTTGTAATGAATTATTTCTTTTTGCCCATAATTTTTTTGCATTTTCTTTTATTGCAGCATATTTTTCTTCAGCAAGATCCTTTAAGTGGGCAAAGCCTTTTTCATTTAAGTCTGTAACAATTTTTTTATATTTCTTTATTGTTGCTTGTGTTGAAGAAGAATCTAATGTTAACGCTATATATACTAAATCATTAGTATATCCTTCAATTCCCTTTATACCTTTTGTTTTTAACAGTTCCTTTAAAATGTGTTCACCTGTTGCAGTTGCTGAAGTTATTATTATTTTACTTTCAGAAGCAACATTTTTTTTAGCTCTTTCCATTATTGATTTGTAGTCAATATCGTCCTTTGTTAATTTACCACTTGACCAATCCCATAGAAAAGCAGCAGTTTTTCCAGCTAATGCTGCTACAATACCTGGTGCACCTTTTTTACCACCTTCAATATATACATCATAAAAATTTTTCCCTAAATCCATTGCAGCATTAGTAAGAGCTCTTTTCATTATAAGTCCGCGCCAACCCTCCATAGCCTTTCTTGCAATTTTTGCATCTACATTTGCTGATATTAAATCATTTTTAGTTTTATTTTTAATTTTTTCAGCATTTTTTTTCATCTTTTCTATTTTTTTTATAAGAGTTTTAAATCTATTATATTCATTCACTAAACCTGGTGTAGCTGTTGCTTGCAAAATTTTTGCTTTTTTAGCACCAATAAATATGTATTTAACCTTGGACGAGCTAGTAGACAGTATTATCTGATTTAATTTATCCTTTGCGAAATCTATCGCTTCTATTCTATTTCCAAGTTCTTCTCTATATTTATCATATGAATAAAATACTAAATCTTCCTCGGAATCAATCTTATATTGTTCTTTTTTAATATTCCACAAAGCTTCATCAATTCTTAAATATTCATTATTTAGTTTTTCTAATAATTTAAATTGTGCATCATCCTGTGTATTGGCTTTTATTAATGTATACAGTTTATCTGTATATTTTAAAATTTCATCCCTTTTTTTAAATCTTTTTGTGTTTTCCGAATGTCTCCCTTTTTTGGAGGACTCTATAATTTTATTTTCCAGCTCAGCAAGTACTTGTAGAGAAAGTTTTCTTGAGTCGATGAATGCTTTAACCTTAGGCGTTATTTTTACCTTTTTGGCAGAAAGAATTTCTTCTGCTTTTTTCTTTAAGTCATTGCTTAATTTTTTTGCTTTCGCAATAAGCTTATATTGTTTTTTACTAATAGCGTGTATCCTTGCTTTTAACTCTCCGCCTGTTTTATTATCATACTCTATATAATTTTTTATTCGTACATCAATTTGATCTTTTAAAAATCTTATTTGACTTTCTAAGGGTCCACCGTAAAAAATAATATTTTTAAATAAATATACTTTTTGTACTAAGGATTCAAATGGTGGCATTTTAGTATGTTTTAACAATTCGGCTTTTAATCCAACTCCAATTGCACTATACTTTGCCTCAGTTTTTTCAGCTTCAGCTCTAATTTTTTTACCTGCTTCAGTATATGGTGCTCGGTATCCTATTTCTATGTACTTGGATCGTTGCGCCCAAACCTCTAACAACTCAGCAATTTTTTTATCGAAAATAGCTCGTTCCTTTTTCCATTCTTTAAATGAAATTCTCAGTTTAGTTAATTTCTTTTTATCAAACCTTCCATATTTTTTTACAAATTCCTTAGATTCTAATATTAAATAAAATGCGCTATGTAAAAATTTATAATTATTTAAACCATAGAGCCCAAACCGGCTAAACAACCCTGCGTCAGATAGACTTAGATGTAACCAACCCGGCCAACTGTCGTTATAATTATCCCAAGCTCCTGCCTTGTTAACATATTTAGCAAAAGTTTTTTCTAATGAACTAGAAGAAGTATGATGTCCGTAATTTTCTAATGCAAACTTTTTGGCTTTTTTCATTTCCTTTACATAACCATTCAACTCCTTTATTACAGCATTTACATCACTTTGGCTCTGTGCTTTAGTGATATTAAAACTTGAAAAAATTAAGGAAATGAAAAAGTAAATTAGAAATGATTTGAGGGTAGGAAAGTGATTAACTGATGAGGCAGGTGACTTCATAAGAACTCCTGTTGTTAATAATTCACATTAATTCCTCTCTTGTTTTGATAATAAGACATATTATTCTAAAACGCAAAAAAAATATTTAGTTAAAAGGGGATGGAGTAAACTTACATAGTCAAGAGCGACCTGTTTAGCCGCTCTTTTTTTATAACTTAATTCACATCAAAAAAACTCGATTGGTAGATTTCTTTTGTCTTTTTATTTTGCAGCCAAACAACAACGGCTAAGTTTTTATAATTAATTTTATCCGTTCTATCCCGCCAGTCTTTGTAGTTAGGGCCCATTCTCCAATGGCCGTATTTTTCGGGAGCGGAAAGGTAATCTGATAAAAGCTTTTCCAATTTTTTTAGGGATATATTATATGAATTCTTTTCTTTTTTACCCTTTATAAAATCTCTTACTACAAAAATATGTTTGTCTACGCCGTTTTTACCCGTGTAATTAATTGACTTTTCCACCAATGCTATATTGATATCTACATTATTTTTATTGAGGTGATTTAATTTAACATCTATGTTTACTTTATCTATTAACAGATTAGCAGAACCGGAAATTTTGTATCTGAATTTATTCTTGAGATGCTTTTTAATGATGTGCCCGTAAACTTTAAAACGGTTTTTTGCCAATAAACCGGAGCCGCCACCGGTTAGTTTTTCAGTTCCGTTAAAAAAAACGGTGGGTGTACCGAAGTTATTTCCATAGTATTCATATCTTTTCAGTGTTGAAGGATTTGTCATCGGGTCAGGTCCCGGTATGTGCACGTGATACTCCAAAATAGCCAGTGTGTTTCTGTCAAAATATTTTGATAAATGATCGAATGCCTTATCTGCGGCAACACAAGGCGGACATTCCGCACCGGTAAATAATTCTGCAAGCACAACTCGTCCATTAGATTTCCCTGTAAATTTACCCGGATGAAAATCTTTAGCTTCTTTTATCTTATTTTCAATCAGTTTGTCAAAAGCGTCTTTTGGTAGATTGTTTTTTTCAATTAAAGATTTTGCCGCCATAACCAATCTTTCGTCTGTATATGCAAATAAGCCCGAAGCATAAGAATCCAAAGCATTCTTAACATCTTTTTTAGATTCATATATTTTACCCATCATTAACCAGTAATCAAACATCCAGGTTGGTGTAAGTGACTTTACTTTGTTTAACTGTTTTATGGCTTGATTACGTTTACCCATTGCATTTAGAACTATTGAGTAATTATATCTTAGATCGATTAGATCAGAGATTGTTGTTTCAGTAGTGATTTGTTTTATTGTACTTAGTGCAAGTTTTTTGGCATTTGATAAATCCACTCCCATTTTAGCCAGGTATGCTGCTTTGTTAGATTGAGAGATTATATCAATCTTTCCATTGCTGAGATTATGTAATACACTTTTTACAATTTTTTCTCTTTCCGATTTCCTTTTTTGTGAATTAGCGTATTGTTTTTTTAACCAAATATTAAAATTATCAATTGCATCTCCCGAGTGACCAAGATAAACTGCTTTGGCTGTGTTCAACAATGCGTCTTTTCTTAAGCCGTTTGCATTTTGGTAAATTGATAAGTAGTAAAGCATATCCGGATCATTAGGTCTTCCTTTTACAGCTTCGGTTTGGATTGTGAGAGCTCTACTGTTATCACCTAATTTATGTAAAACAAATGCTTGCGTGTCTAAATAAGAGGGCAGAGCACGTGATTTTGAATTTCTTGCAGCAGTTACAGCCCTATCAGCATATAGTTTTGCAGAGTCTAAACCCAGTCCTTTTTCGGCAAGTGAATATGCGACTGAGTTATATGCACTTCTTCTTGAAGATTTTGGTCGTGCATAAATATAAAGTGAAGCAAAATATAATGCCGGTTCTTCTTTGTTTATGTTTAAATATTCTTTGAATAAATAATAATCAGCCCTGTACAGGTATTTGCTTTTGGGGAAATCAGACTTGAATTTTTTTAAAGCGGCAATTTTCTCTAACGGTTTTGATTTATCCAAAGCATTATTATAAGCTTTTAAATCAGAGGATTGTGCTAAACAAATATTACTTATTAATATTAAACTTAAAATAATTATAGAAGATTTTAAGATGTTTTTCATTTTGATTCCTACATTTTATTGAAATGATAACAAAAATTATTACTATGATGAATTAGAAAAAAGAAAAATATTATGAATGGTCAGTAATTCTTTAGTTTATCAGTAAAAGTATTAAATTCTGATATTAATTTATTGAATAATTCTTCAACAGTTAGTATTTTATTTACAAGTCCCGATATTTGACCCGCTTCCATTTCCCCTTCGATTTTATCTCCGTCAAATATTCCAAGCATCTCTCTTTTATTGCCGAGAAGATCCCTTAACTTTTTTTCATCCCAGCCATCCGATTCTGCTTTTACCGATCTATCTGCAAAATCGTTTTTAAGCATTCGTACTAAACCAATTTTTTTGAAAGCTAATACCGTGTCATTATCTTTAGCATTAACAACCATTTCCTTATATTTCTTATGTGACGAAGATTCAAATGTTGCAGCAAATCTTGTGCCTATCTGCACTCCTTCAGCACCGAGTGAAAGTGCCGCTAAAATTCCTCTGCCGTCTGCAATGCCTCCTGCGGCAATTACGGGAATATTTACAGAGTCAACAATTTGAGGGATTAAACACATTGTAGTTGTTTCATCTGCTCCGTTGTGTCCGCCAGCTTCAACTCCTTCACCCACTACCGCATCACAACCAGCCGCTTCCGCTTTTAAAGCAAACTTAACCGAAGGAACAACGTGAATAACTTTTATACCTTTTGATTTTAATTTATTAGTAAAGGATTTTGGATTACCTGCCGAGGTAAATATTATTTTCACTTTATTTTTAATACAAGTATTTACTAATTCTTCGGCATCAGCGCGCATAAGCGGTATGTTTACACCGAAAGGGTTATTGGTCGCTGCTTTGCATTTGACAATATGTTCATCCAGCAAATCCGGTTTCATGGAACCCGAACCAATTAAACCCAAACCACCGCAATTTGAAACAGCGGAAGCTAAACGCCATCCCGAAGCCCAAACCATACCGGCTTGTACAATTGGATATTTTATTCCGAAAAGCTCAATTATTCTATTATTTATATTCATAATGAAGTAATCTATTTTTATTTGGTAATAAAAACAAGATTAAGTAATTTTAAATTTATACTCAAACAAAATAAAATATTATGAGAGCCATTATTCCGGTTGCAGGAGCCGGCAGCAGATTAAGACCGCATACTTATACAATACCCAAAGTTTTGTTAAACGTTGGGGGCAAACCTATTCTTGCGCATATTTTGGACAAGCTGATATCCGAAAAAATAACAAAGGCAACTTTTGTAATCGGACACCTTGGCGAAATGATAAAGAATTTTGTTAATAGTGAATATCCTGAAATGAATTGTGAATTTGTTGTTCAAAAAGAACTAAGCGGATTAGGTCACGCAATTTATACTGCGGTACCGACGTTTGATGATGATGAAATTTTTATAATCCTGGGTGACACTATATTTGATGTAAATCTTGATAGTGTTTTTAATAATAAATGCTCGATGATTGGAGTTAAAGAAGTTGAAAACCCCGAGAGATTTGGGGTTGCGGTACTTAAGGATGGAGAAGTAGAAAAATTAGTAGAAAAACCTACAAAACCGGTTTCCAATTTAGCAATAGTCGGTCTTTACTATATATCTAATGCACAGGTTCTATCGGAATGTTTGAATGAATTAGTAAAAAAAGATATAAGAACAAACGGAGAAATTCAGCTTACCGATGCACTTCAGATGATGCACGAACGCGGTGAGAAAATTTGCACATTCCCGGTTGAAGGATGGTATGACTGTGGAAAACAGGATACTTTACTTGAGACAAACAAAATATTGTTGGACGATAAATGCACGGATAAAGAATTTGAAAATGTTGTTATAAACAATCCCGTATTTATTGCCGATGACGCAGAGATTAAAAATTCTATAATCGGTCCATATGCAACAATAAGCAAAGGCAGTAAAATATCGGAATCTATAATTAAAAATTCTATCATAGGAGAAAGATCTGAAATTAAAGCCTCTTTACTTGAAAATTCAATTATTGGAAATAACACAATGATTAAGGGAAGTTATAAAAAACTTAACACTGGTGATTCAACTGAAATAGAAATTCATTAAATTTACACTTCATTTTTTAAAGGTTAATTATGTCATACTTTTTCACATCAGAGTCCGTATCGGAAGGGCATCCCGATAAAGTTTGTGATGCAATTTCTGACGGAGTATTAGATGCAATTTACAAAGAAGATACGAAAGCAAGAGTTGCTTGCGAAACATTTGTAACAACCGGGTTGGTATTAGTCGGCGGCGAAGTTACAACAGATGCTTACATAGATATTCAAAAAATCGTTCGTAAAACAGTTAAAAAAATAGGCTATACAAAAGCAGATTATAAATTTGATTCGGAATCTTGTTCTGTTTTAAATGCAATTCATTCGCAGTCACCCGACATTGCAATGGGCGTTGATACCGGCGGTGCCGGAGACCAGGGAATTATGTTCGGATATGCTTGTGACCAAACTCCCGAACTTATGCCCATGCCGATTATGTATGCTCATAAATTGGTGAAAAAGCTATCTCAAATAAGAAAAAGAAATAATGGTCTAATGCCGTATTTAAGACCCGACTCTAAATCACAGGTAACGATTGAATATGATGACAATAACAAACCATTAAGAGTTGATGCCGTTGTTATTTCTACTCAGCACGATGCCGACGTTAAGCAATCTACTATAAAGAAAGATGTTATTGAACACGTAATAAAAAAAATAATTCCTAAAAAATATATTGATAAAAAAACAAAATACTTTGTTAATCCAACGGGCAGATTTGAAATAGGCGGACCTCACGGAGACAGCGGATTAACGGGAAGAAAAATTATTGTTGATACATACGGCGGATGGGCTCCGCACGGCGGCGGTGCTTTCTCCGGCAAAGACCCTTCCAAAGTTGACAGAAGCGCAACTTATGCTGCAAGGCATATTGCCAAAAATGTTGTAGCGGCAAAATTAGCAAAAGAATGTATGGTGCAGTTGGCCTATGCAATCGGTGTAGCAGAACCCGTTTCAGTTTATGTTGATACAAAAGGTACCGGGGTAATTCCTGATACTGAAATATCAAAAATGATTATGAAAGAAGTAGACCTGACACCAAAAGGAATAATTAAAAGATTGAAATTAAGAGCACCGATATATCAGGCAACTTCAGCATACGGACATTTCGGAAGGAAAGAATTTTCCTGGGAACAACTTGATTTGGTATCAAAATTTAAAAAATATAAATAATCAAAGGACATATAAATGAGTGAAGTAATGGAAGAAAATGTAAAGCTTATGAAGTATAAAATAAAAGATATATCGTTAGCTGAATGGGGAAGAAAAGAAATTGTACTTGCCGAAAAAGAAATGCCCGGCTTAATGGCATTAAGAGAAAAATATGGTGAAGAAAAACCACTTAAAGGTTCTAAAATAATGGGTTCTCTTCATATGACAATACAAACTGCCGTTTTAATTGAAACGTTAACAACTTTGGGGGCAGACGTACGTTGGGCAAGCTGTAATATTTATTCTACTCAAGACCACGCAGCTGCGGCAATTGCTGAAGCAGGTGTGCCTGTTTTTGCATGGAAAGGTGAAACACTTGAAGACTATTGGTGGTGCACCGAACAAGCATTAACATTTCCCGACGGCGGCGGACCCGATATAATAGTTGACGACGGCGGAGATGCAACGCTGATGATTCATCTCGGATATGACGCCGAAAATAATCCGTCTCTTTTAAATGAAGAAAAAACTACTGAAGATGAGATTGAATTATTTAAAAGACTTAATGTCAGCTACAAAGAAGATTCAGGGAAATGGCACAGGATAGCCGAGAAAGTAAGAGGAGTTTCTGAAGAAACGACAACCGGCGTACACAGATTATATCAAATGATGGAAGAAGGAAAACTTTTGTTTCCTGCTATAAATGTCAACGACTCGGTTACAAAATCTAAATTTGATAATCTTTACGGATGCAGGGAATCACTTGCAGACGGTATTAAAAGAGGCACGGATATAATGATTGCGGGTAAAAATGCGGTAATCTGTGGTTACGGCGATGTGGGCAAAGGTTCTGCAAAATCTTTGGGAGGTTTCGGCGCAAGAATTCATGTTACCGAGATTGATCCTATCTGTGCACTTCAAGCTTCTATGGAAGGCTACGATGTAAAAACTTTAGAAGATTATCTGGAAATAGGAGATATCTTTGTAACGACTACCGGCAATAAAGATATAATTAAAATTGAACATTTAGAAAAGATGAAAGACGGAGCGATTGTTTGTAATATCGGACATTTCGACAACGAAATACAAGTAGAAAAACTTAAAAATTACCCGGGCATTAAACACATAAACATCAAACCACAAGTTGATCAATATCAATTCCCCGACGGACATTCAATTATTCTTTTGTCAGACGGAAGACTTGTTAACTTAGGCAATGCAACAGGACATCCTTCGTTTGTTATGAGTAATTCTTTTACTAATCAAACACTTGCACAAATTGAACTTTGGAAAAACGATTACAAGGTTGATGTTTACAGATTACCGAAACATCTTGACGAAGAAGTAGCACGTTTACATCTTGAAAAAATAGGAGTTAAGTTAACAAAACTCACTAAAGAACAGGCTGATTATCTCGGTGTTCCCGTTGAAGGGCCATATAAACCCGAACATTACAGGTATTAAAAAACATTCAGTTTATTATTTAAACCTTCGGAGTAAAATTACTTCGAAGGTTTTTTTAAATCTGCGAATATCCGTGTCATCCGCGCTTGCCTGGCGGTAAACAGGTTCTATTATTCAATTGATCTTAAAATATTAGCCAAGCAAATCTAAAAGCGCTTTATCAATTTTTGCAAATTTAAATTTGTAACCGTTATCCAATAATTTTTTTGGATAAACCCGCTGACTCAAAACCAAATTATCGGCAATTTCTCCAGCGACAATTCTCAAAGCAAGTTTCGGAACTCTGAATACGGAAAGTCTTTTTAATACTTTTCCCAAAGTTTTAGAAAAATCATTCATTCTTACGGAATTTGGAGCGGTAAGATTTAAAGCTCCGTTTATTTTATTGTTGTCAATTGAAAAAATAATTGCGTTTACTTCATCTTCAATATGTATCCAAGGAAACCACTGTGTTCCTCCGGCTAACGGACCGCCTAAAAATAATTTATAAGGCAGGAGAATTTTTTTTAGTGCTCCTCCTTCTTTTGAAAGCACAATGCCCGTTCTGATATTGACCAAACGAACTTTATTTCCTAAAACTTTTTTTGATGCATTTTCCCATTCCGCACAAACGCCTGCTAAAAAATCAATTCCCATAGGCGAATCTTCTGTCAACATTGTTTCACCGTTGTCACCGTAATATCCCGCTGCGGATGATGATATAAAAACATTTGGCTTAATTTTGCATTTACAAATTTCTTCAGCTATTAAACGTGTTGTAACTGTTCTGCTGTTTCTAATAGTATTTTTGTAATTGTTGTTCCACCTTTTTCCGGAAATAGGTGCACCGGCTAAATTAATGACGGCTTTATAATTTATTAATTGTTCGGCAAGTTTACCGGAAGTTTTATAATCCCAGTTCAAATAAATATCGGCAAACACATTTTTATTTTTAGCTGAATTAGAATCACGCGAAATTAATAGTAAATTGTCGCCTCTTTCTTTTAATCTTTTGCTTAATGCAACACCAATTAATCCCGTTCCGCCTATAATTGCAATATTCATACAGTTAAGTTTATTTTTATGGTAATAAAAAATCTAATTGAATATATTATTAGTAATGTGTAATTTCAATAAAATTTATAAAAAGAATAATTGATTTAGTTGTAAAATTTATAACTATCGGAGAAAGAGATGGGTTTGTTTAACTCAAAAGAGCTTGAAAAATTAAGAATTGAAAATGAAGAATTAAAAACTAAGTTTCATTTTATGTATGAAAAGGAAAATCAAGCGGAGATTCTTAATAAAACATTAATTAATCTTAAAAAAGAAATTTCAGATACAAATGCCACAAGGAATGAATTAAAAGACACATTAAAAGAATTAGAGGATAAACATAAACGTAAAGAAAGAGAAGCCGACCAAATAAATAAATTTATACTCGAACTTGATAAGAAAAGATTTGAATTAAGGGAAGCAATAAATTCGTATGAAGAAGAAATTAAAAATGTTGCTAACATTATTGAAGAAAAAACTGACAACTCCGATATAGATTTTTCTTCCATTAAAGATGCAAATACAACCGACAATATTGAACTGTTTATTACAAATCTTAAGAATAATTTGGTAGGCTTAAAAGATGAAGAAATAAAACTGAGCAAGGTAATAGAAGAAAAAGACCAGCTGAAGGGAGAGATGGAGGGCTTAATTGAAGAACTGGAAACGGAAATTAAAACAAAAAGAGAATTAAAAGACTCTCTGCAGGTGGAAGCTTTTAATCTTGATGAACAAATACAGCAGCAAAACAATAAAATAAATGAAGTTATTGAAAAAAAGAAAAATCTGGATGAAAAAACTGCTGAAAGTGAAAAAAAATTGTATGAAATTGACCAATCTTTGGAGATAAAAGCTAAAAAGCTTTCATCTTTAAATACCGAGATATTAATTCAACAGCAGAATGTTCAAAAGATAAAATCAGAGATAGACAAACTTCAGGCTGAAAAGGAACAATTAAAAGCAGATTACGCCGAACAGAGTAATTCATTAAGAAACTATGACTTAAAAGTTGAAAAGATAAAAGAATTGTGTTCCCTGCTTGAAATAAGAAGGGGCGAAATAGAAAAAGGTAATCTTGCACTTGAAAATAGATTTACAAATATGTTTCAAAGATATAATGTTGAATTAAATAAAATTAATAAGAAAAGAAACTTGCTTGAGAAAATCATATTGACTAAGGAAAAAGAAGTCGAAATCAAAGATCAAGAATTGTTTATGAAGATTGCTTCGCTTGAAGAAAGTGAGAGAGTCTTAAATATGAGACAGATTGAAGTTGAATCGTTAGAAAAATATATAAAGACACTGAAAGAGAAAAAAGATTATTTGTTAAATGAAATTAACGTAATCATGAATGATTTTGACAAGCAGAAGAGGCAGAAAGATTTGTTAAAAAATGAAATAAATCTACTCGTAGAAAATAAAAACAAAATTGATCTCGATCTTCAAAATCTTGTGGATGTTATGGTATCAAGCTATAACCGTTCCGATGAAAGAAAGAAAGCAATAGAAAAAGATGTTAAATTATACGATGAACAACTTGATTCATATAAAGACAAAATAAACGAATCAATAAACGAATTATTAGAGACACAATCATCTGTCAGCGGGTTAAAACTTGAACACGAAGAATTACAATCCAGCATATCAAAATTACTAAGGACAAAGAAAAAACTGCAGGATGATATTACAAAGTATCAAGAAGTAGTTCAGCGTTATCAAAATATTAAAGAAAAATTAAAGATAGAAAAAGCACTTGCCAAGAATAAAGAGATTCCCGGGCCTTATTCGGGAAATACAATAAATTCAAAAGTATCCTTGGATAAAGAAGCAGAGAAAACTAGAGGGTCAAATTTATTTAAGATATAAAAATAATCTTTGTTAACAGAATTGATTGCTCTCATTCCTCACCAATTATATCTTTTTAGATTAAGTTGTATTATGTTTTTATTTTACTATGCCAATAACACTTAGAAACATTGATAAAAATTTTGACGAAGTTAAAGCTCTAAAGAATGTAAACCTTGTAATCAACACTTCTGAAACCACTGTGTTTATTGGTCCAAGCGGATGTGGTAAATCAACTTTACTGAGCATACTGTTGGGGATTATTAAACCAAGCAAAGGTGAAGTTTTAGTTAACGAGATTTCCGTCGAAGACCTTGAGTTAAATGCTTATCGAAGAAAAATCGGTTTTGTTATTCAGGACGGCGGATTGTTCCCTAATTTAACGGCATTGGGCAATATTACTTTAATAGCCAACTACTTAAAATGGTCGGTTGACTCGAAAAGAAAAAAAGTTAACGAACTTTGTGAATTAACTAAATTTCCAAAGGACGGATTAAAAAGATTTCCAGCAGAACTTTCGGGCGGGCAAAAACAGAGGGTAAGCCTTATGCGCGCGCTAATGCTGAATCCCGACATACTAATTCTTGATGAGCCACTCGGGGCACTTGACCCGATGATTAAATACGACTTGCAAAATGATTTGAAAAATATTTTTGAAGAATTAAATAAGACTGTAATTTTTGTAACTCACGATATTTCCGAAGCTTCATTTTTAGGCGATAAAATTGTAATTATGAAAGAAGGCAGAATAGTTCAAACCGGTTCAATTGAAAACTTAAAAAGAAACCCGGCAGATGAATTTGTCACTAAATTTATAACTTCACAAAGAACTTTTATTTGAATGAAAATGATTAAAATCATAGTAATAGTTTGTTCAGTATTGCTTTTTAGTACAACACCTATATCTTCGCAAAACCGAGAAAAGCCTTTTACTATAGGCTCAAAGAAATTTACGGAAAATGTTATTTTGGGTGAGCTTGCATTTCAATTGGGCAAAACGGAAACCGGTAATATCATTTACAAAAAAGAACTCGGCGGTACCAGAGTTTTGTGGAATGCCTTACTTCACGGAGATATTGACCTTTATCCAGAATACACCGGAACTATAAAACACGAAATATTAGCCGGATTAAACACTAATGAAAATAATCTTAATGAGTTACTTTCTAAGTACGGAGTTAAAATAAGTAAACCGCTCGGATTCAATAATACATATGCAATAGGGATGAGGAAAGAAATTGCAGAAAAATTAAACATTAAAACTATTAGCGATTTAGTAAAACATCCTAACCTGAAATTGGCATTTACAAATGAATTTATGGACAGAAAAGACGGATGGCCGGGATTAAGATCGGTTTATAAGTTGACAAATAAAAATGTTCAGGGGATTGACCACGATTTAGCATACAGGGGATTGATAAACGGGGATATTGACGTAACAGATTTTTATTCGACCGATGCTGAGATAAAACATTTTGATTTAGCGGTATTAAAAGACGATAAAAATTTTTTTCCCGAATACAAAGCTGTATTTCTGTATAGAGAAGATTTAGAAAAATATTCAAAATCCGTTTTATCAAAAATTCTTTTACTTGATGGTAAGATAAACGAAAATAAAATGGTTAAAATGAATGCTGATGTAAAATTCGGCAATAAATCCGAAATTGAAGTAGCATCAAATTTTTTATTAAACACTTTGGATATAAATTCAAACATTAAGTTGGACAGTATTTGGAACAGGCTTTTTAGAAACACGAAAGCACATTTATTCCTAGTTCTAATTTCTTTATTTGCGGCAATTTTAACGTCAATTCCTTTGGGAATATTTGCCTCTAAAAATGAAAAGCTGGGAAAATTTATTCTGGGATTTGTTGGTGTTGTTCAAACAATTCCTTCACTTGCGTTACTTGTTTTTATGATTCCGCTTTTAGGAATAGGCTCTTGGCCTGCAATAGTAGCCCTGTTCTTTTACAGCCTTTTACCTATTGTAAGGGGAACATATTCAGGTCTAAAAAATATCCCTTTGAATTTGAATATTTCTGCTGAAGCTCTCGGTTTACCGGATTTTGAAAAACTTAAGAAAATTGAACTTCCTTTAGCATCCCCTTCAATTCTTTCGGGTATAAAAACATCTGCAGTAATAAATGTCGGAACGGCAACTCTCGGTGCATTAATAGGAGCAGGCGGTTACGGGCAGCCGATTTTAACAGGAATAAGATTAGACAACATTTCGCTGATTCTGCAGGGCGCAATTCCGGCGGCTTTATTGGCTCTATTCGTTCAATGGTTCTTTGATTTAATTGAAAAATTCATTGTGCCTAAAGGAATGAGACTGCAGAATTAACCTAATGGATTTATCACTGTTTGCATTTTAATATTTTAATTAAAATTATCAATATTTTAACACAATAATTTTTTTATATATTTATATTATCAAATCTTATGACTTCAAACAGAAAAGCAGGCATTCTTCTTCACATAACTTCACTTCCCGGCAAGTTTGGAATAGGCGATTTAGGAAGCAACGCTTATAAATTTGTTGATTTTTTGGAATCATCAGGACAAAAACTCTGGCAGATTTTACCTATTGGTCCGACAGGTTACGGTGATTCTCCATATTCTTGTTTTTCTGCATTTGCAGGTAACCATTTGTTTATAAATCCTGAGTTGTTAATAAAAGAAGAACTGTTAAGCGAAAATGATTTATCCAATGTGCCAGAATTTATAGATAAAAAAACAGAATTTAGCAGGGTAAAAGTTTTTAAAAATAAATTATTCAAAAAAGCTTTTAAAAATTTTATATCCAATGAAAATAAATTTCAGGATTCCTTTGGTACATTTTGTTATGAAAATGCATATTGGCTAGATGATTATGCTTTTTATATGTCATTAAAAGACAGACATAACGGAAACGAGTGGAGCAAGTGGGAACGAGAACTTGTAATGAGAGATATCTCAAAAATGAATAGATGGAGTGATAAGCTTAAAGAAGAAATAGATTATCACAAATTTCTGCAATTTATTTTTTCACAGCAATGGAATAAATTAAAAAAATATGCAAATTACAAAGACATTAAAATTATTGGTGATGTTCCTATTTTTGTTGCATTTGACAGTTCGGAAGTTTGGGGTAACAAACATCTTTTCACGGTAGAAGAAGACGGAAAGCCTATAACTGTTGCCGGCGTTCCGCCTGATTATTTCAGTCCCACAGGACAGCTTTGGGGTAATCCTCTTTACAAATGGAAAGAAATGGAAAAAGATAATTATTTGTGGTGGGTTAAAAGAATTCGTCATCAATTAAAGTATGTAGATATTTTAAGGATAGATCATTTTAGAGGATTTGATGCTTTTTGGGAAATTCCCGGGGGCGCACCTACAGCTGAAAAAGGCAGGTGGGTAAAAGGTCCCGGTGCAAAACTATTTAATGCTTTAAAAGAACAATTGGGCGATTTGCCGATTATTGCAGAAGATCTGGGCATTATTACTAGTTCGGTAAATGAATTGAGGGATAAATTCAACTTCCCTGGGATGAATATTCTTCAGTTCGCTTTTGGTAGCGGAATGGAAACAAGATTTCTTCCACACAACATAAAACAAAATTCTGTTGTTTATACCGGCACACACGACAACAATACAACACGCGGTTATTTTGAAAAAGAAAAAAATAAGGATAACAATATTTACAGTCACGCGCAGGAATACCTAAATTACTACGGTGATGACATTACTCAGGAATTAATAAGGATTGCATATTCTTCTTCTGCAGATAATGTAATCATTCCAATGCAGGATATACTTAATTTAGACAGTGATGCAAGAATGAATTTCCCCGGTACATTGGGAGGTAACTGGCAGTGGAGATTTACCTGGGAACAGATTACAAGTGATTTAGCTACAAAATATAAGAGACTAACTGAACTTTATGAAAGACCGCCTCAAAAGAAAAGTGATGTTGAAATAGAAGTTGAAGAATAA
>CAZTZZ010000054.1:0-16461 GCA_964617905.1 uncultured Ignavibacteriaceae bacterium | reverse complement strand
TTGCCGGGGTGGCGGAATTGGTAGACGCACTGGACTTAAAATCCAGTGGGAATTTTTTCCCGTGCCGGTTCGAGTCCGGCCCTCGGTACAAAATTGGAAAGTAAAAAGAACCGTGCCGGTTCTCCCGAAGGGATTTCTTCGGAAGAGTCCGGTCCCCGGTACAAAAAACAAGGAACAAGTTAATAGGTAAAAAGAAGAATTAGAAATTTAATTTTTCTTATAATTTTGTCTGGGCTCTTAGCTCAGTTGGTTAGAGTGTCTGCTTGACGTGCAGAAGGTCAGAGGTTCGACTCCTCTAGAGCCCACAGCTATCGGAGTTGTCTCCGATTTTTTTATGGATAAATAAAATAAATGGATAATATAAATATTACATTTCCCGACGGTTCAATAAAGCAATTTGAAAAAGGAATAACTGCGTACAGTATTGCAGAAAGTATCTCCCCCAGACTTGCAGAAGATGCATTAGCTGCAAAAGTTAACGATGAAATTAAAGACATTCACAGTAAAGTTGAACGAGATACTACAATTAAATTTCTTACTTTCAAAGATGAAGAAGGCAAGGAGGTTTATTGGCATTCTACTTCTCATTTAATGGCTCATGCTATACAGGAAATTTATCCCGAGGCGAAATTTGGTGTAGGTCCTGCCATTGAAAACGGATTTTATTATGACATTGATATAAATTCATCAATTACAGAAGAAGATCTGCTTAAAATTGAAAATAAAATGTTAGAAATTTCAAAACGCAATGATGATTTTATTAGACAAGATCTCTCAAAAAATGAAGCGATTAAATTTTTTGAAAACAAAGGCGATGAATATAAACTTGAAATACTTTCTGAGATAGATGAGAATTCAGAAAATGTTAGTCTGTACAAAGAAGGTGATTTTGTAGATTTATGCAGAGGTCCACATCTTCCGTCCGCTGGCAGAATAAAATATATAAAATTGTTAAATATATCCGGTTCTTATTGGAGAGGTGACGAACACAAAAAGCAGCTTCAAAGAATTTACGGTATTTCTTTTCCTAAGAAAAAAATGTTGGATGAATATCTTACTTTATTAGAAGAAGCTAAAAAACGTGACCACAGAAAATTAGGTAAAGAATTGGAATTGTTTTACTTTACTTCCAAAGTAGGCGCTGGCTTGCCTTTATGGCTTCCAAAAGGTGCTGTTCTAAGGGAAACTTTAGAGAGTTTTCTTAGGGAAGAACAAATAAAAAGAAATTACTTGCCTGTTGTTACACCACATATAGGTAATATTGATTTATACAAAACAAGCGGTCATTACCCATATTATAAAGAAAGTCAATTTCCTACATTAAAATTTGAAAACAGTCCTGAAGAATATCTACTTAAACCAATGAATTGTCCACACCATTTTCAAATATATTCCTCCAAGATGAGAAGTTACAGAGATTTACCTTTACGTTTAGCTGAATTTGGAATGGTTTACAGATATGAACAATCAGGTGAATTAAACGGATTAACTCGAGTCCGCTCATTTGCCGTTGACGATTCACATATGTTTGTTCGGCAGGATCAATTAAAGGATGAATTATGTAATGTTATTGATTTAATAAAAACAGTTTTTTCTGCTGTTGGATTTGCAGATTTTACGACCCAGCTTTCGTATAGAGATGAAAATAAAGAAAAATACGGTGGAGAAATTAAATTGTGGGAAAAAGCTCAGGAAGAAATTAAAATAGCTGCTGATGAAATGAAACTAGATTATAAAGTTGTTGAAGGTGAAGCAGCTTTTTACGGACCTAAAATAGATTTCATGGTTAAAGATGTTCTTGGCAGAGAATGGCAGCTTGGCACTGTCCAAATTGATTATGTTATGCCGGAAAGATTTGATTTACAATATGTTGGTAGCGACGGAAAGAAACACAGACCTGTTGTTATTCACAGAGCACCGTTTGGTTCTCTTGAAAGATTTATAGGCGTATTAATTGAACATTTTGCAGGTTATTTCCCAACATGGTTGGCACCGGTTCAAGTTTCAGTTATTCCTGTTTCACAAAATTATATTGAATATGCAAAAAAAGTTGTAAATTCTTTAAAAGAAAATGGGCTAAGAGTTGAAATTGACGAAAGAAATGAAAAAATCGGATATAAAATTAGAGAATGTGAAACTCAGAAAATTCCTTATATGTTAATATTAGGAGAAAAAGAACAATCTGCCGGTAATATTTCTTTAAGAAAACATAAAGAAGGCGATAAAGGGACTTTGTCAATAACAGAATTTATTGATAATATTACAAATGAAATTAAAAATAAATTAATAAACTAACAGAGAGGTGTTCAATCGCTAAAAAAAATTCTGTAAGGGTAAATGAAGAAATCACATCTTCACAGGTAAGAGTAATAGATATTGATGGAAAACAATTAGGAGTAATGCTTATAAATGATGCTTTAGAAAGAGCTTCTGAGAGAGGTCAGGATTTAATTGAAATAGCACCTCAAGCAGTTCCTCCGGTATGTAAAATCATAAATTATGGGAAGTTCAAATATGAACAACAAAAGAGAGAGAAATTACAAAAGAAGAATCAAGTTGTTTCAATATTAAAAGAAATTAGACTTCATCCCAATACAGATGTGCACGATTTTGAATTTAAAGCAAAACATGCAATTAATTTTTTAGAAGACGGAAATAAGGTGAAAGTATCTGTTATGTTTAAAGGCAGACAAATGGCTTATAAGGAACAAGGTGAAGAATTACTTGAAAGGTTTGTAGAAAAAGTTGCAGACATAGCAAAAATTGAATCACCATTAAAGATGGAAGGACGTAACATGAACCTGATTTTAGTTCCGTTAAAATCAAAAGGAAAAAAGAAAAAACAATAGGAATAAAATATGCCAAAAATGAAAAGCAACAGAGGTGCAAGCAAAAGTTTCAGAAAAACTGCCTCAGGCAAAATTAAAAGAAAAAAAGCTTATGCAAGTCATATATTGACTTCAAAATCAACTAAGAGAAAGCGTAATTTACGCCACGCTACTCTTGTTTCAGCATCAGAAGAAAAGCGCGTAAAAACTATGATACAATAAGATAAAGGGTTAAAATTATGCCTCGTTCTCAAAACAAAGTAGCTTCTCACAGAAGAAGAAAGAAGATTCTTAAACTTGCCAAAGGTTATTGGGGAGCAAGAAGTAAGGTCTATACTGTCGCTAAAAACCACGTAGAAAAAGGTTTAGTTCATGCATACAGGGACAGAAGACTTAAGAAAAGAACCTTTAGAAGACTATGGATTGTTCGAATAAATGCTGCTGCCAGACTAAACGGTACCACTTATTCCAGACTAATGCACGCTTTAAGTGTAAAAGGAATAAATATTAACAGGAAAGTATTGGCAAGTTTAGCATTGGAAAATCCATCTGCTTTTAGTGAATTAGTAGAATTTACTAAAAATTAATTTATTGCCTCCTATTTTATAGGGGGCATTGTTTTAAATAATTTAAATTTCCTCTTCATATTCTTTTTTAATTAAAGTAGAGAACTCATACCAATCAATTACGAAGAGGGAGATATTGCAGGATTAAAAATGCTTCAGGAAAAAATAGAGCGGATTAAAAAAGATTTTCCAAAAGAAATATCTAATATAAAAGATGAAAAACAACTTGAAGAATTTAGAGTTAAGTACTTTAGTAAAAATGGATTAGTGCCGACTCTTTTCGCTTTATTAAAGGATGTTCCTACAGAAGATAAACCTAAATTAGGGAAAGTGTTAAATACTTTTAGGATGGATCTCCAAAGTCAATTTGATACTGTTAAAGAGAAAATATCTATAAGTACAGGAAGTAAAACAATAGATATTGATTTAACCTTACCCGGTATTGAAAGAAATATTGGGAGCAAGCACATTTTAACACAGACACTTGATGATATAAAATCAATTTTTAAAGGGATGGGCTTTTCTGTGTTTGAAGGTCCGGAACTTGAATCAGACTACAACAATTTCGAAGCTCTTAATTTTCCACCTGACCATCCAGCCAGAGATATGCAGGATACATTTTTTGTAAACGATGATTTTGTTTTAAGAACACATACATCACCCGTGCAAATAAGATTGATGAAATCTCAACAACCACCTGTAAGAGCAATAATGCCGGGAAGGGTTTACAGAAACGAAGCTGTAAGTTCCAGGAGTTATTGTATGTTTCACCAGGTTGAAGGATTATATGTAGACTCGGATGTAACTTTTGCAGAACTAAAAGGTACTTTGGCTTCTTTTGCAAAACAGTTTTACGGAAATGATTTAAAATTCAGATTCCGTCCTAGTTTTTTCCCTTTTACCGAGCCAAGTGCGGAAATGGATATAACTTGTTTTATTTGCAAAGGTAAAGGATGCAAAATATGCAAACATTCGGGCTGGCTTGAAATTTTAGGTTGCGGTATGGTTGACCCGAATGTATTCGATAACGTGGGGTACGATAACGAAAAATATACCGGTTATGCATTCGGAATGGGAATTGAAAGAATTGCAATGCTTAAATACGGTATTACAGATATAAGAGTTTTCTTTGAAAATGATTATAGATTTTTGAAACAATTTTAATACGGAGTTTTTAGTTTGAAAATCTCACTTAATTGGTTAAAAGAATATGTAGATATTAATGGAATTTCTACTGAAGACCTTGTGAATCTTTTAACAATGTCCGGATTAGAGGTTGAAGATTTTGTAGATCAAAAAGAAATTTACAAAGATTTTCTTGTAGGGTATGTAAAAGAAAAGAAAAAACATCCAAACGCAGACAGGCTGTCTCTTTGCACAGTTTCTGACGGAAAAGAAGAGTTCCAGATTATATGCGGAGCGCCAAATGTAGATGCCGGGCAAAAAATTATTTTTGCACCTGTCGGTACTTTAATTCCAAAAGGTAATTTCAAAATAAAAAAAGCAAAAATTAGAGGAATTGAATCTTGCGGAATGATTTGCAGCGAAGATGAATTGGAACTTGGAGATGATCATACAGGTATTGTGGTTCTTGATGATTCGTTAAAAACAGGGACTAATATTTGCGATGCATTAAATTTAAATGATGTAATTATGGAGATTGCAGTTACTCCAAACCGCCCCGACGCGCTTTCACACATAGGGGTTGCAAGAGATGTTTGTGCTTTATTAAACAATAAATTGAGAATACCGGAAGTAAAAATTTCAGAAAGTGATACCGAAACTTCTAAGTTTGCTGCTGTTGAAATTGAAGATACTGAAAATTGTCCGAGATACTCAGCAAAGGTTGTTAAAGATGTAAGTATTGAAGAATCCCCTGACTGGCTAAAGGAAAAACTTAAGAGCATTGGACTGAGACCTATAAACAATATTGTTGATGTTACTAATTTTGTAATGCATGAAACAGGTCAACCACTTCATGCATTTGATTTAGATAAATTAGCCGGACAAAAAATAATTGTAAAAAGTACGATTAAAGAATCTACATTTACAACACTTGATTCCAAAGAAAGAAAGCTGCGTAAAAATACTTTAATGATTTGTGACGGTGAAAAACCTGTTGCTATAGCAGGAATAATGGGCGGTGAAAATTCAGAAATAAATAACAATACAAAAAACATCCTGATTGAAAGTGCATTTTTTAATTCCTCATCTATCAGGAGAACTGCCAAAATATTGCAGCTTAGCACGGATGCTTCTTATAGATTTGAACGAGGTACTAATCCTAACATAACTGTTTATGCTGCTGAGAGAGCAGCTAAATTAATAGAAGAATTATGCAAAGTTAAAAACGTAAAAGGAATAATTGATCAATACCCGGTAAAAATTGAACCTAAGGAAATTGAGGTTAGATTTTCAAGAGTTACAAGATTATTAGGCTACAATATTGATAAAGAAAAAATTAAAAACATTCTAACTTACTTAGAGCTAAAAATCATAAAAAATGATAATGACAAATTAGTTTTATCAATACCGACTTTTAGACCGGATATTGAAAGAGAAGTGGATGTTATAGAAGAAATAGCGCGTATAAACGGTTACGATTGCATACCTACAATTTCTAAAATATCCATTACTTTGGATAAGAAAACCGATGAATCTTCATTTGCAGAATTAATAAGAACCACTGCAAATGCTTTGGGCTTTTATGAAATGATAAACAACCCTCTACAGAATAAAGAGACTGCTTCGGTAATCGGCAGCCCAATCTTTGTAAAAAATCCGCAAAGTCTTGATATGGAATGTTTAAGGACATCATTAATCCAAGGAGCTTTGAAAGTAGTTTCTCAAAACATCAAATACGGAGAGAAGGATTTAAAACTGTTTGAAATCGGTAATGCGTTTAATAAACTGACTGATAAAAAAATAATGTCTTTTGAAGACTTTACAGAAAAAGGTAAATTAATACTAATTATAACCGGTAAATCTACAACAAAACAATGGTTCAGCAGTGAAAAGATGTACGATATTTTTGATTTGAAAGGCACATTAAAAAGTTTTGAAAGGAAAATTTTTCTTGACAATGTTTTAAATGATTCCTATAATATAATTGAAAGTAATTTATATGATTATTACATTCAAAAAAATTACAAAGAAATAAAAATAGGAGAAGGAGGAAAGTTAAGCAAGAACATTCTTAAGCAATTTGATATTCCACAAGAAGTCTATTTGTTTGAGTATGATTTGGAATTATTTAAAAGCATAATTCCGGATAAAAAATATTATATTGAACCGTTGAAATTTCCTAAAATATACAGAGACTTCGCGTTTATATTTGAAAAGGAAATTGAATTTAAATCGGTTGAAAATTTTATTAATAAAAACAGTTCAGATTTATTAAGATCTGTTCGCCTTTTTGATTTGTTTGAAAACGAATCATTAGGAAAAAACAAAAAAAGTTTAGCGTTTGCTTTGGAATATTATTCCGATAAACGGACGCTTACAGAAGAGGAAGTTGAAAAAGATTTCCGCAGTATAATAACTGCGGTTACAAAAAAATTTGATGCACAATTACGAGGTAACTAATTGTCTGATTATTCAAAATCCGAAATACTATTAAATGATTTAAATGCAATAGAAACGCAGGTATCAATTTTAGTGTCTAATTGCAGTGAACTGACAAGTACAAAATCGGATTTAAGTAAACAATTGGAAAGTGCACAACAAAAAATCTCAGAATTAAATCAAAAGGTGAACGACCTTGAAATGGAACTCTCTGAGATTAAAAATGATAAGGATAATAATGCTTTGTTTAATTCTATCAGCAATGAAGAAAGAGCAAATTTAAAAGCAAGATTGCAGAATTTGTTAACAAGGATTGATTATCATATTAGTTCTTAATATAATATTAAGGATTAAAGAAGGATTAGATATTTATGGCAGACAAAAAGAAGCTTAAAGTTAAAATATTTGATACGGAATATTCTCTCTTAGTAGAAAATGAAGATATAGCTAAAGAATTAGCTATTTACGTAAATAAAGTTATGGAAGAGACCAAAGAAGAACTTCCTGACCAACCGGCACAAACCATTGCAATAATTGCATGTCTTAATATTGCATACGATTTGTTCCTTGAGAAAAATAAAAATCGAGAATTCCTGATCCAAGCTTCAGACTTAGTAAAGAAAATAAAATTAAATCTTTACGAACCGGAAATATCTAACCCCTCTTAATCTTTTCCGCTCTGTCAGTCCTTAATAAATGAAAAACTAACTTTCATTATTAGGGAGTTTGACTTACGGCGTCTATTGCGGGCCTCACCTTTTCATTTATTTGAAAGGATTGCATTTTGCAACAGTGGAAGCAAAAAGCGTACGAGCAGGTTCCCACATTGTCTTAATAGGGTTTTTCCTTATTAATATTTGACTGGCAGAAGCGGAATTTAAAATTAAATAGTAGGAGGAAAAATGTCTATTACTGAGAATATAGCTTTTATGATAGGGGCGGCAGTTTTTGTAGTTTCATTATTCTTTTATCTCGGTTGGATACTTAATGCAAAATTAGGAAAGAAAAGCCTTTCGTCAGCTGAAGATAAAGCAAAACAAATTTTAAAAGACGCTGAAAAAGAAGCAAGTAATTTAAAGAGAGAGAAGCTGCTTGAAGTAAAAGATGAATGGTATAAAAAGAAAAGCGAATTTGATAAAGAAGTTGCAAATAAAAGGAACAAGTTTTCTAATCTTGAAAAGCAGTTCAGCAAAAGGGAAGAAAATATAGAGAAGAAATTTGATCTTATTATTAAGAAAGAAAAAGATGCAAAAACTCTTGAAGATAAATTGAACGAATTAAAATTAGAAATTGAAAGACGTATGGAATCTATTAAGAAATTAGAGGACGAAACAAATGAAAAACTTGAGAAGATTTCAGTTTTAAGTAAAGACGAAGCAAAAAAAATGCTTATGGATAATATGATAAGAGTTGCAAAGGTTGAAGCTTCTCATACAATTAAAGATTTGCACGAACAAGCAAAAAATGAAGCCAAAAGAGATGCACAGAAAATTATAGTCCAAGCCATTCAAAGAACTGCAGCAGATCATTCTATAGAAACAACTGTATCAGTTGTTCAAATTCAAAGCGATGATATGAAAGGAAGAATCATTGGTAAAGAAGGTAGAAATATTCGAGCTTTTGAAGCGGCAACAGGCGTTGATGTTATTGTTGATGATACACCCGAAGCCGTTATCCTTTCATCTTTTGACCAGTTCCGTCGGGAAGTAGCCAGAGTATCATTAGAAAAATTAATAGCTGATGGAAGAATTCATCCCACAAGGATTGAAGAAGTTGTTGAAAAGGTAAAAACAGAACTTGAAGAAGAATTAGTACGTGACGGAGAAAATACTGTGTTGCAATTAGGACTTCATAATATGCACCCTGAATTAACAAAGCACATCGGCCGAATGAGATACCGTTCAAGTTACGGGCAAAATTTATTACAACACAGCATTGAGGTTGCTTATTTAACAGGAATAATGGCTGCTGAAGTTGGTTTGGACGTGAATTTGGCAAAACGTGCTGGACTACTGCACGATGTAGGTAAAACTGTTGATAAAAGTATTGAAGGACCTCATGCTTTAATTGGTTACGACTTAACCAAGAAGTTTAAAGAACATCCTATTGTTTCAAATGCCGTAGGTTCACACCACGAAGATATAGAAATGGAACATCCCATAGCTCCTATAGTTCAGGCAGCGGATGCCATAAGCGGTGCTCGGCCAGGCGCAAGACGCGAACCTTTGGAGGGTTATGTAAAACGCCTGGAAACTCTTGAAGCTCTTGCAAAATCATTTGAGGGCGTTGCAAAAACTTATGCAATACAAGCAGGCAGGGAAGTAAGGGTTGTAGTTGAACAGGACAAAGTAGATGATACAATGGCAGATAAATTAGCACACGACATTTCAGAAAAAATTCAAGAGGAAATGGAATATCCCGGTCAAATAAAAGTTACAGTTATTAGAGAAATAAGAAAAATAAGTTACGCTAAATAAAAAATAATATTCTAATTCCTTTTTATGAATAGTAAACACTTTAAAATAGCTATAACAGGAAATATTGGTTCGGGTAAATCAACATTCTGCAATTATTTAGAATCCAAGGGCTATAAAGTCTTAAAAGCCGATGATATTGCAAAAGATATTTTAGTAAATGATGAAAAAGTTAAAGCAGAAATCATAAAAACTTTCGGTAAAGAAACATTTAACGGGAATAAAATACATAAAAAATATCTTGCCGATAATGTTTTCTCGGACCCTTTAAAAGTCCAATTGATTAATTCAATTATTCACCCTGCTGTAATAGAAAATCTTAATAAACAATTCAGTTCTTTACACGAGAATGTAAAATTAGTCTTTGTCGAAGCTGCATTAATATATGAAGCTGAGATGGAAGAGCTTTTTGATTATGTTGTATTAATTTCGTCTGAACTTAGGAACAGATTTAAAAGAAAAGAAAAAAGTGATAATTACACATTCGAAGAATTTAAAAGAAGGGAAGAAAACCAAATTAAAGAGGAAGAAAAAAGTAAGAGAGCCGACTTTGAATTTAGAAACAACGGCAGTATAAATGAACTTGAACAAAAAGCCGAATTACTTTTAGTGATATTGAAAGGTATGGTTAATTAGAATGAAAGTAATAGCTATCCAAGGTGAAAGAGGTTCATTTAGCGAAATTGCTGCAAAAAATTTTTTCGGTAAAAAGATAAAAGTCTCTACGTCTTTTTCTTTCAAAGATGTTTTTGACAAAGTAAAAATTAAAAAAGTAAATTACGGTATTATTCCCATTGAGAACTCTCTTTACGGAAGTGTAATTGATTCATTTGACCTGCTTCAAAATAATTCTCTTTTTATAGTAGGAGAAATTAACTTACAGATAAGTCATTACCTGCTATCAAATAAGAAATATAAACCATCTCAAATAAAAAAGATTTATTCCCATCCTCAGGCTTTGGGGCAATGCTCAATGTTTTTAGACGCATTACCGGGTGTAAAAATAATACCTAGTTATGATACCGCCGGTTCTGCAAAAACACTATGTAATGAATCAGATGATAAATCTGCTGCGATTGCAAGCAGGGAAGCAGCTGAAATTTATGGCCTTAAAATTATTAGAGCAAATATTCAAAACAAAAAGAAAAATTTTACGAGATTTTTAGTTATTTCTAAGCATAATGTTAAAAGTAAATTAAAGAATCCAAAGACATCCGTTAGTATAGAACTAAAAAGCATTCCGGGAGCTTTGTTCAAAGCACTAAGCGTTTTTGCACTTAGAGAAATAGACCTTGTTAAAATTGAATCACGTCCTCTTCCTAATAAACCTTTTCAGTATTTGTTCTATATTGATTTTGCAGGGGACATAAGAGACAAAAAAATGAAATTAGCGTTAAATCATCTTAAAGAAATCTCATCAGAAATAAAATATTTCGGGACTTATGAAACCGGAAAGTTTATAACTGAATAAATGGGAAATGTACGATTGAAATAGTAAAACAGTAAAGCTAAATTTGATCACTAAATTTTAGGAGAGAAATTTTGAATCTGCTAAATAAATTGATTGTTGCTTTTGTACAGTTATTACCGAAAAAAATTGTATGGAAATTTTCTAAAAGATACATAGCAGGTGAAACTCTCGACGAAGCAGTGAAATTAGTTAAAGAACTTAACCGTAAAGGTATTCTTGCAACATTGGATGTGCTTGGAGAAGCTGTTACTAAAAAAGAAGAAGCAATAGAATCAAAAGAAGAAGCAAAGAGAGTTGTTGAAAAAATTATAACAGAAAATCTTCAAGCCAATCTCTCGATAAAACCTACACAGATGGGATTAAGCATAAACAGTGATTTTGCATTCGAATTAATCTCTGAGTTAACAGAGAAAGTTGAAAATGTTAATAACTTTTTGCGTATTGATATGGAAGACTCTCCATATACAACCTTAACTTTTGAATTGTTAAAAAAACTGAGAGAAAAATACAACCGAGTTGGTGTTGTTGTGCAGGCTTATTTAATGAGGAGTCTGGACGACGTTAAGGAATTAAACAAAATAAAAACAAATTACAGATTGTGTAAGGGAATTTATATAGAATCTCCTGAAATTGCTTACAAAAAAAGAGAAACAATTAGAGAAAATTATTTAAAGTTATTGGAAGAAATGTTTTCATCCGGAAATTATGTCGGCATTGCTACTCACGATGATTATCTTATCGATGAAGCGTATAAACTGATTAAAAAATATAATTTAACTAATGACAATTTTGAATTTCAAATGCTTTTGGGAGTACGAGAAGATTTAAGAAATAAAATTGTAAATGACGGTTATAAAATTAGAATTTACATACCCTACGGAGAACACTGGTATAATTATTCAATAAGAAGACTCAAAGAAAATCCGGCAATTGCCGGTTATATATTTAAAAATTTATTTTCTTTTAAATAATGAATGTATTAGGAATTGAAAGCTCATGCGACGAAACTTCAGTCGCAATTTTATCAAATGATAAATTGCTCGTTAATTTAATCTCAAGTCAGGATTTTCATAAAGAATATGGCGGAGTTGTACCGGAACTTTCAAGCCGAGCTCATCTGCAGATTATAGTCCCCTTGGTCAAACAAGCTATTTTAAAATCAAATTTAGAATTGAAAGATATTGACTTAATTTGTGCTACTGCTGGACCGGGACTTATAGGCGCGCTTCTTGTCGGTTTTACTTTCTCAAAAGGGTTGGCTCGTTCACTAAATATTCCTTTTGTTCCTGTAAATCATATAGAAGGACACATCTTTTCAAGTTTCTTAATGAAAGACAAACCTGTATTCCCATTCTTAGCCCTTGTGGTATCAGGAGGGCATAGCTTGCTTTTGCTTGTTAAAAGTTTTACTGAAATTGTTAAACTTGGTTCAACAATTGACGATGCCGCTGGCGAAGCTTATGATAAAGTTGCAAAAATGCTGGGACTTGAATACCCCGGCGGGCCAAAAATACAGCAGCTTGCCGGTAAGTCAGAAGGGACGGAAATAAAATTTCCAATAGCAGATTTAAAACATCCCTATAATTTTTCTTTCAGCGGTGTTAAAACTTCGGTATTGCGATTTATACAAAAAAATAAAAATGAGAAAAATATTTTAGATGACAAATTAAAGAATGATATAGCATTTGCATTTCAGGAGGCTGTTGTTGGTGCTTTGATAAATAATACTGAAAAAGCATTGCGGGAGTATAAAGTTAATTCAATTTCTTTAGTTGGGGGAGTGGCAGCAAATAAAAGGCTTAGAAATGCTGTCGTAAAACTTGCGGAAAAATATAAAATAAAATCGGTTATACCTAAACTTGAGTACTGCGGAGATAACGCTGCGATGATTGCTTTCAGGGGCAAAACCTTGTTTAGTGAAGGAAAAAGATTTAATTTATCGAGTAAACCCTTTCCACATCTTCCAAAAGATTGTTTTAATTTTTAAATATTGTGTTATCTTGTAATTAAAAATTTAATATATTTTTTAAAGTACTTGCTTGCTTTTGGAAACCGTTAAAACGGTTATTATTTTTTATATATTCATTATAACCCACGACTTAAGAGGTTGTGTTAAAATTGTATGGTAAAATTTAGGAACTCATCCCCAACCCCTTCTCTTAAAAAGAGAAGGGGCTAAAACAAGCTGCTTTTTGTGCTTTTTAAAAGTCCCTCCCTTTTTAAGGGAGGGATTTAGGGAGAGTTCATTATTATTCACAAAACCTCTTAAGTCGTGTGTTAACAGAAGAAGTAATAGTATTTTCTAACCGTTTCTCCCGAAGGGATGCCTACGGCAAACGGTTTTTTAATTACAAAATAATTAAACTATTAACTTGTATAAATTTTATAAATAATTTTAATCTCATTGAAAATTTAAATTATAATGTATGAAAAAGACTATAAAATATTATTAAAAGATTTTGAATCGTTAAATAAAAAAGAAAAAAAAATCCTTCTTTCTAAATTAAGAGAAGAAGTTGATATACTCGATGAAGACTTGGCGAGACTATTGAGTAAAAGGACATACTTCTCTGTAACTATTGGTCGTATAAAAAGAGCGTTAAATATGCCGACTTACAGTCCTAAACGAGAAAGAGAAATAAGTAAAAGGATAAATAAATTTGCAGAAAAACCTCTAACTAATAGTGCATTACAACGTATTTATGAAAGAATTTTAGACGAATCCAGAGCTATTCAAAAAAACGATGCAGAGGAAAAATAATTTGGATATAAAGAATTTTAATAAATCTTTTGAAAAAATTGTTTCAGCAGCAAATAAAAAAGAAGTTGTGTTCATTATCGGTACTTTTCTAATTGTTTGGATGACTCTTTATTTAATATTATTCACTCCAAATTATTACAATAAAAAATCACCACAACAATTTGAAATACACAAAGGAGAACCTTTAAATAGTATTGTTAACAGGCTGTACGATAGGGATATTATTCCAAGCAAAACCAATATGTATTTTGCCAGTTATTTATACGGAGCACAAAATAAATTAAGAGCAGCAAGATATCATATTCCAAACGGTCTTAGTTATTTGGATTTGATCGATTTGTTTACAAAAGGTAAAGCGGATTTTATGAGAACTGTAAATTTGAGAGACGGTTTATCAATTAAGTGGATGGCTTATGTGCTTAAAAATAAAATATTTATGGATTCTACATCATTTGTTAATTTAGGCTTTAATGAGAAGTTTATTCATAATTTAGGTCTACGAAGAAAATCTTTGGAAGGATTTTTAATGCCAGGCAAATATGAATTTTATGAAAGGAGCACAGCAAAAGAAATTATAAAAAAACTCTATAAATCTTTTCACGATTTTATGGTGGATTCCTTATGGGAGCAAACAAAAAAAACCGGGTATTCGTTTGAGCAGGTAGTTACCTTGGCTTCAATTATTAAGGGGGAAACAAATTACAAAGACGAAATGCCGACAATTGCAAGTGTTTATTTAAACAGACTTAAAATAGGGATGAAACTTCAGGCTGACCCGACAATACAATATTTACAGACGAACGGCTGGAAAAGATTGTTGTACGATGATCTGAAAGTAGATTCTCCTTACAATACTTATAAATATGCAGGTTTACCTCCGGGGCCCATAAACAATCCAGGTAAAGCGGCAATACTGGCGGTTTTATATCCGGCAAAAACACATTATCTTTACTTTGTTGCCAACGGTGAGGGCGGACATAATTTTTCAAGGAATTATAATCAACATTTGCGTAATGTAAAAAAATTTAGAAGATGGGTAAGAGAACAAAAGCGAAAAGCAAAACAAAAAGCGGGATAATATTTTTCCTTTTACTGTTATTATCCGGATGTGCAAACCAATTGCCGCCCGGAGGAGGAGAAGTTGATAAAATTCCTCCAAAAATAGAAGAATTTTATCCTCCGAATGGATCTATTAATTTTACCGATGATTATATCAGCTTTGATTTTTCAGAATATGTGGATAAGCAATCCTTCAAAGAAGCAGTCTTTATTTCACCCCAAATTGAAGGCGAATTAGTTTACAATTGGAGCGGGAAGAGTATTTCAATAGAATTTCCAAAAAAATTAAGGGAAAATACAACCTATGTTGTAACGATTGGCACCGATGTTGCGGACATTCATAATCACAATAAAATGACTCAATCATTTTCTCTAACCTTTTCAACCGGAAATGAAATTGATAAAAGATCTATTCAAGGAAGAGTTTATGATGAGAATCCAACAGGAGTGATGATTTATGCATATAAAATTAATGGTGATTCACTCAACCCGCAAACAGTAAAACCCGATTATATTACACAAACCGGAAAAAACGGACAATTTAAATTAAACGGTATCTCTTCGGGAAAATTTAGAATTTTTGCGGTTAAAGATAAATTCAAAGATTTCTTCTTCCAACCGAAGCAGGATGATATTGGTATTGCCGGAAAAGATATTACATTCACGAATAACGATACTACATTTGAGAAAGTCAATTTCAAGTTAACAAAAATCGATGCTGAAACACCAAGAATTTTAAAAGCAATTATGACAGATGAACATCATTTGTATGTTGAGTTTACGGAGGCTTTGTCACAATCATCAATTATTTCAGAAAAATATTATGTGTTTGATTCTACTCTAAATAAAAAATTAACATTAAAAAATATTTATGTAAAAGAATCTAAAAATAAAATTGTGCTGATAAATGAAAATAAAATAGATGCTAATTCAAATTTGTTTTTTGTAGTTGAAAATATTGACGACTTAAAAGGGAACAAAACAAATAAAGATGTCATTATTTTAATTTACAGTAACAGAACTGATACAACAAAGCCAAAACTTGTATCTACTGAACCATCAATCGGTAACGATATTTCTGATTATTCCGGACAAGATTTTAAGTTTTATTTTTCTGATCATTTTGACACTACTTTAGCTAAGGACGGAATTAAATTTGTTAACTCAGAAAATGTGAATACTCCTTATCAATTAGAATTTTTTGACAATGCTTCATTTAATATAATTCCCACCAATGATCTGTTACCACTAAGAGATTATAAAATAATTTTAGATCTTTCAAAATTTAAAAACCAAAACGGTTCTGCTGCTGACTCTAATTATATTTATAATTTCACAACTATAAACGGACTCAATTTTTCAGGTGTTACCGGACAGGTAAAAAATATAAGCACTGAATATCCTGTTTATGTTATCCTTGAAGGAATAGACAAAAGCAAAAAAAAATACAAACAACAATTAAATAAGGACAGTAAGTTTATATTTACAAGAGTTGTTTCTGGTAAGTATAAACTTTGGTGTTTTATTGACAAAGATATAAACGGGGAGTACAGTTTCGGTAGAGCGTTTCCTTTTCAGCCCGCAGAAGAATTCTCTTACTTAAAATCAAAATTGGAATTAAGACCGAGATGGATGCAGACGGATGTTGTAATTGAATTTTAGAATAACGAGATTCCCGATATTTCCCCCCAAAGGCGGGCAAGTAGAAATATCGGTAATCTTCTTTTTCGGATTTCAT
>CAZTZZ010000053.1:0-16579 GCA_964617905.1 uncultured Ignavibacteriaceae bacterium | reverse complement strand
AATAATTTTGTTAAATATTTAAAATTTGAGTTTAGTGCATATATATTTTCTGCACCACTAAGAATTGATAGTTCATCTACTGTAATACCACGAGCTGCAGTTAAATTAAAACAATCTTTAATAGATTTTTTTCTTAACGATAACAAGAATCTCAATCGATAATATATATTATACTTATATTTCTTATAATTCCAACCTATTATTTTAATTCCCCTATATGATTCTACTAATATTTTATACTCTTCTTTAACTAATAGAAAAACATTATCATATTTTTGTTTTAATAAGTTAAAATTTTGAAAAATTACAGAAGAAATTATAAGATCACCAATTTGACCTGTATTTATCAGCAATAAATTTTTACCATTTTTTTTTGGTTTTAAAAAGATTCTAAAAATTGATAATAATAAGAATGCAATTGTGTTGTTAAAATATGTTAACCAAGTGGGTTTGTTTTTCATTATTTATTGAAATATTCCGGATCAATAAAAGGTATATTACCGTTATTATAAAATTCTTGTTTGGATTTTTTTAATACTTTTCTTCCAGCAATTATTTTTTTGTAAATTTTTAATAAATAAATAACTGCTTTGAAAAATTCTTTTATATATCCATATGAAATTGAAATAATAAAACGATTAATTATCCATTTGGGTAAAAATATAATTATGTTTTTTATATAAAATTTTTGCAGAAGAAATACTGAATAACTAATAAAATAATGATAATAACGAAAAGAAGTTCTATACGGATTTTCATTTTTCCATTTGTTGCGTTTTTCATGTTGTTCGTGATAAACAATAATTTCCGGTATATATTTTATATCAAATCCTGAGTCATAACATCTTGCACAATATTCTAACTCATGAAGATAAATAAAAATTAATTCATTGAACCCACCTATTTTTTTATATACTTCTCTTCTTAAAAAAGCTCCACAACCAACAAAGAAAAAAGGTTTTTCTTTAAACGATTTTGTTTCTACTAGTCCTAATTTATTATTAATAATTTTTGGAGCAATAATTGAAACAGATTTATTCTTTTCAAAAAATATTAGCGCTTTTTCAATTGTGACTGAATAGGGATAACTATCATCATCAAGGACAAGAACATATTTTCCCTTTGTCACTTCGAACCCTTTATTCCATCCAGCAATACCAATATTTTTTTTTAGTTCAATTAAATTAACTTTTGGAAATTCTGATTTAATCATTTCTAAAGTTCCGTCCGTTGAAGCATTGTCAACAACAATTACTTCTATATTTTTGTAATTCTGTTCAAAAACTTTTATTAATGTATTTCTTAATTCTTCTTTTCTGTTATGAGATAATATATTGACGGAAACTAGCGGATATGTTTCATTCATATTTTTTTATCAAATAATTTTAATGAATTAGCAACTACCTGGTCCATATTATAATATTTATATTCAGCTAGTCTTCCGCAAAAAATAATATTGCTTGTTTTTTTAATTACATTTTTATATCTGATATAAATTTTATTATTTGTATCATTAGGTATTGGATAAAAAGGTTCTCCTTTAATTTTGGGATATTCAAAACTTACACTTGTATTTTGAGTACGTTGCCCCGACAAATATTTGTGTTCTACCACTCTTGTATATTTTTTTGAATTATCGACGTAATTAATCTGTGCATTTGGCTGAAAATATTTTTTCCTAAAATTTTTCCATTCAAATCGTATTGAACGATATGGTAACTTCCCGAATTCATAATTAAAAAAATAATCAATTGGACCAGTATAAATCATTTTATCAAAATTGATTTCACCAATAATTTTTTTATAATCTGTATTTAATAATATCTCTATGTTTTTATTAGATAACATTTTTTCAAACATTTTTGTGTAACCTTTTTTCGGCATAAATTGATATTTGTCCGTGAAATATCTGTTATCTGTATTTGTTCTAACTGGTATTCTTCCGCAAACCAAAGGCGATAATTCTTTCGGTTCTAAATTCCACTGTTTTTTCGTGTAGTGCTTAAAGAATTTTTCAAACAAATCAACGCCTACTTTATTAACAATTACATCTTCGGAATTTAATATTGGATTTCTTTCTTCTTTTACAGTAGCATAAAATTGTGAAACTTCTTTATCGGTTGTAAAGTATTTCTTGTACAATTCATTAATTGTATTTCTGTTTATCGGAATTGGATAAAATTTATTATCTAGCTTTGCCAATACTTTGTGCTCGTATCTTCTCCATTGTGTAAACCTGGAAAGATATTCAAAAACTTCTTTGTTGTTTGTGTGAAAAATATGGGGACCGTATTTATGGATTAAAATACCGTGCTTGTCATATTCATCATAAGCATTACCACCGATATGATTTCGTTTCTCTACTAAGAGAACTTTCTTTTTTAACTGCGTGACAATCCTTTCGGCTATGACACTTCCGGCAAAACCTGCACCGACAATTAGAAAATCATATTTCATAATAATTATTTTTTTATCTTATTTCAGTACATTCCTTTTTCTTAAAAATGAAAAAGTACCCATTGCTACAAATATTTCAGTGATTGTAACTGCAATAGCAGTACCAATTGCAAAATATATCGGTACAATAATAAATGATAGAGTTATGTTTATTATTGATGCAAATAAAATAATTTTTGCAAATGATTTTTTAAAGCCCATGTTTAGCATTAATTGAATACCGAATATATTACTTAAATAAATTATAAACGGAAGCCAGCTTATTATTTTTAATATCGGTATTGAATTTATGTATGCATTGCCCAAAACAACTTTACATATTGGGGCCGAAAATAAAAATATAATTAAAGAAATTGTAAAAGAGATAGCACCGCCAACTCTGATTATCTTTTTTACTTTTCTAATAGCTTCATCAACATTCTCTTTAATTAATTTTGTTATGTACGGAAAAATCGATTGGTGAAAAGTACCGTAGATCATGAGAACGGCATAACGGATTTTATCTGCTGCAGCCCAGTAGCCGACAACAGTGTTTGATGCAAACAGCCCTAAAATAAAAGTGTTTGTATTTGTATAAAGACTAATCCCGATATTAGAGATAAAATATTCCCAACTAAATTTTAAATAATAGATTACTTCATCTTTTGATGGAAGTGTAAATTTTATTTTGAATTTTGATTGAATGAATACAAGTGCAAAAAGACCTACAATCAGGGATGTAGCTCCGTTAATTCCAACAAGCAGGAGATAATCTTCGGGAGAGGTAATAAAAATAAAAATGCCAAATACCGATATTGCTCTGAAGAAGATAGTAATGTTAGCAATATAGCTCATCTTTTCAATTCCTTGAAAAAACCAATTTGGAAATAAAGATGTACCTATAACAAAAAGAAAAGATAAGTAATACAACTCATAATTTTGATGGAAAAAATCCAAAGAAAAAATTATAATCGTTAACAGTAAAAAACTTATTAATATCAAAATAATTTTAATAGAAATAACAGCCGAGTAGTTTTTATCCAGTTTATTTTTTTCGTCCCGGTTTAAGGAAACAAGTTGTGTGGCTGACCAGGAAAAACCATAATCTGTTAAAAGTCCGAAATAAGCGACAAATGCTGCTGCAAAATTTATAAGCCCGAATTTTTCTACACCTATTACTCTTACAACATAGGGAAATGTAATTAATGAGAAAACATAATTGGCTATATTAAGTACAGAGAGAGATGAGAAATTTTTAATTTGTGTTTTATATTCGGTAAGTAGTTTTTTCATTTAATTTAAATTATTTCTTTGCAAGCCAAATTTCAGGATTTTGATTTTTACGTGCTTTCCAAACTTCAAAGTGTAAAATATATCCGTCTAAACTTTCCCCTACTTTCCCTATTCCATAATTGGATTTTATATGATCACCTTCACTTACAAAGATTTTGTCAAGATGACTGTAAACTGTTCTGTAATTTCCTTTATGAGAAACAATAACAACGCTTCCGTAACCAGGTATCCAATCAATGGCTGAAACAACTCCCTCTGCTACTGATTTTACATTCAAATCTGAATAAACGTTTATATCAATTCCATAATTTACGGTTACTGTTTTTAATTTTTTATTCCTGTTTTTCCCAAATTTTTTAATAACTTTTCCCTTTTTTACAGGCCACCTCATTCTACCTCTAAGAGAAGAAAAAGAAGAAAATCCGGTCGTAGATAAATCTACATTATAATCTCCGGGTTCGTTGTTTACATCAATTTTATTTTTTCTATTTAATTTTGCAAGTCTTTCTTTTTCAGCTCTTTTCCTTTCTCTTTCAACAAGATTGGATATTAAAGTATTTATTCTTTTTTTAGCAGTCTTTTTAGCCTTTATCTCTTTTCTCAATTCATCTTTATCTTTTCTTATTGCTCTAAGTACAATTTTACTCTCACGAAGCTTTTTAGTTAAATCTCTTTCTTCTTGTTGTTTCTGTCTGACCAGTCTTTGTTTTTCTCTTTTTTCATTTTCTAATTTAGTTTTAAGTTTCTGCAGCACCGATTTGGAGGTCTTTAATTTAACTAAATCTTTTTGTCTTCTTTTACTGAATTCTTTTAGATATTTATATCTTAAAAAAAGTTTTTGCAATGATTTTAAATCAAAGAAAATACTCCATTCGCTTGGCTGCCCGTATTTATAAATTGACACAACATATTTGGAATAATTATCCCTCAGTATTTTAATTTCTTTTTTTAAATTAGAGATATCTTTTTGTGTACGTTTAATTTGTTTTTCTTTTTCATGTTCTTGTTTTTTTAACTTGCCTATAAGTTTATTGATAAGGTAATTTTGCTTATTAAAATTTTGGAAGGATGAATAAGATTTTTTTTCTTTTCGGGATTTTTGTTTGTATTGCTTTTCAAGAAGCCTAATTTCTTTTTTTATCTCAGAAAGTTCTTCTTTTTTTTGTTCTATCTTTTTTTGTTGGCTAAAACCAATAAAACAAAAAGATAAAATGAAATAAAAGAGAAAACAATATTTTATATTATTTACCATCTGAGAATTTTTGCATCGTCCGGTATATTAAAATTGATTGAAATATCATTAGAATTAGTTTCTATTTTTTTATAATTAATTTTTACTTGCTGATTTTCTCTTCTGTTTTGTACATTAATTTTAAACGGAACTGCAACATTTTCTATCATTTTAAACTTTGAATATTGACCTGATAAAATTATTTCACCTGTATTTCCAACTAATTTATAATCAATTATTCCAAGTTTATTCATATCTATTGTATAATTGGTAGTTAGATTTTGTAACGAATCTAAATAAGTCAGTTTATAAACATCATCCAATTCACTATAAGTATTAGGTTCTTTATATAGATGTTTAGTCAGATTTACCGAACCTATAAAAGCATCCATTAAATCAGAAAACGGTAAGTTAATTCTGAAAATATCTCTTAGAACATGTTCGTTAGTTTCCCCAATAAATAAAGTATTGTGCAGAACATCATAAAATTTAAAATCGTCTTTAGTTACCAAAGTTTGCGCAAGTTCAATCCCGAAAGGTCCCATAATCATAAGCGAAATTGAATCTGGTTTTATCAGTGTAACCTTAAACGAAGCACTTGTGTTTAATTGATTTGAATTAACTTTTAATGTCCCTGTTCCTTCAAATTTTAGAATTTTCCTTCTGTTTGCTTCAAGTTTATTTATTAATCTTTCAGATGAAAGAGAAGATCTTTCTTTTAATATTTCTGTTGGTGCACAACCCGATACATTTAATAATAATAAAAGTATAAATGCAGTTAATAGAGAATACTGTTTTTTCAAATTCTACCTTCTTCAATTTTCGATTTTAATTTTTTGTTATTCGGATCTAATTTTAGAGCCTTCTCCCACAGTTTAATTGCTTGTTTGCTATTATTCAAATAATAAACTATATCGCCCAAGTGTTCAAGCATCGTTGCACTTTCCCCGCCTGATTTAATGGCTTTTTGTAAATATTTTTTTGCAAGTGTATATTTTTTCAATTTAAAATATACCCAACCGATTGTATCTAAATAAGATGCATTTAAAGAATCTTTTGTAATTGCAATTTTTACCATCTTTAATGCTTTTTCCAATTTTATACCTCTTTCAGAGAGTGAATAAGCATAGTTATTATTTACCAAGGCATTAGTTGAATCAATTTTAAGGGCACTTTCGTAAACACTGTCACTTAAAAACATTTTATTTTGTTCATTATATATTAATCCTAAAGTCCCAAGTAAATTAACATCGTCGGAAACAATATGTAAAGCTTTTTTTAAATAGACTATTGCTTTATCATTTTTACCGAGTTGTCTTAATGTAAAAGCATACCCCGATAGAGCATTTATTTCCCTTGGATTTAATTCTACCGATTTAGACAAATATGTTTCAGCTTCTTTGTTTTTATTTGTCTGCGCTAAAGATAAACCTATAATTAAATTAATCGCAAAATTTTCAGGAAATTGTTTCACTGCCTGATTCATTAATTTAATTGCTTCTTCATATTTCCGGTTATCAAAATATAATCCTCCCAATCTTATCCATCCGTCGGGATTCCATTTAGAAAGTTCTATTACTTTCTTAAATTCTTTTGCCGCTAAAGAATCATTTCGCATTGAAACATCGATTGCACCTTTGTAAAGTTTTACTTGCCAGTCCAGAGTATCCTTATCAATAATAGAAAACAGTTTATATGCAAATGGCATTAATGTGCTGTCTTTTAATGCTTTGTTAAAGTATGTACCTGCCGTGTTAATTTTACTTTCCAGACTCACCGATGGCTGTGCTAAAATAAATTCAAATTCAGTAGAAGCTTTATCCCATTTTTTATCCTCAATGTAAATTTGTGCTTTCATCTGATGTGCTTCTATATCATCGGGTAAAAGGTCGAGTACATTGTTTATGGTTTTAATTGCATCGTCATATTTTTTTTGTCTTAGAAATATTTGCACTAATAATTTTTGAATTTGTACATTACTCGGGTCAATATCGAGCAAATTATATAATGTTTTAGCAGCCTTATCATAATTTCCGAGTTTTTCATTTAATTCGGCAACTCTGATAAGAACATTCCAGTCCATTCCGATTTTATCGGTTAGCTTATTATATATTTTTATTGCTTTAGAAGGTTGTGAATTTTCATATAACCTTGCAAGTTTATAGTAAGAATTCAGATTTGTAGAATCAATGGCTATCATTTCATTTAATACAACTGCAGCAGAATCAAATTGACTGGCTGATGAAAAGATAATGGAGAGCAGGTCTTTATAATCTAAGTTTTTTGGCTCTAATTCAATAGCTTTTTTAATTGTATGAAGAGCGGCAGGAATTTTATTTAACCTATAATAATCATTAGCAATAGCATAATAAATTCCCGCTTTGTCTTTGGCCACCTGCAAAGCTAAAATATAATATTGAATTGCTTTGCTATATTCCGTTTTAGCATCGGCACTTGCACCGTCTATAAAATATTCTAAAGATTTTTTTTCATCAATTCTCTGAACTTTTATGTCGTTTTCTTCTGGTTTTTTATTGTTATTATTAGGTTCCTGCTGTAAATTTTTTGAGCTTGAACAATTAAATGAAATAAAAGCCAACGATACTAATAGAAGATTTTTTAACATTTGCATATTTTTTTTATTCAAAAATATATTATTAAAGCCTTGTAATAACAAGGTTTTTTGAACTTTAATTTAACACTTATAAACGGTTATTGTTTCCAAAAACAAAATAATTCTATTTAATAATGATAATTGAATACATCATATTGATTTTACTAATAATAATATATATTTCATATTATTTCTTTTTCAACATTTATGAAACTGTTGTTAATGTTTCTGCAGTTAAAGTAAAATCAGATAATAAATCAAAAACCAAAATAACTAATTACCCGTTAAACTCATTTGGAAAAAGAGTCCCTTTTCGTTCAGTTTACTCTGAGTTTAATATAATAAAGGGGGAAATTTTAATTTATTCCGAATACAAAAATAAGAAAAAAGGATTCTTAGAATTAATAACAAAGAATAAACCAGGAAAAGTTAAAATAGAAATATTTTCTAAGTATTCTTTGTTTCCAAGCATTGTTGAAATTACTTTCATTTGACTATCTTAAATATCAAAATTTTTAAAAAGATATTCTATTTTGTTTATTTTTAATAACCGACATATTTAATTTTTACAATCCTAAAGAGATAAAAAAGTATTATGAAAAAAACTAAAATAATTGTTTTTATTTCATTATTATTTTTAACGACTAATTATTGCCAAGGTTCAGCCGGTACAGATGCAAAATTTGAATACCGTTCTTTAATAGATATGCCCACGGCAGGTATTTTAGAGAAAGGATTTGCCGGTATAACAACAGATATAATGCCCGACGGAGTAATGATTGAAAAATTGGAAGTTGGAGTTTTTGATAATGTTAGTTTTGGTATTTCCTTCGGGGGTTCAAATATAATCAGCAGCGGTAAAGTAAATTGGTATAAATCTCCCGGTATAAATTTTAGAGCAAGAGTAATAAATGAATCGAATAGTTTCCCTGCAATATCAGTCGGGTTTGACTCACAAGGCAAAGGTAAATATTCTGATGTAAACAACCGTTATGAAATAAAATCTCCAGGATTTTATGCCGCTATAAGCAAAAACTTTGTTTTCCTTGGATATTTAAGCTTACACGGTACTATTAATTATTCACTGGAGACAAAAGACGGAGATAATTTTACAAACATTTCCGTCGGGTTGGAAAAAACACTGGGCGCTAAAATATCATTAATCGGTGAATATAATTTTGCCCTTAATGACAATTCGATTGCTTCCTCTTTCGGAAACGGCAACGGGTATTTAAATATTGGATTAAAATTTGGGATTGGTAAAGGACTGACTTTTGAATTTGATTTAAGAGATTTACTTGACAACAAAAAGATCAATCCGAGTACAGCAGATAGAGCAATTAAAATAGAATATGTAAAAAGTATTTTCAATTAAATTTGCGGGGTAAAATCTATCTACATCATTTTTGTTTTTTATATGTAGATAATTAACTACGGTTTGTACTATTAATTGTACACATTTCTTTTTAATACATCCAAATTTTAACATTTTCAAAGGTTTTTTTAGGCAAGATTATTGTCCGTAAATAATTGAGTCAAAGGAGACGTTATAATGAAAAATATAAAAAAATTTACACCCGTTTTAATTATAATATTAACATTTTTTATTTCAGGTTGTTACACACAACTTGCCGTTAAAGACAGAATACCCGACGATAGGGAAATTGTTGATAATGATGAACCATATAATGACAATATAAATTATGATGATATCGACGACACTCTAAACACAGATAATGACGATTATTATTATAATGACGATTATGCTGATCCACAATATAATATTAGTTTAAGTTTTGGATATAACAATCCTTGGTACAGCAGTTTTTATTACGACACTTCTCCCTATTTCAGGTTTAATACTTATTTTGGATATTATGATCCTTATTATTGCTGGGATCCTTATTCTGTATTTTGTTATCCGAATTATTATTACTATCCCAATTATTACTATGGTTATTATTCACCTTACTTCTATGATTATAACAGATATTACAATAACGGGTATTATGGAGGCTTTAATAAATACCGTTACAGAAATAACACAGGTTACAAATTAAGAAATCATTCGGGGCTTCGCGGAAAAACATATACAAGTAAGACTAGAACACGAACAAGAATTTCAAAAACAAATACACGTAAATATCAAAACGGAACAAGATCTACAGGGAAAAGATATATTAATAGAACACGAACCACTAACAGGACCAATGGAAGAAGCGGGGTAAGAAAGTCAAGAACTCGTAATAAAAGTAGAATTGGAATAATTAAATCACACAGGATAAGAGGAAAAAGCTTAGATAGAGACAGGAAATCATTTAGAACACCTAAAAATAGAAGCCCTAAAAAAAGATATACAAATTCCACGCATAAGACCAAAAGAACTTACACAAGAAAAACTCCGCAAAGAACAAATAGGAATACGGTAAGATCAAAAAAATCTTCGAGAAAAAAATATTATAAATCTCCAAATCGTAAGACAAATAGGACATATACAAGAAGTTATCCATCAAGACCCTCACGTAGATCATATTCTCCCTCTCCATCACGGAGGTCAAGTAAATCTTATACAAGGAAGAGTCCTTCAAGAACAAGCAGAACTACGAAACGAAGCAGGAGATAATTCATGTTCATTATTTCTAAAAAAATATTTTTAATATTATTTTCGTCCTTAATACTTACAGGCTGTTATACTGTTATTTGGCAGCCAAGCGAGGAACTACCCAACAAAGAAAATACAGTTAAAAGAGATATAGAATATTACAATTTACAAAACTTCGGTGTTTTCGGTCCATATTATAATTCACCCTGGTGGATAAATCCTGATAACGATTTTCTCATAGATAGTTTTAACGGTTTAACAGACATAAACGATGACGCAGTTGATGCAATTTATATAAATGATGTTACAAGAGAAAAAGTTCTCGGTATAATTAATCCTGTTATTTTAGTTGCTCCTGCCGGTAAGATTTTGACAAATAAAGCGAAAGTAAGAAAAACAGTACTTCCTAAAATTAAAACTACACATAGAAATAAGACCAAAAGCAACAGTAGCATTAGAAACAACAACGGCAGAAGGAAAAACAAAAACGGAAGAAACAGATGAAATTCAGATTACTAAAAATATTTTTGTTTTCAATAATTATTTTTTTAAGCTTCTCAATTAATTCTTTCGGTCAAGGAATCCCGGACGTGTTAAGATTAGGCGAACCCGGATTGGGGCTGGGAGCCAGAGCATTGGGAATGGGTAATAGCTTTATTGCTTTGAGTGACGATGCATCCGCAATGTTTTTTAATCCTGCTGGTTTAGGGCTAATGAATAGAATAGAAGTATCCGGCGGATTAAATTTTGATCAGATGAAAGACAATACCGTTTTTTTTAACTCAGTTTCAAATGAGAAGGATAATTCTACAAAATTTAACAGATTCAGTATAGTTTTACCTTATCCGACATACAAGGGCAGTTTGGTTTTCGGAGCAGCATTTCATTCAGTAAAGAACTTTAACTCATCACTAAGCTTTAACGGTTTCAACAATGGTGGTAATTCGATGATTCAAAATTTACTGGACACTGATATTCCTTTTGACCTGTTTTTAACAGATACTGCAAACATTACTCCAATAAACGGTCATCTCAATCAAAGCGGTAACATACTTTCAAAAGGTTCAATTAACAACTGGGCTTTTTCCGGTGCAGTAGAAATATCAAAAAATTTATTCTTCGGATTTACAATTAATGGAATCACCGGTACTTTTAATTCAAACAACGACTATTTTGAAGACGACACAAAAAATTTATATCAGCTTGAAACAGCAGCCGGAGAACCATTCACTATAGATTTTAAAACATTTCATTTAAATAGAATATTGAACTGGGATTTAAAAGGCTGGTTTGCAAAAGTAGGACTGCTTTATCAAATAAATAATAATGCAAGATTCGGTGCCACAGTTCAATTCCCAAAATACTTTACAATAGATGAACAATTTTTAGTGTCGGGTTATAGTGAATTTGGAACAGGTGACTTTGTGGATTTAGATCCAGATAAATTTAGTGATAATGTTCGATACGACATTGTTACCCCCTTCACTTTTTCTGCCGGATTTTCATTCAATGTTAGCGGATTGATTATTAATGCAGAAGGTTCGTTTTCAGATTACTCTCAGTTAAGTATTGAAAACCCGGAAGGACTAAGCAACCAGTATGTAGGCAGTGTGAATAAGGATATAATCACTTCTCTCGATCAAGTTTTTTCTTATAATCTCGGTGCGGAATATACTATCCCTGCAGCGGGATTAAGAATCAGGGGAGGATACTTTTTTCAGCCATCGGAGTATAAAAATGATCCAGCAAAATATGACAAAAAATATGCGACAGCAGGAATTGGATTTTTACTTGCAAAAAATGTAGGTGTTGATATTGGTTACGCACACGGATGGTGGAAAAATATAGGGGACAACTATGGAGTAAATGAATCCAGAACATTTCAAGATATTACTTTCGACAGAATATTACTGGATTTAACTTTCCGCCTTTAAAATATTTCTACTTATTATCCCGGTTTCTTAATTTTTATTATTTTTAAAAATAAACCGGGGTTTTTTATATTACGGCATATCTCAAAATTGAAATCTAAATTCCTAAAAGTTATATTTAAGTTTTACAACTAAGTTATTTTGATGAAAGAAATTATTACTGAATTTACTGAATCGTTCAAATTATTTCTCTCCGAACAGATAAGTACATCTGAAAGAAAGTTAAACGATAACACACTTTTTAGTTTTTCGTTTCCAAATGAAACATTAGATTTTGACATTCTTTTTGAAAAAATAAAATTATTCTCTCCTTCTTTCATATTTGAAAAACCCGACGAGAATTTTAGATTATTAGCCTTTGATTCAGCTTATAATATTGGTAAAGATTCATACAATACTTCTGATTCAATATCTTCCGTTATTAATGAGCTAAGAAAAAACACTATAGAAAATTGGGGCGATGAATTTAAAAAATACATCCCTTTGTTTGTTGGCGGCATGAAATTTTTAACTTATCACAATTCCGATCTATGGAAAGATTTTAACCAATCCAATTGGTTTGTTCCCAAATATCTGTTCATTAAAAAAGGAGGTTTCTCGGGTTTAATTTTTAATTCGTTTTATAAATCATTAAAAAATATTGATGAAATAAGGCTCTCTATCCAAAATGATTTGTGTGAATTATTCGAAATAAAGACTGCCGAGACACAGAAAAATAGTTTTTTCGATAACAATATAAATTCAGAAGAAAAAACAGAAAAACAAAAATGGATGTGTAAAGTCGAAAATCTACTGGATTTAATTAACAAAAACGAGATTGATAAAGTTGTACTGTCCAGAAAAATTTCACTTAAACTCAACAGTAAACCAAACTGGAATAATATTCATAACAAATTGATTAAAAATTTTCCGTCTTGTCACTTCTTCATATTTCATAAAAATGATTCTTACTTTTTCGGTTCTACACCCGAACGTTTGGCAAAATTCAAAAATGGTGTTGTAGAATTAGATGCTTTGGCGGGTTCCGCACCTAGAGGGAAAGATGAAACTGAAGATAAATTATATGAAGAAAATTTGTTGAACAGCAACAAAGACATCAACGAACACAACTTTGTAATTGACCATATAAAAAATTCAATTAAAGACACTACCGACAACATTGAAATTCAAAACAAATATTCAGTAAAAAAGCTTAACAATATCCAGCATTTACACAGCAGAATTACAGCTGAATTAAAAAACGGTTTTACACCTTTTGACCTTTTAATGAAACTTTATCCAACCCCGGCAATTTGCGGCGTTTCCAGAGAAAGAGCCTTTTCAATAATAAATGAACTTGAAGATTATGAAAGAGGTATGTACTCGGGTGTTGTTGGGTGGTTTAATTTCTACAACGAAGGCGAATTTACGGTAGCATTAAGGTCGGCAATTACAAATGGAAAAGAATTAACTGCATTTGCAGGCAGCGGAATAGTTGCAACTTCCGATCCAAATACTGAATTTGAGGAAACAGAAATAAAACTTAAAGCAATCCTCAATTTATTTGATGAAAAAAATTAGTGTAAATAAAAACATCGTCTGGACCACAGCCTTTGTAAATGAGCTTGCAGCCAATGGAGTAAAGTCAGCATGTATCACCCCGGGTTCACGCAACACACCCTTAATCTTTGCATTTGCCACTAATAAAAAAATTAAAAAAATAGTTTCTATTGATGAACGAAGTTCCGCTTTTTTAGCTTTGGGGTTGGCTAAAGTTAAAAATGAACCTGTCGCTATTGTTACAACTTCCGGTACAGCTACAGCAGAACTTTATCCAGCAATAATTGAAGCATATAAACAAAGAATTCCGTTGGTTGTCTGCACTGCGGACAGACCGCCGGGATTTTTAGAACGCGGAGCAAATCAAGCAATAAACCAACAAAATCTATACGCTAACCATATCCGGTTTTTTAAAGATATGGGAATGCCCCAATTAAATATTGAAAAAATTAAAAATGTAAGAAAAACAGCTCGTAAGTCGTTACATATTTCTTTATATAAAAATCCCGGTCCTGTTCATCTAAATTTTCCGTTTGATAAACCTTTTGAACCTGATGCCTATACAAATCAGATAAGTTATTCACTTTTTGAAATTGCTAATAATACAAAATCAATAAATGTGTACAGGACAAAAAGGCAAAAAAAACAAATCCGCAATAAAAAGGTTTTTAGAAATTTATTGGAAAAACTCAATAAAACTGAAAAAGGAATTATTATAGTCGGCCCGGAAAACTACCGGGATGATTTCAACAAAAAAGTTGTTTTACTTTCTGAAAAATTAAATTATCCAATTCTTGCCGACGGTGCTTCGCAATTAAGATTTAATGCCCATTCAAAGAAAAATATAATTTCAAATTATGATGCTATTTTTAGAAGCGAAGAATTTTCTAAAAAACATAAACCGGATATCATCCTCCATTTTGGCAGAACTGTAACTTCAAAAGGGTTGGAGAATTATCTAACAAATATTAAATGTCAAAAGTATTTAATAAATGAATTCGGTGATATTTTTGACCCAACAAATAATACAACAGATTCTTTTAGATATTTACCGTCATTATTCTGCGATGAAATAAATAATGAAATAAATAAAAAAAGAACCGGGAGCGACTGGTTAAAAATATTTATCAAAGCAGATAAGGCTACCGAAATAATTAAAGATAAAATTATTTCAAGAGCTAAATTTAAAAACGAATGCAGAATTATTTCCGAAATAATTAATCTTATTCCGGAAAGATCAAACATTATGCTTTCAAACAGCATGCCAATTAGAGATTTTGATTACTTTGCTTCTAACACAAATAAGAAAGTTACTGTTTATAATAACAGAGGTTCCAGTGGTGTCGACGGTATAATCTCAACTGCAATCGGAATAACTGAAAGAAGTAAAAAACCAACTGTGTTATTAACGGGAGATATAGCTTTTTATTATGATTTAAACGGGCTTCTATTGTCAAAAAAAATATCTGTACCGTTAACTATTGTTTTAATAAATAATAATGGCGGCGGTATTTTTAGAGTTCTTCCAATTTCAGAATACAAAAATGTGTTTGAAAAATATTTTTTAACCTGCCACAATTTAAATTTTTCTGATATTATAAAAGGTTTTGGTGTTAAACATACTTTAGTAAAAAATTGGAACCATTTCAGGAAATCTTTTAATACAGCTATTAAAAATAAGACCACTCACGTAATTGAATTAAGAACTGATTCAAAACATTCATTAAAAATCAGGAAACAATACTGGGACAAAGTAAGGCAAGCCCTTTGATTATTAAGTTTGACAATGTAAATCTGAACATTGAAACTCCATCCCAACTATCACAGGATAAAACTTTCATCTTTTTTCTCCACGGATTTACAGGTTCGTCTGCCGATTGGAATAAAATCGCTCCTTACTTAAATAATAACTACACTCCTGTTTCCATAGATTTAATCGGACACGGCAGAAGCGAAGCTCCGGATGAATTAAAATATTACCGTATAGATTCCCAAATAGAACAAATAAAAAAGGTTGCAGAAAATTTTACAAAAGAAAAATTTGTTCTTTGCGGATATTCAATGGGAGGCAGACTTGCACTTTCTTTTGTAAATAAATATCCAAATATGCTTCGGGGTTTGATCCTTGAAAGTTCCACTTATGGAATTAAAGATGAAGCAGATAGAGAAAAAAGAAGAAAACAAGACAAAAAATTGATAGAATTCATACGAACACATTCAATTGATGATTTTGTTGATAGTTGGCTTGATAAAGAAATATTTAATTCACTAAATAATCTGCCTGAAGAAAAATTTAATTTGTTAAAAGAGGAAAAAAAGCAAAACAATAAAACGGGACTCATTAATTCGTTGTTGGGTTTCGGTACGGGAAGTATGCCTTGTTTATTTGATAATTTAAAAGATATTAAAATACCTACTCTGCTTATTACCGGTGAATTCGACAAAAAATTTTCAGCAATAAATAAAGAAATGTTAAAAGAACTGGCGTATGCAAAACATTCAATTATTAATAATGCAGGACACAACACACATTTTGAAAAGACTAAAGAATTTATAAATGAAGTAAATCTATTTTTAGCCGGATAATAAATTTTCCCTTTTCAAAACCCTTTTACTACTTCAATTAATTCTCTTTTATGGTTTAAACTCATTGATAATTATATATTATTCATTACAATTATTAACAAACTCACCCTAAATCCCTCCCCGCCTCCCAAAGCAAAGCGGCCGGCAGGTCTTAAAAAGAGATGGGCTTTTAAACTCCCCTTCTCTTTTTAAGAGAAGGGGTTGGGGGTTGAGTTCCAAAAGTAAATTTACATATCCATTTCCTAATTTCAACACTTTTATAATATTATCTAATCACTCTCACAGTTTGTTTATTACTAATTCTCCTAATTTTTCAATATTTTTAGTGATTCAATCAAATTAGATTT
>CAZTZZ010000052.1:8256-17190 GCA_964617905.1 uncultured Ignavibacteriaceae bacterium | reverse complement strand
GACGGTTCCGGCAACGGACCCTCTGTAAGATGGCTGGCAACCGTTAAAGTTGGAGGACAAACAACTTATTACGCTGCAACAAGCACTGGGTTATATTCAACTTCAAATTTAAATGGAACATCAACAGTTTGGGCGCAGGAAGGTGCAACAACTATCGGCAACGTAGTTTGCCCTATGGTAAAAAGCAGGGATGCTGACGGATATGTTGTTGTTGCAACTCACGGAATGGGAGTTTACAGTGCAACACAAACTGTAACAGCGGTTGAAAATGAATTGGGTGTACCGACAAATTATACTCTGTCACAAAACTATCCAAATCCTTTTAACCCATCTACAAATATTAATTTTTCTTTACCTCAAACCGGTAAAGTAGTTATTACATTGTTTGATGCTTTGGGCAGGAAGGTTATGGATATAGTTAATAAAGAATTTTCAGCGGGCAATCATTCATTAAACTTTAATGCTGCAAATTTAACAAGCGGAGTTTATTTCTATAGGTTGCAGTCTCAAAAATTTGTTCAAACTAAGAAGATGATCTTGATGAAATAATAAGATGATAATATCTTTAATTAGAAAACCCGACTCGGAGATTACCGTTTCGGGTTTTTCTATAACAGGCCCAATCTTTCATTATGCTATTGATTTAAAATAATTATTTTATTAGCTTCTTTATACTTTCTTGAGAAACAATACCTTCAGTTCAAACAACTTTTGTTTCTAATTGAATTTTAATTTTGCATAATTAAATGAGGGAATGGGATGAGTTTAAAAAAATCATTCATAACTATTGTCTTTTTTTCTTTATCGCTTATCTATATTGGTTGCAGCACAGCTAAAGAAGAAAAAACACCTCCGCCTAAAAATCCAATTCCAAAACCGGCTATTGCTCCCGGTACTGCATCTGTATCTGCGAAAATTTTAAGTATTACCGAAACAGACGGTAAGTTTACCTGTAATGTCAGCATTATAAAAGTAAACGAATACGGAATGAATGCTAATTCCGTTGCTGAAGGCAGTAATTTAACCCTGGACGTGGCTGAAAATTTAAAGGACAACAATTTACTTAAAGTAGGGAAAACAGTTGAAATATTGCTCAAAAGTCCCGGCGATACTTTGGAAGGCAGCGTCACACCAAACTGGAAATTAATTAATATTAAATAATAAATGGAGTTAAAAATGAGAAAAAACATCTACGGTTTTATAGCGGGATTAGGTTTGATTGCGCTGTTATTCGTATTCTTCCAGCTTCCGGTTTTGAAGCAATCCCAAAACTTAACCAAAGTTAACAAGAAGGAAATTTCTTCTTCTTCCCCACGCGCTTCGGTTGATATGAAAAAAGCAAGATATGAATATTTCTTCCGTATGCTTAAAGACCCCGCAACGGGACAGTTGCCGCCTGACTACAGGACGAGAGAATTAAAATTTGCCAAGAAGTTAAATGAAAAACTGGGGAAAAATAATTCCACTAATGCATTTGCTTGGCAGGAAGCCGGCCCAACTGATGTGGGAGGCAGAACAAGAGCCTTGGCTGTGGATGTAGCTAATCAAAACATAATAATTGCAGGAGGAATTTCGGGCGGAATTTGGAAATCCACAGATAAAGGATCTACCTGGACAATGAAGAGCACAACTTCTCAAATTTTAAGTGTCACTTCAATTGCACAGGATACACGCGCGGGAAATACTTCTACCTGGTATTTTTCAACAGGTGAATTTACTGGTAATTCCGCGACAGGTGGTGGCGGAGCTTTTTTTAGAGGAACGGGTATTTTTAAGTCAACCGATAACGGAGAAACTTGGACAAAGCTAAGCAGTGCAAATGTTCCTATCCATCCGTTTAGCAGTCAGTTTAATTATGTTTCAAGAATAGTTGTAAGTCCAACAACGGGATCTGTTTTTATTGCGAGCAATGTATTTGGAATTTACCGCTCACAAAACGGAGGAACTTCTTGGGCCCGTGTTAAGGGTGCAACAAGTGCAAACAATTATTGTGATGTTGTTGTTGCTAAAAACGGTACCGTAATTGCATTTTTATCTAAGTCGGGTAACGGCACCGGAACACCAGGTATTTTTAAATCTACCGATGACGGTAATACTTGGACAAGCATAACACCTTCAACATATCCTACTACTACATATACACGTGCATATTTGGCATCTGCTCCATCGAACCCGGATATACTTTATGTGTTAACAGATACGGGAACAAGAAGTAATAACATAGATGTAGTCAGTTTTCATAAAATTACAGTAAGCACCGGAGCTTCTGTGGACAGGTCAGCCAATGTACCCGATTTTTCAAGTGAGGGATTACAAAATTCCGGACTGGGTATAATGAATGTTCAGGGTTCTTACAATATGATGGTAGCTGTACATCCGGAAAATCCTAATATTGTTATTATCGGCGGAACAAATCTTTTCAGGTCATTTGACGGATTTGCGACAAAACCTACAAACAGAAAAAACACATGGATTGCAGGTTATCATCCGACAAGTTTTTTATATCCCAATCACCATCCCGACCAGCATTCTTTTGCATTTGACCCTGTAAACATAAATGCATTCTGGAGCGGACACGACGGCGGCTTAGCTTATACATCTGATATTACCGATACAAATTATGCAGATGTTTTTCCGTGGACAGATAAAAACAAAGGTTACAATGTAACCCAGTTTTATACTGTTGCAATTTACGATTCATCCAGTGATAAAAGAATTATGGGAGGCGCCCAGGATAACGGAACGCCTTATTTTACTTTTACAGGTACAACTACAAGTCCATCTTCTGATGTAAGTTCAGGCGATGGAGCCTATGCATATTTTACAAGAAATTTTGCATTGACAGGTTCTCAAAATGGGAGGATTAACAGATTAAGATACACGGGTGCAGATAAAATGCCGGATTGGAATAATAACTGGAGCGTTATTACACCCTCGGGTGCATCAGGGCAATTATTCATAAATCCTCTTGTTCCCGATCCGAACGACGAGAATTATTTATACTATTTATCGGGTTCTCAACTCTGGAGAAATAACACAGTTAGCACTATTCCAAACTTTCAAAATAAAACCACAGTAGGCTGGACGCGTTTAACAAACAATAACGCCCCCGGCGGTTATAATTATACCGCAATAGCAATCTCTAAAAGTAATTCCAGCGATGTTTTATACTTTGCCGCTTCTTCTACCGGCAATGGTCTGCCTAAATTATACAAATTAACAAATGCAAGAACTTCAATTGCTGCCGCAACAGATCTTTCCAGTGCATTAAGTGGAGCGGGGGTTACTGCCGGCTCATATATTTCTTCAATAGCTGTTAATCCCAGTAATTCGGACGAAGTAATTGTTGTAGTTTCCAATTATGCCGTACCAAGTCTTTTTTATACTGCAGACGGAGGGGCTAAATTTCTTGATATAGAGGGTAACTTATCTAATGACAGTTGGGGAGGGACTGTGGGACCGAGCGTTAGATGTGCTAGTATATTGCCCTTTGCATCCGGAACAGTCTATTTAGTTGGTACAAGCACGGGTTTATATTCAACAACGGATGTTTCCAATACAAGTTCTACTTTATGGAGAATTGAAGGCGATCAAGTAATGGGAAATGTTATTGTGAATTTTATTTCAGGGCGCACAACGGCTGATAGATATGTTGCAATAGGGACTCATGGCAGAGGCATATTCACTGCTGTTTATACAAGTGCAACAGCAGTTAATGATGAAAACCAATTACCGACAAACTATACTCTGTCACAGAATTACCCTAATCCATTCAATCCGTCTACAAATATTAATTTCTCTTTACCTCAAACCGGTAAAGTGGTTGTTACATTGTTTGATGCTTTGGGTAGAAAGGTAAAGGAAATAGTTAACAAAGAATATTCGGCAGGAAATCATACATTAAACTTTAATGCTTCTAATTTAACAAGCGGAGTTTATTTTTACAGATTGCAGTCGGATAAATTTGTACAGACCAAAAAGATGATTTTGATGAAATAAACTAATAATAATTTTTAAGTAAAAAAACCCGATTTCTTAAAGAAATCGGGTTTTCCTATTTTGTGTAGTTAATTTCCTTGATACAAACCGATAGTATTTCCGTCAGGATCTTTTATAAGAGCGTAATAACCCATTGCAGGTATTACGGTTTTTTCTCTGAATTTCTTCCCGCCTTCCTTTTCGGCTTTCTCTAAAATATTATCAATATTTTCTACTCTAATATGAAATGTTGTTGTATCACCCGAAGAAACACTTTCAACTTTTCTGAGACCGATAGTTAATTGATTATGTGTATTGTAGAGCAAGTATCCCCTGCCGAAGGGTTTAAATTTCCAGTCGAAAACCTTTTCATAAAAATCGGTGGTTGTGTTTAAATTAGTAGATGGTATTTCAATATGGGCAATTAGATTTACTGACATCTTATTCCTGCCAAAATTATTTAAAAAATTAATGCCTTAAAAATAAGCAAAATCGGTCAATTTAGTAAATTAAATTTTAAAGGATTAAATTTTTGTTGCATTTATGTTCAAAGATAAATAGTTTCAAATGGAGGGAGTTTTAAATAACACATTTACAAACAAACTCGAGGGAGACATTATGAGTAAAAAATTTTGGATGAGTTTTGTGGCAACTTATGTTGTGTATGAAATTCTAGAATTTATTGTTCACGGTGTATTGCTAAAATCCACTTACGCTTCGGAAGCTGTGATGAAAGTTATGCGTCCGGAAGCTGATATAAAAATGTGGGTTCTCTATGTTGCCGGTTTATTCTTCGTCTTTTTCTTCTGCTTAATTTTTGCAAAAGGAAGTGAAGGAAAAGGATTGATGGAAGGTGTCCGCTACGGTTTTTATGTTGGAATGATGATAAGCGTTCCTATGGCATACGCTACTTATGCAACACAACCAATTCCATACGGTTTTGCACTTCAATGGTTTATTTACGGTGTAATTGAATGTGTAATAATAGGTGTTGTAACGGCACAAGTTTACGGAGGTAAAGCAGCAGAAGCTTCCTAAGAATAATTTTTTACTTGCCCAAATAAAAGAGGTTGTTAACAAAATGAATATAATTTTTTTGATGCAACCTCTTTTTTATAAAGAAATTTTAAACTGAAAATAAGCCGCAAAATATTTTACAAGAGTATTTGCGAAGGTAAAACCGTTTTCTATTCCCAGACCAACACTAAAACCCTTTGTCGGCTCTTTTTTCAAATTCAGTCCTGCTAAAAGAGAAAATATAACCCCGTAATCCCAAACGGAGTTGTTGTTGAAAATTCTGTCATTCAATGCCAGAAATCCCGCACTTTCTTCCAGATAAAAATTATTGTTCAAACTTTGATTTGTTACGGCAACCACGGAAAACCCTTTTATGAAAGAGTGATAATCTTTAGAATTATTCGGCAGAAACTTTTCGATATTCTGTGCATAAATAAAGCTGAATCTCGGTAAAATCTTATCACTTAAAGGCGTTGGGACATCAACAAAAACAGAAACAAAATAACTGCTTTGGCTGGGAGAATTTCCCTTTATTATTCCCCCGCCCAATTTACTGCCTACACTTACAGCATTTTGACAATAAATAAAAGTTGAAAGAAAAAACATAAAAAACAAAACTTTTTTCATAATCATTTGCGTAAATAAAAAATTAAATTAACTTTTGTGTTATCTCTAATATCTTTTCGGTGAAATTATAAAAATTAGTATATAAATAAAAAATATTAGAATGAGGGAATAAAATGAAAAACGTTCTTTATCAATATAAAGCCTTTGTTACTTCCGTGTATGACGGAGATACATGTACAGTTGACATTGACTTGGGTTTAAAAACTTGGGTAAGAGGTGAAAAAATAAGGTTAATAAGAATAAACGCACCCGAAGTAAAAGGAAAAACAAGAAAGGAAGGTCTGCGTTCCAGAGATTTTTTAAGGGAGATTATTTTAGATAAGGAAATAATAATCGGAACATTTAAGGACAAAAAAGGAAAATACGGAAGATATCTCGGTGAGATTTGGCTTCCTAAGGATGGTGAGTTTTTAAATGTTAACGACTTCCTTGTTGAACAGGGTTACGCCGAATACAAAGAATACTAAAATAATTATGAATTTTGAATTAAGAATTATGAATGAAAATAGAGAATGAATTATGACGTTAAAAACTTCAGAAATAAAATTTACTATTGAGCTGGATGAGAAAAACCTACCTAAAAAAATAAAATGGAATGCAAGTGATGCAAATTTTAAAGGGGAGAAAGAATGCAAGTCAATGCAGGTTTCAGTGTGGGATAAAGAAGAAAATATAACAATGGGCATTGACCTTTGGACAAACGAAATGATGGTCGATGATATGAATATTCACTTTTATCAGATATTTCAAAAAATGGCGGATACTTATTTACGCTCAACTTCTAACAACGATATTTCAAAAATGATTAAAAACTTTGCCGAAGAATTTGCAAAAAAAAGTAATGAGGGGGAAAAATAACTTATTTATTTTCGGTTATAAGTTATCCTGTAAATCACACCGGAATAATCATCTGAAACCAAGATAGAACCGTCCGGCATAATTTGTAAATCAACGGGTCTTCCGCTAACCGTGTTGCCTTTAAGCCATCCTGTTGCAAAAGGTTTGTAGCTGACAGGATTATTCTTTACCAATTTTACAACCGTAATTCTGTAACCTATTTTTTCGCTTCTGTTCCAGCTACCGTGTTCGGCAATAAATATTTGGTTTTTATATTCAACTGGGAACATACTGCCTGTGTAAAATCTCATTCCCAATGAAGCAACGTGCGGACCGAGTTCCTGTGCCGGAGTAGTATAATTGTTCGGATCTTTTTCTTTACCGAATTCAGGGTCTCGAATACCGTTACCATGGAAAAAAGGATAACCGAAATGGAGTCCTTTTTCGGGTGCTCTGTTTAATTCATCGGGCGGAATGTTGTCTCCCAGCATATCTCTTCCGTTATCTGTAAACCAAAGTACTTTTGTAACGGGGTTCCAATCAAACCCCACGGAATTACGGATACCTTTTGCAAAAATTTCAAAGTTGCTTCCGTCAACATCCATTCTTGTAATGCTTGCAAATATTTTTTCTTTACTGAAACAAATGTTGCAAGGTGCGCCGACCGGTACATAAAGTTTTCCGTCTGGTCCAAAGCGGATAAACTTCCAGCCGTGGTGAAAGATTCCTGGGAATTTATTGTAAATAACAACAGGTTTGGGGGAATCTTCTAAACGGTTTTCAATATCATCGTATCTTAAAATCCGGTTTATCTCTGCTACAAAAAGAGAACCGTTTTTAAATGCTACACCGTTCGGTACATTTAAGTTAGAGGCGATTGTAAAAATTTTATCAGCTTTATAATCTTTGTTTGTATCAACAATTGCATAAACCTTTCCCTGTCCCCTTGTGCTTACAAAAACGGTACCATTATTTCCCAAACTCAAAGAACGTGCACCGGGAACATTTTCAGCATAAACGGAAATATCGAATCCTGCAGGTAAAGCAAACCCCAAATTATCATGCTGTGTTTTATTCCGGGTGCCTCCGTTACACGAAAGAAATAAAAACAAGAAGGCAAACAGATATGAAAAATAATGTTTAAATAAAATCATTTTGTTTATTAATAGTTGTTCGATATGCTATTAGTATTAATATACAAAAAAAATCTATTACTCAAGATTATGAGTAATAGATTATATGGCTTCAAATATTATAAGTGATAAATATTATTTAAACTTTTCTTTTAGTTTTGCGGCATATCTTCTGCTCATTTGAAAGGGAATCTCTATATCTTTTATATAAACGTGGTATGAATAATTAAACCATTTCTCCACTTTCTCTACATACTCTAAATTTATTATTGTTGACCTGTGAATTCTTGCAAAGTATTTTTCCGGCAGTCTTTCTTCCCAGGCCTTCATTGTTCTAAGAATAATTATTTTTTTCTCGTCTATGGAATTTATATATGAATAGTCTTTGTTTGCAGTAATGCTAAGTATATTGCTAACCTTAATAAATTTTGATGAACCGTTATTTGTTAGGAATAATCTATCGTCGTATTCCAAACTGTCAGTATTTTCTCCATTTTTCTTAAAAACATTTTTCATAGCATCGTTGTTTATACTGCTCTCTTTAAATGATTTATTTTTTTCGTCAAATGACTTTAACATTTCTTCACTGCTCAATGCCAAATCATCTATCAGTCTATTAACAGCACGCCCTAGCTTGGCTTTTTCAATAGGCTTTTTGACAAAATCCAACGCATTTACCTCAAATGCCTGCATTGCAAAATCTGAATTAGCCGTAACAAAAATAACTTTAAGATCCGACGATAATTCGTCCAACAACTTGAATCCTGTTTGTTTTTCTAATTTAACGTCCAGAAAAATACTGTTAGGTTTTGTTTCTTTAATTACTTTTAATGCTGAAGATACATTTCCTGCTTCACCCACTATTTTTATTTGTGAATGTTTCCTTAAAAGTTTAATCAGTAATTTTCTTGAATTTTCATCATCATCAATTATTACTGTTTTGCAAACCACTTGTTTTTTTGTCATAATTTTCTCAATATTTTTATTATTTAACGACACTTAAAAAACAACAACTATGCCAAATTGATAAAAAACATTAATTGTAATAAATAGTGTAATATTTGAAGAAATTAGTGACATTTTTTTAATCGATTAGCGGTATTTAATTTTGGTTAAAAGGTCAAAATGAGAGATGATTTAATTTTGTGTATTGAAATGAGATAATTAAAAAGTAATAAAATGAAGATTAATTCAACCTAATTCCGTATCCGATATGGTATTTTGTTTTTGGAATAGAAATTGGCAAAGTGCCTGTTATTGGAATTCTACCAAGAAGAGCTTTTACTACTGCAATTTGTGAAACCTCAACATCGTTATAAGCACAAAGATATGTTTTGATTTG
>CAZTZZ010000052.1:0-8156 GCA_964617905.1 uncultured Ignavibacteriaceae bacterium | reverse complement strand
ACTGTTTTAACACTGTTAAATTTTTTAGAAATTAATTTGTTAAAAACTAAAATAGAATCTTTATCAATACCGTAAGAAAAAACTATACTTGTAACTTTTCTGTATTTGGAAGTTTTAACGGGGATGATTTTTCTTTTATTTTTTAACAATGTAATAGACCTGTCGGCAATTTTTTGCGCGAATTTTTTATGTGGGATATATGTATTGCTGTTCTGAAAAATATCCCATTTAGGTTCTGTGTTTTTTATCCACCTTTTTGCAGAAAGAATTTTCCGTACGCTTTCGTTTATTCTTTCCTGACTAATATCATTTGAAAAGACTGCATTGGCAACGGCGTTTATTACAATTTCCGGGTCGGGTGGCATAAGTATTATATCGTTCCCTGCTTTAACTGCCATAACACCGGCTTCTGCAACAGAATAGTATTTTGTCAATGCCTGCATTCTCATTGCATCGGTTACAATTAGTCCGTTAAATCTCAGCTTGTTTTTTAAAAGACTGGTAACAACTTTTTTGGAAAGTGAAGCGGGAAGCAATGTATCTTTTTGTAAAGCGGGTACATTCAAATGCCCGATCATTATTGCCTGAACACCATTGTTTATTGCTTTTATAAATGGGATGAGTTCATTTTTAAACAAAGCTTTTTTTGTTTTGCTTATTTTTGGCAGATCAATGTGTGAATCAATTTCCGTGTTTCCATGTCCTGGGAAATGCTTAACGGTTGATATTATACCTCCCATTGATGCTCCGTTTATAAATGCGTTTGCAAATTTTGATACTATGTTTGTTTTGCTTGAAAATGAACGGATTCCAATAACTGGATTTTCAGGATTGTCGTTTATGTCGGCAACGGGCGCAAAATTTTGATTAACACCGATTGCTCTTGCTTCACGCGCAATTGCTTTTCCGATATTAAATGCAAGAGATGTATCTCCAGTAGCAGCAACAGCCATATTAAAAGGAAATGTGTTTCCATCGGTAAGGCGCATTCCCAGCCCGTTTTCAAAATCTGATGCGATTAACAAAGGAATTTTTGAGAGAATCTGCATATCGATAATATCCTTTCTTTCATTATTTATATCACCTTGAAAATATGCAAAACCTCCGACTTTATATTCCGTAATAAGTTGTTTAATTCGAACCAGTTCCAGAGTATCCTGACTTCTGTCATTTCCCATCACCCAAGGCATGACCATCTGCGCTACTTTTTCTTTTGTTGTCATACTTTTTAATTTGTTTTCAACCCATTCCTTGTCAACATCATTTAAATGAAAAACGGAAGGGTAATTTGGCGTTGCGGTTGCATTTTTTTTAGAGGGGAAACCAGTTGAGTTCTGAACAAAGAATATACAGATGAACCAAATGAATAAAATATATTTTACTTTTTTTAATTTCATTTATTTATAAAGTGCCTTAATTATTTCATTGTGCAGTATTGGTCTGAATTTAATAATTTTTCTGTTCTTTCTTGATGGATAAACCCTGTTTGTAAGAAAAACGACAAATAAATTTTTTTCCGGGTCAACCCAGAAAGATGTTCCCGTGTAACCCGTATGTCCGAATGATTTTAGTGAAAAGAGATTTCCCGCTGAAGATTTCTTGGGTGATTTAATGTCCCAGCCCAAAGCTCTTTCCGAATTTGGTTGTTTTGCAGTAAAGTGTTTTACCGTACTGCTTTTGATAATTTTTTTGCCTTTATATTTACCTTTTTGAAGAATCATTTTTAGATAGTGCGATAAGTCTTCCATAGTTGAAAAAAGTCCCGCATTTCCTGAAACGCCGTTCAGTTGTGATGCAGTCTCATCGTGCACTTCGCCCTGCAGCTGCCTGTGTCTCCAGTAATCATCAAGTTCTGTCGGTGCAATTTCTTTTTTAAGTGAATCCGGAGGATTGAACATTGTTCTTTTCATATTTAAAGGCTTAAAAATATTTTCTTCGGAAAAATCATCTAAACTTATGTGCGTTACTTTTTCAATTACTTTCTGCAGAACAATCATACTTAAATCCGAATAAACTGTTTTGCTTCCGGTTTTATATATCAACTTTGTGTTGTAAATATCATTTATTATATCCCCGGCATTTTTGCAGAATTTATAAAACCTTTTGTAAGCGGGGAGTCCGCTGTTGTGCATAAGCAAATTTTTAATTGTGATGTTTTCTTTACCGTTATTAGCAAATATGGGAATGTATTTTACCACTTTGTCGTTTAATTTGAACAAACCGTTATCAATGCAAATCATTGCAGCCGTTGTTGTTGAAACTATTTTTGTAAGTGATGCCAAATCGTAAATAGTATTTAATTTTACTTTGGGCGAAAGTTTATCGTATTTATAATTACCGTAAGCATTTTTATAAATTATTTTTCCGTCTTTTGAAATTAGTAATGCTGCACCGGGGAAAACGCTGTCGGTAATTGCATTATTAATTAATTTATCTACATTTGAAAACTTAACTTGAGAAGTTTGAGCAGGTGTTAAATTTAACAAAGCTATAATTATTAAAAGAATCTTTCCGAATATTTGAATAGATGATTTCATTTTTATTTTAAATTAGTTTTCTTTCCGAATTCAGGATCAATGTATAAAAACTTAGTTATTATAAATGCCGGAACAGTAGAAACACAAACCCAGACAAAAAATTCTTTGTAGCCGATTAACTCTTGAAGCCAGCCGCTTAACATTCCGGGTATCATCATCCCGAGCGCCATAAGTCCGGTTGCAATAGCGTAATGTGCCGTTTTGTAATTTCCTTCCGAAATGTAAATCAGGTACAACAAAAAAGCAGTAAACCCGAAACCGTAACCGAACTGTTCAATTGCTATCGCAGCATTTACAACAAATAAATTTGATGTTTGAGTGTAAGATAAAAACACGTAAACGATGTCGGGTAAATTTATAGCTGCGAGCATCCACCAAATCCAGTATTTCAGTCCGTGTTTTGCTGAGACAAAGCCACCCAAAAGACCGCCTATTATCAAAGCAATTATTCCTACAGTTCCGTATGCAAAACCGACTTGCGAAGTTGTCAGACCCAAACCACCGACATACCTTGCATCCAATAAAAAAGGTGCGGCGATTTTTGCAAGCTGTCCTTCGCCCAGCCTGTATAATAAAATAAAGAGAAGGATTATAATGATTTGCTTTTTCTTAAAAAACAAAACAAAGGTTTGAAGAAATTCATTTGAAAATAATTTGAACGTCAGTTCTCTTTTTGTTCTGTCTTTTTCCGGATACGGTAAAGCATAGTTGTGATATAAAAAGAAGAGAATAAATAATCCCGCCAAAACAAAAAATGTTATCATCCAGGCAAAAGAAATATTTGCAGAACCGCCGACATTATTTGTTTCCAAATAACCGGCAAAAATAATTAGCAGTCCCTGACCAAATATCATTGCAAAACGGTAAGCAGTGTTTCTGATGCCCACAAACCAAGCCTGGTTGTGTTTTGAAAGTCCGAGCATGTAGAAACCATCGATAGAAATATCGTGAGTGGCGGAACTGAATGCAACAAGCCAGAGAAACGCAAGCGAGAATTTAAAGAAATTATCTGTGGGCAATGTTAATGCAACTCCTGCAAATCCCGCCCCCAAAAAAAGCTGCATTGCAATTATCCACCATCTTTTTGTTTTTAAAATATCTACAACGGGACTCCAAAACGGTTTAATAACCCAAGGCAGATACAACCAACTCGTGTAAAAAGCAATATCAGTATTTGATATACCAAGTCTTTTATACATTATAACCGATACCGACATTACAACTATGTATGGAAGTCCCTCAGCAAAATATAATGAAGGTACCCATTTCCACGCTTGTTTTTTTGACTGATTCGGGGTCATTTATTTTCCGCAAGATGTTTCTTTGCCAAAAGAATTGCGCCTTTAGCAGGTGTATTTTCAGCTTCCGTTACTGCAACAAAAGGGAGTTCTTTTTCAATTTTATTTCTCAAAAGATCTGAATAATAATTTTTATTTTTGATTAGCGAGCCTGAAAAAGAGAGTTTAAAATTTTCTAATTTTAATTTTTTCTTAATTGCAACTATATGTTTAATCAATTCACCGGATTCCGTATTTAAAATATTTATTGCTACATCATCATCCTTTTCTGACGCTTCAATAATCAACGGAGTTACATCCGGGATAAACAATTTTTTGTTATAAACATTTGTAATCAATTCACCGGAATTTCTTATGTTGAACTTATCTGCAAGTAGTTCGGTTATTAATGTTTTTTTACCCCTTCCGTCAAACTCTTTTGATACGGCAGCAAGTCCTTTTCTGCCTATAGAATATCCTCCGCCCTGGTCACCGATTAAACTTCCGAACCCGCCCGCACGATGAATTATTCCTTCTTCATCTTTTCCATAAATAATTGAACCTGTTCCTGCAATCAAAATACATCCGGGTTGATTTGGAAAGGCACCCTCCAAAGCGATGTGTGCATCGGTAGTGACTTTTATATTTTTAAAATCAGAAATTCTTTTTAATTCATTTAATAAATTATCCGAGTCTTCTTTTCGTCCCGTTCCTGTTGAGCCGATCAAAGCTAAATTAATATCTGAAAAATTTATTTGAGTTTCTCTGTTGCATTCTTTAATCGAAGACCAAATATTTTCTGCTGCTTTATCAATTCCAATTACTAAAGGGTTACCGCCTACTGTAGTAACTTCGGATAAAATATTTCCTTCAGCATCTGCAATTATACAATCAATTTTTGTCCCGCCAACATCCACTCCGATTAAGTAATTCATCTTTTATTAGTTTAGATTTAAATGAAAAGTCTATTTGATACTCAAAATAGCAATTCTGCATAGAAATTAAAAAAATAATTAAAAAGGATTTTTGCATAAATTTGAGAAAGGAAATTTGTTATATTACAATAATATAATGTATGATTGTATGAATGAATGGATGTATGATTTAACAATGTATTATTATGTATGCAAACTTTAAAATTAATTAATGGAATTGATGAGCGAATTAGAAGAATATTTTAGAAAGTTCAGAGAAAACACCGTGGGATATGATAAAACATTCATAACTCCCTACGGAGAAAAGAAAATTGTTTATGCCGATTGGATTGCAAGCGGAAGACTTTATGCACCGATTGAGAAAAAATTAGCAGAGTTGTTCGGTCCTTTTGTAGGCAACACGCATTCTGAGTCCAGCGTAACCGGCACAACAATGACACACTCTTACCACCTTGCCCATAAAATTATAAAAGACCACGTTAATGCAGGTAAAGAAGATGTAATTATTACGGCAGGTTCGGGAATGACGGGTGTTGTAAATAAGTTTCAAAGAATTTTGGGAATTAGAGTTCCCGAACAAATTCAAAAATTTGTGAAGCTACCCGAAGAACAAAAGCCGGTTGTTTTTATAACACATATGGAACACCACTCCAATCAAACATCTTGGCTGGAGTCACTTGCAGATGTTGAAGTAATTGAACCTACAAACGAAGGACAGGTGGATGTTGAAGATTTAAAAAAACATTTAAAAAAATATGAAAACCGTGTTCTTAAAATTGGTGCATTTACGGCAGCCTCAAATGTAACGGGCGTTATTCCGCCGTATTACGAGCTTGCAAAAATCATGCACCAAAACGGGGGACTTTGTTTTATTGATTATGCCTGTGCCGCTCCCTATATGAAAATTGATATGCATCCCAAAGACCCTGAAATGAAATTAGATGCAATATTTTTCTCTCCCCACAAATTTTTAGGCGGACCGGGTACTTCCGGTGTTTTAATCTTTGACTCAAATCTTTACCACAATATTGTACCCGACCAGCCCGGCGGGGGAACCGTTGATTGGACGAATCCCTGGGGCGGACATAAATTTGTCGATAACATTGAGGCAAGGGAAGACGGAGGAACACCGGCTTTTCTTCAAACTATAAAAGCCGCTCTCGCCGTTAAATTAAAAGAAGAAATGGGCGTTGAAAATATTTTGAAAAGGGAAGAAGAGCTCCTTAAAATAGTCTTTGAAGAAATGCCTAAGGTTAACGGACTTCATTTACTTGCAGGCAATTTAAAGAAAAGACTCGGAGCAATTTCTTTTTATGTTGATAATATCCACTACAATTTAATCGTAAAACTTCTTAATGACAGATTCGGCATACAAATGAGAGGCGGCTGCTCCTGTGCGGGAACTTACGGGCATTATCTGCTTCACGTTACTCTCTGCCAATCAAAACACATAACCGAAAAAATTAACCATGGCGACCTTTCAGAAAAACCCGGCTGGATAAGAATGTCAATTCACCCCACAATGACAAACGATGAAATGTATTTTATAATTGATTCTATTAAATCAATTATTGAAAATATAGAAGAATGGGAAAAGGATTATAAATACTCAAACGAGACTAACGAATATTACCACATTAAAAGTGAAAATATTCCCGTTGAAGATTGGTTTAAAAATTAAAGACTGTCATGGTTGTACCGTGATAAAAAAACATTTATTGCTTAAACTCACTTATAATTTTCTTGATTTCTTCCTCGCTTATTCCCGCGCCAAAAGTAACCGATTTTTTCACATCCGGAGTAGCTGTAACTTTTTCAATTTCCTTCGGTTTGCTTTCGGTAAATGGTTTATCCAACGGCAGATTTCCTGCTCTTGCTCTTAGTCTCTCTTCAATATCCTTCATAAAAGAAGATTCGGATGTTGAAACATTCTGCACGGCTTTTCCACCAAAGGAATTAACACTTTGTCCTTTATTTACCGGATTAGTTTCAAAAGCGAGTTTTTTAATGTTCATCAGATGCTTCGCTGAAACATTGTCGGAAATTATTGATCCGCCCAAAGTTCCCGGGCCTAATGTCATTGAAGGATTTAGGGCAGTTGTATAACCAACCGCACCGACCGATGAAGGTGTGTTTACAAGAATTCTAAACGCAGGTTTTTCAAGAGCGAATTTCATTATTATTTCTTCGTCGTTGCTGTGGATAACCATTGTATGTCCAATACCGCCGAAGTTAAGCAGTTCTATTGATTTGTGACATCCCTCAAGCCAGCCATCAACCGTGTAAAAAGCAAGCATAGGAGAAAGCTTTTCCATTGAAAGCGGTTCCGATTTGCCGACAGAGTTGCATCTTGCCATCAAAACAGTAGTATTATCCGGAACGGTAAAGCCGGCATACTCGGCGATAAATTTAGCGGGTTTGCCTACAATCTCGGAATTTATTCTGAAGTTTGTGTGAATTGCTTTTTCTAATTTTTGTTTCTCTTCGTTATTTACAAAATAAGCACCCAATGCTTTTGCTTCTTCAATCGCTTTTTCTTCCAAAGGTCTGTCAACAATCATTGCCTGCTCGGAAGAGCAGAGAGTTCCGTTATCGAATGTTGTTCCGTAAATTATATCAGCCACTGCTTTTTTTACGTTTGCGGTTTTTTCAATAAAAGCAGGTACATTGCCAGGACCCACACCGTACGCTGGTTTGCCCGCACTGTAGGCCGATTTAACCATCGGTGTGCCGCCTGTGGCTAAAATCACAGCTACGTTTTTATCTTTCATTAAAGCCTGTGTGCCTTCAATTGATGGGTTTGAAATACATTGAATCAAACCTTTCGGAGCCCCGGCATTTTCCGCAGCATCGGAAAGAATTCTTAAAGATTCTGCTGTACAGTTTGCAGTTTTGGGATGGGGACTAACTACAATTGCGTTTCTTGCTTTCAAAGAAATAAGAGCTTTGTACATTGCCGTTGAAGTGGGATTTGTCGATGGAACCAACGCGCAGACAACACCCATAGGCACGGCAATTTTAACAACTTTTCCGTTGGCTTCGGTGCCGATAACGCCCACAGTTTTTAAATCTTTAATAGATTCGTACACGTTTTTTGTGCCGAACTGATTTTTAATGATTTTGTCCTCTACTTTTCCGAAACTGCTTTCATCAACAGCCATTCGTGCAAGTCTTTCCGCTTCTGCATAACCGGCTTCAGCCATAGCTTTAACAATTTTATCAACTTGTTCCTGGTTAAAGTGTTTGAATTCCGATTGTGCTTCCTTTGCTGCTCTTGCAAGGTCGCGTGCTTCCTGAATCGATTGAAGGTCCTGATCTAATGCCATAACAATGCCCTTTAGATAAATGGTTTATAAATATATCTTTTGTGCGGGTAATTTTCAAATGAATATTGAATTGAAATATAA
>CAZTZZ010000051.1:0-17662 GCA_964617905.1 uncultured Ignavibacteriaceae bacterium | reverse complement strand
TCTTTTCATAAAATTATATTTTTTCTTAACTGACTTATAAATATATAAAATAGATTGAGTTCCCAAAAGTTGGCAAAAAGCTTAACGAATCACACAACTATTTTTGATATAAAACGGAAACATTTTTACATTTTACGATGTCTAATCTTATTATTTTTCAGAAAGTATTTGAATTAAAAATTAATTATGAGGTTCTATTGTGGATATAACCGTAATAAATGAAAAAATCAAACAAGAAAGCGCTTTTATTGACCTGCTGATGCAGGAAATTAGCAAAGCAATTGTCGGTCAAAAAGATATGGTTGAGAAACTTATTGTAGGGCTTTTAGGCAACGGACACGTTTTATTGGAAGGAGTGCCGGGTCTGGCAAAAACTCTAGCAATAAAAACTCTTTCCTCTGCAATGAAGGCAAAATTCCAGCGAATACAATTCACACCCGATCTTCTGCCTGCTGATCTAATAGGTACGATGATTTACAATCAAAAGGACGGTGAATTTAAAATAAAGAAAGGTCCTATCTTTGCTAATTTTATTCTTGCCGATGAAATAAACCGTGCACCTGCTAAAGTGCAGAGTGCTTTGCTCGAGGCTATGCAGGAAAAACAAATTACAATCGGTGAGGAAACATTTAAACTTGAAGAGCCTTTTTTAGTTCTTGCAACTCAAAACCCTATTGAGCAGGAAGGAACATATCCCTTGCCTGAAGCACAAGTTGATAGATTCATGCTTAAAGTTAAAATCACTTATCCAAATAAAGAAGAAGAACTGAGTATCTTAAGACAAAATGTATCGGTTGAAACACAGAAGATAAATCCGGTTGTAAAAACTGCGGACATATTAAATGCTAGAAAGGTGCTGCATCAAGTTTACACAGACGAAAAGATTGAACGTTACATTTTGGATATAGTTTTTGCATCGCGTAAACCCAAAGAATACGGACTGGATAATTTAGCCGGTTTAATAAACTACGGAGCTTCTCCGAGGGCATCAATTAATCTTGCAATGGGTGCAAAAGCAATAGCATTTATAAGAAGAAGAGGATATGTTATTCCGGAAGATGTACGCGGAATTTGCCAGGATGTATTAAGACACAGGATAGCTGTTACGTACGAGGCTGAAGCCGAAGATATTACTTCAGAAAATGTAATTGAAGAAATTTTAAACAAAGTAGAAGTTCCGTAATAGAAAATATTTTGTAATTCCCACTTAAGTGGAAATCTAGATCATTAATAATCATTGAATATTTTTAACTACTAATGGAAACCAGAGAACTCCTTAAACAAGTCAGACAAATAGAAATAAAAACGAAGGGTTTGGTTAATCACGTTTTTTCGGGTGAATACCACTCTGTTTTCAAAGGTAGGGGAATGGAGTTTTCGGAAGTTCGTGAATATCAAATAGGCGACGACATTAGAAATATTGATTGGAATGTTACGGCACGTTTCGGTCATCCTTACATAAAAGTGTTCGAAGAGGAAAGAGAACTTACTGTAATGTTAATTATTGATTTAAGCGGTTCACTCAGTTTTGGTACAGAAAATAAAACCAAACAGCAGATTGCAGCCGAGTTGAGTTCTATCCTTGCTTTTTCTGCTCTAAAAAACAATGATAAAGTCGGACTAATTTTATTTACAGATAAAATTGAAAAATTTGTTCCTCCTAGAAAAGGAAGGAAACACGTTTTAAGAATTATACGCGAAGTCCTTTCGTTTGAACCCGAAGGGAAGACAACCGATATCGATTTGGCTCTTCAGTATTTTAATAATTCAATTAAAAAAAGAAGCATTGCATTTTTAATTTCTGATTTTATGGATGAGGGATTCGAAAAAATTTTAAGGATAGCGGGCAAAAAACATGATTTAATCGGCGTGGTTTTATCAGACAGAAGAGAAAAAGAAATACCGCGTTTGGGTCTTGTTAAATTCCATGATGCGGAAACAGGGCAGCAAAGGTGGCTGGATACAAGTAATAAAGAAACTTATAGATTAATTCAAAAATTGAACAGGGAAAACGAAGAAAAACGAAAATCACTTTTCCTTTCCAGCGGTTTGGACAGTATTGAAATTAATACAGGCGAAGATTATGTGAAACCACTTGTTCAGTTTTTTAAAATGCGCGGGAACAGACTGTGAAAAAAATCATCTCTTTATTTTCTATTTGTATATTATTTTTTTCTTATTCTGTTTTTGCACAGACAATTTCTGCAGAAGCCAAAGTCGACTCTTCTCAGTTTTTAATCGGTGATTTAATACATTACACAATTAGAGCCGAGTATTCAAAAGATATTAAATTACTCCAGCCTTCTGTTAAAAACAGTCTCAAAGGATTGGAAATACTGGAAATATCCAACCCGAAATTATCAGTAGTTAACGGAAAAAAAGTAAGTAGTTTTGTTTTTACGCTTTCAAAATATGACTCCGGTAAAGTAACAATTCCACCGATTAATCTTTTTTATTTGGTCGGTAAGGATACTGCCAATTCAAAACTACTCAATTTATCCGAAAGTGAAATGCTGAATAATTCTGCGGTTAGAAATATCCGTACAAATCCGCTTAGCTTCAGGGTTAATCTTGTTCAAGTTGATTTAAAAAAAGATATAAAAGATGTTAAGGATCCCTTAAAAATTCCTTATAACTGGAAAGATTTGTTGTTATGGATTTTGATTGGGGTAATTATAATAGGGGCTGCGGTTTATTTTTATTTAAGGTATAAAAAGAAAAAGTCAGAGATAATTGAGACAAATAAAATTATAAAACTGCCTCCGCATATCACTGCTTTAAACGAACTTAAAAAATTAAGAGAAGAACAACTGTGGCAGCAGGGAAAAGTAAAGGAATATCATTCCAGGATTACGGAAATAATAAGAGAATATTTTGAACAGAGGTTTAATCTTCCGGCATTGGAGATGACTACCGCAGAAACTTTAAATAAATTAAAAGAAAATAATGAAACCGGAGAAATTTTAGTTACAACCAAAAACTTTTTAACGAATGCCGATTTGGTTAAATTCGCAAAGTTTATACCGTTAAAATCTGTAAACGAAGAAATGATGCAGCAGGCGGAAGAAATTATTAACAGCACTAAGATATTGACAGAATCTAAAGCAGAGGAGACAGCCCATGCTTAATGATGTCACTTTTGCCTATCCGTGGATTTTGTATTTATTAATTTTAATACCATTAATGATTTACTGGTATTTTAAAAAAGGCAAAAAAGAACAGCCTTCAATAATATACTCGTCGTTAAATATTGTAAACTCAATTCCAAAAAACTGGAAAGAAAAATTCAGACATTTGCCGCTTATATTGCGTTGTCTTTCAATTGCGGCATTTGTAATTGCACTGGCAAGACCGCAAACATTTTCAAGCGGACAAAATATTTATGCCAAAGGGATTGACATTGTTATGGATTTGGATATTTCGGGTAGTATGCTTGCGCAGGACTTAAAGCCTAACAGGTTGGAATCGGCAAAAAATGTTATTTCAAGTTTTATTAATGAAAGAACTTCAGACAGAATAGGATTGGTAATTTTTTCAAGAGAAGCATTTACGCAGTGTCCGCTTACTATAGATTATAATGTACTTAAAAATTTGCTCAGCCAGGTTAAAACAGGAATGATTGAGGACGGAACTGCAATCGGTAACGCAATTGCCAACGGTGTTAACAGGCTTAGAAACAGTAAAACAAAAAGCAAAATAATTATCCTCCTTACAGACGGGATGAACAATGCCGGAGAAGTTGACCCGATGTCGGCTGCACAGATAGCAAAAACTTTCGGCATTAGAATTTACACAGTCGGTGTTGGAACAAGAGGCGAAGCGCCGTATCCGGTCCAAACGCCGTTTGGAATAAGGACGCAAATGGTACCGGTTAATATTGACGAAAACATGCTTCGAAAAATTGCCGAAGAAACCGGAGGACAGTATTTCAGGGCTACAAGCACAAGAGCTTTAAAAAATATTTACAATCAAATTGATAAATTGGAAAAGACAAAAATAGAGGTTACCTCCTACCGTAATGCAAAGGAGTTGTTTGGAAGTTGGCTTTATTTGGGTTTAGTTTTGCTTTTGTTAGACGTAGGACTTTCCCGGTCAATATTTAGATCGTTGCCCTAAAATAAATAGAAATTAAGAGAGAAAAATTTAGTATAAAAATTATGTTTAGATTTGAGCACCCAGATTATTTGTATGGATTATTTTTCATTCCGGTCTTAATTGCCTTCTTTTGGTATTTAGGCAGTAAGCGGAGAGAAGCAATTAATGATTTTGCCGAAGAATCACTTCAAAAAATAGTGGTACCCGCGTTTAGTAACATAAAGAAAAGAATAAAACTTGTTTTGTTGTTATTTTCATTTGCCTTTTTAATAGTTGCTGCTGCTAATCCGCAAATAGGAACCAGGGTGCAAGAGGTTAAACAAGCCGGAATAGATGTTTATATAGCTTTGGATGTATCGCTCAGCATGCTCGCAGAAGATATAAAGCCAAACAGGCTGGAAAGGGCAAAATTTCAGATTGCAAGTTTAATTAATAAACTAAAGGGCGATAGAATCGGGCTAATAGTTTTTTCGGGAGCAGCTTATGTACAGTTTCCCCTAACAACCGATTACTCGGCGGCTAATTTGTTTTTATCAGCAGTTGATGTTCATTCGGTGCCGCAGCCCGGAACAGCAATTGCAGATGCAATAAATTTATCAGTGAAATCGTTTGACTTAAAATCGAACACGCAAAAAGCAATTGTTGTAATTACAGATGGTGAAGATCACGAAGGAGATTTGAACAAAGCAATTGAGAGTGCAGTTTCAAAAAAGATTAAAATCTACACAATCGGTCTCGGCTCTCCGGATGGAGTTCTTATACCAATTTACAATTCGGCGGGCAGCAGAATAGGTTTTAAAAAGGACAGAAACGGAAAACCCGTGTTAACTAAATTAGACGAGGTTACATTAAAGGAAATTGCAGAAAAAGCAAAAGGTAAATATTATTTGGGTTCAAACAATCAAAATGAACTGGATGATATTTACAACGAACTTTCATCTTTTGAAAAAACGGAATTCGGAGTGAGAAAGGTTACTGATTACGAAGACCGTTTTTATTATTTTTTGGCTCCGGCTATTTTATTGCTTTTAATCGAATTTTTTATGACAAATAAAACGTCAACTTTATATACGGGATTAACAAAAAAATTGAATTTAGGACTGGAATAATTATGATTTCAAAATTCCGAAATATCTTTAACACTATCTTGCTTTTATTCCTTTTTACGTCGGTTGTACCTGCTCAAAGTACAAGGTCTTTGGTAAACGAAGGTGTGGATTTATACAAAAAAGGTAAAATCAATGATGCGGAAGTGAATTTTAAAAAGGGTGTAAATAAAGCTCCAAAAAATCTGCAAGCTAATTTCAATCTCGGAGACGCGTATTATAAGAATAAAAGATATAAAGAAGCAATCAGTTCTTTTCAAAAAGCATTATTGACAAGCAAAGATAAAAATTTCAAAGCGAAAGTTTATCACAATATCGGCAACTCTTTTTTAAAACAAAAAAAGTTAAAAGAAAGTATTGAAGCCTATAAAAATGCTCTAAAATTAAATCCTAACGATGCACAAACAAAGTACAATCTTTCTTATGCTCTTCAACAGATGAAAAAGAATAAAAATAAAAAGAATAAAAACGATAAAAACAAAAAAGATAAAAATAAGGACAAGAATAAAAACGATAAAAACAAAGATAAGAACAAGGATAAAAACCAGAAAAATAAGAATCAACAGGACAAACAGAATAAGAATAATCCTAAGAAAAATCCGGCTCAACAAAAGAAAAATAAAATTTCAAAAGAGCAGGCAAAACAAATATTAAACGCTTTGATGAACAACGAAAAAAAGCTGCAGAAGCAGCTTAGAAAACGAAAAGCTAAAGTTACAAAAACCGAGAAGGATTGGTGATAAACAAATGTTAAGGGTTATAAGAAATATATGGTTTATCATTTTACTATTTAGCTTGAATATTATTGCTCAGCAATTATCAGCATCTGTTAGCAGCGATAAAGTAGGACTCAATGACCAGTTCCAGTTAACATTTACATTTGAAGGAAAAGACATTAGTAATATCAGAAATTTTTCACCGCCATCTCTTTCTGATTTTTACGTATTATCCGGTCCGAACCAATCAACAAGCGTACAGATTATTAACGGAGCAGTGTCCGGTTCTCTGTCATATTCATATTATTTAAGACCGAAGAAGACAGGTAAATATACTATCGGTGCAGCATCAGTCTCTTTTTTGGGCAATACATACAGCAGTAAACCCATCAAAATTGAAATAGTTAAAGGTACAAACAGAACAAGGCAAAAGACTAACAACAGCAGGAATAATGTCTCTAATGAAGAGATAGCAAAAAATATTTTTATAAGAGCAATTGTAAATAAAAGGAAGGTTTATCTCGGTGAACAGGTTACAGTTACTTATAAATTATACACAAGAGTTTCCATTGCTGCCCAAATGTCAATTTCAAAACTTCCCCAATACAAAGGATTCTGGTCTGAGGAATTAAATACTCCTAATAATATTTCCTTTACCACTGAAGTTTTAAACGGAAAAAGGTATAGGGTAGGTTTACTTAAAAAAGCAGCCCTTTTCCCTTCACAAACCGGGAAACTTGCAATTACGCCTTTTGAATTGAACATACCTATAAGAATTAAAGGTCAGCGCAGAACCGGTAACATTTTTGATGATTTTTTTAATGACCCCTTCGATCAGGGACAGATGATAAATTATAATGCAAAATCTAATGCCGTAAAAATTACTGTACTGCCTTTACCCGATAAAAATGTACCTGCTTCATTTAAAGGTGCAGTCGGTGATTTTACAATGAACACTTCAATTGATAAAACCTCTTTACAAACTAACGAAACCGCTACAATAAAAATTTATATTAAAGGCACCGGAAATATTAAGCTGTTAAATATTCCCGAGATAAAAATTCCGAACGGAATTGATAAATACGAACCCAAGTTAACAGAGAAGATAAATAGGAGTGGAGTAATTTCCGGAATGAAAAATGCCGAATATGTCTTTATTCCGAGAACACCCGGCAGAAAAGAAATTGCACCTATAAGGTTTTCTTATTTTAATCCTGCTAAGAAAAAATACATAACACTGTCTTCCAAAAAATTCACTCTTAAAGTATCACCTGGTAAAACTATCGTTTCTTCCACAGCAACCGGAATATCAAAAGAAAACATAAAACTTTTAGGAGAAGATATCCGTTTTTTAAAAACCGATATAAACGACTTGTTTAAAAAACAAAGTATCTTAATTCTTTCTCCCAATTTTTGGGCAATGAGCGGGCTGCCGTTGATTTTGTTAATTGGAATTTTGAGTTGGAAGAAAAAACAAAACAAACTTGCCGGTGACATTCGATCTCTGCGGTTCAACAAAGCTCAGAAGATTGCAAAAGCAAGGTTAAAAACTGCCAAGAAATTGTTGCATACAAAAAATGAGTTGGAGTTTTATTCGGAAATTTCACTTGCTCTGTTCGGATATTTGGAAGATAAACTTCATTTGTCAAAAGCAGAATTTTCACTCGAACGCGCAGAACAACTTCTGAAAGAAAAAGGACTCGATCAATCATTGATAAATGAGCTAAAAGATTGTGCGGAGAAATGTGAGTTTATTAGGTTTGCACCGGAGAAAGGCGGCGCTGATGCAATGAATGATATGTTCAAAAGATCTACCCAAGTAATAATTAACATTGAAAGAAAGTTATCACAGAAAAACGGCAGGTAAAGATTGAAAATTTATAACTTTAAAAATATAATCATTTTAATTTTATTACTATTTGCTTCAAGCCTATTTGGTCAGTATGAACCAGGTAAGATAATGAAACAGGCAGAAGATTTTTACAAAGCTAAAAAATATGAAAAAGCCGAAGCGGCTTATTTGAATTTAGTTAATTCCGGTTACGAAGGGACTTCATTATTTTATAATTTAGGTAACACATACTTTCGCAAAGGAAATCTTGGCTATGCTATTTTATATTACAATAAAGCATTAAATCTTTCTCCGGGGGACGAAGACATTCAACATAATCTTGATATTGCCAATGCCAGAACTATAGATAAGATTGATACGCTTCCGCAGTTTTTTCTTTTTAAGTGGTGGGAGTCAATTTTGGCATTATTTAATTTAACCGGATGGACATACCTGACATACTTTATCTTTTTGTTGTTTTTAACATGTATTCTTCTCTACTTTCTTATAAAAAAACAAAAAATTCAAAGAATTTCCTTTTTTACCGGTATAATAGTTTTGGTTTTCTTTATCCTATCATCTGTATTTACAGGTGTAAAACTTAATAGAGAATTAAATGTAAAAAACGGTATTGTAGTTTCAGGTGTTGTAACTGTTAAACTTTCACCCGATGAAAACAGTAATGATGCTTTTGTTATTCACGAAGGTTTAAAAGTTAAACTGGAAGACAAAGTAGATAATTGGGTAAAAATTCGTCTCCACGACGGAAAAGTCGGATGGATTACAGAGAAAAATGTAGGAATAATTTAATTATAGTATTAAATTTATTATTAGATAATAATCAAACAAAATATTTTAAATAAATAAAAGGACACAATGAGAAAAATTATATTATTACCTCTGATTTTTTCTTTTGCAATTGTATTAACACAAAACAATTATGCTCAAACAAAGGAAAAAGACAAAACTGAAAAAATAAAAATAGCTAAATACGATAAGTCTAATATTGAAAAATTAAACACTGTTTGTCCTGTTTCACGGGAAGACATTGGCGAAGATGTAGTTGTAGTAAAATATAAAGGAAAGTCTTACCAGGTTTGTTGTAAAAAATGTGCAGTAAAATTTAATAACGATCCTGAAAAGTATTTGAAAAGGATGAAAAAGCAAAAAGGGAAGGTAAAACTTAAAAAGGAAAAAGTAGAGGGTAAAAAATAAAAAGGAAAAAATATTAGACAAAATTACATTTACTTATAAAATCCGAAGTTAGAATTAAGCTTCGGGTTTTTTATTTTAAACCTTCATATTTTTAAGTATGGATTCTAAGAAATATAATAACACAAAATTAGCCCTGGGTATTTTAAAAGGCTTTTTAACTTTTATCCTGCTTTTACTTTTAGTCTATACAAATCTAAGCAGGGAAGTTGAAAATTTATTAAGAGAATTCTCACCAAATAATTATATAATTTTCTTGCTTTTTTTATTTTCGATCGGGTTTATTTTTAGCGTTATCTTTTTTCCGTTAAACTATTACAGAGATTTTTATCTTGAACACAAATACAATCTTTCCAATCAAACTTTTTTTAAATGGATCTGGGAAGGACTGAAAGCATTGTTTGTTTCTTTAGTTATAGGAACTCCGATTGTTCTTTTCCTGTTTTATGCTTTAAATAAATACGGAGATTTGTGGTGGCTTCCATTTGCAATATTGCTGTTCCTTGTTTCCGTTGTATTGGCAAGGATAGTTCCCACATTTATTCTCCCGCTTTTTTATAAAGTTTCTCCACTTGAAAACGAAGAATTAAAAGAAAGAATAAAAATACAGGCTGAAAACGCCGGTATAAATGTGGAAAATGTTTATTCGTTTGATATGAGTAAAAACACTAAAAAAGCAAATGCGGCTTTTACGGGACTGGGAAAGTCCAAAAGAATAATTCTTGGTGACACACTTTTAGAAAATTTTTCCATAGATGAGATTGAAACAGTAATTGCTCACGAACTCGGACACTATAAAAACAAACACATCTTAAAGAATATTATCGTTGGCACTTTATCCAGTTTTCTAACCCTGTTTTTAATTGCACTTTTGTACGATAAATCATTAAGCATTTTTGGTTTCGCAGAAAGGACAACAATTTCTGCATTTCCGCTTCTCTCACTTTGGGCTATGATAATCGGATTGGTTCAGGCGCCTTTGACAAATATTTTATCCAGAAAATTTGAATACGAAGCTGATAATTATTCTGTAAAAGTTACGCAAAAACCCGAAGTTTTTTCAAATGCTTTGGAAAAATTAAACAAGCAGAACTTGGGTGATGAAAATCCTCATCCGTTTGTAGAGTGGTATTTTTACAGCCATCCATCAATCAGTAAAAGAATTAAAAAAATAAAGGAAGATTTTAAAATTGAAAACACAAAATAAAATATAGTTATGTTGTTAAGCTACTTAAAAGTTATTGCCGTTGCCGTTTATTTGATATTGGTTTCAATATTTGCTTTAATATTTGCATTAATCGATAAAAGCTTCACGCTTTATTTGAAGTTAAATAAAATATTATCATCCGGAGTACTTAAAATTACGGGTGTAAAATTAGAAGTTACGGGATTGAAAAACATAGATAAAAATACAACGTACGTTTATGTTTCAAACCACAGCAGCCAGTTTGACATAGCAGCCCTACAATATTCAATTCCCCAGAAATTTTCTATTTTTTATAAAAATGAACTTTCACGTATTCCAATTTTCGGTTGGGCTTTGTGGGCTGGTCCATATATTGCAATCGACAGGAAAAATGCGGAAAAGGCTAGAAGAAGTCTGGAATATGCTAAATTACTTATGGACAAAAAACAAATATCTGTTTTGCTATTTGCCGAAGGAACGAGGAGTAAAACGGGTGAAATACTGCCATTTAAGAGAGGAGCTTTTCATTTGGCTGCAACTTCTGGTCATCCTGTAATTCCTATTACAATCAGCCAGTCACAAAAGATAATGCCGAAGGGAAAATTTAATATTAAAAAAGGCATTATTAAAATTCATTTTGATAAACCGATTTCAACTGTTGATGCAAAAAAAAGAAAAGATCAAATTGAATTGATGGAAAGTGTTAGAAATATTATTATTAAAAATCATATTATTTAAGTTATGGCAGTAACAAAAGAACAGGTAAAACATATTTCTAAACTTGCACGCTTAAAATTAAGCGATGAAGAATTGGGAAATTATTCTAAAGAATTAAGTTCAATATTAAGTTACATTGAAAAACTTAATGAACTCGATACTTCACAAGTTGAACCATTAACCCACCCTGTTGAAAATAATAATGTATTCAGAAAAGATGAACAAGGTGAATCTGTAAAAACTGATGAAGCATTAAAAAATGCACCTCAAAAAGACGATAAATATTTTAAGGTACCAAAAGTAATTAAGAGTAATAAAAAATAATGGTAATAGGTGTTATTCCCGCCCGTTTTGCATCTACAAGATTATTAGGCAAACCTCTTGCTAATATAGGCGGAAGACCAATGCTTCAGCATACTTTCGAAAGTGCTTCAAAATCAAAATTTATTGACAAAATATATATTGCTGTTGATGATGAAAAAGTTGAAGAAGCAGCCAAAAAATTTTGTAAAGATGTTGTGCTTACTCCCAAGTCACTCAAAACCGGTTCCGACAGAATAGCCTATGTTGTTGAGAATTTACCGGATGCCAAAATTATTGTTAATATACAGGGAGATGAACCTTTTATAAACGGAAGAATGATTGACGAAGCAATTGAACCTCTGCTGTTTGACAAAAAGATAATGGTTTCTACACTAGCAAAAAAAATTGTGAGTGTTGATGAATTAAAATCCACTTCAATACCTAAATTGGTTTTTGACTACGAAAATTTTGCACTCTATTTTTCCCGCTCACCTATCCCTTATGTAATAGGAGTAAAATCCAATTTAAATAAATTGGAGAAAACGGAGATTTATAAACATATAGGACTTTACGTATTCAGGCGAAATACTTTATTAAAATTTACTAAGCTGGAACAAACAGACTTGGAAAAAGCCGAAAGTTTGGAACAGCTACGAATGCTTGAAAACGGAATGAAAATTAAAGTAGTTGTAACCGAGTTTGATACGCTTTCGGTGGACACTCCGGAGGATTTGGAAAGAGCAAGAAGATTTTATAAAAAATTAATTAAAAGCAGAAAATAATCATGAAAATAAATTATCCGTCTAAATTTGATTTAGCTCATATACCAACACCGGTTCAAAAAATTAAATTTGAGAACAGAAATTTTCTTATAAAGAGAGATGATTTAACAGGATCAATTTTGAGCGGTAATAAAATAAGGAAACTTGAGTACCTGTTAAAAGATGCTAAAAATAAAAAAGCCGAATACATTTTTACCTGCGGAGGTGAACAATCCAATCATTCCAGAGCTGTTGTTGTTGCCGCCAAAAAATTAGGATTTAAAGTAAAATTATTTTTATGGGGTAGGGATTCAAATGATGCAAAAGGTAATTTGTTTTTGGATAAATTTTTCGGTGCTGAAATTTCTTATCTGAACAAAGAAAATTATTTTGACGTAAACAATATTATGCAGGAAGAAGCAGAAGCTTTAAAGAGAAAGGGGAAAAAAGTTTATGTTATTCCTGAAGGCGGCTCTAACGCACTTGGAATTTGGGGATATATACAATTTATTGAAGAACTGAAAAAACAAGTCGATATTAAAAAGATAAAAGGAATTCTTTCTGCTGCAGGCTCAGGTGGAACTGCAGCCGGAATGCTTACCGGAGTTTCTCTGTTAAAGTTGCCCGTAAAAATATTTGCAGTTAACGTTCTGTATTCAAAAGAAGAAATAAGAAAGAAAATTCTGCACTCGGCGGAAGGTTGTATTTACGAATATAAACTGCCTTGTAAAATAGATGAAAATAATTTGGAAATTATTGAAGGATATTCGAGAGAAGGGTATAAAAATATCGAAAAGAAAAAACTGAAACTGATTAAAAACTTTGCACAAGCTACGGGAATTTTGTTGGATCCCGCATACACGGGCAAAGCCTTTACTGGCTACTATGAAAACTTTTTAATGAAAAGAAAAGGTTTGAAAGTAGTTTTTGTCCACACCGGAGGTATGTTTGGAGCTTTTGCAAAAAACAAAGAATATTTATCTGTTTAGTTATCTTTGCCTAAGTAAGAATTTAGGATTATTTTACTAAAGTCGATTTTTAAAAGTATGGAGTTTTACTAAGATGGAAGATCAAAAAATTAGAGTGTTAGTTGCAAAAGCCGGCTTGGACGGTCACGACAGGGGAGCGAAAGTAATTGCCGCTGCTCTTAGAGACGCAGGAATGGAAGTTATTTATACAGGTCTTAGGCAAACTCCCGATATGATTGTTGAAGCAGCTCTTCAGGAGGATGTTGATGTTATAGGCGTAAGTATTTTATCGGGGGCACATTTAACAATACTTCCTAAAATATTAAACTTAATGAAAGAAAAAGGATTGGATGATGTTCTATTAACCGGCGGTGGAATTATTCCAGAAGAAGATATTATTAAGTTAAAAGATATGGGCGTGGGGGAGTTGTTTACACCCGGTGCTGCTACAACACAAATTGCCGAATATATAAAGACTTGGAGAAAAGAAAATCCTAGGAAATAAAAAATGCAGCATATTAGCAACATTTTCTTTCCTAGTAAAAAAGTTTAATTAAAAGAGCCCGCCGTCAGCTGTTCCGTTAATATGTTTTTTCTTATCGATTATTTGACCTTGGCTATCTACTACTTCCTTATGACAAACATTACAAGAGGTAATTGGTAACTGACCGAATCCTACGTGACCCTCAGGGGGTAAGGCGTGACAGGAACCGCATTCAGCTTGTGTTCCGTCCACCTTTGTCCAATTTACCGTTTTGTTTGAACCAACCATTTTATCAGCCGTATAAATTAATTTGTTCTCAGGTTTGGCGTCACTTTTTTTGAATTCGAAATTTCCATGACAATAAGTATTTGAACAAGATTTAGTTGCATTATTATAATTGGCATTTGCTGCTATACCTTTTACAGCCAGCCCTTTTAGACTTAGTTCAGCAGGTAATTCAGAATCAATGTGACCTGTAGCATTAAGACTTTGAGGAACATCGTGACAGTTTTCGCATTTCACATTATCAGTAAAATCATTATCGTATAAATGGCTGAAATGCGCTCCTACACCTTTGCTTGTGGTTAAAGTGTCCCTGCTTGTATCTCTAGGCGGGGCAATTCTGTTTGGATTGTTAAAATCACCGTGACAAGTATTACAGGCTTTTGGACCATCAGTTTCTGTATGGCATGAAAAGCAACTTTTTCCCGTAATCCCGCCTTTTAGATCAGTAGCGTGACATGTTTGGCAGAATGTAAATGACCATTTTTTATCTTTTACCAAATTACCGTGAAAATTAGTTGAAGTAACATCCGTAATACCGTTCTCGTGAATATTTAGATTTGACGGTTTCTGTGATATGTTTGTCTGTAAATCACTACAGCTGCTTATTATTATTGCAGTTATAATTGTTAAAGAAATATATGTTAATAATCTTTTCATAAATTATATCAATATTTTATTAGTTATGACAGTATCCACAAAACCCTCCTTGAGATGGGAGTTGTGACGGAGAACCGTTATGACAATTATAACAAACTGAACCTGCGTCATCGTGCCAGTCGCCCCTGACATCCTTCATAAAATTAGGAGGATGTGTTTTCGGATTCGTTCCTTTTATTCCGTCGCTGTCCAAATGGCAAGTAATGCAGGTTGGGTCTGCGCCCTGAACATCGTGGCAAGCAGCACAAGTTTCAATATCTCTTCTTGCCAAAGTAGCATGCAATCCCCCTCCTGAACCCACGCCTAAAGTTTTAAAATTTGGTTTTAAATGGGAAGTAGGAACTATTCCGCCGAGTGCAAAATCTTCATTGTTTGAACCGTGACAATTAGCGCAAAAAGTTTGAACTTGATGGCAAGACTCGCATTCTGCAGTTTTTCCCCTAGCTTCAATACCGTGAGTCAGTCTGAAATTTAATTCGTGTACTCTTGAAATTTGCTGTTGTTTTACACCGTTTTTAATTTTTGAAGGAGAATAAGGTTGAAAGAACTGCGAAACAGTATTGTTCTCTGTAATTACATTTGTTGCAGTGTGACAGTCCTGACAAGTTTGTTCTTGATGGCACATTTGACAATCGGCATTTAGATTTTTCAGAGAAAATTTATGAGTTTTTATAAACGATACACTTTTGTGATTCTGTGGGATTAAATTTGCCGTTGATATATGACAAGATTCGCAGTTCAATGTGTTAAACGCAACACCGCCGTCATTATGACATGAAAAACAAGTTTCCATTCCTGGTTTAAATTTTGCAGATTGAAAAGAATAATCAACCTCAGAAAGTCCTTGATGGCATTTTGTGCATTCTAAATTTTGATCGGTTACGTGGAGTTTATGATTGAAATTCACTATAGATTTAGTTTGAACTAACTTTTCATATTTTTTTTCATAATGGCATTGATTGCAATTTTCTTTATCTTCAACATCGTGGCAGTCCGAACAGGTTTCGTGATTTGGTAAAAGGTTATCTTTTAAAGTAATACTCTCTGCAACATTACTGTGGCAATCCTCGCACTCTACTTCGTTTTCAACAATATGAAATTTATGAGAGAATTTAATCACTTTAGAACGATCATTTTTATTTCCAATACTAATATCTTCGGTCGGACTGCTAATGTAAAGAAGACTGCCAATTATAAAAGTGAATATTATATAGATTGTAATTTTTTTCATAATCATTATAGTTTGGTATTAAACCAATAATTTAATCTAAAGTAGAATCTATAATCGTTTTTATAAATTTTGCTGTTTAAATATTGCATTTGAAGATCAAAAGATAATTTTATAGCCGGTCTGAAATTAATTCCGGTGAGAATAGTTGTTAAATTATTAGTTTCAGAAGCAGCAGATAGTTTATAATTAGAATATGAAATTCCAACAGAAGGTGTTAATTTGCCTTCTAAAAAAGAATAAGCTGTATAAAGTGAAAAAGCATCCAATTCGCCCGCGTAACCTGTAGATTTTCTGTAGCTCAAAGTACCGTAATTTGAGATAATTCCTAAAGTAAATCTTTGTGAATTATCATCTTTATAATTTACTACTCCGTATTTACCCGATAAAGTAAATATGTTATTAATTTTATAATCAATTCCACCTTCAAATTCGTTTGTATTACCGTAATCAAATACGGAGAAAATTGAATTATATCTTAAATTTGGAGCACGATAATTATAATACATCCTAAATGTAAAATCTTTAACTTTAGTAAATTCACCGTCAATTTGAAATTTGGAAGTTTTCTTGAAATTGATATCATAATCGTAACGTGTATTTATGTTTAAAGAATTCCGAAGATTATAATTTAATTCAGCACGTGCATATTGATACTGATTAGATTTATTGCTTATCAGAACTTGAATAGGATTAAGGTTCAGATCCAGCCTTGTTGCAACGTAATCTTTTGGTTTAAAATTTTTATTAATATAGCTCAGAGATATTTGAGTGTTTGTAATTAAATCCGTTGAGACCTTTCCACCGAGAATAAAATTATCACTCCAATTAGAAACAATTTCAAATTTTTGATATGCGGGAACATTAGCTCCGTAATATCCTTTAACATAAAGACCTTTCGTCTTTATCCTGATATTCAATCCGTCGAAAATTCCGCCTGCAAGTGCTTCAAAAAGCGGCTGACGCCCAAGCCTTAAAGTAACTATTTTAAAAATGTTTCTCCCTTCAACGTAAAGATTATAAAGCCTTAATCTTGGGTCTGTGTCTAAAGTTTTACTAAAATCATTTTCTAAATTAAAATATGATTTTACTGTAAAATTATCCTGGCTGAAATTCACGTTTAATACTTGAAATCCCCTAATTGATTTCTCAGAATTTCCGGGAGTGCTGAATCTTTCAAATGAATAAAGGGAAGATGAAATATTACCGGTTAGTTTTTGAGGGTATAGGTACGATGCAAAACTAACCGATAATAAAAAAAGGAGTAACAATTTTTTCATAATTGTCTCTGTATAATATCTGTCTAATAACTTAAAATTATTATTTCTTTTTAGGAATTAAATGCTTTATTTTAGCCCACATTTTGTCAAAATCTCTGGCTACAAAAGTAGGACTGTCTGGATTATGACATTGTGTACATAATTTTTTGTGATCTTTATAAACAAGTAATCCTTTTTTAACAGCCAATTCCTTGTTTTTCATTATTTTACGTTTTGCATATTTTCCGCCAGGTCCGTGACAAGTTTCACAGCCGATACCGTCTTCTTTTTTATATTTTTTACCGAGTAATTTTGCATCAACATTATAAGCTGTAACGTGACATTTTAAACATTCCGGTGTTTCTGCTGCCTTGGTTTTAAAACCTTTTTTAGCAGCAATTTTATTAGCTTTTTCGGTTAATAAAGCTTTGTAAGCTTGTGCGTGTTTACTTTTTTTCCAAATTTTTAGTTGTTCGCCTTGTTTAGCTTTTTTATGGCACATACCGCATTTTTTAACACCAACATATTTATATGCTTTTTTTGATTGAGCAAAATACAGCGGAGTTGCAATAATGAAGGTCAATATGATGAGTTTCTTTAACATTTTTCCCTCTGTTTTTAATTATAAAAATAATTTTTAATTAAAATATTGTATGTACAATCTAAATGTACAAAATAGTGGATACAATTCAATTTTTTATAGAGACTACAATTTACAGACCAAAAAAATTATAACTCAATTCTTAATATTCTGATTAAAAAACACTCTTTTTAGCACAATTACTGCATTAAAAAATATTCAACATTCTCACCATAGGGAAAAAATGTATTTTTTTACTCACTTTTGAAAAATA
>CAZTZZ010000050.1:6380-17821 GCA_964617905.1 uncultured Ignavibacteriaceae bacterium | reverse complement strand
GTGGGCAGAGACGGAATTGAACCGCCGACACATGGATTTTCAGTCCATTGCTCTACCGACTGAGCTATCTGCCCAAAAAATCAAAGAACAAAAATATGTAATTTTATTTTAATCTCAAAAAAATATTAACAAAATTTATTCAACCGTAACACTTTTTGCAAGATTCCTCGGCTGGTCAACATTTAATCCCTTTTTAACCGCTATGTGATAAGCCAATAACTGCAAAGGAATAACTGTAAGTATAGGCATCAACATTCTGATTGTATCCGGAATTTTAATCGAGTAATCCACCAAACTGTCGATTTGATTATCATTTTCGCTGGCTATTGCTATTACCCTTCCCTTTCTCGCTTTTACCTCTTCAATGTTGCTTTTAATTTTTTCGTAAGTGGAATCGTGGGGAGCGATAAAAACTGTCGGAACTTTTTCTTCAATCAATGCAATGGGTCCGTGTTTCATTTCTGCAGCGGGATATCCTTCGGCGTGGATGTATGAAATTTCTTTTAATTTTAAAGCGCCTTCCAGTGCAACGGGAAAATTATAGCCCCTTCCCAAATACAAAAAGTTTTCCGCATCTTTGAACTCGTCTGCAATTTCTTCTATCATTTCGTTTAATTTTAATATCTCTGCAATTTTCTCAGGAAGTTTATCCATTTCTTTTGTGATATTTTGTCCGTCAATCAAACTCATATTTTTTTTGCGCGCAAGGTTAAGAGTGATTAATGACAAAACAACAAGCTGGGATGTAAATGCTTTTGTTGAAGCAACACCTATCTCGGGACCGGCGTGTGTGTAAACTCCCGCGTGTGTTTCTCTCGGAATACTGGAACCAACGGCATTGCAGATTCCAAGCACCAAAGCGCCCCTTATTTTTGCTTCCCTTAAAGCCGCTAACGTATCAGCCGTTTCTCCGCTTTGAGATATAAAGAAAATTGCATCATCGGAATTAACAATCGGGTTTCGGTATCTGAATTCGGATGCATATTCCACTTCGGTTGGAATTCTTGCGTGCTGCTCGAACATATATTCACCAGCCAGTCCAGCGTGCCAGGAAGTACCGCAAGCTGAAATTACAATTCTTTTTGAATTATTTAATTTCTCCTCCACTGTTTCCAGCCCGCCGAGTTTTGATGTACCTTTATCAAATATCAATCTTCCCCTCATAGAATTACAAACCGACTGGGGTTGTTCCATAATTTCTTTAAGCATAAAATGGTCGTAACCGCCTTTGTCAATTTCCTCCAGCGACATACTTATTTGATGGACTTCTTTGTCAACTATTTCTTCGTCCAATGTTCTCGTGAAAAATTTATCGGGATAAATTTCTGCTATTTCACCGTCTTCCAAATAAACAACGTGTTTTGTGTGTGCAATTATTGCGGAGACATCGGAAGCTACAAAATTTTCTTTCTCGCCAACACCTATTACAAGCGGCGAGCCTTTTCTTGCTGCAACCAATTTATCCGGCTCTTCAGCATATATAACTGCTATACCATATGTGCCTTCAACCTTGCTTAATGCGGCGTGTACTGCTTTGACAAGGGGATAATCTTTTTTTAAAAAACTGTCAATTAACTGAGGAATAACTTCTGAATCCGTATCCGTAATAAAGTCGTAGCCCATTGATTGCAGACCTTTTTTTAGGGCAATATAATTTTCAATTATTCCGTTGTGAATTACAAACAAATTCTTTTCGGTATTAAAATGGGGGTGTGCGTTTACCTCGTTCGGCACACCGTGAGTAGCCCATCTTGTGTGAGCTATTCCCAAAGTCGGTTCAATATTTATCAAATCAAGTTCTTTCTCTAAAACTGATACTTTCCCTTTCCGCTTAATAATTTGAGAATCACCGTTTGAAATAAGTCCCAATCCAGCAGAATCGTAGCCCCTGTATTCCAATCTCTTCAAGCCGTTAATTAATAAAGGTACGCAATTTTGATGACCGATATAACCCACTATTCCACACATATTAATCTCATATAAAAATTTTAAATTAATGTTTTAAAATAATCAATTGTTGTCCTAAGTCCGGCTTCCCTGTTTACAGACGGTTCCCAATTTAATAATTTTTTTGCTTTATCGATATTCGGCTGTCTGACTTTCGGATCATTTAGCGGAAGCTCTTCAAATACAATTTCACTCTTGCTGCCTGTTAAGTTAATTACTTCTTCGGCAAATTCTTTTATTGTAATTTCATCGGGATTACCGATATTAACAGGATTTGTTTCTTCCGAAAGGAGTAATCTATAAATTCCTTCTATTAAATCGGATACAAAACAAAAACTTCTGGTTTGTGAACCGTCACCGAAAACGGTTATATTTTCATTCCGAAGGGCCTGCATTGTAAAAGTCGGCAATGCTCTCCCGTCATTTGGCCTCATTCTCGGACCGTATGTGTTGAATATCCTGGCAATTCGCGTATCAACTGAATGATACCTGTGATAAGCCATTGTAATGGCTTCGCCGAAACGTTTGGCTTCGTCATAAACTCCTCTCGGACCAATGGGATTAACATTTCCCCAATAGTCTTCTTTTTGCGGATGTACATCCGGGTCGCCATAAACTTCCGAAGTGGATGCCAAAAGTATTCTTGCTTCTTTTTCTTTTGCCAGTCCCAAAACATTGTGTGTACCGAGCGCCCCTACTTTCAAAGTTTGAATAGGTAATTTCAAATAATCAATGGGACTTGCGGGCGAAGCAAAATGCAGAATGTACTGCACTTTACCGGGAATGAAAATATAATTTGTAATATCGTGTTTAATAAAAAGGAAATCTTCGTTTCCGGCTAAGTGTGCAATATTATTTGAGTTTCCCGTTATTAAATTATCCACACAAACAACCCTGAAGCCTTCGCCTATAAATTTATCGCATAAATGAGAGCCCAGAAAACCTGCTCCGCCGGTTACAACTACCGTTTCTTTAGCCAATCTTTTTCCCTCTTAAAATTTAAGTGTTATTTTTCTTAATGAAATAATACTGACCGTTAAACCGATTACCGGACCCAGCAATAAAAGAATTAAAAGACTTACTTTGTTGCCAAATCTTAACAGCTCTTTAATCGGTAAATAATTTGATAAGAAAAATACAAACAAATAACTAATAACAAATAATATTACGGTTGAAAATACGCCTATAAAAAAACCGTTTAAAATTATCGGCATTTTTATAGTTGAAAGTTTCGCGCCTACAAGTTTCATTGTATTCAGCTCCGTGTACTTTGAATTTATTACCAATTGAATGGTGCTGTAAACCACGTAAAGTGAAATAAAAAATATTACAAGGGCAAAAACGGAGATATACTTCTTTGCTTTATTTAAATATGAAATCAGTCTGTAAATATATTCATATTTTAGCGAGACTTCATTTACGCCCTGGTATGCTGAAAATTTCTTTACTACTTTTTTTATAGAATCCTGCTGTACATAATTTTCTTTTAATGATACTGCAAAAGAAGCGGGAAGCGGGTTATAATCAATCAGTTTTCTAAAATCTTCGCCCGTATCTTTAATAAATAATTCAGCCGCCTTTTTTTTATCGATGTAATTTACCCTACTAACAAATTTTTCAGATTTTACTTTCTTTTTCAGAATATTAATATCTGTCTTTGTTAAAGCATCACTAAGAAAAATATTGATGTTTACGCTTTTCTTTAATTTATTCTGCAGATAGTTTGAAATGTTAATTGAAAAAACCGAAGCGGCAATTAAACCCAAAGCAATACTCATTGAAATAAGTGAGAGAAAGAAAGAGGATTTTGCTCTGCCGATTAACTTAAAAGATTCTCTTATCCAGAAAAATATCATTATTTAATTTTTAATTATTTTGCAGTACTTCAATTTACTAAAAAAAATTAAAAACTCGATTCATCAATCCATTTTATCATTTTCCAATTCTTTGTCGTCTCTTCTCTTTTTAGCAATAAGTTTACGCGCCCGTCAATTCTTATAACATCCGTTGGATTAAAAGTGATTGTTAAATTAAATCCCCTTACAATTGTGGCGTTGGATGAGTCAACATTAGATAAAACAATGTTATTCCAAATAAGGTCGAGTCTTTGTGAATTAGTAAAAAGTCCGTTTGTGGTTTTCATTTCGTCGTCCCTGCCCCAGGAGATATCAAATCCTTTTTCATAATCTCTGAAAGCAAAAACGAAATCCTCCCCTACCAATTTTCCGTAAATAGTGGTGTCTTTGAAAGTATATGCAAATTGGAAATTCTGGAACAGACCTTCTATTGTTTTTAAATCGGATAAGTTTTGCGATGAATTATCCGGCGAAAAATCCAATTTAGGTGCAAAAGGATTTTTACATCCGCCCAAAAGCAAAAATAATAATGCAATATTTAAAATATATTTTTTAATATAATCGTCCTTTTAATTCGCTCCAGCTCGGCAGATTGCTGTTCTTTGTGTCCTGCCAAAAATATATTGTCCAGATTGCCCTTGAATCCCTGATCATACTAAACCTAAGTTCACCCTGGTAATTTGATTTTATATCCGCACTGATGCTTGGAATATTTATAAAATAAGATGCGGTGTAAAACAGACTGTCGCCCTGCGGACTGGAGGAAACATTGGATAAATTCAGAGTTATCGGCTGGTCTTTCTGAACTTTAGTTATAAGATTGTTAAAATACTGTTCTTCGTTTCTAACTCCCCAATTATTTGCAAGTGCGGGAAATTGAGATATTGCAGAACTCGAAGCAGAAAAAGTAAAGACCTTATTTGTAAAATTGGGGTCGGAAAATGATAATAAATAATTTTCAAGATTTTTATCGGAAAGAGAGTTTACAAGATTTTGAATTAACAGTTCGGGTGTTACTGCCGTTTCGTAATTTGAACGGGATTTATTGGGCGGTTCCGGTTCTCTTGTAGAAAATATATCACAACCGCTTATAAAAGAAAAAGTTAATATGAATAAAAATATTCTCATTTCTGAGCAATAATAATGATTCTATCCGAAAGATTCTCTTCAAATTTTGCTCTATCAAACGAACCGAAAACATCTTTTATCTTAAAATTATTTAATTCCAATTCATGCTTAATTTCATCCAAACTGTAAATTTTTACTGATTCATTAAAATGTTTTTCGCTGCCGTTTTTTTTAATAATTATTTCTTTTAAAACTCTGCCGTTTTCTATTCTTCTGTTTTGAATAATTTTACCGTCATCAATTTCTTGAACAGTACTCGGAATAAGATTTTCTTCCAGATTCTTTTTGTTAAAATAATCAAATACAAAAAAACCGTCCGATTTTAAATGATCATATGCAGTTTTGAATACTTTGAAATTATCTTCGTCGGTTTCAAAATATCCGAAGCTCGTAAACAGATTCAGAACAATTTCAAATTTTTCATCGATGTGAAAATTACGAATGTCAGCGCGTATAAAATTTATATTAACTTTTTCTTTTTGAGCATTTAATTTAGCAATATTCAGCAAGTTCCTGCTTAGGTCAACGGCTGTTACTTGAAAGCCCTTTCTTGCAAATTGAATAGAGTGCCTGCCTGCGCCGCAAGCAAGGTCTAAGATTTTAGAATTGTCATTAATATTTACAATTGAAATGATTGAGTCGACAAGCCTTTGGGCTTCACTTTCGTCCCTGTGCCTGTAAACCTTTAAATATTCTTCGCTCTCAAACCAACTTTCAAACCATTCTGCCATTATATCTCTATTCTTCCAAGAACAGCTCTGCCTATTGTAGCTTCATCTGCAAACTCAAGGTCGCCGCCAACCGGCAGCCCTCTCGCTATTCTTGATATTTTTACTCCAAATGGTTTTAACAATTTTGAAATGTAAAGTATTGTAGTTTCCCCTTCCGTATCCGGATTCAAAGCCAAAATTATTTCTTTAAAATCCTCGTGTTCAAATCTTTTTAACAATTCTTTAATTTTTAAGTCATCCGGTCCTATTCCCGAAAGCGGTGAAAGTGCTCCCCCGATAACATGATAAACGCCGTTAAATTCGTTTGTTTTTTCTATAGCAATTACGTCGTTTGCTTCTTCAACTACGCATAATATTGTGTGATCCCTTTTTTCGCTCTCGCAAATTTCACACAATTCATCGACGGAGAGATTAAAACATCTTGAACAGAATCTTAATTTAGTTTTTAAATCTTTTATTGCATTTACAAAACTGTTAACTTCGTCCGTTTCTTTTTTAAGAATATGGATTGCCAATCTTTGAGCAGTTTTTTTGCCAATACTTGGCAGTTTGCTTAATTCTTCGATAGCAATTTGAAGTGGCTCGGCTATTTTCACTATTATAACCCCGGAATATTGAGTCCAGGAGGAATCATTCCCTTTGTTACTTTTTTCATCTCGTCTTCTGCCAGCTTAGCAGCCGATTCCAATGCTTTATTAACAGCCGCTACTACTAAATCCTCGAGTATTTCTTTATCGTCTGCATTGATTACCTGGGGGTCAATTTCAATTGAAACTATTTCTTTATTTCCGTTTGCGGTCGCTTTTATCATTCCACCGCCCGCTTCTTCGCTAACTTCCATTCCGCCTAACTGAGCCTGCACTTTTTGCATTTCTTCCTGCATTTTCTGTACTTGCTGCATCATTCCCTGCATTCCGCCTTTCATTTATTTCCTCCGGTCATTTTTAATATATCTGTAAAAATTCACTTTATTTTCGTGCAAATATAATATAAAGCATTGACATTATGTACTTTATTTTTTTAATTTTTTACTTTGCAAATAAATTATAACCGTCTTCGGTTAAAAAAAATAATAAAATATGAAAAATGAACTGAAAACACCTGACCTTCCTTTTGACTCCGACGATTACATTAACCAGGTTTTCTACGACTATTTTTTTAACGGTAAATCAGAAAAGATAAAATCAAAAAATCTGGGGACAGATTTCGCAAAGATAAATATTCATTTTCTGGATTATTTAAAAAAATATCACGTGCCTGTAGCCTCGGTAAAACTTGTCGATAAAAACACGATTAAATATTTAAAATATTCGGAAATATCTTTTTGTGTGAAAATATTGAATTATGTTGATAAGCATACGGCTAAAATTTTTAGCAGAAAAGAAAACGAAATTTTAGATCTCCCTGTTTACGAATATCATTACGGGTTCGGGAATAATAATTTAATCTCGGAATCTCACCTTATCTCATTTAATTTAATTAACTTTGAACAATTAAAAATTATAAATAGAATTTGTTCTAAAGTAAATGCGGTTTTAAGGTCGTATTTTGAAAGACGCGGTGAGTTCCTGGGCGAGTTGACATGTTCATTTGGCGAACACGGAAAAAAAATATATTTAATAAATGATTTTACACCTAAAAGTTTGAAAATTTTAAATTTAAATAAAAACAATAATTCAATTGATCCGTATAAATTAGACACTTCTTCAAAAATTAGAAAATACACAGACTTTATTCTTAATCTGATTAACTAATTAAAATGATAACTAAATACGGATATTCAACTTTTTTTACAATACTTATTATAAGTATAATTTTAATTGCCGCCGGTGTATTTTTTACTTCCGGTTTAGTAAAAATATTTTTAATTGTTATTCCATCCCTGCTTATTTTATTTTCACTCAATTTTTTTAGAGACCCCGAAAGGATTTCTCCGAAAGAGAAAAATATTGTTGTTTCCCCGGCCGACGGGAAAGTTCTTTTTGTAAAAAAAGTAAATGCAAATAAATATATTAACGAAGAAGGAACGCAAATTTCTATTTTTATGTCGCCGTTGAACGTTCACGTGAACAGAATTCCCATTGACGGTGTAGTTGAATTTATTGAATACAAAAAGGGTAAATATATAGCCGCATTTGAAGACAAAGCATCCGAAGAAAATGAAAGGTCGGAGTTCGGGATAAAATCGGATTTAGGTAAAGTGTTTTTTACGCAGGTGGCAGGCTTTGTTGCAAGGAGAATAGTTTATAAATTAAATGTCGGCGATAAAGTACAATTAGGGAAAAGGTTTGGAATGATAAAATTTGGAAGCAGGGTTGACGTTGTTGTCAATAATAAATGGCGGGCAAAAGTAAAAAAAGGCGAGATTGTTAAAGCCGGCGAAACAGTCCTTTTTGAATATCCGGAAAATTAATGATACAGCTTAGAGTAACTCGTTCCGTAATACCAAATTTATTTACCGCAATGAATATGTTTTGCGGTTTCCTTTCCATCCTGCACACAAATCAGGGCGATTACATTTATGCCGCGTGGCTTATAATTATTGCGGCTTTGTTCGATGCTTTGGATGGTATAGTTGCAAGACTGACAAAATCGAGCAGCAAACTCGGAGTTCAACTCGATTCCCTCTCCGATATGGTAAGTTTTGGTGCCGCCCCCGCATTTTTAATCTATTTGACTTATTTAAATAATTACGGAACAGCAGGCATAATTATCAGTTCTTTATTTATGATTGCAGGCGGCTTCCGTTTGGCAAGATTTAATGTGCAGTTAACCGGTTTTGAAAAATCATTTTTCTACGGACTTCCAATTCCATTAGCGGCTATAACAATTTCCTCTTTAACTTTAACATTTTATAACAATGTCTCCGCTTACCCGGAAAATATTTCAAACATAATTATTCCGCTTGTATTGATTTTAGCAATTATGATGGTGAGCAAAATAAAGTACAGCACAATCCCAAATATTTCCTTGTCAGCCGTAAAACATCATCCTTTTCAATTCCTGTCTTATTTAATAGCCGCCGTGCTCGTTATAATTACAACGGGAAAGGCTTTTTTCTTCATCTTTGTTTTCTTTATTCTATTCGGTATTTTTCAGCATCTTTTTAATATTATTTTTTTAAAAAAAGATTAGCAAATTTACGTTAGAAATTTTTATTTAAGGCATCAAATGTACAAAGCAAAAGTGATTGTAAAAAGAAGACCTTCAATACTTGACCCGCAAGGTTCAGCGGTTGAAAAAGGAGCCGAAAATTTAGGACTTAAAAACATTAAGGATACAAGAATAGGAAAATACATTGAGTTTACGGTGAACGCGGATAATAAAGCAGATGCCGAAAATGAAGTAGAAAAATATTGCAGTAAATTATTGGCAAATCCGATAATGGAAGACTTTGAATATACATTGGATGAAGTAGATGAAGCCTAAGTTCGGAGTTGTTGTTTTCCCGGGTTCCAATTGTGATCACGATGCTTATTATGTAATTAAAAAAATATTCAAATGTGATGTAGATTTTCTTTGGCATAAAGAATCGGATTTGCAAAACAGTGATGTAATAATTCTTCCCGGCGGATTTTCATACGGAGATTATCTTCGCTCGGGTTCTATTGCAAGATTTTCACCTATTATGAATTCCGTGATTGAATTTGCTAAAAAAGGCGGTAAAGTTTTGGGGATATGCAACGGTTTTCAAATTTTATTGGAAGCGGAGCTTCTGCCTGGCGTAATGCTGAAAAATAAATCACTGCAATTTGTGTGCAAAGATGTTTATCTTAAGACATATAATTATAACACTGTTTTTACAAATAATATTTCTGAAAATAAAATTTTAAAAATACCGATTGCCCACGGTGAAGGTAATTATTTTGCTGATAAGGAAACAATTGAAAAATTGGAAATAAATAAACAGATATTATTTAAATATTCTTCAAGTGATGGGAATGTTACGGACGATGAAAATCCTAACGGTTCAATTTTAAATATTGCAGGTATCACTAATGAAAAGGGCAACATTTTGGGAATGATGCCGCATCCCGAGAGATGCTGCGATCCGTTGCTGGGTAAAACCGACGGAAAGAAAATTTTTAATTCGATTATAAATTCATTTAATTAAAAGGGTAAAAAAATGTTTGGAAACTTGGGTGCAGGAGAAATAATTTTAATCCTGCTTGTAGTATTAATTTTATTCGGCGCAAAAAAAATACCGGATCTTGCTCAGGGTTTGGGCAAAGGTTTGAAAGAATTTAAGAAAGCAGTTAAAGATGTTGAAGAAGATATAACCTCCGAAGTAAAAGACGACAAGAAAAAAGATAAGTCTTAATTTATTATTTGAAATTTCAAAAAACTAAATAATAGTCATACTGAATTTATTTCAGTATCTATATTTTGAGATTTTGAAATAAACCTGTCTGCCGCCAGGCAGGTTCAAAATGACAAGTACGATTTTAATTATATAAAAATAATTTTTCATAAGTTTCAATTTACTATTCTATTGAAAATTACCTACGCAAACCATAAAGATAAGCTAAGCAAATTACTTACCGGCGAACTCTCTTTAACCGATAACGTAAACCATTTCCTACAAGAAATTGATAAACAAAAACACCTGAATGCTTTTAACTTTGTGTTCGCCGAAGAAGCAAAAAAACAAGCCGAAGAAATTCAAAATAAAATAGAATCCGGTAAATACGGAAAACTTGCCGGATTGGTCGTGGGAATTAAAGATGTACTTTCAATAAAAGACAAACCGACTACCTGTTCGTCAAATATTTTAAAAAATTTCAACTCAATTTATACCGCAACGGCGGTGCAAAAACTAATTGATGAAGACGCGATTATTATAGGCAAGACCAACTGTGATGAGTTTGCAATGGGCTCATCCAATGAAAATTCGGCTTTCGGTGCTGTTTTAAATCCGCACGATAATTCAAGAGTTCCGGGCGGTTCAAGCGGTGGCTCTGCCGCTGCCGTAGCCGCCGGACTGTGTGACGCGACACTCGGAACAGATACCGGAGGTTCCATACGCCAACCTGCTTCTTTCTGCGGTGTCTACGGATTAAAACCCACTTACGGAAGAGTTTCCCGCTACGGACTCACTGCGTTTGCTTCATCTTTCGACTGCATCGGACCGTTTGCAAACAGCATAGATGATTTGGCATTAATTTTAGAAGTCATTTCCGGAAAAGATGAAAAAGATTCCACTTCATCCGAAAAAGCAGTTGCCGAATACACCAAGTTTGAAAGCAGTTCCGGAAAAATAAAAATAGGTGTGCCGAAAGAATATTTCGGTGAGGGACTGAATGAGGAAATAAGATCTGCGATTGATAAAAAAATTAATGAGCTGAAAGAAAAGGATTTTGAGTTTGTAAATATTTCCCTGCCCCACACTGAATACACAATTGCAGCGTATTATATTTTAACAACAGCCGAGGCATCTTCCAATCTTGCCCGCTACGACGGCACACGCTACGGACACAGGGCAAAAGAGTACCAAAATTTAATTGATATGTACGAGAACACACGCTCCGAAGGATTTGGCAAAGAAGTTAAAAGGAGAATAATGCTCGGTACTTATGTTCTCTCAGCAGGCTACTACGATGCATACTACAGAAAAGCTCAAAAAGTAAGAAGACTTATAAAAGAAGATTTTGACAAAGCTTTTAAAAAAGTAGATTTAATATTAACACCCACAACCCCCACAACCGCCTTCCCCATAGGCTCAAAAACAGACGACCCGCTTACTATGTATCTGAACGACATTTACACAACCTCAGCAAAC
>CAZTZZ010000050.1:0-6280 GCA_964617905.1 uncultured Ignavibacteriaceae bacterium | reverse complement strand
GCATCTTTCCTTAGATCAATTGAAATAATATAAACTATTTTTTCATTTTCATCTATTACATAAAATAGCCTGTATTTTCCAATTCTATATCGCCAGGTTTCAGGTGTATAATCAACTAACTTTTTTATGTTATTTCCAAAATGCGGTTCTTCTCTTAATTGAGGATAGACAAACTGAATTAATTTCTTTTCGATGAACAACTTATCTCTTCTCGATATTTTCTCTACTCTTTTTTGAAATTCATCTGTTTCAAAAATTTTATAGCTATTCAACAATTCGCCCTTTCTTTGATTTTACATCGGACAATCCTTTTTTGATACTTTTGTTAAGCTCAACATTATTGTTTATCTCTTCCATTTCAAATTCGTCAACATAAATATTTTGCTCTATAAATCTTTTTACGGCAGTCTCAATAAAATTAGAAATTGGTCTGTTGTCTCTGTCTGCAAGACTCTTATATTTGTTATAATTTTCTTCACTTAAACGAAGAGTTATTGTTTTGGACATTATTCGCTCCATCTGAATGATATTCACTTATTTGCATTCTAATGTATTCAATTGTTTGCTAATTGTCAATATCATTTATTACTACCACGGTACGACCGTTGCAGCCAAAAATGCTTTGCCGATTGGTTTGCAGTTACTAGCAGATCAGTTTGAAGAAGAGAAATTGTTGAATGTTCCGAATAAAAATGTGGGCGGGCTGAATAACTTTTAAAATTTTTATTTACTTTTTGATTCAGACCCAGGTAATTCCAAATATTTTATTGGTGCAATTGCTGAACCAGCAATACCTTTAAAAGAATTGTACATATGATTAGTATTTAATAAAACTTTTTCAATTTGTTTTTCTCTCTTTTTCCAAATTCCTTCCATCGATCTTTTCTCACTATCTAAATCACTTTTCATTTGGACAAATCCTTCAACAATAGCTTCAATCTGCAATTTGAATTCATTACTTGTTAGATAGGAATAAAGCATATTCATTTTATCGCCTTTGTTTTCTTGAGATTTTGAAGCATTATAAATATGAATTACTGATTCTCTTAGAACAAAACATAATCCTTTGAACTCATCAAAAGTACAAATCCAAACTCCGTCATATAATCCCATTCTATCCATTTCTTTTGGCATAGCATCTGTGACAATTACACCAATATTGGCACCTTTTGCTCTAATATCATTTTTAAATTTCTCAATCCAAGACTTTTGAAAATCTTTTGTCCTTTTACTTTCATAATAAATTAAGCCACAATTTTGGAATGATTTTGTATTAATTATTTGTAAGCAATCAGCTCCCCGAGCTCCTTTTTTAACTTCCTGTATTTCATCATGTTTAAAATTAGACTTCAACCATTCTTCGATAGCAATTTCTTGGACTTCACCTTGTGATTGCATTGAACCTTGTTCAACTTTTCTTTGAGCCTCTTTTAATTGTTCTGTTAACTGAGAAATTAGATGTTCTTTATCAGCAAGCTTGAGTTGATTTTTACCTTCTATTTCTTTTGTTATTTTTTTCTTTTCTTCAGAAATTTTATTAGAAATTTTCAACTCTGCTTCAGCTTCAATTTTTTCTTTAAGTTCATCTTTCTCCCTTTTTAATTTTTCGTGATCTGCTTTTAACTTATTGAATTCCTTAGCTTCTTTAATTTTCAGTTTTAATTGCTCTTGATAAGATTTAAGTTCACCTTCTTTCTCTTCGGTAATTTCCTCTCTCAATTTTTGTTCTAAACTTTTTTTCTCATTTTTAAGTTTTTCTTTAACAGATTTATCAACTTTTTCGAAAAATTCTTTTTTATCTTTCTCTATAGCTGCTTTTTGTGTCTTCAGTTCAACTAATTTTGAATCATATTCTATTTTTTGTTCAAGTATTTTTTGGTTATAATTTGATTTTATTTCTTCTTCAAGTTTGTGATAGAGAATATCATTAACATCAATTTCTTGACCACAATTTGGGCATTTAATTTGTCGAGAATTTTTATCCATAATAAGACCTACTTGTTTATTACTAATTTTTTGGAATGGTTAAATCATATTTTTACTTTGTGTTTTTTCTACTTTTAATCTTTTTTTTACTTTTTCATGAATGTTTTTATGAATATGTAAAATATCTTTTTTAAAATTTTTATTTTCTATTATATTTATTACTTCCACATTTCTGATTTCATCTGGGAAAGAATAGTTTAGATATACTGTTTTGTTTACTAGAGATAGTTCATTTAATTTATAATATTTATACAAAGCAAAACCTTGTTTTTCATAATTTTTCAATATATAATTATCCAACTCTTCAAGATATAATACTGGATGTAGTTTTAAATATCTTTTATTTATATCACTGTATTGACTAATTACTTCATAAATATCCTTACTTGATAATGATTTTTTCATCAAATAATAAAATATTAAATTTAGATTATTGATAGGATAATTTACTTCTTCAGCGAACAATTTATTTAATATATTTCTATTTTCGTTTCGAAAATATGAAAAAAATATAGCTGTATGTGCATTTATTCTGATGAATTCATGATACTTTGATAAATATAGTAGCTCATCTATTGTATCTAAATTATTACTTTCTAATAATTGTCTTTCTAATCCATAATAATAGATATAAAGATAACCCTTTGGTATCGGTTTAGATATATCTTGTAACCAATCAAGGTAAATCCACCTTTGGTTCGGTGTTAAACCAGCATAACTTGGATAATAACTTGGCTCATCAACTTCCCTAATACTGTTAGGTTTTGAAATGGGAAGAGATAAATAAATAATACTTGGTTCTTCAGAAATACTTTTACTATAATTGATTTTTGCTTTTATTTTTTCTTGAAGCTTTTTTAGTAATTCATCGTCAGAATTATTATCATTTTTAATTTTTTCAATTTCTTCACTTAGTTTATCAAAGCTTACAGGTTGATTATTTATTTCTAGATTGAAAGTTACTTTAAAAGACAGAGATGGACCTATATTTTGTGGTTGTTCTTTTGAATAATATAAAAGACTTTTAGTTCTTAGAGGTATATTAAATCTACCTGCATTATCTAAAAATTGATTGATATGTATTAATTTATCACTCATAGATCATAATTAATTATTCTAGGATAAATATAATAAAATATATAAAATTCTAAATGTGATTGTATTGTTAGTTTTACCATTATTGTCTAACACTACTTAAGAATATATCTTAAATATTTTTTCCTTAAACTCTTTTGTAATTTTAAAATTATCTGTATCAACTTTTTTTAAAGCAAAGAAAGGTTTACTTTTAATAAGTTTATCAGTTATCCCAATTTCTTCTTCTATATCATTTTCTAATATGATAGTGCTACCATAATTAGTGTCTATGGCATCTTCAATTCGTTTGGAAGATTTATCGGCACTTGCAATACCATTTGGTTTTTTATCAGCTTGATGGTCTTTGTCATAAACTGCAATGTAAGGCAAATGGAATTTATTTAATAGTTCTATATATGGAACAAAAGCGTCTTTGCTTCCGCATTCAATCAGTGTATAATCATATCTAAAAATATTCAATTGTTTTGCTAAAAATGGAATGACTGTTTTGTCGGTAGGACCTTCAACTAAAACGACCTTTTTTGAGAAAAATAATTCACTTCTATCAGGGTTAAACCAGTAGACAAGATTAAAATTTTTCTTATCATCGGCACCTGAGAATAATTCTGTTTTACATTGGAATATTGTTGTACCAATCGTATCATTTTCCTTTTTCACAATACAAATTGACTTATACATATTCATATCAATAAATGAACTTGAATGAGTGCAAAGTAATATTTGATTGTCCGAAGCTGAAAGTAAAATCAAAGATGAGAACAACTCTCTTTGTGCTTGTGGATGCAAGTATAACTCTGGTTCTTCAAAAATAAAATACGCGGAATTAGAGGTTTGCCTAATAGGACGATCTTCCTCCTGTGTCGTTGTAGTATTCTCCCTTTCTTCTCTGATAATATTTGCCCAAGTTTTAATTAGCGCAAATATTAATGCTCTTTGTAAACCGTGTCCCTTTCTTGAAATATCTGTTTTTATGCCATCATTTACCCAAACAGAAGTGCCTACCTTGAAAATATCATCGAAATTAGGTGGTGTTATTTCAACTTCTATTTTAGTATACCAAGATGATAATTCTCGTTCGAGACGTTGTTCAAACAGATTTAATTCTGGTGGACGTGCTGTGTTTTCATTTCCATTCTCATCAATTTTATTTAATGATTTTACCATCGTAACAATTTTATTCTTTGCATCTTTGTAATCTTGATTTGTTTCAGACATTTTCTGAATTACTGATGAATATAATTGGTTAAAGAGTGTGCTGCCTTTCAGATTCAATTCTTCTGAGGCCGACTTGACAGATGGTATATAAAATAGTGAACCAAATATTCCTTTTGCAACATTTTTAAGACCTAAAAAGTTGGTTGTTTCTAATTCGTAAGAAAAAGTAATAGTATTATAATTTTGTTCAATGTATTGGGTTATAGCATTAATGAATATTTCTTTCGTAATTCTTCCATCGGCAGGGATTAAATTATATAAAGGTAGCTGACTTGCAGTCTCTCTTTTTAAATAGTTTGAAACATTTTCTTCTTTCAGCCAATCTTCATTCGGATTTTGTATATAACCATTATAGAAAAATTGACCAGACTTATTTGCGGTTTTTCTAACCCTAATTTCATTTTCAGATGTCAGATATTTCTTAAACTGATTCTTATCAAAATCATCTAAATTAGAAAATGTTACTTCTACAAATAATTCATTAGAATTTTGATTGAAATCTAGTTCATCATATTTGATTTCACCAAAGAAAAACAACAATGCAGAAAGCAGATTTGATTTGCCGTGATTATTTTGACCTATGAAAATCATTACCTTTTCATAATCAAGTTCAATCTCTCTTATAGAACGCCAATTTTTAATATGAACATTTTTAATAACCATTATTTCCTCAAATTATATTTAACTATTACATATATTAATGGAATAATTATTACTTGATCAATTTTAATTTCTTACACAATTATTATTAATTATATCATCAAATAAATAAAGTTAAATTAATTTTTCGGAACCCCCAAAATGACAATAGTTTTAGTTCCAAATACTAATTTTTAATTTCTAGATTTTTTGGGGTCAAGTCAAGGACTTTGAGGAAATAATTAAGAATTAAAAATTAGGAATTAAGAATTCTTAATTCAAAATTCTTAATTGTTATTTTTCGGATTGTTTTTGTAGCTGTTCCACATTCACCCCATTTATCAAAAGCCACAAAAGAAATAATAACTCAAACCAACCTGTAAATAGCCCAACATTAATATCGTAGTCAAAAAGTGAAGCAAAACTGTCAATCAAATATCCAAGACAAGCTATCATCAAAAGAAAGCCAATAATTTTTGGAAGATAGGCTGATTTAATTACCAAATAACCCAATGGAACTAACCAAAGTCCCCAGAATATAAATGCAATCGATTCTCCAATACCGTACAAATGAATAAAAAAGGAACTCAAAGTCTGTAACTGTTCAGAATTAAAATTTGATTGAAAGTCAGTACCATTTAAAATATGCAGTATTGCTAATCTTGAAACCTCGTTCACCATTGAAATTGGTACAGCAACAAGAACGAAAATAACCATCAGCCGGGCAGCGTTTTTATTTACTGAATTGAATAGTCTGTACAGATAAACAACCAGAAATATCATAACAACTGAAGCCAGCAAATTGCTCACAATGCTGATACGGAACAAAGATTCTGAAGCTATAAGATTTTTGGCTGTAGCCGCGGCATCCCCTGTTACGATCAAATTAGAAGGAATAATAATTCCCAAAACCCCAAGAGGAACGACTAATAGATATAGTAAACCTGCTATTCTTGCTGTCCTCTGTATCGAATGTATTTTATCTTCTGTTGTTATCATCAATAGTTAAAATAACTTTTTTTTGATGTTCAAGTCAAGATAATTTTTTAATTTTTGAGATGTAAGAGATTCAGGCATTCCCCGATGAATCGGGACAAGCTGCGGAAATGACAGTGTTATTTTGTCATTCTGAATCCGGACTTAGTCGGGATGAAGAATCTTTTCTAAAATAATTATAAGGAAAGACCTGAGATTCTTCGGTCGTTAGTCCCTTCCTCCCTCAGAATGACATTGAAAACAAATATAAATTCAAAATTCTTAATTCATAATTCTTAATTTGCACTCATTTGTATTCTTCTCTTAAAGGATAAAAGACATCAATAATTTTACACTTAGTAATTGC
>CAZTZZ010000049.1:0-18463 GCA_964617905.1 uncultured Ignavibacteriaceae bacterium | reverse complement strand
GTAAAAGCTAAAATAAGAATATTCAATCTTGCCGGACAAATGGTTCGCACATTGGATAAAGATAACAGCTCTCAGTTCTTTAAATGGGACTTAATGAACGACCATAAATCATTGGTTGCCAGCGGTGTTTACATTGCATTTATTGAAATGCCGGATTTAGGCGAGACAAAAATATTAAAGTTTGCAATTCTTCAAGGAGAGGCTGTAATTGGGAAATTTTAAATTCATAGTACATAAATAATAATAGAGTGCTTTAGTAATTAAACATAGAGAACTCATCCCCAAACCCCTTCCCTTTGGAAGGGAAGGGGCTCATTTAGAAATAAAATCAACTCATTTATAAAGTCCCTCTCTTATTAAGAGAGGGATTTAGGGTGAGTTCCTATTTATTAAAAAATATCTTTTAGAAATAAAAGTTAAAGATTTCTCTCCCGACACGTCGGGATCGTAATGAAAAATTCTTTTATCCAGGGAACAAAAACCCTTAAAAAGGAGGGGTAAATGAAAAAATATTTACCATTAATTATTTGTTCTTTTTTAATAATATCAGTTACAAATTATCCTAAAGGTGATAAAAAGGAGAAACGGAATTTACAAAAAGTCACCGAACAAAAGACATACACATTTTTAGATATCAACAACATTGCAACTTATTTTTATAACAACGGCTGGTCCGATATTTCTCCCAACGGAAACAGTGGGCTGGTTTATCCTAAAGGAACTGGTAAAACAGCTGCATTTGCATCCGGATTGATGTGGGGAGCAAAAGTTGCGGGTGACCCGGATCCAAGAGTCGGCGGATCTGCTTACAGAACAGGTTTAAAACCCGGAATAGTTAAAAGTGACGGAACACCAGCAGACCCTTCATTGGAAAAATACAGAATTTACAGAGTACGCAAGGATGTCTACCCGGGTGGTCCTTTTGTGGATTTAACAAACGAAGCCTCTATTGAAAATAGCACTAAAAGTGATATAAGGGCACAATATGAAAAAGACTGGACAGAATGGCCTGTAGAATTGGGAGCTCCGTACGATGATAAAAATAATAACGGGATTTACGAACCATCGGTTGATGTTCCGGGTTTCCCAGGCGCCGACCAGACTATCTGGTTTGTCGCAAATGATTTGGATACTTCACAAACTAAGTTTTTTTACGGTGCAAATCCATTGGGAGTTGAACTACAGGGAACAGCGTGGGCTTATAACCAAACCGGTACTTTTGGAAATGTAATTTTCAGAAAATATAAATTAATAAATAAAACCGGTACGGGTAATTTATTACCCGTTACATTCGACAGCATGTACATTTCAATGTGGTCTGATATTGACTTGGGCGATGCCGGTGATGATTTTGTAGGTACCGATACAACACTAAATTTAGTTTACACATATAATGCAAATGAAAAAGATGCAACTTATGAACCACTTCCCCCTCCGGCAATAGGTTTTAATTTTCTTCAGGGACCGTTGGTTGTCGGCAATGCCGGGGAAGACAGAAACAAAAACGGAGTTGATGATGCCGTTGACTTCGGTATTTTGAACGGACAAAAAATCGGTCCCGGTAAAATAAACCTACCGATGACAGCATCATATTATTATATGGGCGGAGATCCAATACTCGGTGATCCGCCACAGGGAACTATCAATGGTTCAAGACAATATTATAATTTTTTCCAAGGGAAAATAGGATTAACAGGTCTGCCGTTTATTAATCTTGCAAGCGGTTTACCTACAGTTTTTGTTTTAACCGGTGATCCTCAAACAGGTACGGGGTGGCTTGACGGAGTTCAAAGACCTGCCGGAGACAAAAGGATGGGAAATTCCACCGGTCCCATTACATTAGCGCCGGGTGAATCAAAAGAATTGATTTTTGCGGAAATTCTTGGAGGAGCACAACCTGGTTCAACCAGACTTGCAGCGATAGGTGATGTTAAAGCAAATGTACTTGCAGTTAAAAATTTGTATGATAACAATTTTGAATCTTTCTCACCTCCTAAAAGCCCGGAAGTAAAAGTAGTGGAACTGGATAGAAAAATTATTTTGGATTGGGGAGAAGATATATCTGCTACAAATGAAACGGAATCATTCTCAAAAGCCGGATATACTTTTCAGGGTTACAATGTTTATCAACTGCCGTCGCCTACCTCAACTTTATCTGAGGCAACAAGAATTGCAACATTTGATAAAATTGACGGTGTAAGGAGAATATTAGAAACATATTTTGATCCGGAAGCCGGTCAGTTTCTTAAAAGACTTGCGCAGTACGGAAGCGACAGCGGGATAAGGCACAGTTTTACAATTACAGTGGATTCTCTTCATTTTGATTCCAACGGTAAAGGTCTTCCGCTTATCAATGGCATTAAATATTATTATGCCGTAACTGCTTATAATTATAACCCAAGTGATATTTTCATTCCAAATAACTTTGAAAGTGAGATTGAGGTAATAACAGTAACGCCGCATATTCCCGATCCAGGAATAACAAAAGATGAAACAGGCACACTTACAGTAAATAAAATCGGGTTGGGAACTGCTGCTGCAAAAATAAATGTCATAAATCCCGATTTATTAACAGGACACAATTACGAAATCTTTTTTAACGACCAGGATTATGTAAACGACGCAAACGGAAATTGGCATAAAGTAGGAACAACTACAAAAAGAAAAAATAATAATAAATTTGCACCGGCGGATGTTTCACCTTCATTAATGGCTTTTATTGCAGAATACGGAAATCAAGCAAAAACTCTTAATATTTTAGGTTATCTATTTTTAGACTCACCGGATTTTGATTATGCCGATGGTATAAAACTTGATTTTCCATCCACCGTTTCAATCAACAGTGCCGAGGGACAGCATTGTTCTGTAAGGGGTGATAACATTACTCCTAAAATTGTCGGTCAAACAATTTTATGGGGAGACAGCAGTCGTTCTACATTCGGATGTTTTAGTGGACATGATGTGGTAATTTTAAATGTTACAGGCATTGTTCCATTGGATATTAATTATACCATTTACGATGACGGCTACGGCGACCTTTATGCAGGTACAACTTTAGGCATTAAAGACGCACATGGGACTTATAGAATTGACTCTGTTGCTACACAAAGAGTTACTCAGCATCAGTGGGGAGTAAAGGATGTAACGACGGGTAAAAACGCACTTGAAAATATGACCGTATTTGGTGGTAAAGACTGGTACTTTGGTGTAGGTCCGGGGGGCTCAAGCCCAGCTGTACTTGGGGGAAATTTAGGGACAGAATACTCTGTTACTGTTGATGGTTTTCAAGTATCTTTAAATGGAAATATTTCTTTTGATCCGCCTATTACATATTTGAGTGCCAGACATATTCAATATGGCGGAAGTACAAGATTACAATTGTGGGGTGATGCACGCTTATTCGGTGATTCTACGGGGCTTACTTTTTACGGAGACCACAGTGGTGCTACACACGAAGATCTAATACAAGATTTAGAATTAAGATTTACTGGTCGTGCAAATGATAATGATAGTCCGGTTACAGCAGGGGGACAAATGGCGACAATATACAACCGCGACAGAGTTGAAGCGTTGGCAACGCGCATAAGATCACCTTTTGAATTGTGGGAAGTAGAACGAAACAGACAGATAAATTATTGGCTGGTTTCAAGAAATGCAGACGGAGGCGCACCATGGGACAGAACAACCGGAATTCCTAAATGGTACAGAATGTCAGGACGTGATTATATAATTCCATATCCGACAGATTATAACGAAAACGCAACACCGGCTGAAGTAGGGCAGACAGGAAATCATTCAACCTGGATTTTATTCTTTAGACAAGACGGCGATTCACAATGGACAACAAACGATAGATTTTTAATTAAGTATGCAAACAATGTTATTCCCGGGCTGGATAAATTTGAATTTACAACAACTGCAAAATCATTTAATACTGAAAAAGCAAAAAACGATGTTAAAAAAATCAATGTTTTTCCAAATCCGTATTATGCTAAAAGCTCGGATGATCTTATACATTTTGACAGATTTGTAACTTTCACACACTTGCCTGTTAAGGCAAAAATAAGGATATTTAACCTTAGCGGTCAACTAGTAAGTGTAATTGACAAGGATGACAACTCGCAATATGTAAAATGGGACTTGCTGACCTCTCACGGTTTTTTGGCTGCAAGCGGAATTTACATTGCTTATATTGAAATGCCGGATTTAGGTACTACAAAAATAATTAAATTAGCAGTTGTCCAGGGAATACCGATAAATAATTTTTCAAAATAGAAATTCATTTATGATTAAAAGATTTTATTATTTCTTTCTAACAGTACTTGTTTTTATCAATATCAACTGCACAAAGAAAGAAGAACATAAACAGACCGAACTTGACAAGATAAAAGAAAGAGGGAAAATTGTTGCACTAACGGGTTACAATGCATACAGCTATTTTATTTACAAAGGTCAGCCTATGGGATTTGAGTACGAGCTGCTCAATCAATTCGGTAAATATTTAGGAGTGGATGTAGAAATTAAAGTTGTGAAAAACATAAACGATATGTTTACTCTTCTAAATGAAGGGAAGGGAGATTTAATAGCTTTTAATTTAACCGTAACAAAAGAGAGAAGTAAAAAAGTTGCCTTTTCTCATCACACCAACACTACAACTCAAGTGCTTGTGCAACGCCGTCCTAAAAACTGGCGGAGAATGACGCTCGATCAAATTAGAAAAAGAATAATTACAAATCCCATCGACTTAGAGGGTAAAACCGTTTATGTAAGGAGTGCATCATCTTATATCTCAAGGCTAAAAAATCTTTCCGATGAAATTGGCGGTGATATAAATGTAAAAATTGCAGAACCAGATCTTACAACCGAAAACCTGATTGAAATGGTAGCTAAAGGTGAAATAGATTATACAATCTCAGATGAAAACATTGCCAGATTGGATCAGGCATCTTTTACTAATATTGATATAAGTACAAAAATATCTCTTCCGCAGAAAATTGCTTGGGCTGTGAGAAAAGACTCTCATCAACTTTTAGATACACTTAATACCTGGATTGATAAAATTTTAAAGAAGCCTACTTACTATGTGGTTTATAACAAGTATTATAAAAACAGGGCAAATTTCAGAAGAAGACTCAGGAGCCAGTTTTTTTCGTTTACAGGCGGAAGCATTTCTAAATATGACAGCCTGTTAAAAGTATATGCAAAAAAACTTGGTTGGGATTGGCGTTTATTGGCTGCACAAATTTATGAAGAGTCTCAGTTTGACCCTGAAGCTAAATCGTGGGCCGGAGCTGTAGGTCTGATGCAGCTGATGCCGACAACAGCAAAACAATATGGTGTGGAAAACAGAACTGACCCCATGCAAAATCTGAATGCCGGTATAAAATATTTAAAATGGCTGAATAATTATTGGGGCAAATATATTGAAGACCAGAATGAAAAAATAAAATTTGTACTTGCCTCTTATAATATCGGTCTTGGGCACATAATAGATGCAAGAAAGTTAACCGAAAAATACGGAGGGGATGCAAACAAATGGGATGATAACGTGGAATTTTATCTGCTTCAAAAATCCAAGAAAAAATATTATAATGATGATGTTGTAACTTATGGTTACAGCAGAGGAATTGAAACGGTTGAATATGTGAGGGATATTTTGGATTTGTATGATCACTATAAACAGTTTATAAGTACTGAAAAAAGTTTTAGCGATCAATTGGCAATAAGTACTCGTTAATACTACAAATAGAATATTTTAAAACCTATAAACCAATTTAAATATTGGATATATGATTTAATGGAAATATTGGATAACACAGAAATTAAAGAGAAAAAGTTTAAACCGGTCGTTTTCCCATTGTTGTTCATTGTACTGATTTGGATTATTTATTTTATTAGTTTTATTTTTGATATTGATTTCACTCATTACGGGCTACTCCCTTTAACATACAAAGGATTGCTGGGTATTTTTACTGCACCATTAATTCATTCAAATTTTAGCCATATAATTTCAAACACATTTCCATTGCTAATTTTAGGAAGCGGAATATTTTACTTTTATAAGGAAGTAGCACATAAAATGTTTTTTTTGACATACTTCATTCCCGGAATATTTGTTTGGTTCTTGGGCAGGGAGTCCTATCATATTGGTTCAAGCGGAATAGTTTATGGATTTGTTACATTCCTTTTTTTCAGCGGACTTATAAGAAGAGACAATAGATCAATTGGTTTGGCATTATTGGTAACATTTTTATATGGGAGTCTGATTTGGGGTGTGCTGCCGTTAAGCAGAGAAATATCTTGGGAATATCATCTTTTTGGTGCGCTTACAGGTATTTATACGGCAATTATTTTCAGAAAATCAGATCCGGTAAAAAAATATGATTGGGAAGATGAAGATGATTCCGAAGAAATTGAAACTTATAATGAATACAATTCGCTTAATTAATTTATCCATTGTAGATTATAAAGCCTGCCTTGTTCTAACAAAGTTAACTTCATACGATTAATAAATATTTACTGTCAATTTTAGAATTTCACATTTAAAATATTTAGGTTTTAATATTGTATTAATTTTTTTTCGGGGAAACCATATATGTTAAAAGCTGTTGATAATTTTTTCTATCCAAAAAATATTTGCGTTGCAGGTGCGTCATCAAAAGAGAAAAGCATAGGCTACGAACTCCTTCGTTCAATAAAAAATTACGGTTTTAAAGGGAAGATTTTTCCTGTTAATCCTAAGTCTGAAGAAATACTTGGTTACAAATGTTTCAAAACCATTAACGATATTAATGAACCTATTGACTTGGCACTTGTTGTTGTTCCTAAATTTACGGTTGAAGATACAATCGGTAAACTTCTCAATAAAGATGTAAAATCCATAATTCTTGTTACCGCAGGTTTTAAGGAAGTAGGAAAACAAGGCGCTGAAGATGAAAAAAGACTGTTGGAATTGATAAGAGAAAAAGGAGCCAGATTAATAGGTCCGAATTGCATGGGTGTAATTTCAACTTTTGATGACATTAAATTAAACGCAACATTCGTTGCCGAGAAACCGGAAAAAGGACAGACCGCTTTCCTTTCACAAAGCGGAGCTATCGGTGCGGCAGTACTGAATTCCTTGAGGGAAACAGATATTCGTTTCGGGCATTTTGTAAGCGTGGGCAATAAAGCAGACATATCAGAAAACGACCTTCTTCCATTCTGGGAGAAAGATGAAAGAATTAAAATTGTTACTCTTTATCTGGAGAGCTTTTCTTCCGGTGAAAAATTATTGAATATGTTTATTAACAGGGAAATAACAAAACCTGTTGTTATATTAAAAGCAGGAAGAAGCAACGCGGGAATGAAAGCCGCACTTTCGCACACCGGCGCGCTGGGAAGCAGCGAAAAAGTTGTTGAAGCAGTGTTAAACCAATTTGGTATTATCAGGGTTGACGATTTAAACGAACTTTTTAATACATCCAAAGGTTTTGAGAATTTTAACATGCCCAAAGGCAAAAGAATTGCCGTTGTTACAAATGCAGGAGGACCGGCAATTTTAACCGTGGATTCAATTGAAAAAGAAAATCTAATTCTTGCTGAAATATCGGAATGCACAAAAGAAAAACTGAGAAAAATAGCTCCCCCACAGGGAAGTGTTAATAATCCGGTTGACTTATTACCCGGAGGAACGAAAGAACAGTACAGAAAAGTAAATGAAATTTTGTGCGATGACGAAAATGTAGATGCGGTAATTTCCGTTTTTGTCGAACCTGTTATGGTTCCGGCTTTCCCCGTGATTGAAGAGATAAATGGTATTAAATCTTATAAACCAATTTTTCAGGTTGTAATGCCTTTACCTGAATTTTGGGAAGAATACAGAACAAATTCAAAATATAAAATACCTTTATTCAGGAACCCGGAAGACCCGGCAAAAGTAATTGCAAATATGCTTTTCTATTCAAACAGAAGAAATAATTCTGTAAATAAACCAAAGGGAAAAGTGGAAAAAAATCCGTATAATGATGGATTTTTAGATTTAGATGATGTAAAAGAGTTAGCAGCAAAATATAATTTGCCTTTGTCTGAAAGCAAACTGATTGAAAAAAATGAAATAATAAAAATAAGCGAAGAGATTAAATATCCTGTTGTGCTAAAGGGAATCTCCGGCAAGGCAATACACAAAACCGAATTTAAAGGCGTAGTTTTAAATATAAATAGTAAACTTGAATTAATTTCTGCAGCGAACGAAATAGAGAAAAATTTTAAGATTAAAAATGTTGAGGTTGAAAAATATCTTATTCAGCCGTTTATTAAAGCTGAGCATGAATTATTAATTGGCGGATTCAGAGACCCGGCTTTTGGTCCGATGCTTATGTTTGGCAGCGGGGGAAAATATGTGGAAGTTTATAATGATACATGTTTAAAATCCGCATACTTGTCAAAAGCCGATATTAGTGATATGATTAACAAAACTAAAATCGGGGAAATATTAAAAGGTGTAAGAGGAACAATGGATATTGATTTAAATAAACTATATTCTTTAATAAATTCCGCCTCTTTGCTGATGCTAGAAAATCCATTCATAGAAGAGTTTGATTTTAATCCTGTTTTGATAGACAAGGAAGGAAATGTTAGTCTTGTTGACGTTAGAATAAAAACGGCTATAAAATAATATCCAATAATATTGATATTCCCGCTGCTAAAAGTCCGAACCCGATTAATTTTTTTAATGTTTTTTCGGATACTTTTAGATTTAAATGATTCCCAAGGAAGGCGCCAAACACAAATCCTGCAACTATCGGCGTACTGTAATAAAAATTTAAATGACCTAAAAAGTAATGGCTGATACTTCCTACCAGACTTGTGAAGACAATCATAAATAATGCAGTTGCAGCCGCCACCGAAGGGGGGATATTGAACACATTAACCATTATCGGAGTTTTAAGAAATCCTCCTCCAATACCAAACAAACCTGAAACAATCCCTGCAGACATCCCGAAAATTCCAGTTAATACGTAACTCATTCTATATTGCAGCTTTTCAGTTTTTCTTGTGATTGCAGGATTTAGTGCGTTTAGCTTTTTAAATATTTCCAGCCTGTGATCATCTACATTTTGATTTTTTTTCATTTTAATCATGCTAAATCCAACAGCGCAGACAAATACAGCAAACACAACCTCCAAAGCACTGATGGCTAAAATCGATGTTAAATAGGCTCCCAAAACCGTACCTATTACAGTAGGAATTTCGAGAGTTATACCCGCCTTATAGTCAATTTTTTTCCTTTTGTAATTGAAGTAGGAAGAGATAAGAGAACCCGGAAGCAATGCTATAATAACAGAACCGACAGCAATGTTAATGGGTACTTTAAATACAATAACTAAAACAGGTATCATAAATATGCCTCCGCCGAACCCGACAACGGTTCCGAAGGCTGAAAATAAACAAGCCAATATCAGTATTAAAATAAATTCCATTTATGAGCTAAGAATAAGACAAAATAGTTGCATCAAACTACGGAAAAGTACTAAAATATAAAATTCTTACTTTTGAGAATATATGCTTAAAAACTTATTGAAATTGCCGATGATGAAAACAAAATATACTAAAACAGACTAAAAGAACTCTTTTTGTTTGGTATAGTTTTAGCCTATATTAATAACATTTTAATCACAATTATTTATAGAGAAAACACATTATCATGGAAAGAAAGAAAGTAACAATTGACGGCAATGAAGCTGCTGCATATACGGCTTATCACATTAATGAAGTAATAGCAATTTATCCTATAACACCCTCATCAAACATGGGAGAATGGTCTGACGCATGGTCTGCAAACGGCAAAAAAAATATTTGGAACGATGTTCCCAGTGTAACTGAGATGCAAAGCGAGGGCGGTGCTTCCGGTGCTGTTCACGGGGCATTGCAAACAGGAGCTTTAACTACAACTTTTACATCTTCACAGGGATTGTTGTTAATGCTTCCCAATATGTACAAAATTGCAGGCGAATTAACATCCACAGTTTTTAACGTTGCGGCTAGGTCACTGGCTGCTCAAGCTTTATCTATATTTGGCGACCACAGTGATGTTATGGCGGCCAGGTCAACCGGATTTGCATTGTTGTCTTCTAATTCTGTTCAAGAAATTATGGATTTTACATTAATTGCTCAGGCTGCAACATTGGAATCGAGAATACCTTTCGTTCATTTTTTTGACGGGTTCAGATCATCACACGAAGTTAAAAAAATTGAACAACTCACTCTCGACGATATGCGTGCAATGATTGATGACAAATTGGTTTTGGCGCACAGGGGAAGAGCTTTAAGCCCCGATAATCCGTTCATAAGGGGAACATCTCAAAATCCAGACGTATATTTTCAGGCAAGGGAAACTGTAAATCCTTACTATGATAATTGTCCGGGCATAGTCCAAAAACAAATGGATAACTTTGCAAAAATTGTAGGAAGGCAGTATCATTTGTTTGATTACGTCGGTTCACCTGATGCTGAAAGAGTAATAGTTATTATGGGTTCGGGCGCAGAAGCCGTTGAAGAAACAGTAGACTACCTTACATCACAACAAGAAAAAGTCGGACTTTTAAAAGTTAGATTATACAGACCTTTCTCTATAGAATATTTTATTAATGCTTTACCGAACACCGTAAAAACACTTGCTGTTTTAGACAGAACAAAAGAGCCGGGTGCTTCCGGCGAACCTATGTATCTTGATGTTGTAAATGCCATATCAGAAAGATTTATGGAAGGGAAATTACCTTTTGAATTTCCTAAAATTATTGGCGGAAGATACGGACTGTCTTCCAAAGAATTTACTCCCACGATGATTAAAGGCATTTACGATGAAATGAAAAAGGATAATCCCAAAAATCATTTTACTATCGGTATAAATGATGATGTGACTAACACAAGTTTGAAATATGACCATGAGTTTTCTATTGAACCTGATGAAACTTTTAGAGGTATGTTTTACGGATTGGGTTCCGACGGTACCGTAGGTGCAAATAAAAATTCAATTAAAATAATCGGCGAAGGGACAGATTTTTACGCGCAAGGTTATTTTGTTTACGATTCTAAAAAATCTGGTTCAACAACAATTTCTCATTTAAGATTCGGACCAAAGGAAATAAAATCCACTTATTTAATTAATAGAGCAAATTTTATTGCCTGCCATCAGACTGTATTTTTGGAAAACTTTGATATGCTTGAAAATGCTTGTATGGGTGCAACATTCCTTCTGAATACTCATGTTCCCAAAGACAAAGTATGGGATTCTCTACCCCAAAAAGTACAGAAAGATCTTATTGAAAAGAAAATGAATCTTTATATTATTGACGCATATAAAGTTGCTCACGCAACGGGGATGGGTGCAAGAATTAATACAATTATGCAGACTTGCTTTTTTGGCATTTCAAATATTTTTGAAAAGGAAAAAGCAATTGAAATGATAAAGAATTCAATTAAAAAAACCTACGGAGCCAAGGGTGATAAAATTGTTGAAATGAATTTTGCTGCAGTTGACCAGACTATTGATAACCTGTTCAAAGTAGAAATACCTGAAGAAGTTACAAGCAATACAAAAATTAATGCTCCGGTTTCTGATAAAGCTCCAGAGTTTGTAAGAAAAGTTACAGCTAAAATGATTGAAGGCAAAGGAGACTGCATTCCGGTGAGTCAATTGCCCGTTGACGGTACATATATTTCCGGAACTACACAATGGGAAAAAAGAAACATTGCTTTAGAAGTTCCTGTTTGGGATACAGATGTTTGTATTCAGTGTAATAAATGTGTTGTTGTTTGCCCACACGCTACAATAAGGGCAAAAGTTTATGAAGAAGATCAATTAAAAAATGTCCCGAAAGATTTTAAATACACAAAGTTCAAAGCTAAAGATTACGGAGAAAATCTTTTGTATTCACTGCAGGTCGCAGTTGAAGACTGTACAGGCTGCGGGATTTGTGTGGATGTTTGTCCTGCAAAAAATAAAAGCGAAACTCGTCTGAAAGCTATTAACATGCAAGAACAGTTACCTTTAAGAGAAAAAGAAAGAGAAAATTGGGATTACTTTTTGTCTTTACCCGAACTTGACAGAACAAAAGTAAATATGACAAAGGTCAAAGACTCACAATTTTTAGAACCGCTTTTTGAATTTTCCGGTGCTTGTTCCGGTTGCGGTGAAACACCGTATGTAAAACTTGTAAGCCAATTGTTCGGCGACAGAACCGTAATTGCAAATGCAACCGGTTGCTCATCAATCTACGGAGGAAATCTTCCTACGACTCCTTGGGCAGTTAACAAAGAAGGAAGAGGTCCTGCCTGGAATAACTCACTATTTGAAGATAATGCTGAGTTCGGGCTTGGTTTTAGACTGGCAATTGATAAACATAAACATCATGCTCAAACATTGTTAACTTCATTCGCAGGTGAAATAGGCGAAGAGTTAGTTAATAACATTCTTAAAAATGAACAAAAAGATGAAGCCGACATATATGAACAGCGCGGTTATGTTGATGCACTTAATAATAAACTTAATGACTTACTGAAAACTTCATCAAACGGAAGATCCGGAGATATTAAACAGCTTTTATCACTTTCAAATTATTTGGTTAAAAAATCAGTTTGGATTATGGGCGGTGACGGCTGGGCTTATGATATAGGCTATGGCGGTTTAGACCATGTTTTGGCTTCCGGCAAAAACGTAAATATTCTTGTACTTGATACAGAGGTTTATTCAAATACCGGCGGACAAATGTCAAAAGCAACTCCCAGAGCTGCGGTAGCTAAATTTGCATCTGCGGGTAAACCGGTAGCCAAAAAAGATTTGGGAATGATGGCTATGTCATACGGTAGCGTTTACGTTGCTAAGGTTGCACTCGGCTCAAATGACACACAAACGGTTAGAGCTTTCTTAGAAGCGGAAGCATACAACGGTCCTTCTTTGATAATTGCTTACAGCCATTGCATTGCTCACGGTATAAATATGGGGCTTGCAATGCACAACCAAAAAGCCGCAGTTGATTCAGGTTATTGGCAATTGTACAGGTATAATCCTGAAATGGAAACTGAAGGAAAGAATCCTTTTAAATTAGAATCCAAAGGATTAAAAATTCCATTTAAAGATTACGCATATATGGAAACAAGATATAAAATGCTTACTAAATCTCATCCTGAGAGAGCAAAAGAATTAATGAAAGAGGCACAAAAAGACGTTGAAGAAAAATGGAATATGTATCAGCAGTTAAATTCTTTTGAACCCCTTAAAACGGAAAAAGAGATAGAAGAAAACAAACAGGAAAATGAATAAAAATTAACAAGGTAATAAGATGAAATTAGAAACTAAATATTTGGGTCTTAATTTAAAAAATCCGATTATTCCTTCAGCGGGACCCTTATCAAGAGAAATTGATAACATAAAAAAAATGGAAGACGCCGAGGCTGCGGCAGTTGTACTCTATTCGTTATTCGAAGAACAAATAGAGCACGAAACCTTAGAGCTGCACCATCATACTTCGTTGCACGCAGACAGCCACGCCGAAGCAACTAACTATTTTCCGGATATGGAAGATTATTCTACGGGTCCGGACGAATATTTAGAACATTTAAAAAAAGCAAAAGATGCAGTTGACATACCCATAATTGCCAGCTTGAACGGTAAATCATTGGGCGGGTGGACAGAATACGCAAAGAAAATAGAACAAGCGGGTGCGGATGCTTTGGAATTAAACATTTATAAAATTGCGGCAGATGTAAATAAGAGCGGAAGCGAAATAGAAAAAATGTATATCGATATTGTGAAAGAAGTAACTAAAAGTATAAATATTCCCGTAGCCGTAAAGCTTTCTCCTTATTTCAGTTCTATGGCTTGGATGGCTAATCAAATAGTTGAAGCGGGGGCAAAAGGTCTTGTTTTATTCAACAGGTTTTATCAGCCCGATATTGATTTGGAAGAATTAGAAATTGTACCGAATGTAGTACTAAGTTCACCGGACAGAATTAGATTAAGATTAAGGTGGATTGCCATACTGCACGATAGCATCAAAACAGATTTAGCTGCTACTGGCGGAGTTTTTTCAGAAGAAGATATTATTAAATTAATTATGACTGGCGCTCAAGTTACACAAATGTTATCTGCTCTGTTAAAACACGGAATAGAACACATTAAAACGGTTCTTACAAAACTGATATACTGGGGCGAAGAGCACGAATACGAATCGCTTGAACAAATGTGTGGCAGTATGTGTTATAAAAATATTCCGGATCCGTCTCAGATTGAAAGAGCTAATTATATGAGTGTATTAAACTCTTATAAATAAAAAGTAATCTCTCCAAAGCCATTGCGGGAATTGAAGTTTGTATAATCGCTAATAAAGTTACCCTCGCTTTTTAGGTTTAAACAATTCTTGCAATGGCCTTTTCTTATTAGTGCTTATTATCACAACACGTTTGTTAGTTTTTCTTTTGTTTTGTTAATACATATATTAATTCAATTTTTTATTTGGAGGAAGTTTTTTGAGTAGTATAATAAAAAAAGCAAAAGAATATGTTACAGATTATCTGTCAAAAAATTTAAGTTCTGATTATAATTTTCATTGTATTAATCATACATTTGAAGTAGCAAGAAATGCGGAGGAAATTGGGAAAGGATCTTTGTTAAAAAACAGAGAATTAGATATTGTAATGCTTGCAGCCTGGTTTCACGATGTTGGTTACAGTAAATGCGGTGAAGGTCATGAACAAATAAGTATTGATATTGCAGAAGATTTTTTAATTGCTAATAATTATTCAAATGAAGATATTGAACAGGTAAAAAAATGTATTGAAGCAACAAAACTTTCACACATTCCAAAGTCTCTGGTTGAAGAAATATTAGCCGATTCTGATCTCTTACATATTGGCAAGGAAGATTATTTAGAAAAATCTAACTTATTACGTCAAGAACTTAAAAAAAATCAGAATATGGAATGTGATGACGAAGAATGGATAGAAAAGAATATTGATTTTATGTCGGAACATGATTTTTATACAGAATATGCTAAAAAAAATTATGGTCCTCAAAGAATTAAAAACATTGAGAATTTAAAAAATCAATTGAATAATTTAAATGAAAAGGAAAGACATCATGAATGAAGAGGGAAATAATCAAACAAGTGATGAGAATAAAAACAAACAAAAGAAGAAAAATAAAACCGATCGCGGTATAGAAACTTTATTCAGAATAACTTCTAAAAATCATTTAAATTTAAGCGCTATTGCCGACAAAAAAGCCAACATATTAATTAGTATAAATGCAGTTATTATTTCTATTATCTTATCGGTGGTAATAAAAAGAGTAACTACCGAGCAGGAATTAATATATCCGTCAATCATTCTGCTTATTGTCTGCTTAATAACAATAATTTTTGCCACCATAGCAACAAGACCGAAAATATCAAAAGTTAATATTACGCAAGATGATATCAAACAAAAGAAAGGAAATCTCCTTTTTTTCGGTAACTTTTATAAAATGTCTTTAGAAGAATATGAAAAAGCTATGAATGTTATTATGAACGACAGAGAATATCTTTATTTAAGTATGATTAGAGATGTTTATGCTGTCGGTACAGTTCTGATTAGAAAATATAAATATTTAAAAATTGCATATAACATTTTTATGTACGGATTAATTATAGCTGTATCATCATTTTTCATAGAGATTTTTTATTTTGCTTAATATTATTTAACACTCATCTTCACAGGTTTCTACTTGAAAACTTTATACTTAGTCAGACACGCCAAATCAAGCTGGAGTACACCCTCGCTTGATGATTTTGACAGACCGCTTAATAACAGGGGAATGAGAGACGCACCTTTTATGACTGATGTTTTATTAAAGAAAAATATATTTCCTCAATTGATTATTTCAAGTCCGGCTTTACGGGCAATCACAACTGCAAATGTTATAGCAGATAAATTGAACTATCCGGTAGATAAAATTAAAAAAGACAATAATATTTATGAAGCAAGTGCTTTGGATATTCTTAAAGTAATAAAACAAACGAATGATAAAATTGAAACTTTGATGATTATAGGGCATAATCCAGGAATGACAGATTTAGTTAACCTTATTTCGGATAAAAGGCTGGATAATCTTCCTACATCAGGAATAGTTTGCCTAAAAAAAGAAACTGAAAAATGGAAAAATATTAACGATGAATGGCATTTGGATTTTTTTGAATACCCAAAGAAATATAAATTATAATTAAATGAGCATAAGCAGTTACTATAATAGAGAGATAAGCTGGCTTTCTTTTAATTACCGTGTGCTGCAGGAGGCCAAGGAAAATACTGTACCATTATTTGAACGGATTAAATTTTTAGCCATTTATTCTTCAAACTTGGATGAATACTATAGAGTCAGGGTAGCATCTTTAAGAGCACTTATCAATTTAAAAAGAAGCGAGCGTAAAAAATTATCTTTTAATCCCGAAGTACTCCTTAATCAAATCAACAATATTGTTACAAACCAGCAAAATGAATTCGGTGACATATATAAAAACGGGATAATTCCTGAACTTAATAAGAACAATATTTTCATACAGGATGAAACAAAATTAAACACACATCAGAAAAAATTTCTTGATAATTATTGGAATGAAGTTTTAAAAGACTATTGTGCTCCTACTTTTTTGGTAAATAAAAAAATAAATCTTTTTCTAAATAATGACTCACTTTATCTAATAATAAAAATAAGGAAAAAAAACTCTGACGGAAGAATGCATAAATATAAATATGCTCTTATTGAAATTCCATCTGGTCATTTACCGAGATTATTATTTTTCCCAACCTTCCGTGGCAAGAATACGTTTATTTTTTTAGACGATATAATAAGATATTGTTTGCCTAAATTATTTTCGAACCACGAAATTTATGAATCATATTCAATAAAATTAACAAGAGACGCAGAACTTTATATCGATGACGAATTTACAGGAAGTTTACTTGAAAAAATTAAGTCAGGACTGAGCAACAGAACAACGGGCGCACCTTCAAGATTTTTATACGATGAAAACATGCCCGAAGATATACTGCAATTTATTATGGGTTACTTCAGACTTAAAAAAAACGATTTGGTTAAAGGAGCCAGGTATCATAATTTTAACGATTTCTTTTCACTGCAGAATCCGACAAAACGTTCTATGGCTTATTCACCTCAACGTTCTCTGGCGAGTAAGTTTATAAACGAAAAAAAATCATTTTTTAATTCCGTTAGAAAGAGAGATGTTCTGCTTCACTACCCTTATCAATCATTTAATTATGTCTTAAACTTTTTGGAAGAAGCCGCTGAAGATGAAAAAGTAAAGGAAATAAAAATCACTTTGTACAGAGTTGCTTCTGACTCTTCAATTGTTAAATCATTAATTAAAGCCGTAAAAAACGGAAAAAAAGTGACAGCGTTTGTAGAACTTAAAGCACGTTTTGACGAGGAATTAAACTTGTTTTGGGCAAAAGAAATGGAGGAAGCGGGAATAAATGTATTATACAGTTTCCCGGGCTTAAAAGTTCACGCCAAACTTTGTCTTATAAAAAGAGTTGAAGAAAGAAAGATTCAATATTACACCTATTTGGCAACGGGTAATTTTAATGAGAAAACATCTAAAATTTATTCCGACTTTGGATTTTTTACCTCGGATGAAAGACTTGTAAAAGATGTAAGAAAAATATTTTGGTTTTTGGCAAAAAGAGAATTATTTCAGACAACAAAACATTTACTTACTGCTCCTCACGGATTAAGAATTGGATTTGAAAATTTAATTAACAATGAAATTAAAAATGCAAAAAATGGTTTGCAGGCTTCAATAAAAATTAAAATAAATAATATTGAAGATAAAAAAATTATTCGCAGACTTTATAAAGCTTCGAAAGCAGGAGTAAAAATTGATATGATTGTTAGAGGAATATGCTGCTTAAAACCGGGGATTACTAACTTGAGCGATAATATTAAAGTTTACAGTATTGTGGACAGATATCTTGAACACAGCAGAATTTATATTTTCCATAACGGCGGAGATGAAAAAGTATTTCTCGCTTCGGCGGATCTGATGAAAAGAAATTTAAACAGAAGAATTGAAGTGGCTTTTCCTATTTACAATAAGTCGTTAAAAAAGACGATTAATAAATTATTTGAAATTCAGTTTAAAGATAATGTCAAATCCAGGATAATAGATGAATTTCAGAATAATCACTATAAAAGTGATGAATCACTCTCTAAAATTAGATCACAGTATGAAACATATAAGTATCTTAAAGAGATGAACAAATAAGATCAATCTATCTTTACAATATAGTTTTTTGAATTAGGTACAACGGTGAGTATATAAGGCGTTGGGCGTTTTATTGTACCAACTATTCAGTATCAAATTTAGGTGGAAGAAGTTCAAATCCAAGCTGAGTCAACCATAGTAAATTATTACTGGCAATCCATTCA
>CAZTZZ010000048.1:0-18528 GCA_964617905.1 uncultured Ignavibacteriaceae bacterium | reverse complement strand
TAAAACAAATAGACGTTGACGGAAAGTTTGAATATTCAGATTATTTACTTGTAAAATTAAACATCCCCGAAAAAGCAGAACTGATGCAGAACAGTCCTAATCCTTTTAATCCCTCAACTTCAATAAAATTCTTTATACCTTTTCAATCGGATGTAACAATAAAAGTTTACGATTTATTGGGCAGGGAAGTAGTAACTTTGATAAATAAAAATGTAAGTGAAGGATTTCATATAGTTTTTTGGGACGGAAAAAATAAATACAGAAATCAATCAACAAGCGGAGTCTATTTATACAGACTTATAGCCGGTAGTTTTTCTGAATCTAAAAAAATGATATTAGTGAAATAATCTGTTTGCAAACAGACTAAAAAGAAGCAGCCTTTAACGGCTGCTTTTTTTATTTAAAAGTAGATGCGATAATTCTTATATTTTAAATAGTAATTATTTTTTACAGAAAACCCGGATTTAATTATGAAAAAAACTCTACAGATTTTAATACTTTTTTTATTCTCCTTTCTAAATATATTTGCCCAGCAGGAAGCTAAAATAATGACATATAACCTGCTGAACTACGACAGTTCGGCTGATACTTCTCGCAATACATTTTTCAGAGAAATAATAAGTGCAACACAGCCGGATATTTTAGTTGTAGAAGAAATACTTTCTCAAAGCTCTGTTGACGTTTTTCTAAGTAACGTATTGAAAGCGGTAAATAATAATTATACATCGGGTGTTTTTATTGATGGCCCCGATACCAAGAATGCCGTATTTTACAACAACACGAAATTTAAATTTATTAACAACACCGCAATACCTACAGCTCTAAGGGATATAAATGAATTTAAAGTAGTTCACATTTCTACGGGCGACACCCTAAGAATTTACGCCGTTCATTTGAAAGCAAGTTCCGGGTCAACTAATGAAAATAAAAGGGCGGCAGAAATTGATGAATTAAGAACAGTTACAGACGCATTTCCTAACGGGAAAGATTTTATGGTTGTCGGGGACTTTAATTTTTATAATTCTTCCGAACCCGCTAACGCTAAGTTACTTGATAAAACAAAATCCGGATATTTTTTAGATCCAATAAATCAACAGGGAAATTGGCATAATAACAGCAGTTATGCTTCAATTCATACCCAGTCAACAAGAACAACAAATGTAGGAGGAGGCAGCAGCGGCGGATTAGACGACAGGTTCGATTTTATTTTAATTTCTCAAGCTGTAAAAGATGCGGGCGGTGTTGTTTATAAAACAGGGACCTATAAATCCTACGGTAATGACGGGAATCATTTTAATAAATCAATAAACGATCAACCTACCAACACGGCTGTTTCTGCAACGGTTGTAAATGCTTTATATAATGCTTCGGATCATCTGCCTGTAATTGCAACATTTCAATTTTTTAATGCAACTGGAATAGAGGATGAACAAGTTATTCCGACAAAGTTTTCGTTAAGTCAAAATTATCCAAACCCATTTAATCCATCTACAATAATTAAATATTCCATACCTGTAGAGCGACGAGGCTCGTCGCTTTACAATGTGACACTTAAAGTCTACGATGTACTTGGAAAAGATGTTGAAACATTAGTAAACGAAGAAAAACCTGCTGGGAGATATGAGGTTAAGTTTAATGCAAATAACCTGACAAGCGGAGTATATTTTTACAGGTTATCTGCTACGGGTGATTCAAACAAATTTGTTAAAACAAAAAAAATGATTTTATTACGATAAAATTATTTTATCGTCTTACGTTTTACATCTTTCGTTTCACGTACTAATACATTGAAATACAATCATTTAACCCTTATATTTGCCTACCATTTTAATATAATATTATGATTAAAAACAAAGTATATATAGAAACCTACGGCTGCCAGATGAATCTGGCTGACACAGAACTTGTACAGGGTATTTTAAAAAATCACGGTTATGATTTAACTGAAATAACCGATGATGCCGATGTTGTTTTGCTTAACACTTGCAGCATAAGGGAAAAAGCGGAAGAGAGAATTTACGGTCGTCTCGGTAATTTTAAAAACGTTAAAAATTCTAATTCCAATTTGGTCGTGGGTATTTTGGGTTGTATGGCAGAAAGACTCCGAAAAGATTTAATTGAAGAAAAAAAGATTGTTGATTTGGTTGTCGGACCGGACGAATACAGACGCCTGCCGGAACTGATTGATGTTGCAATAAACGGCGGTAAAGGAATAGGCGTTCAACTTTCAAAAACGGAAACTTACGACGATTTAATTCCTTACAGAGAAGACGGACTTCAGGCTTGGATTTCCGTAATGAGAGGCTGCGATAAATTCTGTACTTTTTGTGTTGTCCCTTTTACAAGGGGAAGAGAAAGAAGCCGTTCTCTTAAATCCATAGTAAATGAAATCGAGCAACTATCATCGCGAGGATTTAGAGAAGTTACATTGCTCGGGCAAAATGTAAACTCTTATTCAGATAATGAATTTGATTTTGCAGATTTACTTGCAGCTTGTGCCGAAGTTGATCCGATGGTTAGAATTAGATTTACTACTTCTCACCCGCAGGACTTATCAGACAAATTGCTTTATACAATTGCCGAACACAAAAACATTTGCAGCTATATTCATCTACCGTTTCAATCAGGCTCAAATAGAATATTAAATGCAATGAACAGAACTTACACTATCGAACATTACCTTAACATTATTGAAAAAGCAAAAAAAATAATACCCAATGTTTCTTTTTCAACAGATGTAATTGCAGGTTTTCCTTCAGAAACTTATGAAGATCATTTAATGACTTTGGACGTGATTAGAAAAGTAAGATATGACGGAGCTTATATGTTTAAGTATTCTCCGAGGGAAGGTACAAAGGCATACAAAATGAAAGATGATGTAACGGAAAAAGTGAAAGCTAAAAGACTTCAGGAAATTATAGATCTTCAGCAGCATATATCATTTGAAAAGAACCAGGAACAAATAGGAGCTGAAGAAATTATTTTAGTCGAAGGCTTCAGTAAAAAATCAAATGAATACTTGGCGGGCAGAACGGACGGGAATAAAGTTGTAATAATACCAGACGATAAAAAAATTAAACAGGGAAGCTACGTAAAGGTAAAAATTAATAGAGCAACATCAGGAACTCTTTTTGGTGATTTTATTGACTTTTACGATGTAAAATCTGATTTTGCTCTTATTGCATAATAGATTATCTAGAAATGAAAAAGCATTTTAAAATTATTTTTCTTCTTACTTTTCTGATTACACTTTTACATTCCGAAGTATTTTCACAAGAGGTTAATATAGTTCCGTACCTCAAACAAATTGATAACGGTCAAAAGGTAGAAGCATTAACACATCTTGCAGAATTAAAAGATGACCATCCCGATGACCCTTCGGTTTTGTTTTTAGAAGGTGTGCTGACTGAAAACGGACAGGATGCAGTTGCAATTTATACAAAAATTATAAACGAACATCCTAAATCAAGATATGCAGATGCCTCTGTGTTTAGAATATATTCTTATTATTATGCACTCGGACTCTACAACACTGCAAATTCATTTTTAAATAGATTAAAAAAAGAATATCCGAATTCACCTTACATAAAAATTGCTGAGAAAAGGACTGGTAATTTAATAACCGCTAAACAAAAAATAATTACAGAACCTGCAAATAAACCTTTGTCGGCAAAACCAAAAAATAAAATAGTTTACAAATTTACTATTCAAGCCGGAGCATTTACTGTAAGTTCAAATGCAAATAATTTGAAGACAAGATTTGAAAATGCGGGTTTTTATTCGTCAATAAAGAATAAAAATGTTGCCGGCACAATTTTTCATATTGTTTATGTTGGAAAATTTGAGACAGAAGAAAGCGCCGGTAAAGCACTAAAAATTATTAATAATCAATTTAATCTTAAAGCAAGAGTTACAACAATAAACAAATAATACAGGATTAATGTTGAAACTGGTTTTTATTGGTACAGGCTCGGCAATTGAATCTCTTAATCGTTTCCACTCTTCTTTTCTTATTAAATCAAATAGTTACAATTTACTAATTGATGCCGGGGATTGTGCATCAAAGGCTTTATTAAGTCAAAAAATCGAGTATGGTTCAATTGACGGGATAATTTTTACACACTTTCACCCCGATCATTTTTCCGGCTTTGGCGGGTTAATTGTACAGATGGAATTTTTGCAAAGAAAAAAACCTCTCCAAATTTTTACACACTATAAATTAATACCTTTTGTTAAAGATTTCCTTCATCTTTCATATCTATTTGAAAAAAAGATTTCATTTGAGATTGAATTTATAGGATTTAAAAACGAAGAAAAATTAAAGGTGAATGATGAAATTATCATTACATCTAAAAACAACACACATATTGATGCGTATAAAAAATACGTTGACAAAAATAAAAACTATTTTTCTTCTTCAAGTTTCTTATTTAATCTGAAAAATAAAAAATTATTTTATACGGGTGATATTGGAAGTAAAGATGATCTATTGTTGTTTTCAGAAGAGAAAATTGATTTTTTGATTACAGAAATAACGCACATTACCGCCGATGACATTATTGAAGCTGTTAAAATATTACAACCCAAAAATTTATATTTAACCCATATCAGCGAAAATGATTCTCCAAAAATAGAGACAATAATCAACCAAATATCATCTCTCAACATTCCGGCAATTGAAGCATTTGACGGATTTAAATTTGATATAGAACTCAGTTAAATCTTTCTTAGACGATAAAAAAATATTATATTTTATTCCTTAATTGAAAAAAATTAGTAATTGTGTGTCATCTTGGCAGTAATTTAATATTTATACCATAATTATATAAATGAAGGTAGAAGAATTTAAAAATAAATATAATATTATCGGAAAATCGAAAGAAATTAATGATTTATCCGATATTGCTTTGCAGGTAGCTCAATCTGATATTTCTGTTTTAATATACGGCGAAAGCGGTGTGGGAAAAGAGGTTTTTGCATCAGCCATTCACGGACAAAGCAAAAGAGCAGATAAAAAGTTAGTTAGCGTAAATTGCGGTGCAATTCCAGAGGGTATTTTGGAAAGCGAATTGTTCGGGCATGAAAAGGGTGCATTCACCGGTGCTGTAGGTAAACGTAAAGGTTATTTTGAAATTGCTGACGGTGGGACACTTTTTTTGGATGAAATAGCAGAGATGCCTTTGACAACTCAAGTAAAACTATTGAGAGTTTTAGAGACCAAAGAATTTATGAGAATCGGGAGTGAGACTGTTACAAAAGTAGATGTTAGAATAATTGCTGCAACAAATAAAAATCTGCAGGAAGAGGTTGATTCCAAGAGATTCAGAGAAGATTTGTACTTCAGACTAAAGGCTGTTACGTTAACTATTCCCCCGTTAAGAAAACGTAAGATTGATATCGACGATCTAATTTTGCATTTTGCAAATGCTTATTCAAAAGAAAATAATTTGCTTACACCTACATTAACAAACGGTGCAATAGAATTTTTAAGAAATTATAATTGGCCCGGAAATGTAAGGGAATTAAAAAATACAATTGAAACAGCAGTAATACTAAATAAAGAAAACATAATTGATAAAAGTGTCTTCGAATCTCTTTTGCTGAGTGCAAATGGGGCTGAAGGAAATAGAAACCTTCCCGTGTTTTTAAATAAATCATCGGATGAAGCAGATAAAGAGTTACTTTACAGAGCATTATTCGAATTGAAGAAAGACATAATGGAATTAAAAGATATAGTTATTCACAAACAGCGTGAAGATTTCGAAAGAGAAATGTCTCAATCTCCACAGGAAGTTGTACCCCTTGATAGCATGGAATATGAGGCAATTAAAAATGCATTGGAATTTACCCATGGTAATAAAAGGAAAGCAGCGAAATTGTTAAATATAAGCGAAAGGACACTTTACAGAAAAGTAAAAGAATATAATTTATAAAAAAGAATGTCAGAAAAATTTTTATTTAAAAAAAATATATTAAAACTGTTCAAGGTATTATCATTTATCTTGTTTATATTTTATTCCGTTTTTAATTTTACATCATGCGGAGTATATTCATTTTCGGGTGCGTCAGTTCCTTCTCATTTAAAATCAATTTCTATTCCTATTGCTGAAGACAGAAGCGGTTCGGGCGAACCTGGATTGAGAGAGTTGCTGACTGATCAATTAATAAGAAAATTTATTGACGATAACAGCTTGCTTGTTTCTGAAAAAGGAAAAGCAAATGCTAATTTAGAATGTACTATTACCGGTTTTACAGATGTTCCCAATATTGTGGCTGCGGGTGAAAATATAACTTCAAGAAGATTGACAATTAACGTGAGAACAATTTATAACGATAACGTAAAAAAGAAAAAAATATTTGATAAAGTATTTTCAAATTACGGCGACTACCCGCCCGCAGGGAATATTAACGATAGAAAAGAAGCTATTAATACTGCCCTCGACAGAATTACGGAAGATATTTTATTAAGTGTTGTTTCAGGATGGTAAATAAAAAATTATGGATAATTTAGTACTCATATCATATTTTATAACACTTAGCGTGCTATTTGTTTTCGGCTCACACGGATTTATAATGTTATTTTATCACAGAAAATACGGCAGCAAAGAACAAAAGTCAGATGACCAACTAAACAAAAATTCATTTGTAACAATTCAACTTCCTTTATATAATGAACTTTATGTTGTAAAGAGGTTGATTGATTCGGTCTGTAAAATCGAGTATCCAAAAGACAGACTTGAGATTCAAGTGCTGGATGACTCAACCGATGAGACCAAAGAAGTTGTGGCTGAAATAGTCAGGGAGAAACAGAAAGAAGGATTTGACATAAAGCAAATTAGAAGAACAGACAGAAAAGGGTTTAAAGCAGGTGCTTTGAAAGAAGGTTTGAGATCTGCAAAGGGAGAGTTTATTGCTATTTTTGATGCGGACTTTTTACCAAAAAAAGATTTTCTTAAAAAAACTCTTTCTTTTTTCAGCGATGAGAAAGTAGGTATGGTACAAACAAGGTGGGAACATTTGAATGGTGATTATTCAATATTAACAAAAGCACAAGCTCTTGCATTGGACGGACATTTTGTAATTGAACAAAATGTAAGAAATAAAGCAGGCTTTTTTATTAACTTCAACGGAACCGGTGGTGTTTGGAAAAAAAGCTGTATTGAAGATTCCGGCAATTGGCAAGCCGATACATTAACGGAAGATTTGGACTTGAGTTACAGAGCACAATTAAACGGGTGGAAATTTGTTTTTCTTAATGATTTCACTTCACCCGCCGAATTGCCTTCTGAAATAAATGCTTTAAAAACACAACAATTCAGATGGACAAAAGGAGCAATAGAAACTGCAAAAAAAATCCTGCCTTTAGTTTGGAAATCAAAAGAACCTATTAGGATAAAACTTCAATCAACTTTTCATTTAACCAATAATATAGTATTCCCTTTTATACTTCTTACCGCCATCCTTAATGTACCTTTGATTTTTATTAAAAACAGCGGCGCACACGATTTGTACTTCGGTGTCCTTTCAATGTTCGTGCTGGCTTTTATAAGTTCCTTCTTGTTCTATTTATATTCACAAAAAGATATTAGGAATGATTGGCGGAAAACAATTGTGCTTTTCCCTTTATTTATGGCAGGTAGTATGGGCTTTGCGGTAAATAATTCAAGAGCAGTTTTTGAAGGATTGCTTAACAGAAAAAGTGATTTTGTAAGGACACCAAAGTTTAAAGTTGTTTCATCAAAAGACACTTGGAGTGATAAAAAATACCTGTCAAAAAAAATAGAAGTTTCTGTATTAATTGAATTAATTATGGCTGTTTATTGTTTTATAGGAGTTGCTTCTTCAATTTACTTTTTAGAAATTGCTGCATTACCGTTTCAATTATTATTTTTTATCGGATTTTCTTTTGTGTCAATAACGTCTTTAAGACACACTTATTCAAAAAAAATTATAACCAGATAAATTGGTCAAATCATTATTTGAAATATTCAACGACAAAGTAAGTCTGATTTATGAGTATGATAAATCTACCCCATTATTCGTAAGAAAAGCAAATACAGAAATAACAAAGAACAACGTTGATGAAGCAATTGATATTTTAATGAATGGCATTAATAAATATCCGGATTATCCCACAGCTTATCTCATTCTTGGTAAAGCATATACTTTAAAAGAACAATTTAATGATGCCGAAGAAGCATACAGAAAAGGCTCTGCTCTTATTTATTCTAATGAAACAAATGATTTTTATAAAAGAGAAATTGAAAATTTTAAAAAAGAAAGTTCAATATTTAAATCCGAAAGAGGAACGGCATTTTTAGCTGATGATGAATCAGTAATAGAAAATGATGAGCCACTAATAAATGAAAATGTTCAAGCAGGTGATATTGAAAAAGATGATATTGATATTAATAAAATTGAAAAGGAAATAAAAAACACCGACAGTATAGATAAAGAATTTGAAGAAAAACTGGATGAACTTGCAAACGAAATAGCATCTGCAAAGCTTCCGGAAATGGATGATTCAGTTATAGATAATGTTTCAACAAAGGAATATGTTGACGATGATCCTATGATAATTTCAGAAACTCTTGCAAAAATTTATGAAGCCCAAAATGAATTTTTGGAAGCGGTAAAGATTTACGAAAAATTAATATTAAAACATCCTGATAAAAAAGAAGAATATACAAACCGTATTATAGATCTAAAAACCCGTTCTGATAAAACACCCGATTAAAATATCTTGCGCAGTTTTCAAATGATAGATTTGAAAAATCACCATAAATTAAACAAAGAATTTTACAAGCAAAGTGTAAATAAAGTTGCTAAAAATTTACTCGGTAAAATATTTGTACACAATATAGGGGATAAAAATTTATCCGGCATTATTGTAGAAGTTGAAGCTTATGACGGCAGTATTGATGAAGCCGCGCATACATTTATTGGTAAAACAAAAAGGAACAAAATAATGTTTGAGCGAGGCGGCTTTTTGTATGTATATTTTACTTACGGTACTCACTTTTGTGCCAACATTGTCACGGGGGAAAAAAATGAGGGAACAGCCGTTTTAATTAGAGGGATTGAACCATTGGAAGGAATTGAAACAATGGCTCTAAATAGATTTTGTTCAATAGATATACCTGAAAACAAAAAATACAAATTAACTAACGGACCGGGAAAAATATGTCAAGCTTTTCAAATAAATAATGCTCATTACGGAATTGATTTGACTGGAAATGATATATATCTATTAGACAATAAAATGTTAAACGAAAAAGAAATTGTTACTACTACAAGAATAGGTATAAAAAAATCTATAGATTTACCCTGGCGTTATTATTTAAAGGATAGTCCGTACGTTTCAAAAAAATGATTGAACCTAAAAATTTATTAATTGTACGCATCGATAGAATTGGAGATTTAATTTTAACCGTTCCCCTGGCTGAGATAGTAAAGAAACATTATCCCGGTTGCAGGATTTCATTTCTTGTCAGAGATTATACTAAAGATATTTTATACAATCATCCTTTTGTGGATGAAGTAATTTCAATAAAAACAAAAAAGGGTAAAAACCGCTTATCACTATGGTATAACCTAAAGCTGATTCGCAATAAAAAATTTGATACGGTTGTTGTAGCAAGCCCAAATTTTAAAATTGCATTTTTATTTATTTTAGCAAAGATTAAAAACCGCATAGGAACGGGCTATCGCTGGTATTCATTTCTTTTTAATAAGAAAGTCTTTGCTCATAGAAAATATGCCGAGAAACACGAACTTGAATTTAATGTTGAATTATTAAAAGAAATAGGTATAAACGAAAAAGTAAACAAGAATAATGTCAGCTATTCTCTTCAGATAAATGAAAAAAAGCAAAAAAATCTCGACAATCTTTTCAATACTGACTCTATAGATCAAGCCAGGTCATTGTTCATAATTCATCCCGGTAGCGGGGGAAGTTCTGTTGATTTATCAGTAGAAAAATATAAAGAGTTGACAAAAAAAATTCTAAAACACACCGATGCCGAAATAATAATATCTGGTAATATTGAAGAAAAAAAACTTTGTGATAAATTAATAATAAATGAAAAAGTCCATAATTATGCCGGTAAATTTAACTTATTAGAACTTATTGTATTAATAAATAAATGTAAATTATTTATTTCAAATTCAACCGGACCTTTACATATTGCTTCGGCTTTAAATAAATATGTAATAGGGTTTTATCCAAATTTATTAACATGTTCTGCCAAAAGATGGGGACCTTATAGTTCGAAAAGCAAAGTTTTTTCTCCCCCTATAAATTGTAATGATTGCAAAATGGAACAGTGTACAGACAAGGAATGTATGAATAAGATAAATATAGATGATGTTATTTCTTACATAAAAAAAATAAATTTCAATATCTCTTAGAATACTAAAAAATGAATAACAAATTACGATCAACATATTTGGTTTTTTATCTCACTTTCTTCTTGTTAAAAAATAATTTTTCTCAAACAATGCCGGATTCTTTTCGGGTTGTTGAAAACAACTCTTTTAAAATTGGAGAAAAGCTTACATTCAAAATTAAATATGGTTTTGTAACCGCCGGAATTTCTGTTATGCAGATAAAAGATGAAAGAATTGTTTCAGGCAGAAAAGTAAACCACGTTATATTTGAAGTTAACTCGGTACCAAGCTTTGACTGGATTTACAAAGTAAGAGACAGATATGAAACATTTATAGATAAGGAAGGGCTTTTCCCCTGGAGGTTTGAACAACATATAAGAGAAGGCGGATACAAACGGGACTACTCGGCTTATTTTGACCAAAGAAATAATAAAGCATATACAAGCGAGGGTATTTTTGATGTTCCTAAATATGTGAACGACATTATCTCTGCTTTTTATCTTGCAAGAATTTTTGATTATTCAGATTTAAAAATAAACGATGAAATTCATCTAAAAAATTTTCACAAAGGTAAGTCATATAATCTTGATCTAATTTACAGAGGAAGAGAGGAGATTGATGTTCCTGCCGGTAAATTTAAATGTATTATTATAGAGCCCAAGGTTAAAGCGGGCGGATTATTTAAAAGCGAAGGCAGTATATATGTTTGGCTTTCAGACGATAAATTAAAAGTACCAATAAAAGTTAAATCAAAAATAGTTGTAGGATCAATTGACGCAGTTCTTTCTGATTACAGTGGTTTGGCTGGTGTGCTAAAAGCTAAAATTCCCGACTGATCAGTTTCGTTAAAAAATTTACATTTTAAAAAATATTTAGGAATTCCTTTCCAAATTTTATATTTTCTTTATATGGATAATAATAATCGAGAAGACAATAATTTAGATCAAAACCAAGATATTAAAGAAGAAAAAAATATTGTTATTAATGGTTTTGAGCCTCAGATATCTCCAATAACTGCTGCTTTTATCGGATTGATTGGAGGTTTCTTTCTTTACCAATTTGTTGGCGGTTTGTTAACATTTGTAGTTTTTGGCTTTAACATAAATGAAGCCCCTGTTAATGGACTGCGTATTATGACAATGGTTAGCCAACTATTCTTCATTTTTCTTCCTGCATTATTGTTCAGCAAATGGTTTTATAATGATATTCACAAAATTATTAAGCTAAAAAAACCGAACTATAAAGAGGTATTGTTGTTCATAATTGGAATTTTTGTTCTTACTCCGCTGCTTCAAAACTATGTTTCAATTCAAAACCATTTTATAAACAAGATGGCTGAAATATCGCCGTTTATTAATTCTGTTAAATTGTTGTTAGATTCCTTGAACAAACTTGTTGAAAAATCATATTTAAATCTTCTTTCAACTAAAACATTTTTTGATGCTTTATTCGTTGTTTTTGTTGTTTCTATAGTGCCTGCCGTATCCGAGGAAGTTATGTTCAGAGGATTCATACAAAGCAGCTTTGAATTAAAATTAAAAGCAAGATGGGCAATCGCAATCACGGCAGTATTTTTCGGGCTATATCATTTTAATCCTTACGGGTTAGTTCCTTTAATTATACTCGGACTTTATTTTGGTTTTGCTGCATATATGAGCCGCTCAATATTTGTTCCTATGATTCTTCATTTCACAAATAATTTTATTGCTATAATAATGTATTTTATAATTGGAGATAAAGATCTGATAGATTCCTCAGCAAGCAGTGTATTAGATGTTCGGGTATCTTTTTCACTACTTATTTTATTTACTGTAATTTTTATAGGTATCGTTTATATTATTTTTGTTTATTATAATAAGAAAGAGAAAGTGATTATTTAATGTTGGTTTGTCCTAATTGTAAATATGAATATGTAAAAGGAATAACAATTTGTCCCGATTGTGGAGAATATCTTGTTGACAGTGCATCCCTTATTCAACCGGAGTTAGCTGAAAAAGATTGGATGATCATTTATTCTTCGGATCAAGAATATGAAGTGCAAATGCTTAAAGATAATTTATCAAGTGCAGATATAGATTCGATAATTTTTTCTAAAAAAGATAGAAATTTTCCAACTCCGGGTGATATGTCTGTCATTAATCTTATAGTAAAAAAAGAACAAGCTGAAGATGCAGCTGAATTTATAAATAAAATTTTGAAAAGTTAAAATATTAGTATTTTCAATGTCTGTAAATAATACCTTTTTACGTATACTGGTTTCGGTAATTACTATTCCTTTAATAATTTATACAAGTTATACGGGAGGTGTATTATTTTTTATTTTTGTAATGTTTATATCTCTTATTTCTTATTACGAGTTTACAGCCTTCATTAAAAAAAATAATATTTCTGCTAACTTTTGGATTGGTTTTGGCGGTGTATTGTTTGTGCTTTTAAATAACAAATATCATTATTTAGATACTTACACTTTTATACTTTTATTGATGTTGATACTTTCTTCTGCTGAGCTTTTCAGAAAAGAAGGCACCGCTATTTCTAATATAGGTTCTACATTATTGGGTGTTTTTTACATTGGTTTTTTTGCAAGCGCTATTCTTGGAATAAGAGAAATATATCCACATATCGGTGATTTATATGAAAGAGGAGGATATATTATTATTTCAATTTTTGCAACTATTTGGATTTGTGATTCCGCTGCTTTTTTTGGAGGTATTTCGCTTGGAAAACATAAACTTTTTCCGCGTGTAAGTCCTAAAAAAAGTTGGGAAGGGGCAATATTTGGTTTTATTTTTGCTGTTGTAACTATGGCTCTTTCAAAAATATTAATATTGGATTTTTTAGGTTGGAACACCGTTATTACAATTGGAATTATAATAGGAATTTTCGGACAAATAGGTGATTTAATTGAATCATTATTTAAAAGAACTGCAAAAGTAAAAGACTCTTCAAATCTTATTCCTGGTCACGGAGGAATCTTCGACAGATTTGATTCCCTTCTATTCTCCGCTCCGATAATTTTTTTATATCTTACGTTCTTCGGGAAATAATAATTTTTTAAAATTGTGAAAAATAAAAAAAACGTAAATATTATTACGCTTGGTTGTTCCAAAAACACTGTTGATTCAGAACGGTTGATGAAACAAATTGAATCAAATAAATTTAATTTAATTGATGATCCCAATAAAGCTGATACAGTAATAATTAATACTTGCGGTTTTATTGAAGCTGCAAAAGAAGAATCGGTTAACACAATATTAAGTGCTATTGAACAAAAGAAAAAAGGCAAAATAAAAAAAGTAATTGTTGCCGGATGTTTATCCGAGAGATATGCTGATGAATTAAAAGCAGAAATTCCTGAAGTTGATGCTTTTTTCGGAACAGAAAAATATAAAGACATATTAAATGAAATTGGTGGAAAACTAAAGAGTGAACTTTTAGGGGAGAGAGCTTTTTCGGGTCCTGCTCATACCGCATATCTTAAAATATCGGAAGGTTGCGATCATCCCTGCTCTTTTTGTGCAATTCCACTTATGCGGGGGTTGCATAAATCAAAACCGATTGAAGAACTTGTTAAAGAAGCTGAATTTTTGGCAAACAACAGCACTAAAGAATTGATACTAATTGCTCAGGATACTACTGATTACGGAAAAGATATATACGGAGAAAGGTGTTTACATAAACTTCTTTCAAATTTAGGAGAAATCAAGGGCATTGAATGGATAAGGTTGATGTATGCTTACCCCTCTCATTTTCCTATAAAAGTAATAAAAGAAATTGAAGAAAACAAAAAGGTATGTAATTATATAGATATTCCTTTACAGCATATTTCGGATAACGTGCTAAAATCTATGAGAAGAGGAGTAACATCGGATAAAATTAAAGAATTAGTAAACGAATTTAAGATGAAAATACCCGATGTCGTTTTACGAACAACATTTATAGTGGGTTATCCAAATGAAACTGAAGATGATTTTAATTTGTTATGTAATTACATAGAAGAAACAAAATTTGATAGAATAGGAGTTTTTACATTTTCTGTCGAAGAAAACACAGCAAGTTTTATACTTGGGGATCCCGTTCCTGAAAAAGTAAAACAAGATAGAAAAAATATTTTAATGGAAATTCAAAAAAATATTTCTTATGATAAAAATAAAACATTAGTCGGAAAAGAATTGAAAGTTTTAATCGAGAGAAAAGAAGGAGAATTTTATATAGGACGTTCATACAGAGACGCTCCTGAAGTGGACGGAGAAGTTTTAATTCCGGTAAATATTAAAGGTGTAAAATTTGGGAACTTTTATGAAACAAGTATTTATGATTGTAACGAATATGATTTATTCGGACAAATCAAAAGATAAATGGAGGGAATATGTTAATTAAAATTCGATATTTATTAGCTACTGTATTATTATTTACATCCTTTATTACTGCACAAAACCAGAATAAACCTGCTAAGACCAATATTGGTACAAGGGATAATTTTTTCCTAGATATATTAAATTATAAATCCGAAAAACAAGGGCAAACCAAGATAGAAACATTTATTCAGGTACCCTATAGTACAATACAGTTTATTAAAACGGATAACAGTTTCCTGGGTAAATATTCCGTTACATTATCTTTTCTTAGTGAGCAAGGAGATAAATTATATTCTGAAAAAATTTGGAAAGAAAAAATAGTTTTAAAAGATTATAAAATAACCTTGTCAAAAAAAATATCTAACATAAGCCGGCGTACTTTTTATCTGCAACCCGGAATGTATTTAATTAGAACATCAATAGAAGATAAAGAAACAAAACGGGAATTTGTTAAATCAATAAAATTTAAGGTGCGTAATTTATCTGAAAATTTCTCAGTTAGCAGCATTATGTTTGTAGAAAACATGGTCAATAAAAATGAAAACAGTAAAATAGTACCAAATATTTCAAAAAACGTAGTAAAACAAGTGGACGGTATTCCAGTTTATTACGAAATTTATTCTTTAAAAAAAATTGATGCTGTATCTGATTATATTATTTTGGATAAAGATGAAGAATTAATTTATCAAGAAACGGTACCGGTTAAAATTGATTCGGGCATAAACAATATTATTTATACAGTAAAAGATACAACAATAAATCTTGGCACTTATCAGTTAAAAGTAATTGTAAAAAATAAAAATGATGAATTATTAGGAAAAACTGATAAAATATTCTTTTCAAAATGGACAGGAGCACCGTCAAATATTACAGATTTGGAAACTGCAATAGAACAATTAGAATATATCGCAACAGATGAACAGATAAATTATATTGAAGAAGCTCCGACCAAAAAGGAAAAAATTAAAAGATATAAAGAATTCTGGAAATCGAAAGACCCGAATCCTGCAGATGAAGAAAACCAGGTGTTTAATGAGTACTACAGGAGAATTAATCTGGCTAATAATAATTTTTCACATTATAGCAGACCAGGATGGAAAACCGATAGAGGAATGGTATTTATTATTTTAGGTCCCCCGAACAATATAGATGATCGTCCTTTTGACAGTTACTCTAAACCATACGTTGTTTGGGAATATTATGATTTGAACAGAAGTTTTACATTCGTTGATGAAACAGGTTTCGGTGACTACAGATTGGCAAATCCTTTGGACTTTGATTATTTCAGATACAGATGATACTATCGGTTACAATCAATCCTTTGCTTGAACGCAAGTTCTTTTTTAACAACGGAATTTCAAAAAGAAAAAGCAACAGGGCAACATACCAAGAACTGCGTGCGGGCGGTAAGGGAATCAATGTAAGCCGTCAGTTAAATAATTTAAATGTTAAGAATCATTCATTTATTTTTTCCGGTGGCAATAAAGGTAAATTATTAAAAGAAATTCTTCATAAAGAAAAAATAGAATTTACCACTGTCCAAACAAAATCCGAAACAAGAGACGGAATTGTAGTTGTTGATGAAAAAAGTAAAAAAGTTATAACTTACTTCGGAACAAACTCCGAAATTTCTATTGAAGAGACAGAAACTTTTAAATCCAAATTAGAAAAAATGATTGCAAACTGTGAAATGGTTGTTTTCTCAGGCAGTTCACCTTGCAAGAAAACTGATTCCATTTTCCCTTTCGGAATTGAAACCGCAAACAAGTATAATAAAATATCAGTATGCGATACCTACGGCAGGCATTTAAATGAATGCTTGGATAAATCTCCGACCATAGTGCATAACAATGTGAATGAGATTGAAAACACTTTTAGCATCTCTCTGAATGATGAAAAAAGTAAGATAGAATATCTTGATTCACTTTATAAAAAAAATATTAAACAAGTTTATCTGACTGACGGTGAGAATACTTTTTTCTCATCTAATTTTGATTTTCATTTTAAAATAACGCCGCCAAAAATACAAATTTTTGATGCTCTCGGTAGCGGCGATAGTTTTACTGCTGGACTTATTTACGCTTGGCATAAAAAATTAACTTTCAAAGAAGGGCTAAAAATTGCTGCAGCTCTGGGGGCTGTTAATGCAGAAAGAAATGATACTTCAAATGCAGATTTTAACAGAGCACAAGAATTAATTGATAATATTATTGTAAATTCAATTGGTAAAAAAATGATAAAAATTGATGTTACGCCCACTTAAAATTTTATTTTCTCTTCAACTTATTTTCAGCTCCTTTTTATATTCACAAACAATCGGATCCATAAATTTATCCGGCAATAAATCATTCACTCGAAATGATTATTTAGAGTGGATAAATATTTCTCCGGGACAGAGTTTCTTCAATGGTATTAAAGACACTGTAAATAAAAGAATTTCCTTCAACCTAAATCAAAGAGGATATTTCAACTATAAAATATTCTCTGTTGGTTTGGATTCATCCGGAAATAAAGAAGAAATTAATATCAATATAAATATTGATGAAGGTGAGCCTACATATTATAATAATATTTTTGTGCAAAATGTTTCAAAGGCAGATTCTGATTTTGTAGTTTCCGCCTTTTCTAATTTAAGCGGTGAAATATTTAACAAATATGAATTGGAAAAAACTATCTCAAATGTACTGACTTATTTTGAAAATAACGGCAATCCTTTCTCCGTAGTTAAGCTGAAGTCATTTAATTTTTATACCGATTCAACTTCGGGAAAAAACATTACGGATTTATACTTATTTATTGATGCAAAGAAGAAAAGTACAATTGATAAAATTGAAATTATAGGTAACAAAAAGACTCAATATGATGTAATTGTGAGAGAATTAAGAATATTAGCGGGTCAAGAGTATTCACAGCAAGAATTAAATTTATTACCGGAAAGGCTTAACAAATTGGGCTTCTTCAAACCCTTAAATAAACCCGAATATTATATTAATTCGAAAGATGAAGGCGTGTTGTCTTTTAAAGTGAAGGAATTACAAACGAATAATTTTGACGGAATAATAGGTTATATCCCCGGAAGCACGCCCGATGAAAGCGGATATGTTACCGGATTAATAAATTTAAAAATGCGAAATCTTTTTGGTACGGGCAGGGAAGCATCAATTAAGTGGCAGAGACTCGATCGTTCATCACAATTATTGGATTTGAATTACTTGGAGCCTTGGGTGTTAGGAATGCCCATAAACATATCGGCAAGAATATTCCAAAGGAAACAGGATTCCTCTTACGTTCAAAGAACTTTTGATATTTCACTTCAATATTTGGCAACCGATGTTTTATCGGCGGGTGTAACTCTATCTCTTGAATCAGTTATCCCGACCGATAATGGGGACCAAAGATTTACTGTTTTCAATTCAACAATTCTAAACACAGGAGTTAATTTAAAATTAGATACCCGCAATGATTTATACTCACCTACAAAAGGTATTAAATTTGTAAATTCTTATTCATTCAGAAAAAAAACAATAAACGGGCCTACCAAATTTATTGCCCCTTCTACTGTTACAAATGTAAACCTTCAGAAATTAGAGATTTCATTCGACGCATATTTTTCATTTGTTAAAAGACAGGTGCTCGCCGTAAAATTGCACGGAGGCGAACTGCGCGGACCTTTTTTTGAAACAAGCGACTTGTTTAGAATGGGAGGTTTTAATTCTTTAAGGGGTTATAAAGAAGATCAATTCCTTGGTTCAAGAATTATCTGGGGAAATTTGGAATACAG
>CAZTZZ010000047.1:7667-18564 GCA_964617905.1 uncultured Ignavibacteriaceae bacterium | reverse complement strand
TTGGTTAGAAACTTACACTAAAAAAGATATTACTCCAGAAACTAATTTACATGAAGCAAATGAAATGCCTTTAATGAGTGATTTGCAGGAAGTTTTGCAAGGTATGACTGGCGGTGAAGATTTAGCGGCACGGTTAGACAAATTTACTCATGGAACTTTTGCTGGTTTAATAAATAATTATACTTACAGGTCGTAATATTCTTAAAATAATTTCAAAAATATTATTAAAACTTTTAGGATGGAAGGTTGTCCTCAAGTTTCCAAAGGGAAAAAAATTTGTAATTATTGCTGCTCCTCACACAAGTAATTGGGATTTTTTCTTCTTCATTCTTTTATTATGGTCAACAAAAGTTAATTTTGAGTGGGCAGGAAAACAATCAATATTTAAAGGTCCTACCGGTTCTATTCTTAAAAAAATGGGGGGGATTCCGATTAATAGAAGTATAAAAAATAATCTCGTAAATAAAATCTCTGAAAATTTTAATAACAAAGATGAATATATTTTCTTAGTCGCCCCGGAAGGCACTCGCTCTAAAACAAAATATTGGAAAGCCGGTTTTTATTACATTGCTAAAAGAGTAAACGCACCTATTGTATTAGGTTTTATTGATTATGCAACCAAAACTTTGGGGTTTAATCAATCTTTTATTCCTTCCGAAAAATTAGAAAATGATATTCAATTATTAAGCGAATTCTATGGTTCAAAAAAAGGATTAAAACCTGAAAAGTACGGTGAACCTAAATTTAGATGAACTTTATTGATTTAAATTTTGTTCTTGATAATGGTAATTATTAAACATAGTTTTTTATAAATTTTCTTTTAGAAATAAATGGGGCCCCTAAATTTGAGATTTGATAAAATTAAAATTTTCATTTCATTTTTATTTTTATTTTCATTTTCCGCATTCCCACAAAACGGTAAATCTATCTTATCGGGTTTCATAACTGATAATGTGTCAGGAAATACTTTAGTAGGTACAAATGTTATGCTTTACCGAGATTCGATTGATTTCAATAAATATCCATTCAGAGGATCAGCTACAAATGAATACGGATTTTATGCCATTCCTAATTTATCAATTGGAAATTATTTTATTATAGTTAGAAATATAGGCTACAAGACACTTTTAAGACAGGTGAAAGTAATTTCAAATACAGGTGTAATAAGGTATAATATAAAGTTAAAGCCTATTGATATTCAACTTGGTGAAGTTGTTGTAAAAGGGAAAAGAGATAATGAAGTAAAAGCAAGTACAATTGATATTCCGTTAAGTATTCTTGATAAACTTCCATCAATAAGCGGTGAAGTAAGTCTATTCAAATCTTTAGAATATATTCCCGGAATAAAAACTTCATCAGAAATTTCATCCGGTTTATATGTCAGGGGAGGTTCACCTGATCAGAATTTAACACTTGTTGACGGTGTAATTGTTTATAACCCAACTCACCTGCAAAATTTTTCAAGCACGTTCAATTCAGATGCTCTGCAAAGTGTAAGGCTTATAAAAGGAGCATTTCCCGCTGAATATGGCGGGCGACTTTCAAGTGTTTTAGATATAAAGTTACGTTCTGGAACAAAAGAAGGAAACAAAGGGAAAATAGGATTGGGCATGCTCAGTTCAAATGCCACTTTTGAAGGTGTAATAGGTAAAAAAGCAACTTATATTATATCCGGAAGAAAAATGTATTACGATGCACTCCAAAAAGCTTTTAATAAAAACAGTACTATTCCCAATTATAATTTTTACGATGTAAACTCAAAAATAACTTATAACATTACGGATAATGATATTGTTACTATTACTGGAATGTTTAGCAAAGATAACGTTTACAACCCCAGCAATTCAAAAGAGTTAAGCTATAATATTGACTGGCAAAACGGTGCTGTGAATATTGACTGGCTGAAAGTGAACTCCAAATCTCTGCTTATAAATAATTCCCTCAGTTATGTTAACTATCAATTCAGAACACTTCTGCAAGGTGCCGACAGAGGGTCAGCAAACAAAGATTATTTTTCTTTTTCTAAATTGGAGGATTTTGTTTTTAAATCCAGGCTGGACCTTTACTGGCATCAGGATCATACTTTTAAATTAGGTGCACAACTGTCCATTCACAATTACGATCTAATCTACAGCAATGTTTTTGATCCTCTTTTGGAATCCGATCCGAACGGTACATCTACTGTGCAATCAACCGAAGCTACTTTTTTTATGCAGGATGAATGGAAAGTTTCGCGGAAATTAAAAACCAATATTGGCGGAAGACTATATTATTTTAAAACTAAAGATTATTTTCGTTTTGAACCTCGTGTATCATTATCATACTCTTTGTCAGACAATTTCTCGGTTAAAGGTGCTTTTGCTATAGCTCATCAATTTTTACATTTGATTGTGAGAAACGATATAAGCCTGCCGACTGATTTATGGTATCCGTCAACAAAAGAAGTTCTGCCGAGCAGATCAACTCAATATGTTCTTGGGATTGAAACTAACATGGACAATAGTAATTATATATTTAGTGTTGAAGGTTATTATAAAGACATGAAAAATCTGTATGAGTTTCAAAATTCTCCAAAGTATAATTTTTTAGACGGTTCGGTAAAAGACCTTTTAACAATTGGAGAAGGTGAAGCATATGGGGTTGAATTGTTCTTTAACAAAACAAAAGGAAATTTTTCAGGATGGATAGGTTATACTTTATCCTGGACAAGAAGACAATTTGATAAACTTAATAACGGAAGAATATTCTTTCCCAGATATGACCGTAGAAATGATGTCTCAATTGTGTTAACATATAAAGTTTCAAATTCAATTAATATAGGGGCTACTTGGAGTTTTGCGACCGGACAAAGAATTACAACAGCAACCGGTCAATTTGGATTTCAGGATATCGGATTAAATAATACAAATAATTTGAATTTTGACTATGACCAGAGAGACAATTTTGAATTGCCGTCATATCATAAGCTTGACTTAAATTTTAATTATTCTTTTACCTGGAATGATCTTCCTTTCAAAGCATATTTATCGATATTTAATGTATATAACAGAAAAAACCCCTTCGCGGTTTTTGCCTCAAATAATTCTAATAATACAGGTGTATTAAATAGTCCTGAACTAAAACAAATTACATTGTTCCCATTTTTACCAACAGTAGGTATTAGTGTACGTTTTTAAAAAATACATATTAAAGATATTTCTAATCTTGTTTTTTGCATTATCCAATATTTTATTTTTTGGATGCGAACAAGTTGAGATTATAAATCCGGATACAACATTTAAAGAGAATGTTGTTGTAAGGGCAGAGTTACTTGCAGGTGAAAATTTTGCAGGTGTTACATTCACAAAAACTTTACCTCTTGATATTGCTTATTCTATTTCAGCCGCTGAGATAAGAAACGTTACTGCTTATTTAAAAATAAATAACATACAAATTGTACCTCTCCACTATACAAGTAATGGAATTTATAAACCATTGTATGATCTAAAAATAAAAAACGGTTTCACATACGAATTGTTTGCTTCTAATAATGAAAAATCTATTTACAGTAAAACAAGAGTTCCCGATAAACCTAATGTTACAAATGTAATTTACAGAGACGAATTCTTCTTGCAATGCGAAGTATCGGCAAATAATGACGAAGCATTCGGTGCAGCTTGGGTTATACCTTCACAATTTAATATTCCCGATATAATTGCAAGTGATTTTTATTCAATTGTTACTTCTTTAGATGAAAATAGCTCTAACAAACTTACTGTCAGAACAAAGGTTATTCCCGAACAATACAGATCTAGCACACAAAAATTATTGACAAAGATAAAAGTTTATGCTTTTGATAAAGCTTATGCCGGTTACTTTAACACAAAATCGAACGGTAAATCAGTTGAAGATGCTTTTGTACACGGTGGTAATAATATTGGCTGGAATTTAGAAGGTGAAAATGCTATTGGATTATTTATCGGAATTGCTAAAAGCCCTTTGGTTCCACATTTATAAAAATTGAATTTATGAAAAAGTTAATTCTAAATATCCTTTTAATATTATTTATAGCTTTAAACGGTTGTTTGAAAGATGCTCCAATCGTTCAAGCTACCAGCGAACAAAATAACAGCGCTGATATTTTGATCTATTTGGAATCACAGGGAGATTTTATTAATTCACAATCAATGCCGTCTTTAATAACATCAGTAGAGGTTTTTAATAATCCAAGTGATAAAATAATTTTAGACGTTCGTTCAGCAAGCGAGTTTGCAAGTGGACATATTCAAAATGCAATTAATATTCTTCCTTCTGATCTATTTAATTATGTAAAAACACAAGACCCAAATAAAACAATTGTAATAGTAAGTTTATCGGGTCAATCGGCATCTTATTATGCAGGATTATTAAGATTAGCAGGCTTCTCAAATATTTTTGCGCTTAAATTCGGTATTGCATCCTGGAATATGAACTTTGCAAATATTTGGATAAATGCTAATCAATCTATAACTACAACTCATTTTACAAATTTAGCATTTGATAAACCAAATATATCCGCTTTACCTGATATAACATTTACAAATGCGGAAGGAAATATTAAAGAAAAAATAAACAGCAGAATACAGGAATTAATGAGTGATACATTTTTAGAAGATAATATTTCAGAAGTATCGATTTCTGTGGGTGATTTAATTAATATTCATTCACCCAGCAGAGGAGATTTTTTAAATACATTTATTGTTTGTTATGCACAAAACCTGGGTGAATACATGCTTGGTTCACTAGGTAATTTAACGAATCCCGGACATATAACTACTTCGGTATATTATCAGGATAATGATTTTGCTGCATCTGATTTAAGAAGTACTGCATTTTTACAAACTATTCCCAACAATAAAGAAATAGTTGTCTATAGTCGAATTGCTCATTCAAGCGCTTTTATTACAGCCTACCTTCGTCTTTTAGGTTATAATGCAAGATCACTTCTTTTCGGTATGAAATGGAGATTCGATTTAGCTGATGGTTTTGATTTGTCAGAAGTACATAATTATCCGTTCATTACAGGATCTTGAAATAATCATCATTATCATTTCTAATTAATAATTTTATTTTATGAAACAATTAATTATTAATACTTTTACAATTTCAATTTTGATTTTAAGTGGGTGTCTAAAAGATGGCCCTATCACGCAAGCTACAAGCGAACAAAATAACAGTGCTGATATTTTAATCTATTTGGAATCACAGGGAGATTATATCAACTCACAATCAATGCCGTCTTTAAAAACATCAGTAGAGGTTTTTAATAATCCAAGTGATAAAATAATTTTAGATGTTCGTTCAGCAAGTGAATTTGCAAGCGGTCACATCCAAAATGCAATTAATATTCTTCCTTCTGATCTATTTAATTATGTAAATACACACGACGCAAATAAAACTATTGTAATAGTAAGTTTATCGGGTCAATCGGCATCTTATTATGCTGGCTTATTAAGATTAGCAGGCTTCTCAAATATTTTTACACTTAAATTCGGTATGGCTTCCTGGAATAAAGATTTTGCAAGTTCATGGCTCTTTCATAATCAGCAGACAACTTATTTCAACAACAAAGTATTTAATAAACCTAATCCTTCCTCGTTTCCTGGGATAACCTTTGCTAGTTCAAACGGTTCAATAAAAGACAAAATACAAACAAGGATTCAAGAATTAATATCAAATACTTTTTCTGAATCCGGAAAATCTGATGCTTCAATTACTGCTAATGAATTGAATGAAATATATTCACCAAGCAGTAATATTTATCCAAATACATTTGTAGTATGTTATGCACAAAACTTAGGCGAATATTTACTAGGTTCAGGAATAGGTAACCCTGGGCATTTACCGACAGCGGTATATTATCAAGCAAATAATTTTGGTGCTTCCGATTTAAGAAGTTCTTCATTTTTACAAACCATACCCAATGATAAAGAAATTGTAATATACGACAGAATTGCGCATTCAAGTGCGTTTATTACTGCATATCTTCGCCTGCTTGGTTATAATACAAAATCACTTCTATTTGGTATGAAATGGTTGTTTGGTTTTGATACAACTCAAGTAAAAAATTATCCATATGTAACCGGTCCATAAAAATAATCTCAACTTACATTTCTACTAATCCCCAATGAATGTTATATTTGCAATCGTATTCATATTGTTAAATATTAAAGAAGTAATTAATGCGACAGCCAGAAGTAACTTTAGAGTTAGCCGTTGAACATGGACTTACGGAAGAAGAATATAATAAAATAGTTAAAATATTAGACAGGACACCTACCTTTACGGAACTTGGAATTTTCAGCGTGATGTGGAGTGAACACTGCAGTTACAAAAATTCAATTGTTCAGCTTAAAACCTTACCGAGAGACGGTGAAAATTTATTAGTCGGTGCAGGAGAAGAAAACGCAGGACTTGTTGATATTGGCGACGGACTTGCAGTAGCATTTAAAATAGAAAGTCACAATCATCCCTCTGCTGTTGAGCCTTATGAAGGTGCTGCTACAGGAGTCGGGGGAATTTTAAGAGACATCTTTACTATGGGTGCAAGACCGATTGCCTCACTCAATTCTTTACGTTTCGGTTCTTTAACTGATGCCAGAACCAGATATTTATTTGAAGGTGTTGTAAAGGGAATAGGGGATTACGGAAACAGCTTTGGTGTTCCTACTGTCGGCGGAGAAGTTTATTTTGATGAATCTTATCAGGATAATCCCCTTGTTAATGCAATGGCTGTTGGAATAGTAAAACACGATAAAGTGGCAAGTGCTGTATCCAAAGGTGAAGGTAATCCGGTGATGATAGTTGGCTCATCAACCGGAAGAGACGGAATTCACGGAGCTACATTCGCATCTGAAGAAATCTCGGAAAAAACCGAAAACAAAAGACCTTCGGTTCAAGTTGGTGATCCTTTCACAGAAAAACTTTTATTGGAAGCTACGCTCGAGATAATTAAATATGGCTGGCTTATCGGTATACAGGATATGGGAGCCGCAGGAATTTCGTGTTCAACAAGTGAGATGAGCGAAAAAGGTAACTCGGGAATGAAAATTGATTTGAACAAAGTTCCACTTAGAGAAGACGGAATGACCGCTTACGAAATTATGCTTTCAGAAAGTCAGGAGAGAATGCTTTGCACGGTAAAAAAAGGACACGAAGAGGATGTTAAAAGAATTTTTAAAAAATGGGATTTGAATTGTGAAATAATTGGTGAAGTAACTGGCGATGGAAATATTAACGTAAATTATAACGGAATAAAAGAAGCAAACATTCCGGCATTTGACCTTGTACTTGGCGGAGGTGCACCGGTTTATCTGAGGGAATCAAAGGAACCGAAATATTTGGATGAAACAAGAGCATTCAATTTTGATACTTTACCAAAAACCGAAAACATTTTAGAAACTTTTAAAAAAATATTTACCTCACCGAATATTTCTTCAAAGAGATGGGTTTACGAGCAGTATGATTCAATGGTTAGGACTAACACAATTGTTGGTCCCGGCTGTGATTCTGCAGTAGTAATGCTTAAAGACACAAACAAAGCCTTGACAATGAACACAGACTGTAACGCCAGATATGTTTATTTAAATCCTAGAGTCGGAACGCAGATTGCAGTTGCAGAAACTGCAAGAAATATAGTTTGTTCGGGCGGTAAACCATTAGCCGTTACTAACTGTTTGAATTTTGGTAATCCCTATAAGCCCGAAAATTATTGGCAATTTAAAGAAGCAGTAAAAGGGATGGGGGAAGCTTGTAGAAAATTTAACACGCCAGTAACAGGCGGTAACGTAAGTTTTTATAATGAATCACCGAACACAGCTGTTTATCCTACACCTACAATTGGAATGGTGGGATTGATTGAAAATTTAAATAATATAACCACTTCATATTTTAAAAACAGCGGAGATTTAATTTATTTGTTGGGCTCTGATAGAGAAGAAATGGGAGGAAGCGAATTTATAAAAGTAATTCATAATTTAGTTACCGGAAATTCGCCGTCATTAGATTTTACAGTTGAAAAGAAACTTCAAAAAATTATTTTACAATTAATTGAAAAGAAATTATTAAACTCTGCTCATGATATCTCAGAGGGTGGATTTCTTTGTGCTTTGGCTGAATGCTGTATATTGGATGAAAATAATTTAATAGGTGCTTGTGTTAATTTACCGGTTATTAGCAGGGACGACTTTACTTTTTTCAGCGAATCCCAATCAAGAATAATTGTTTCAATACAAAAAGAAAGTAAAAAGGAATTTGAATATATTTTAAATGAACAAGCACAACCATTTAAATTACTGGGAGTAACCGGCGGCAATGAATTTTCTGTTAATGATGTTATTAAAATAAATTTGGATGAATTATGTAGTCTTTACTATTCTACAATACCGAAAATTATGAACAGGAGAGAACAATAAAAAATAAACTTCAATATTTTAAGGCTTATTCTTTCTTTAGGAAAGTTAGATTTTACCTGCATCTGAAACCCACTTATCACAGGATAAGGAAATTTGTAAAATATTATTTCGGCGGACTAATAACACGCATAGACGAACACCACGTTTTCTTACTCAGCGGAGGATTGGCGTTTTCCCTTTTCGTATGCATTATTCCCTTTGTATTAATCATTTTTTGGATTCTGGGTAATTTCCTTTCTTCGGGTGATGTTCAAGTGCAATTGAATGGTTTTATAGAAACAATAATACCGTATCAAAATTATGCTGATTTTGTGAAATCCATAATTAACAAAAGAATTATTGAAGTTGTGCAATATAAAAATGTAGCAGGCTACGTTGGTATTATTGGATTATTTTTTGCTGCAAGCGGATTTTCAAGCAGTATTAGAACTATATTAAACAAAGTATTTTGTCCAAATACAGATGTTAATGTTGTAATTGGAAAACTAAGAGATTTTGCTTTGGTATTAATTGCCGTATTAATATTTTTAATTGCAAGTTTAATTTTTCCTTTCTTTGAACTGGTAAGATCTGCACCAAAGAACATAGAATTTTTACAATTCTTTCAGCTCGGTGTTTTTCAAAAAATAATTACTACAATAATTTCATTTTCTATTATTTTTATTCTTTATTCAACAATGTACCGTTTTATACCGATAAAAAAGTTGAACAGAAAATCAATTGTTGTGGGAGCTTTCTGGTCAACAGTAATGTGGGAAACCGCAAAGCAAATTTTTGGATATTACATATACCACTTTGGAACAATAGGCAAAATATACGGAACTTACGCATTTCTTGTAGTAGTAGCTTTTTGGATTTACTATTCATCTATTGTTTTTATAATTGGTGCTGAAATAGCAAAATTATATTCTGACAGAGTCTTCAGTAAAAATGTAAATTATTAGTTTATTTCAACTTTTGGATGAAGTATAATTTTGCTCTTCATCGAATTTGATATTAAACAATGTTGTTCCGATTTTTCAATTATTCTCAAAGTTCTTTCTTCTTTGGCAGCATCAGAAATTTTTACAACGGGGTTTAATTTTATTTCAGACATCATAAATTTACCGTCTACTTTTTCTATCTTCCCGGTTGCGGAACATTCAAAACTTTCAAATTCCAGTTTAGAATTTTCAGCGATTGCTAAAAAAGTAGTCATTAAACAAATAGCCGCTGTTGCTACAAATAAATGTTCCGGCGACCAAGTATTTGGTACTCCCTTTGCAAAATCCGGTGGTGTTGCAACATCAATAGAAGGAAATCCTTTGGAAGATAAAACACCAAGTCTTCTGTCTTTCCAAATTACGTTTGTCGTGTATATATGTTCAGTTTCCATTTTCTTTTTTTTGTTTTAATAATTTGATGTTGTTTGATAAAAAAAGATTCATTGTTTCTTTTTTGAAACAACAAATAGATTAATTTGACAAACTGAACTATAGTTATTATCTTAATAAGAGAATATCATCTGATTATAAAATAATAATTTGTAGTCAGTAGTATTGTTTATTTATTTTATTGATAATTTTTGGTCTTTTTAAGATCCAATTTGGATAAGATGACTGTAATATTTTCAAAAAAGTGTGAATACGGATTACAAGCTTGCTTGTATTTAGCTGCTAAAAATAACGGGGAAGTAATTCCATCCGACATTATTGCAAATAAATTAAGAATTCCAAAAGAATTTGTTTCTAAAATCCTGCAAAGCCTTACAGCAAGCGGATTAATATATTCTAAAAAAGGGAAATATGGCGGCTTCTCACTGGCAAAAGATCCGAGTAAGATCAAACTTATTGATATTGTAACAGCAATTGACGGTTTAGAAATATTTGAAAAATGCGTCCTTGGTTTCCCTAATTGTTCACCGGATACACCTTGTCCTGTACATAATAAATGGGGAGAGTTAAGAACTAAGGCTTATCAAATGCTGACGGAAGAAACACTTGATGCTTTTACTGAAAAAACTTTAATAAAGATAAATAATTTATAAATTTTTTTATACATTAATCAGATAATATTATCTGATTAAATAACTAAATTCTTGGAGTTATTATGAAAACAAAAAATATTGATTTAACAAAAAAAACATTATCTGAGATAGTTTTAGATAATTATAACTATGCAGAAATATTTGAAAAACACGGTTTGGATTTTTGTTGCAACGGAAATATTAATTATTTGGAAGCCTGTAAAAATAAAGGAATCGATTCAGATAAATTAGCAGCAGAATTAAATGAAATTGGTGAATCAAAAGATAAAAAAGATAATTATACAAATTGGGAACTAGATTTTTTAGTAGATTATATTGTCAACAATCATCATCGCTACATTGTTGAAAGTATACCTAAGATAACCGATCATTTAAATAAAATAGTAGAAAAACATGCTGAAAAACATCCCGAATTAAAAGATATAAATGAATCTTTTTC
>CAZTZZ010000047.1:0-7567 GCA_964617905.1 uncultured Ignavibacteriaceae bacterium | reverse complement strand
TTAAAATATTTTGAAGAAGATCTGCATAAACACATACATTTGGAAAATAACATATTATTTCCTAAATCAATCATAATGGAAAAAGAATTATTTACAATATAATTTTGCAGATAATCGAAAGAAATTAACTTTTAGTCGAAAGAATTAACCGCTAGTAGAATCAATGTTGTTATTTTACGAAAATAGAGAATCTTTGTAATCGGAATTAAAAACTACTTTATTTAATTTCTTAAAAAATGCTTTATTAACTAATATTGTCGGGGTCAAAATGGGAATGAATCAAAATCCTGAATTTACAGAGTTACTTTGTAAGGCAAAACAAGCACATCTAAAAGGAAATTTAGATTTGGCAATTGCTGAGTATACAAACCTATTAAAAAGTAATCCAACAGCTGATTTACATTGTCTGTTAGGTTGGGCACTTTGCCTAAACGGAAATTTTTCAGATGCTATAAAACATTGCAGATTTGCAATTGAACTGGATCCCGATTTTGGAGATGCCTATAATGATTTAGCATGTTATTTGATTTATGAAAAAAGATTTGATGCAGCTATTCCCTGGTTAGAAAAAGCTATACAATTAGAAAGTTATTCCGAGAAACATCTTCCTTATTATAATTTAGGCAGGGTATACGAAAAAAAAGGTATGTGGCTTCACGCTAGAAACAGCTACGAATATTCTGTTTCAATATCACCCGAATATAATAAAGCTAACACTGCTTTACATAGGATGTATTCTTATCTCAATTAATTATTATTCAAATAATCAATTAAGCTTTCATTCTAAGACCTTTTTCTTCGTGAATGAAAAGCCAGCTGCAGATTCGTCCAATATTTAATTGTTTAAAATTATTCCAATATTCTTTTGTCCTTACGTGGGTAGAACTTGTATCTATATCAGGGATACTATTAGCTTCTTCAATTAAATCGCTTAATCTCTCCTGCCATTTTTTAATGTTTTCAGGTCTGAGATCTACCCAACCCTCGTTAGCCCATTTATCTATATTTTCTTCTGTTATTTCAAGTTCATTTTCTCCTCTGTAAGGAGGGATTTTTATATTTTCAGCCCTTAAAAGTGAATTACCGTCAGGAAGAAGTATAGGAATTCCTATAGAGATAATTTGACTGCGGAGTTTATCATTATTTACAATAATTTCATAACATTTATCTGATAATGTTTTTGCATCATCATTAATTACATCCATCATTGTTTTATGGATAAGACTTATTAAATAAATTTCATATAATAATTTAGATAATCTTGGCGGACCAAGCAGTTCAAATGCTACACTGTCAACACCATTAATTTTTTCAAGTTCATCTAATTTATTAACAGCAGTATGCTGCATATAACCCGCACGATAAGTTGGTTCCATTGTTGCATGATCCAATGAACTGACAATATCATGTCCGGTATTACCACCCTTTATTTCAAAAATTACTACATCGGCTATTTCTTCAGGAGTAACAAATTCCATTTGTTTTTGAGCTGTAATTGTTTCAAATTCACCCTTTGAGAATATTCCGTTTTCACCTGTGTCAATAAAAACGGATTTTAAAACTTCACCGGATTTTTCAAATTTTTGATTTGTATTTAGAACTAATTTATTATTTAATTTAACTGCTTGTGTTAAAGGAACGTTAAACATCTCTATAGGTTTTCCCTTTCTTTTAATTTCTCCGTACTCTATTCTTTTCCAAGCAATAGCTCCTGTTGGTTTTATCTCTTTAGTTATAGGTCCTTCGGGTGTTCTTGCCATTAAAAACAGCAATAATGTATGAGCACCTGCAATTGATGATTTACTTAAAAGTACACGTGAAGGTTTTTCCTCGCTGTGTGTGTATGGAATATTTAACCCCATACCGCCTGTTCCGCTTGTTCCAATTTTAATATATGTTTCAGTATTTATGTTAATCATACATGAATAAAGAATTTGAACGTGTCTTATTAATTGTGGAATATAAAGCGTGCATAATAACTTTTCTGTACTTTCAACAATGTCTTCATAAGAGGATTTATTTTTTATTTGTTTACAAATAAATCGATAAGAGCTATATACATCCTGATATGCAATAGCAGTTGCAGTATTAATACAATCTATAATAATTTCCGGTTTATATTTATTTGTTAGAGCATAAATAGAAGAATTCTTTAAAATATCATCTGAAAGCTCTTCAAGGATATCTGACATTAAAACATTTCTTTTTTCCGGATCGGAAAGAATTTCACCTCTTGGTGTATCTTTAAATTCATTCCTTACAAAAATATCACCTCCCCAAGGGAGAAAATAATTTTTTCCTTTTTCGGGAAATTGCTTTACTAAATTTTTAACGGCTTCTTCTGCTTCTGCTAGTTTTAACGACGAGATAATAATACGGGCAGGATTATTTTTTATAATTTTTTTTGCAATTGCATTGCCAACTAAACCAAATCCGCCAAGAATTAGTACAGTCTTATTTTGGATATTCATTTTAGTCCCAATAATTAAAAGAATTTAATAATTAAAATTAAGGTTTGTACAACTCATTGGCAATCAAGACTAACTATGATTCTAAAATAAATGTAAACAGTTTACAATTTATATTTATTTAAATTGATATACTTTGATTGTATTTGTAAATTTGCACTTATATATAGTAAACATTCAATTATATTTTTTTGGAAACGGTGATTAAATGAAAGTAAATGAGATACTACGCCTAGAGAACATTATTCCTCAAATGAAAGCTTTTAACAAAGAAGATGCTATAAATGAATTAATTAATTTATTTGAAAATGATGAGCGGGTCTTTGATTTAGAAGATATCAGGAATTCAATACACAGCCGAGAAAAAATTATGACGACTGGTGTGGGTAAAGGATTTGCCATACCTCACGGCAAAACAAACGCTGCCACTGAAATACTTGGTGCATTCGGAATTGCAAGAACCCCGATAGATTTTCAAGCCCTTGACGGAGAACCGGTTCAATTAATATTTTTATTGGTTGGTAAAGATAATATGGTAAGTATGCATATCAAATTATTAAGCCGTATTTCAAGATTGATGAATGAAGACAGTTTTAGAGAAAAATTATTAAAAACAAGTACAACCGAAGAGATTTTAAATGTCTTTAAAGAAGAAGAAGAAAAACTTATCGTCGGTTAAATCCATTTGATAAATTTGCATTACATTTATGAAACTCATTTAAAAATTATTTACAAATCTTACTTATTTATGAACTATTATATATGATAAAAGCAATTAAAGGCACCAAAGACATTCTACCTGACAGCATCGATAAATGGAAATATGTTGAGAATAAAATTTCTTCTGTTTTTAAAAATTATAATTACAGCGAAATAAGAACCCCGGTTTTTGAAGAGACATCACTTTTTGCCCGCGGAATAGGTGAAGAAACAGATATAGTAGGTAAAGAAATGTACACCTTTGAAGACAGAAGTAAAACAAGCGTAACGCTTAAACCCGAAATGACAGCATCTGTTGTAAGAGCTTTTATCGAACACTCGCTTGGCAAAAAACAGTCATTAAATAAATTGTATTACATTTCACCAATGTTCAGACAGGAAAGACCACAGGCGGGAAGATTAAGAGAATTTCATCAGTTTGGTGCAGAAGCATTGGGCAGCAGCTCTCCTCTGCTTGACGTTGAAATGATTAGTATGGCTTATTATATTTTGTCTGGATTGGGATTAAAAGATTTAACAATAAAGATTAATTCTCTAGGTACACCCGAGTCAAGAAAAAATTATATTGAAAAACTAAGAAAATATTTAATAGATAAAGAACATTTACTTTCCGGAGAAAGTAAAGAGAGGATTTCTAAAAACATTTTAAGAATTTTTGACAGCAAACTTGAAAACGATATTGAGGTAATGAAAGATGCCCCATTATTACTGGATTTTCTTGACGGAGAAAGTGTTAAAGACTTTGAACAAGTAAAATCTTTGCTTACTTCTTCTAATATACCTTTTGAAATTGATGCTTCACTTGTAAGAGGACTGGATTATTACACTAAAACAACATTTGAAATAATCAGCGGAAAAGTCGGCTCGCAGAGCGCACTTTGCGGAGGCGGAAGATATGATCTTCTTGTTGAACAACTTGGAGGAGAACCAACACCGGGTACAGGTTTTGCAGCAGGAATTGAAAGAATTTTAATTGCCTGTGAAAATGAAAATGCATTTGAGTTGCCGTCTCCTTCAATAAATTTATACATCGTTTGTTTGGATAAAAATATGATGCCGAAAGCTTATGAACTTTCACAGTCATTGCGAACAAATAATTTCTCTGTAGAACTAGATTACTTAGGCAGAAGTATAAAAGCGCAGATGAGAGAAGCTAATAAATTAAATGCCGAATACGTCGTGTTTTTTGGCGGGGAAGAATATAAAGACGGCAAAGCACAATTAAAAAAAATGGGGACAGGCGAACAAGAAATAGTCCCGCTTAAAGAAATTGCTAATAAATTAAAACATTAATTATGTACCCAGTAATATTTAAATTAGGACCGTTTACCGTATATAGTTACGGATTAATGGTCGGAATTGCTTTTATAGTTGCTAACTATTTATTAACTAAAGAATTTGAAAGACGAAAACTGGCAAAAAATCTTTCAACCGAAATCACTTTACTTGCAATTGTTTTTGGTATTGCCGGGGCAAAACTTTTTCATCTATTTGAAAATTGGTCTGAATTTTTATCCAATCCTTTAATGGCTTTTTCTCCCGGGGGACTTACATTTTACGGAGGATTAATCCTTTCAATAATTGCAATATGGATTTTTGTAAAGAGGAAAAATATTCCCTTTTTACTCGTTGCCGATGCAGTTTCTCCCTCTTTAATTTTAGCTTACGGAATTGGCAGAATTGGATGTCACCTGTCCGGTGACGGTGATTACGGAATACCTACAAGTTTACCATGGGGCACCGATTATTCTGCAGGAACTGTTCCGCCGCATTATATGCTGCAGGGAACAGAGTGGGCAAAGAAATTTCCGGGAGGGATAGTCCCCGATTCTACGCCTCTTCATCCTACACCTATTTATGAGTTTATATTGGCTTTCATTATTTTTGCAGTCCTTTGGAAATTAAGAACAAAGAATTGGGCACTTGGTAAACTGTTTATGCTCTATTTAATTCTTGCCGGGCTGGAAAGATTTTTAATAGAATTTATCAGACTTAATCCTAAAATATTCTTGGGATTTACCGAAGCACAAACAATTTCAATTGTTATGATTGTGAGCGGAGTTATAGGCTGGCAATATTTAAGTAAAAAAGAAACTGCAAAATAATATAAAAAATTGTCACTCTGACTCCGATACATCGGGGGAAGAGTCTAATAGTAATTTAAAATGGAGATTCTTCCTCCCGACTTGCCAACCCTGTTTGCCTACCGGCAGGCATGGCGTCAGACAAATCGGGATTCAGAATGACTTATTAAACTTATGTCTTTAATAATTGGTCGAAAGCCCGTCCTTGAAGCAATAAATTCCGATAAATATATCGAACAAATAATATTGCGTTACGGACAGAAAGGCGGAATTATTAATGCCATTAAAATTGCAGCTAAAAAAAGAAAAATAAAAATATCAGAACTCTCACCTCAAAAATTTAATGAAATTATAACCGGTAAAAATTCGCAGGGTGTTGCTGCTAAAATATCGGAAAGGGAATATATATCTTTAGATGAATTGGTTTTTAATACTAAAACAAAAGAATATCCGCTTCTTTTAATGTTGGAAGAAATCCAAGATGTACACAACCTCGGTGCAATTTTGCGCACAGCCGAATGCGCAAATGTTAACGGTGTAATAATTACAAAACGTAACAGCGCACCATTGAACGAAACGGTTTCCAAAATATCCGCCGGAGCTGTAGAGCATTTAAAAATTTGTCAAATTAATAATGTTTCACAGACTATTGATACTTTGAAACAATCAGGTTTTTGGGTTGTAGGGAGTGCTTTAAAAAATGCCGTTGAATATACTTCAGTTGATTACAGCAGACCTGTGGTTTTAATTATGGGGAACGAACAAAAGGGGATTAGAAGATTAACATCAGAAAAATGCGACTATTTAATAAACATACCTATGGGTGGAAAGATACAGTCTTTAAATGTGTCGGTTGCAACAGGTATTATTTTATTTGAAATTTCAAGGCAAAGAAAAAAATAGAATTTATTTTCTGATATGGTCTTATAATTTCCATTCAATGTTTAATTATTTTATTGTAAATTTGATATTAAACGAGCAAAAGGAATAATTGCAAATTATGTTTTTATCATCTTTAAAAAGGAACTCCATTTCTCTTTCAATAATATTTATTACATGCTTTTTCTTTTTACTCCCAATTAATTTATTATACGGACAAAAGGGAGGATATGTTGATAAACTTTCAGTTGCACAAGGTGAAACAATTACATTCTTTCTCTCAAGTGAATTACAAAAAGAATCACTCTCCTTTTTTAAAATAGAAAAAACGCCAATATGGAAAGCCGACAGTGACAGTTTTAACGTTGGAGTGCAATCTGTTCCTGATAGTTCTTATGGTCGTGGAGCAAATTGGAATCCCACTTTTCAATTCCAAATTCCTTTAGACTGGCTGCCCGGTGTTTACAGGGCTGAATACAATATAACTCAAGATACTGCCGCCGCAATTATTTTTATTGTAAAAGAAGACACACTCGGTTCTTATTCTAAAACACTTTTTATATTAAGCACTAATACCTGGAATGCTTATAATAGTTACGGAGGTAAAAGCCTTTATTCATTCAACTCTACAAATGGAAAGAGAGCGTTTAAAGTTTCGTTCCAAAGACCTTTTGAAAGAGCATTGGGAATTTTCGGCTCACCCGATTTTTACAGGTACGGAAATAAACTAATTATTTGGTCTGAAATTAATAATGTGCAATTTGAAACTGCATCAATGTATGATTTAGATATAAATCCTTCACTGTTAAACAATTATAATATTGTTTTTATTGCCGGACACAACGAATACTGGTCACGTGCCGAAAGGAGACAGATGGAAAATTTTGTTAATGATGGAGGAAAACTTTTATCTCTTTCGGGTAACACAAGCTGGTGGCAGGTAAGATTTGAAGATAACGGCAAAACTATGGTTTGCTACAAAGATAAAAAAGTGGATCCATTTTTGGGCCAACAAGATTCTTTGGTTACCGATAATTGGTGGAAAGCACCTATTAACTACCCGGCTAATATTTTGTTCGGTGCAGATTTTAGAGAGGGTGGATTTGTAAATACAGATACTTTATTATTAAAAAAAGACGGTTTCGGAGATTATGCAGCTTTTAACACACACTATTGGATATTTAAAGGTACGGGTTTAAAAGAAGGAGATGAGTTCGGATTTGAAAGGGAACTTGTAGGTTATGAAGCCGACGGAGCTTTATTCTTTTACAAAAATGGTATCCCGACAGTTTTAGACACTTTAAATGAACCTCAAGATTACAGAATATTTGGGGTGTCTCCAACAAGACGTGCCAGTACAGTATTACAGAATTTCGGACACGCTACAATGGGCTATTTTACTAATCAAAAAGGCGG
>CAZTZZ010000046.1:0-18832 GCA_964617905.1 uncultured Ignavibacteriaceae bacterium | reverse complement strand
GATATAGACGGGGCATTACAAGGAATTCAATTCCCGGATTCCTACGAACCAGATATTAATATTATAACCGATAAAATAAATTTCAATAAATAATTACAGAAAAAATTATGATTAAATTAAATGTAAATGAAGAAGTAAGAAAAAATAACATTCAAAGATGTAAAGAAAAAAACATCGTTTTTCCCACATTTGAGCAAATGAAAGACCCTTCAAAAATTCCTTCGGAGATAGTTGACAAATTAAAGACCGTCGGACTGTGGGATGTAAACCCTCTCAATCTTTTTAGAATTACATGGAAGAACGAACCAAGGGAGAATGGCGGAGGGTACGGAGATGTAAATTTTATAGAACTGCCCCCTGAACTTACTGGAGTAAAAGCAAAGATAATAGCTTTATCGGGTAAATGGTTTCCAACCGGTGCTCACAAAGTAGGTGCTACTTACGGATGTCTTGCGCCTGCACTTATAAGCGGTAACTTCGATTCTACAAATCAAAAAGCGGTTTGGCCCTCAACGGGAAATTACTGCAGAGGGGGTTCTTTTAACTCCGCATTGCTGGGTTGCGAATCGATTGCAATTCTTCCCGAGGAAATGAGCAAAGAAAGATTTGAATGGCTGCGCAATCTTGCCGGGGAAGTTATTGCAACTCCCGGATGTGAAAGCAATGTTAAAGAAATATTCGATAAATGCTGGGAATTAAAAGCTACTAGGAATGATATAAAAATATTCAATCAATTTGAAGAATTCGGAAACTACTTATGGCATTTTGAAGTTACCGGAAATGCAATTGAAGAAGTATTCAATAAAAATTATAACGGAATGGGAAATGTTGCAGGTTACGTTTCGGCAACCGGTTCCGGCGGAACTATTGCTGCCGGGGATTATCTTAAATTGAAATTCCCCCATTTAAAAATAACTGCTTCCGAAGCACTCCAATGTCCTACTTTACTGATGAACGGATACGGAGGACACAGAATAGAAGGCATAGGCGACAAACACGTACCGTGGATACATAACGTAAGAAACACGGATATAGTTACGGCAATTGATGATAACGACTGCATTGAATTGATAAGATTGTTCAACGAAGACGAAGGTAAAAAATATCTTGTTAAAAATGGTATTTCCGAAGAACTCGCAGCAAAACTGAGTTTGATCGGTATTTCCGGTGCAGCAAATATTTTATCTGCAATTAAACTTGCCAAATATTTTGAACTAACTGAAAATGATTTTGTATTTACGATTTTAACGGACTCAATGGATCTTTACGGTTCAAGATTAAAAGAGTTGAACGATGAACACGGAAAATTCAATCACGATGATGCAGTTAGAGTATTTAATAAAAACTTGATGGGGACACATACAGCTGATATGCTTGAATTAAGTTTTATGGACAAAAAGAGAATTCATAATTTAAAATATTTTACATGGATTGAGCAGCAGCAAAAAGATCTAAATGAATTAAATGCACAATGGTTTGATTATTCAGCATATTGGGACAAGATAAGAAGCTTAACTCCAAAGATAGATGAAATGATTAAAGAATTTAATGAAGAAGCCGGATTATTATAATTAAGGTATTTAAAGCTCTATTTTTCTTTTACAATAGTTGTTCCGGCATTACCTTTTAAAGTTTCATTATATAACCCTGCTTTTGTAATACGTACTGTTTTGCCCCCGCCTTCAATAAAATTAATTGCCGATTTTATTTTAGGTCCCATACTGCCATCGGGAAAGATTTTTTGGTTGTACAAATCTTTAGTCTCTTGCAAGCTTAAAAACCTTAAATCTTTTTGATTGGGTTTCTGGTAATTTAATTTAGCTCCGTCCACGTCAGTAAAAATGTTCAGTTCTACTTCTAAATCTTCGCTTCTGTTTTCGGCTTTTTCAAGCAGCATAGTTCCCAATAAAGCAGATGCTAAATCTTTATCAATTACAGCTTCAATTCCTGTATAAATTTCAAGCGGTTTTTTATTTGGAACATATTTTCTTTTATAAACTATATCATAATTACATTTATAAATTTCATCGTCTTTAAGTATTTCGGGCATTACTCTTTTTACAGGAATACCTCCTCCGCCTACAGCTACAGGAATTATACCCGATTGCAAATTACTTTCCACCGTATCTATCTCAAGTATATCAATTGGTTTTGGAGAAGGAACAACCCAGCGCCATAATTCTTCGCCATCATCGTTGTTTTTATAAAACTTCATTAAATGCTTTTCTTCTTTTTGAATTTTTTCTGCCTCTTCTTTTTTATATGCCGGACCGATAAACTTAGTTGGGTTTTTGAAATCCTTATCATTATCATCTACGACAACTCTTGTCACGGTTTCGGCAACAATTCTGTCAATTCCGATTATACGCAACGAATTAGTTAATTGTGCAAGCATATAACCCATTGCTCCCTGTGCATCAGCACCACAAATGTCTAAAGGCAAGGGGTGTAATATTGGTTTTGCATATTCGGCGCGCAGTATAATGTTTCCCACCTGAGGTCCGTTTCCGTGAGTAATTATGTAATAATCCTCGGGATTTTCTTTTATAATCTGAGCTAATAATTCACACGTAGCCGAGGTTCGCTGCCATTGTTCTGCTAAATCAGGAATTTTAAATTTACCTGTTACAGGATCGATTTCACCCGTAGGTGAAACATCGTTTCCGCCCAGTGCAAATATTTTTAATTTTTTAGTCATTATGTTCTATTTTTTAAAATTAAGAATTTTATCAATCATTTAATTTCATTCATTCTTTCCCACAATTTATTAGCTACGTCCCTTGCTTCAGAATAAATTGAATTTATATCCTTTGGGAATTTCCGGTTTTCATAAACAATGCTTCCATTTATTATGACTGTTTCAACATCCCTTGAGGAAAAACCGTAAATAAAATGTCCTGCAAGGTTTTCCTCTACTAAATTGGTCGGAGGTGTATAATCATAAATCACTATATCCGCTAAATAGTCTTTTTCTATTTTACCGAATTTTTTATCGAAATATCTTTCCAAAATCACATTTCCGTTCTGCAGATATTTCATATAGTCGTTCATATTTAATTTGCAGTGTTCGTCATTGTTCTTAAAGAAGGAGAATTTAACTTCCTCGAACATATTCGAGCCTATACCGTCCGTGCCGATTGCAACATTCTTAATTTTGGAAAGGCTTTTCATATATCCGACACCGTTGTTCATATTAGAACGAGGGTTGTGTAGCAGAAACGAGTCTCTTTCGTTTAAAATAGAAATGTCATCGTCAGTCAAATAAACACCGTGAGCAATCAATGCTTTTTCATTCAGCAAATAGAAATCATCCAATCTTTTCAGAACATCTTTGCCGAAATTCTTTTTAGAGTGTTCAGCATCGGTTTCGTCTTCGGAGACGTGAATATGCAATCCACGTTTTGTCATCTCAATTGCTTCTTTAATTTTTTCCAAAGATTTATCGCTGAGTGTAAAAGGGGCGTGTGCACCGATAGCCGTTTCAATTAATAAATTAGAGTCATTAGAAGTCTTTTCTTTATCAATAAGATTAGAAAAATCTACGGATTCTTTTACGCCTTCATCAACATCTTTTTCACCGTTTTTGTCTGTAATTTCGTAAGCAAGTATTCCGCGGAGTCCGGCTTTTTCAAATCCTTTTTTCAAAGTTGAAAGAGATCCCGTTATAAAAGAAGGGGAGGCATTGTGATCTATAACCGACGTAGTCCCGCATTTAACTGCCTCCAGTGCGCCGATCAATCCGCTGTAATAAATCGATTCCTCATCCAACGCCCTGTCCAATTTCCACCAAAGGTTTTTTAATATATCTAAAAAATTATTGCAGGGTTGTATGTCTGCCAAAATGCCTCGGGCTAGTGCGGAATAGAAATGGTTGTGCGAACAGACCAATCCCGGGGAAACATATTTTCCGTCAAGGTTTAAAATTTTATCGGGATTGTATTTTGTGTTCAGGTCTTGCCCGACTTCTTTTATCATTCTGTTTTCTATTAAAATATCGACGCCTTGGATTAATTTAGGAGGATTGAATTGGATGATATTCGCGTTTTTTAAAAGAAGCATTTTAAAACTGTTTTTGTTATTAGTTCATTAAATTGAGATTCCCGATATCTCCCACCAGAGGCGGGCAAGTAAAGATATCGGGAATCTTTTAATTTTGTTTTTTATCTCTTTTCTTTATGGGCAATTTATAATAACGCGTGCCGTCATATTGATAGAATGCATTAGCAACCGCTGCCGCAGTTGGAACCAAACCAATTTCACCAACACCCTTCACTCCGTGCGGGCCGTGGGGATCAGGGACTTCTATCCCAATCACTTTCATATTTGGTGTTTCCTTTGCACGAAGTATTCCCATTTTTCTCAGTCGTGTGCTTTTTGGACGAGAGTTCTCTAATTCTATTTCTTCAGATACAGCATAACCCAAGCCCATATGAATTGATCCTTCGATCTGCCCCTCGAACAATCCCGGATTAATTATTTTCCCCGCATCGTGTGCTGCATAAACAGTGTTGATGTTTCCTTCATCGTTTAGTACAACCACCTGTGTTGCGTAACTGTATGAGTAATGTGTGATTATTTCATCCACGTCGGCACCTGGTTTTGTAGTCCAGTTGCAGACCCATTCTCCTTTGTAGATTTTTTCTGAAAGCTGCTCCAAAGTTTTGGTTTTAAGATCTTCTTTCAACTGTATGCTTGCATTTGCTATTGAATTGCCGATAATTGAAGTAGCTCGTGATGCTGTTGTCATTCCCGCCGAAGCTTTTGTAGAAGTATCCACTTTTACTTCGATAATTTCCGGATCAATTCCCGTTTCGTGTGCTAAAAACTGGACAGCCATAGTATTTACACCCTGTCCCATTTCAGTCCATCCGTGATTGAGTATTACTTTCGAAGGCGAAAGGATTTTAATTGTTACCTTACCTTCGTCAGCCATACCGTTGCCAATGCCTGTGTTCTTAATTCCGCAGGCAATACCGGCATATTTTGCATTTTTAAAGATATCTTTAACTGCTTCGAGAGTTTGCTTTACTCCGCTGCCCCTGTTTACAATTTGCCCCGTTGATGTAAGGTCACCTTCATTCAAAGCGTTATCGTAGCGGAACTGCCAGCGGTCAAATCCACCCTTTTCACACAAATCATCAATACAGCTCTCTACAGAAAAGGCTACCTGATTTACGCCGAAGCCGCGCATAGCACCGCATGGTAAATTATTTGTATAAACGGCTCGACTTTTAATATCCACATTCGGAATATGATACGGTCCGGTTGCGTGTCCCGCTGATCTCTCCAGTACTTTCATTCCAACCGAAGCATAAGCTCCCGTATCTCCGATCATATCGGCTTTTAATACAGTGAGCTTTCCATTTTTGTTGCAGCCCAATGTGTAATTCATTTTTATAGGGTGTCGTTTAGGATGCATCAATATTGATTCATCTCTTGTAAGCAGAACTTTTACGGGTTTTTTGAGGAGATAAGAATACATTGCAGCGTGTCCCTGTACGGAAAGATCTTCTTTACCTCCGAAACCGCCTCCGTTCGGAACTAAAATTACCCTTACTTTATCTTCGGATAAACCGAGCAAACCGGATATCTGTCTTCTGTCTTCGTAAACTCCCTGACCTTGCGAGTAAACTTCAACTCCGCCATCCTTCGGCAAAGCGATCGAACACTCTGGTTCCATATATCCGTGTTCTATCATCTGCGTCTGATATGTCCCAGTGGAAATAAAGGCAGAATCTTCTATAGCCTGTTCAACATTTCCTCTGTAAATTTTTGTTTCCGAAAGCAGGTTGCCTTTGGGATGAATTTTCGGACTGTTTTCATCGAGAGCTTTTTCAGGATCGGACAAAGGTTCTAAAACTTCGTATACCACTTCTATCAATTTAACGGCTTCTCTTGCTGCCTGTTCGGTTTCTGCAACAACGCCCGCCAAAACGTCGCCGACGTATCTTGTTTCTTCCCCTTCTTCTATCATCAAAGGCCAATCATTTACTATCAGCCCACTATATCTTTCACCAGGAATATCTTTAGAAGTAAATACTTTTATAATATTTTGATGTGCTTCAGCTTTTTTCGTGTTTATTGAAAGCACCTTTGCTCTCGGGTGATCGCTTAATTTTAAAGCACCGTATACCATGCCAGGGAAGCACATATCGGCCACGTATTTGCTCTTTCCGAGTACTAACTTATCAGCATCATATTTTGGCTGTGTTTTACCAATCTGTTTTTGACTTGCAGGTTTTGGAATATCCTTATTTTCTCTAATTGCTTCTGCTGCGTATTCAATAGCATCTATAATTTTCTTGTAACCCGTGCATCTGCATAAATTAGGGGTAAGCGCTTTTGCAATTTCCTCTCTCGAGGGCTCTGGATTGTTTTTTATCAAAACAGATGACTGCATTACAATTCCCGGAATACAAAACCCGCATTGAACACCGCATTTTTCAACAAATGCATTTGTAATTACTCTCTGCTCGTATTCGCTCAATCCTTCTGTAGTAGTAACCTCACCGTTCTCTACTTTTTCCATCGGTATCACACACGAAAGTACGGCTTTTCCGTTTAGCTCTACCGTACAAGCCCCGCAAGAAGCCTGTGGTGCGCAGCCGTCCTTTGGTGAAGTAATACCTTCCAATTCTCTTAAGTATGTCAACAGTGGTAATTCAGGATCGCCGTTGAATTCTTTTTTATTTCTGTTAAGAATAAATTTCATATAATATAAATTATTTACTAATCTTGTTAAAAAATTGTCATTCTGACCCCGATTTATCGGGGGAAGAATCTCTTTTATATAAATGGAGATATTTCGCATTGCCTGCTGTCGCAGTCAGGCTCAATATGACAAATAATAGATTATCTAACATAAATTATTTAAACAATGAATTATTATTTAAATTCTTTAATAAGAACCACATCTCAGCAGCACTATTAAGATCGATTTCTGTATTTTCATCTGAGTTAAAAATTATTTCCTTTACCGAAAAATCATCTGCTGAAAATTCTATATTTACTTTTTCGGATTCATAAGATAATAAATTGTCAGATAAAGTTAAGGTCTCTATTTTATCATTATTTTTAAATTTAATTGAATTTTCTTTCAAGTAAAATCCGACCGCTTCGCTTCTAAAACTTTCTTCCGTCATATAAAAATGCGGCTTGGTTTTATAGGGTGCGCCGCTTGTTGGACAGAAAGTATTGCAATTACCGCACTCGTTGCAGAAGTCGCCGATATTTAATATTTGATTTCCCTGATCTATTACGAATTTATCAATCTCCGAAATGTTTACTTTCCCATTTGTATTTGAAATTTTCCAGACAGGTAATTTTATTTTTTCATTTGAAAACGAAACATTTGAAAAATTAGGGCAGACACCGATACAGATGTTGCAGACATCATCGCAGAACAAACAGCGTTCGGCTTCTTTTTTTGCTGTCTCATCGTCCAACACAGGGTGCACCATTTCGAACCCGTCTCTTTTGTCCAGCCCGATCTCGGGCAGTTCACTCCCGAATTGCCTATATGCTTGTGCTTTCTGAAAAGCCTGCAGGTTCATTTTTTCTGATGTACTTTCATTCTCAGTATTATAATTTTTCCGTATGCTTTTAATTATAATTTCAGCCGCTTTTTTCCCGTCCCCCATTGCATTGATAAGCGAATCGGCACCTCTTAATACATCTCCCCCGGCATAGACATCTGGTAATTGAGTCTCGAATGTTTCGGGATTAAATTCAAGTTTTTCGTCATCAGAAAAGTCGAGTAATATTTCCTGACCGATAGCAGTAATTATATAGTCAAAATTCAAAGTATGCTCAGAATTCTCCAAAGGCACTGGTCTTCTCCGTCCGCTTTCGTCCTTTTTACCGAGTTCCATCTTTATGCATTTTAAAGATAGATTGGAACCTTTTTCTTGACTAATCTCCAAAGGTGCCGTTAACTCCAATAATTCTATACCTTCTTCCAATACGGCTTTTACTTCTTCGTCACCTACCGGCATTTGTTTTTTTGTTCTACGGTAGATCATACTTACTTTTCCACCGTCTTCTTTTATTCTGTTGGCAGTACGTACGGCATCCACGGCCGAAAGTCCTCCGCCGATAACGGCAATCTTTTTCCCTATTTTAGGTAATTCTCCTTTCCGTACCTTGGATAAAAATGTTAGCTGGTCGGAAACACCCGGTAATTTTTCTCCGGGAATATTCAATTCTTTTCCTTTCTGAGCACCGACACCGATAAAAATAAAATCATTGTTGTGTTTGAGTTCGGCAAATAATTTTTTATCGACTTTTGTGTTATAATTTATTTTTACTCCCAGACTCTCAATCAATTTAATATCATCTTCAATTTGTTTGTCACTCAAACGGAAAGTGGGAATTGAATCTGAAACCATACCGCCTGCAAATGATTTGTCTTCGTAAATATTTACTTCAAAACCCTCCAATGCCAAAAAGTATGCGCAGGTTAGCCCTGAAGCACCCGCCCCAATAACTGCGACTTTTTTCCCGTTTTTGTCTTTCTTTAAAAAATCAAAATTACCGTCGAATTTTTCGGAGACGAATCTTTTTATTCCTCTTATCAGAAGTGGGTTGTCGTAATTAAGTCGCGTACATTTGCTCTGACAGAGATGGTTGCAGACATTTCCGGTTATGTTGGGCAATGGATTGTCTTTTAATATAACTTTGAAAGCATTTTTATAATCTCCGTTTGCAGTATAATACATATAGTCCGGCACATTTTGATCCACGGCACAGGCTTCCACACAAGGTGCGTGAATACAATCATATTGAGCAAGTTCTCTGTTTGTTTTTATGTTTTCGTATGGGAAATGGGTTTTACCGTATCTTTCATTTTCAAGTACTCTTTCGGCATATTCGTTTAAATTATTTAATGCTGAATCTTTTAATGAAGTACCATTTGGATTTTTTGAATTTATAAATTCTTTAATGTTGTTTGAATTTGATGCCGTAATATTTCTATTTAATTCTTCAAGATATTGAACCATTCGGAGATATCCTCCGGGTTTAAGAAGGTCGGAGCAAACGGTAATTGGCGTTAGTCCGCAGGCAAGTGTATCGGTTACATTAAAAGCATCAACACCTGCAGAGAAAGTAAGATCGAGCTCACCGTTGAAATCATTCTGGAGTCTTGCAGCGAGATTTATGCTGATTGGATGCAGAGCCCTTCCGCTTGTGTAAACCATCTTTTCACCGCCGGGTAACCAGTGAGTTGAATTTAAAGATTCCAAAGTGTTGGTTAGTTTTAATCCGAATTGAACATTATTTTCTTCGGCGCATTTTGTTAGCGATTTTATCATTTTGACTGCATCTTCAAATTTCAAATCGTGCTCAAATGCTTCATCGGGTATGGTAATCTCATAACCCAGTTTTTCATTTAAAATAAATCTGACCTTTTCCGGTCCCAAAAGAGTGGGATTCAATTTAATCGCAGTTTGATATTTCCTTTCTTCTATCAGATACTTTCCTATCTTTTCAATTTCATCAGGGGGACAGCCGTGCATTGTTGAAAGTGTAATATTGTCAGAAATATGATGTGGGATTTCTAAGTTTTTAATTTCGGGATAAAGTGGAAGCAGACATTCAATTTTTTCATCCAGTTCATCTTTGCAGTTGTTCATTTTATCAAGAAACCATTGTACGTTGGGATTAAGAATACCCTTCAGATCGTAACCGACGCTTATATTGAAAATGAATCCGTGCTCTTCTGTGTCCCATCCGAATTTATGTTTTAAAATGTGAATTAAAATCCAGGCATTCAAATATTCATCAAATGAATCCTTAACTTTCAGCTCCTGCGACCATTCGCAATTATATCCCTCATCTTCCATGTCGATGCAGGGTTTTACAACTTCAATTTCATCCAGGGTTTGCACGGTTTTAAGTTCGATGTATCTTGCACCGCAAAGCCAGGAAGCGATTATATTGTGAGCAAGTTGTGTCTGTGGACCGGCAGCAACGCCCACTGGTGTTTCAAGCATCCGCCCGTATCTATTCATTCTGAATGGATCTGTATTTCGTGGTACGAAAAGGTTTTCCTTGTACAGTCCGAAGAGTTTTACTTCTTTTTCGTCGTTGATAATCCATTTGGAAAGACGTTCAATCGGTATTCTGTAAAATCTATCGCTCATATAAGTCGTAAAATTAATGTAAAAATATTAGAAAAGATAATATTTTTAATGTGAGATTCCCGATATCTTTAAGATATCGGGAATCTAGAAACGCTAAACCAAAGAATGTAAATTATTTCTTAACAGCCCAGATAATATCCGAGATAATTGTTTTATCTTTTTCAAAAGAGAACTTCATTAAAAAATGTGGATTAAATCCTATCATATAATGTTCGATTATTTTTTTCAGCCAGGTTATATCCGCTTTTAATTTCCAGTGTTCTCCATTGCCGGAATAAAGCACTATAAAAAGTCTGTTCTTTAAATGTTTTCTTCCCTGCTGCGACTGATTTTTATAAAACCATTTTATAAGTTCTGGCGTGTTTTTTATCGCTTCATCTACCGGCACATTATATTTTTTGGGGAATACAGAAGTCTTGTGGTCGAAAGAAGCACCGTCGATTGTGAAATCTATTAGTTTATCCCTTCTGTTGCGTGCCGGTTTTACATTCGGGAAAGAACAGAATATCTGCTCAACCGCATTTGCAGACCAGAAATTATACCAACGGTTCAGAGCATAATTAAAAATATCATTATAGTTGGAATTATTTTTAAATCTGTTTTTTATTTCTTCTTTCAGCTCGTCAAATAATTGAATTGAATAAATAAAGTTGGTAAGTCCATCAAATTGATTGTTTTGTTTTCTCCCCCAAACATAAGGGTAAGCAAGTCTTTTTTTTAATTCGATTTCTATTTGAGTAAGTGAATATTGCATGTTTGATAAAACCTTCAAGGTTAATTGGAAGACCTTCGAGGCTATTGTTTTTGGAAAATAAAAATGTATTCGTGTTTGAAAATGTAAAATCCGCCTGCAAGAGCCCTGTATCTCCATAATTCTTTTTGTTTCATTTTCCCTTTTGTCTCTTCAAAATTTTTAACAATTGTGGATTTTAATTTGTATCCCCTTTTCAAAACTTCCTGCATTGTGTAAAAACCCAATGGTATCCATTCGCCGTCCGTATATTTATCGCCAATCACAACCGCGAGGTATCTTTCCTTTTGTAAAACAGGTGTAACACCGTCAATTATTTTACCCCAGTTTTGTAAAAACTCCTTTTGTGTTTTTGCGTTCGAGAGATCTTTTTTATTCCTGCTGAACTTTATTATATCCCAATAAGGAGGATGCATAATAATAAACTGAAAATATTTTATTCCCAAATTGGCTGTTATCTCTTTAAAATTTAAAGATGTACTGTCCCCTTTAATTATTTCTGCTGAAACATTAAATCTATTTTTCTCTTTTGTAACATTTTCTTTTGCCAGTTTAATTACATTTGGCAGCAACTCAACCCCCACACCGTTCCTACCCAATCTTTTGCATTCTATTAGTGATGTTCCGCTTCCGAGGAAAGTATCGAGCACCCAATCATTTCTTTTTGTATAACGGCGGAGCAGTTGATTTGGAATTTGCGGAATAAAATTTCCCCAATATCTTCCGTTGTGTGCACCGGTTTTGTCGCGTTTGCCTATAACCCAAAGACTGTCTGTAATTATGTCTTCGTATTCTTTCCACCTGTTTAGATTTATTTCGTTTATCTTGTTTGTTTTTACTTCTGTCAGACTTTTAATTAGTCTTTCAATATAATATTTTGTTCTGTTGATAGTTCGGGTTGAAAGTATCTGGTCAAAATCCGATTCTAATTTTTTTCTTGTTATGAATATATCTGAAGAGTTAACGAATGATTTTAATGTTTTTGTTCTGAGGTTAGATATCTTTTTCTTGACTTCATTCAACTCATCTGTTTTTTGAATTTTCTTTAAATTTTTTATGATTGTGTTCATGTTTATTATTTACTTTGAGGTAGTTTTTAACACTGAGCTTTTTTCATAAAGCGAAAGTAAAACTCTTTCAGGAGTCATTGGGGCATTGAATTCGATCTCTTTTCCGGGTTTGAATTCCCTAATCGCATTTCTAATTGCAAAGTAAGCCCCAATTCCGTACATAAGCGGCGGCTCCCCGATGGCTTTGGATTGAAACGGTCCGTATGGGTTTGGAGCATCTTCCAAAAAATGAACCTGTAAATCATCCGGAGCAAAATGAATATCCGGTACTTTGTAAGTTGAAAGCGCATTGGTCATCAACTGTCCCGTTTTATCGTACAGCACCTCTTCCATCGTCATCCAACCGATACCCTGTACAATTCCTCCCTCCGCCTGTCCTTTATCAACAATCGGGTGCAGACTCTTGCCGAAATCGTGAACTACTTTTACCGAATCTATTTCGTATATACCTCTAAGACAGTCAACTGATGCCTCAACAATTCCCACACCGTAAGAATGATATGCAAACGGTTTGCCTTTTTCTTTTTTCTTGTCAAAATTTATATGAGGTGTTGAGTGATGAGCTTGTGCCGAAAGTGAAACTCTGTTAAAATATGCCAATTGTACAAGTTGGTCAAATGTAAATTCCGTTTTTTCATCGTTGCAGAATACGGTTTCGTCTTGTATTGTTATATTGTTGTATTGCTTTATTGTTGTATTGTTATATTGTTGATTTTGGAGTTTTTTGGCGGCAACTTTTATTAATCTTTCTAATATCATTTCGCAGGCTTTTTGTGTGGCAAAGCCGTTCAGATCCGCTCCTTTACTGGCGGCAGTAGGCGAGGTATTAGCAACCCTGGAAGTGTTTGTCGTTTCAATTTTTATTCTATCCAAATTTACAGAGAATATTTTTTGTGCAACATTTCTTAACTTTGCATTTACTCCCTGTCCCATTTCAACTGCAGCCGTGCTGATTGAAATACTTCCGTCAGTGTAAATATGTACCAAAGCACTTGCCTGGTTCATAAATGTGCTGGTAAATGAAATTCCGAATGTTACAGGCATTATAGCCAGACCCTTTTTGAAAAGTTTGTTTTCCGAGTTGAATTTTTCTATCCTTTTTTCAATTTCTTTTAGATTATATTTTCCTTCGGCTTCAGAGAAACATCTTTTTATTCTGCAATTTTCTGTCTTCTGTCCGTAGGGGAATTCATCACCTTCGTTAAGCAGATTTTTCTTTTGCAGTTCAATTTTACTTATTCCCATTTCTTCTGCAGCTTTTGCAATTGCAGATTCTATCACGAACATTCCCTGCGGTCCTCCGAATCCTCTGAAAGCGGTATTTGGTGGCAGATTTGTTCTACAGCAAAAGGAAGTTGCTTTTACATTCGGAATAAAATAACTGTTAGTGCAGTGGAAAAGAGTCCTTTCCAAAACCGCAGTCGAAAGATCTGCAGCGGCACCTGCATTTTGATAAAATGATGCTTCGTATGCAAGTATCTTACCTTCTTTGTTCAGACCAATCTTAAAATCGGATGAGTACGGATGGCGTTTGCCGGTTACTTTCATATCTAATTGCCGGGGAAGGATCAGTTTTACCGGTTTGTTAAGTAGATTTGCACCGAGTGCAGCCAAAGCACCCCAGCTTGATGCCTGATCTTCTTTTCCACCGAAACCGCCTCCGAGTCGGAGAACATCAACTTCAACTTTGTGCATTGGAATTCCTAACACTCGTGAAGTTACTCTTTGTACAGCAGTTGGTCCTTGAGTAGAAGAAAATATTTTTACTCCCCCGCCTTCAACCGGATGTGCAAAAGCACCTTGTGTTTCAAGATACAGATGTTCCTGTCCGCCGGATTCAACTGTGCCTTCAAACACAAAATCACATTTTCTAAATGTCTCTTCTGTGTTACCCAACTTAAATGTTCTGGGTGGTTGTATTAAATCCCCAGCTTCAGCAGCTTTACGTGGGTCAGTAATAACAGGTAGTTCTTCAAAATTATATTCTATAAGTTCAGCTGCCTCGTGTGCAATTAGTTGTGTTTTTGCAATAACAAGAGCAATCGGTTGTCCGATAAAATCAACTTTTTTTTCAGCAAGTAATTCTTCGTCCTGAATTATTCCGCCTATTTGGTTTTCACCGGGAATATCTTTTGCTGTATAGATTGCTTGAACGCCCTTTGTTCTCAAGGCTTTTTTCAAATCAACATTTTTAATAATTCCATGGGCGATGGGAGAACAAGCAATGTAAGCGAATAAAGTTCCTTCGGGTGTTAGCTGATCGTCAACAAAAAGTGATTCACCGCGGACGTGTTTTACACTGTCGTAATTTTTCATACCAATTCCTCAACATTAATTAGTTCGGGAAATAGTTTAATGAAATGAGCATAAAACAATTGACGCAGCAGCAGTCTTTTATATTCTGCTGTTCCTCTCGAATCGCTGATGGGTGATATCTCATCCTGTAAAATTTCCGATGCTTTTTCCAAATTATCATGTTTTAATTCTTTCGATGTCAAAAATCCGCAGGTGTTATTTAAGTAAAAAGGAATCGGTGCAACTCCGCCTGCAGAAATACATATATAAGTAATTTTGTCCTTTTCGGTTTCCAAATAGATAGAGGAATTCACGCTTGCTATATCAAGGTATTTTCGTTTTGATACTTTTTCAAAATTAAAGAAGGAGTTTTCTTTAGGAATATTAAAACTAATCTCGGTCAGCAATTCATCTTCTTCTTTATTCAGGTTTTTATATCCTTTGTAAAAATCTTTCAGCAGTATCTTTCTTGTAGAATTTTTTCCGACCAACTTCAATTCTGCATTTAAAGCAAGAAAAATATTAGTCATATCCCCGATAGGGGAAGCATTTACAATATTTCCGGCAACTGTAGCACTGTTTTTAATTGGTAATGATCCGAACAAACTTAAAATCTCTTTTATCTTCGGAAAATGTTTCTGGATAGTTTTTGAATTTTCTATTTGAGAAGCCGTGGCGGTTCCTCCGATAACTATCTTTCCGTTTTCTTCTTTAACATAGTTGTATTTTCCTTCGGGAATAAGTGAAATATCTTTTTCCAAGATATCTTCCCATCTCTGAACCATCAGATCCGTACCGCCCGATATTAAAAAATTATTTTCTTCACTATTCTCAGACAGATCATTTCCATTATTTAAATTTGTTAACTTTTCTTTTACGGTTAAAAAATATTCGGGCAGAATGTTTTGCTGAACCAGAAACTCGAATTTTGAATGATGGTTCCTTAGAAAATTATTCAAATCATCGGTAATCTTTGTTGCGGTTCTTTTTATACCTGCGTATCCTGTGCATCTGCATATATTACCGTTCATTGAATCAATTGCATCTTCAGGATTATAATTATCATTTATCAAATAATAACCGGAAAGAGAGACCACAAAACCGGGAGTGCAAAATCCGCATTGTGTTCCTCCCTCGTCTACCATCTCCGATTGAATGGGAGTGAGTTCTTCTTTATTCAGTCCCTCTATTGTCACAACGTGTTTTTTATTTATATTACCCAAAGGTAAAAGGCAGGAGTTAATTGATTTATATTTAATATCTTCATTTATCAACTCACCTATTAAAACTGTGCACGCACCGCAGTCACCTTCTTTACAGCCCTCTTTTGTGCCCGTTAAATGTTCAACTTGTCTGAGATAATCCAGCAGACTCATTCCGGGATGCTGAGAAGTTTCAACTACGCTGTTGTTTAATATGAAATTTAAATTTTGATTCATAAACACTAATTGTTGTATGTTGTAAAATATGGAGAGTGTTTAATAATATCAATTGTCTTGTAAATGATACTTGTCAAATAATAAAACTCAAAGGAAATTTGTATTTAAAAAACAAAGACGACTCTTTGAGCCGTCTCTGTGGAAACATCTATAAATTGAAATTGCGGTTTTTGTTTTTCAATTAACGGTTATCAATTTCTTTCAGCAATTCATCGACTGCTTTCTTTAACTGCAGGTCAATACCTTTTGCTTTTGCATCTGGAGGATTATTAACAATTATATCCGGAAAAGCGGGACCCCATTCCATGTTTTTCTTTGTGGCTTTTACATACCAGCCCCTTAAAGGAAGACGTACGAATGAACCGTCAATCAGCCCCCTTCCTCCGGTAGAGATTACTGCACCGAATGTAGGTCTGCCGACCAATTTACCGATTCCAAGTGTTTTATAAGCATGTGAAAAAATCTCCGCGTTTGAATAGCTGTTTTCGTTGCAAAGAGCAATAGACGGTTTTGTCCATGATGCAAAAGGAAGTCGTTCACCAAACGGATAATGATTAATAAATTTTGTTTGTTCTTTCTTAAGATTTTTAACCGCGCCACGTGGAACGGTATAAGCGTGCTGTCTGTATGTTAAAACAGTCATCAGGTAATCGGTTGTCCATCCGCCGCCGTTGTAGCGGACATCAAATACCAAGCCCTCTTTACCTAAACCGGCAGCAGTAAGTTCTCTTTCAAACACTTCAAAACTTCTCCAGTTCATTCCTTGTATGTGTATGTATCCGAGCCTGCCGTTTGAATATTTGTTAACAAGTTCCTTTCTAGAATTTACCCATTCGTTGTAAAGTTGTGTACGAAGACTTCTTGCAAGACGAATTGCAACCTCTCTTTTCTTTCCGTCTTTATTTTTCACTTCTAGCAGCAGCTTTTCATTTGGTCTGTTGACCAATGTTGAATAGAAATTCATATTAGAATTAATTGAGTTTCCGTCAACCGATAGAATTATATCTCCTACATTTAATTTGCTTGTTATTTTATCAGCAGGAGAATTGGGAACTACGTGTGTAATTTGAACACCGGTATCCAATGGTTTTACGGATACACCGATAAGTCCGGTTGATTCTCTCTGGGTTTTAGCTCTATCTCTGCCGTAAAGACCCATATGACTCGAATTTAATTCTCCCAACAGATAGTTAAAAATTTCGTGAAAATCTCTGTCGGTTGAAGCAGCCAAAGCCCATGGTCTGTATTTGTCTCTTAACTCTTTCCAGTTTTTGCCGTGAAAATTTGGATCGTAAAATCCGTCTCTCAATGTTCTCCAGGCTTCATCAAAAATTTGTTGTCTTTCTTTGGGATGATTTATCTTCATTTTTGCAGCAAAAGAAATCGAACTTTGTTTTGAACTTTTTGTATTTAATTTAGCAAGTCTTCCACCCGATTTAAGAAAATAAAGATTAATGCCTTTTTTATCTATGGAAACACCGTATGGTTTCTGTCCGCCCTTTGTTAATGCTTTCATCTTTGAGCCGTCCCATTTTACACTATAAAGGTCAACCTTTGCTTTATAAGTTTGTGCAGAATTTCTGTAAGCTACAAAGTAAAAAGTTTTTCCGTCTTTTGATATTACTAAATCAGATTCGTTTCCGGGAAGCGCAGTTACCTGAACCAATCGTTTATAAATATCTTTAAAATCTATTTTTACCGGTTTAACTTTTTTAGATTTTTTCCCCTTTTTATCCTTTTTTGTTTTTGGCGTATCTTCGTCATTTTCCCAATCCTGTTTTGTTTTTTCCCAATCTTTTTTATTAAGCCATACAAACCAAACATCGTCATCACCGTTATTTCTGTTGGAAATAAATCCTAATTTACTTCCGTCTGCACTCCAAAAAGGATTGTAATCTCCTCTCGGGTGCATAGTTACATTAACAGGCTTTTTGTTGTTGTCAGCAGCGTGAATATAAACTTCATCGTTATAATCCAGATCGGGCAATGAGTAAGCAAGCCATTTACTGTCGGGGCTCCAGGTTGTACCGGATGGGGCTGCCCAGCCGTTAAGTAAAATTTTTATGTTTGAAATTTTTCCCGTGTTGGAAATTTCAGCCGTTACTAATTTTCCCTGTCCGATTCTATAAACTATGTGTTTATTGTCGGGTGCTATTACAGGGTTAAACTCATCTTCAGGCGTGTTTGTAATTCTGCTTATATTATGTTTTAATGTTTTGAATAAATCCGGTTGTTTTTTATCTGCAGATGTAACAATATATAAATCTCTTTCTCCTGTTCTGTCAGATATAAAAACAATAGTTGTATCATTAAGCCATTGTGGCGAAGTATCTCTGAAAGAATTGTTTGTTAAATTAACAGTTCTTTTCTTTCCCTTTTTGTTTTGCATTACAAAAACTTCACCACGCACAACAAAAGCGATGTATTTTCCGTTTGGTGAGATCTCGTAATTATTCATTTTGTTTGAATATGTTTTATATTCAACATCGTCAAATTTGTTGTCACTGGTTACATCAATTGAAACCACGGACGGAGTGCCGCCGTTAGAATTCATTGTGTAAATATTTGTTTTTCTTTCAAAAACTATTTTTGAACCGTTGCCGTTTAAATCAAAATACCTGATTCCGTCTTCTTTAAAATTAGTAACTGCAACAGGTTTGCCTTCGGTTTTACCGTCGGGAGAAATATTTAATTTGTAAATATTATAAGTACCGTTTAGCGCACTTAAATAATAAATAGTTGAATTGTCCGCCCAATCAGGATAAATATCTTGTCCGTTATAAGTAGTTATTTGATTGTAAGATTTATTTTTTGTGTCGTAGATCCATATATTTCTGTTGGCGGGTCCTTTATATTGTTCCCTTGTAATTCTGCAAGCTCCTTTTACAAAAGCAATAAATCTTCCGTTTGGAGAGACTGCCGACATATAGCCGAATGAATTTAATAATCTAACCGGAGTGCCGCCATTAGAGGAAACGGTATACAATTCATTTTCCCATTCAATTTGTCTTTCATTTCTTCTGGTTTCAAAAAGCACATCCCCGTTTGGCGACCAGTTATTTAAAGCATCAGACGTGGACAGAAATGTTAACCTGTTGGGTTTACCTCCTGTGGATGGTATTGTAAAAATATCAT
>CAZTZZ010000045.1:16346-19889 GCA_964617905.1 uncultured Ignavibacteriaceae bacterium | reverse complement strand
GTTGCCAATATAATAACAGTCGCTGCACTTGCAGCTATTGCAAAAATATCTTTTAAGGTGCCCCCCAAATCAAATGGTTCTCCCTTGGGTTCTGGAATTTCTTTTGTTACGTTGATTATTGAACCGTCAAATACTTCGGGATTGCTTGAGAACAGTCCGAATCCAACCTTATTTGTTTCACCTGTAGCCATTTGGTAAATTATATAATCGGAACTGTCTGTGGTTCCGCCTGCTTTATCAATATAATCTTTTACGCTTTCTCCGTACAAAAATTTGTAAAGCCCGGGATTATTAACTTCACCTGTAACTAAGACAGTATTAGGAATTTTCGGAATGTTAATAGCATCACCGTTTTTTAAAAATATATTTTCTCTTTCATCTTCATCGTAATAAATTTTATCTAAGTCTATTACTACTTTTTTCCCTCCCCTGCTAAAGTTTGCACCAAATAGAAATCCTTCATCAGTTGGACCTCCGGCTTCTTTTAAAATATCAAGCAATGTTTCATTCTTCCTTTTTAATACATAAGTACCGGGTTTTACTACTTCCCCTGTCAGCGTTACTGCCCTTTGAGGTTCCCATTTTGGGTTTTTCCTTATTACGACTATATCTCTGTGTTGTAAATAGAAATATTTTCTGCTTGAATCATCTAGTGCAGATTCAATACTATTTTTATCAAACTCATCGGGGAGTTTAACAATGTGTGACTCAGAAATTTTATCACCGGTATATCCCTTAGGATTTAATCTGTTTACATAAGCTTCTGTTCGAAGAGAGGACTCTGTAAATCCACCTGCCTGAAGAATAAGATCCATTACAGTCATATTTGTATTTAAAGGAAATTTACCGGGGGTTCTTACATCACCTTCGATAATAACAAATTTATCCAATATCTTTTCCACATCCGCTTTGTAAATATGTATTTTATCGGCTTCTTGCAAATTCATATTATATGATGGATCATCCCATAATTTTTGTACATTAAAAGGGATAATTCTGGTCGTTAATCCGTCAGGGTTAAGCCTAATAACATCACCTCTTAATAAAAATGCTTTTCCACGAAAAACAGGATCTTTTAATCCACCTGACCTAAATACCATATCATAAAGAGTTAAGCTGTCAGCATAAGGAAGAGTTACCGCGGTCTTAACATAACCGGAAATTGAGACTGATCTTTTATCTATAAGATCATAAATGGAGTATAGCTTTACATTGTCTCCGGGTTTAAGTAAAAGATCGTCTTTTGGATCTTTTCTAAGAACTTTTGATAAATCAACTGAAATAAATTCCTTAGTCTGATCAGGATGAGTGCGAATAATATCAGCTTTATCAAGGTAAGTATCAGGCTTAATCCCCCCGCCTCTGACAATCAAATCATACAAGTACAGACTGTCTGCATACTTCATTGTAATAGGTTTTAAAATTCCATTTCCGCTTATTGAAATTTCTCTATGGAAGATGAAAAAGTCATATATCGTATAAATTCTGACCTCATCTCTAGGTTTGAGTTTAATATTATTTAAGGAATCTTTTTCTAAAGCTTTACCCAAATCAAAAGTAATGAATTCCTGAGTTTCATCAGGTCTCGTTCTAATCAAATCAGCTTTATCTAAAAACACATCCGGTAAAGTTCCGTATGCTTTTTTAACAAGATCACTTATAAATGGCACTTTTTCCAACTCAAAAGTACCGGGTCTATAGACAGCTCCATTAATCGTTACAAAATTCGTAACTTTATTGAGTATCGGGAAAATAGTCACTACGTCATTATCAAATAATTTGAAATCATTTTTTGGGTCATTGATTAACTTTGACAACTCAACGTCAATTACTTCTCTGTCAAGTTTTTTGTTTTTCCTTTCTGAAAAAGGAATGATTCTTTCCACATTAGCTCTACCCGTATATGCTGTAACTTTTAAGTTCCCGGAATATGAAATTAGTTTTTGAAGATTTTCATTTCCTTTTAATTCATAAATAGCCGGTCTTAAAACTTCTCCTTTAATGGAAACAGTTTTCCCGCGCGGTGGAATAAAAATCATATCATTATTTTGAAGTCTTACATCACCAATCAGTTTACCTTTGAGCAGATAATCATAAAGATCAACCTTTGTTAATATTTTGTTATTTCTTATTACTCTGATTTCTCTTAAACTACCGGAAGTTAAAGGACCGCCGACACTGTACAGTGCATTGAAAACGGTGGCATAACTGCTTATATTATATCCTCCCGGTTGGGCTACTTCACCTAAGACAAATATTCTAATCGGTCGCAGCTTAGCAAGAGTAATATCCAAAAAAACAGATGGAGGATTTGCATTTAAACCTTGATAAAATTTTGAAAGATAATTTATCAGTTTTTTCTGAAGATCTTCATATGCAATACCTGATACAAAAAACTGACCCGCAGTAGGAATAAATATATTACCCTGAATATCAACCGTTAACTGATATTGCAATTCAACGGCGCCCCACATATAAAGCTGCAAAACATCTCCGGGTCCGACAATATATCCCGGATCAATCGGACCAATTTCTGTAGGTTGAAATGAGCTGGGAATATTTTTAAATAAATTATAACCGAAATAAGGTAATCCTCCGCTTTTATTTATTGGAGCAGGAGTCGTTTTCACAGGGGAAGGTGTTGACTTTACTACTGTTTTTTTAGGGGGATTAGCAGGAGGTTTTGGAACAACGGGTTTAACAATCTTCTTTTTCGGTGGAGGAGTATTTAAATCAGTTCCACCGATGATGTAAGATGCAATAAATTCATCATAGCTTATTCCATATTTTGCAGCTAATTTTCTTGCATCATCTTCCGTCATATTCCTCTTTCTCAACTCCGCCTTTATTTGATCTGCGGTAGTTATGCCTTGAGATTTTAATTTATTCTTTATCTGCTGTTCAGTTTGAGAATATGCGGATGAAGTAAATAACAAAATTGAAAAAACAATAATTAAGGTTTTTTTTAACATAATTTTTTAGTGTTATGGTTATTGATAATCGATGTTGTTGTATATGTGTAAAATAAAGAATTAGAACGTAGAAGTAAATTTATCTTTGCGTGCTTTGCGTCTTAGCGTGAGATGGTTTCTCGCAAAGTCGCAAAGTACGCTAAGCTTCTTACAAATTATTTACCACTCTTTTTAATCCGTCTTTAATTAATGCCTCATTAAAATTTACAAGTATACCTAATTTCAAACCTGTTATTCTTAAATAAGTCAATAATTGTTTGAAATGAACCGGTGCCAAAGCTTCAACAGATTTAATCTCTATAATCACTTTATTTTCAACGATTATATCTGCTCTAAAACCCAAATCCATTTTAATGTTTTTGTAAACTACAGGAATTCCTCTTTGTCTCACACAATTAAGCTTTTCATTTGCTAATTCAAAGAACAATGTTTCTTCATAAACAGATTCAAGTAATCCAGGACCTAGTGACTTATGAATTTGAAAGCATTTGTTAACAATAATTTTTGATATTTGATTTTCGGTCATTTTTTATCTTAGCGAGCTTGGCGTCTTAGCGTGAGATGGTTTCTC
>CAZTZZ010000045.1:14958-16246 GCA_964617905.1 uncultured Ignavibacteriaceae bacterium | reverse complement strand
GAATTTTTAATTATCATTTCTGAGTTTTCTTTGTAATAATCGTGGTCTGTACTTAATAATACCAAGTCATAAGATGCCAAATTTTGAGACGTTAACGGAACAGATTTCATATCGAATTTGTGTTTTCTGGTTGCGGGAAGTTTTTGAACAAACGGATCGTTGTAATCTACTTCAGCACCTTTATCTGTAAGAATTTCAATTAACTTTAACGAAGGAGATTCACGCATATCATCTATATTCTTTTTATAGGAGGCTCCCAGAATTAAAACTTTGGAACCCTTCAAAGCTTTGCCTTGTTCGTTTAACGCTTCCATTGCTCTATGAATTACATAATAAGGTTGATTTGTGTTTACTTCTCCGGCAAGCTCAATAAATTTTGTGTTTACATCATATTCTCGTGCTTTCCAGGTTAGGTAAAAAGGATCTATCGGTATGCAGTGTCCTCCAAGCCCCGGTCCCGGATAAAAAGCTTTAAACCCGAACGGTTTTGTTTTTGCCGCTTCTATAACTTCCCAAATATCAATGTCCATTTTATGAAACACTTCTTTAAGTTCATTAACCAATGCAATGTTTACTGAACGATATATGTTTTCTAATAATTTTGTAGCTTCTGCTACTCTGGGAGATGATACCGGAACTGTATTAACAATAACTTTGTCATACAACTCTTGTGCAACTTTCAGACAATTTTCAGTAACTCCGCCTACAACCTTTGGAATTGTTGAAGTGGTGTGCTTTTTATTGTTTGGATCTTCTCGTTCAGGGCTGTAAGCAAGAAAGAAATCTCTTCCGACTTTAAAACCTATTGCACCCTTCCCGTCTTGCACGCTTGCTTCTTCCTTTTTCTTTTTTTCAGCAAGGCTGCCGGGTTGGACGGCTGCAAGTGAATTAGTGAACATAGGCAGTAATATCTCTTCTGTCGTCCCAGGATAAGTGGTTGACTCAAGTGTAATGAGTTGTCCTTTTCTTAAATATTTTTGAATTGTTTTTGCAGTATTTATTATATACTTCATTTCCGGTTCGCGATGTTCATTAAGTGGAGTCGGAACACAGATTATAATCGCATCACATTCTTTTAGATGAGCAAAGTCTGAAGTTGCTTTAAATTTTGTGCTATTAACTGCATCTTTAATTCGATTTTCAGCTATGTGTTTAATATAACTTTTTCCTGAATTCAGTAGTGGTATTTTCTTTTCATCGATATCAAAACCGATAACAGAAAATTCTTTTGAAGTAAATTCCAACGACAAAGGCAAACCAACGTAACCTAAACCAATAACACCAACAA
>CAZTZZ010000045.1:0-14858 GCA_964617905.1 uncultured Ignavibacteriaceae bacterium | reverse complement strand
GCAGAAGTAATTTTTCTAAAAATATAATCTTAGTATAAAGGCGTCCCAACCCTCCGTAATTCTGAAATTACAACTTAGCAAAAAAAGTTCAATAAACAAACAAAAAAGAAGGTTTTGCAAATAATGTACCAACAAACAAGAACTTTTTTTAAAGATTATTAGATGATAAATTAATAAGTCTTAGCTTAACTAAAAATTATGGTTGCAGTAGAAAACCATTTTGTAAAGATTTAGGAATTGATAAAGTAATAACTAATTACAGAACTATTAATTATTTTTCGTCACATTTATAGCAGTAGGACTAACCGTTGCTGTTGCTTTTACTTTTGTAGACCCGTCGTCGCCTGTTTCTGTTCCGGTTCCAACAATTGTAACTGACTGAGCATTTACCGTCGAGCTATAAGTACCGTTACCCGTAGTGTCCAAATTTGCTGGAATAGACCAACCGGTAAAGGTATTGCCGCCTCCCCCCATTGAAGTAGGCGACTTGTAATGTTTTTGTGCCATTGCACCCAAATTATTCAAGTCAGAAATAATTCCATCTCGATTTGAGGCTATAGCATTGGCATTGAATAAATTAATACCGACTACAATAGCTATGCCTACAATAATTACCCCTAATAAAATTAATAACAATTGCTGTTGACCCATGGAATTATTCCTTTATGTTTTTTCTTTTTATAACTAAACTTAGAATTTATTAATTAACTAAAACTGAAAACTATAGAAGGAAAATATAACATACGTAAACTTTTTTAATTAGCATAATACGTATTTAACATAAAAAAAGACTATGAATGATACAATATGAATATTATATTTTTATGATATGTTAATTTTACAGAAGGTTAACCTGCACGCAGCGCATTAATTATATTCATCCTTGCCGCTTTTACCGAAGGCAGGAATCCCCCGAATATCCCCATCGCACAGGCAAATATTAAGGAACCGATAATAATATTCGGTGTTATTGCAAATGAGAAACTTATCTCTGAAAATGAAGCAAAGTTAAGTGTTGAAACTGTGAAGAATTGTAGTCCCGATGCAAAGAAAATCCCTATTATTCCTCCTGCAAGTGAAATTAGTACCGATTCAAAAAGAAAAACGACAAGTATACTTCTTCTTTTGAATCCCAAAGAACGCAGTGTTCCAATTTCTCTTGTTCTGTTTGCTACAGCGGCATACATAGTTATCATTGCACCTATGGTTGCGCCTAAGCTGAAAATTATTGTAATAAAAATACCGAGAATTCTTATAAAGTTTGCCATCAATTCGGATTGTTCTTCGAAAAATTTTTGTTCTATTTTTGGTTCAAATTGTTTTAATCTTTTTTCCGAATCAAATGCTTTTTTAAAACTTGCAAAATTAGACTTATCATTTAGCTTTAATGTAACTGTAGAAACTGTGTTGCCCCTTTTAAATGCATTTAATAATTGTTTTGAGTCACCCCAAAATTCAGAATCGAACCCGCTGCCGCCTGAAATAAATTTACCTACAATAGTCCATTCATCTCCGGCAAATTTAATTTTATGTCCTATTTCTGCATTCATAAAATTCTTGGAAATTGACGGACCCACTATCAATTCCCGGCTTCCCCAATTGAACATCCTTCCTTCAATTAATTTAACTTGCGGACGTAATTTTTTTACCTCCGGAGAAACACCGCGAACAGTAATATTACTTATTCCCCCTCCTTTTTTATCAAGATTAATAATAACAACAGGTTCGTAGGAAATTATTTGTTTTCCATCTTTCGTTGTTTTTATATGCGGAAGAGTTCTTATTACATTTTGAATATTTCCGCCTATAATACTTGATATTTCGCTGTTAGCAGATTTTCTTAATATTATTACGTTGTCCAAGGTTCCGGTTGCAACCAAAGTTTTTTGTATTCCGTAAGCCATCATCAAAACAGCAGTAAACACAAACACTACCAATGCAACACCGAAAACAGTAATTACATTTGTAAGTTTTCTGCTCTTAAAATTTTTCAAACTATATTTAAATGGAATACTCATTTTTTCCTTTTTGTATGGCTCAGCCGGATAATTTATCCTACAAATCTGAAACCGTCAACTATTTTTGTTTTAAGTGCTCTTTGGATCGGAAATACAGCAGAAGATATCCCTATAAGTATTGCCGCTAAAGCTGATAGAATAATAGTAATAGGCATTATTCTGAATATCGGGAAAAATCCTTTTGGTATTACTTCCGCAAATCCTGCTACAATGGGGAATACAAAGAACAATCCGATTCCCCCTCCGATAATAGAAATCAAAAGTGATTCACCCATTATTAGCCAGATTAAATGTTTGGCAGAAAATCCCAAAGTTTTCATCACGGCATATTCTCTTGTCCTTTCACGCGCAGCCATAATCATTGTATTGCCCAAGACAAGCATTATAATTCCAATAATTACAAATGAGATAAAATTCATAGCAGTAATTATTGCGCTTGTTGAAGCAAGAAAACCCTGCTGAAACGCCCTTTCAGTTTCGCTCTTTGTCTCTGCAGTTGAATTCTTAAATAGTCCGTCTATTTCTTTTGATATTTCCCCGGATTGATTCGGATCTTTTATTTTAACAATAAACCAGCCTATGTTACCTGCCCTTCCGGGTGATATTTTTTTTATTGTTTCGTCAAGATATTTCCAGTGGAAAAGCATTTGAGTTGCGTCTGTTGATTTGAATTTCGGTTTATAAATTCCCCTTACAACAAACTCCCAGGTTCCGGGATAAATATCTCCCTCAATTGTCATCACATCGCCCAATTTTAATTTATATTGTTTGGCAATATCGGCACCGATAACACACGCATTTCTTTCTTTTTTAAATGTATCAAGCTCTTCTTTTGAAAGAAGGAATTCCGGATAAACATCAAGATAAGTATCGGCATCAACCGCTAAACGTGCAAAGAACTGACTTTTATCTATATAAACTCCCTGAAACCAATTTGCATAAGTTACCTTTTCAACGCCTTTTACTTTTGCAATTTTATCTCTGTAAGAATAAGGAAGAGTGAAAATAAACGAAACAGCTTGTCGTGTTATTAACCTGTTTGCCGATGATGCATCTACACCGGCATACCAAGCGCTAACCACCGTCCTCATAAGTCCGAACGCAATTACAGCAATTGCAATCCCTAAAATTGTAAGGAAAGTTCTAAGCTTGTGACGAAGAGTATTTTTAAATATTAGCTTTAGTATTTTCATAAAAAAAGTATTCTAATCTTTTATCTACATTAAAGAATGTCTAAACAAAATTTCATCAATAAAACAATATATCAATACAACCATACAGCCATACATTTCCTACACCAATTCACCCTTTTCCAAATGCCTGACAATATGTGCTTTTTCAGCTGCGTGCGGATCGTGCGTTACCATTACAACAGTTTTTTTAAATTCGTTGTTAAGTCTTTCCAAAAGCACAAGAATTTCCTCGGCAGAATTCTTGTCCAAATCACCTGTCGGTTCATCGGCAACTAAAACCAAAGGGTCTGTTACAACCGCTCTTGCAATTGCCACTCTCTGTTCCTGTCCTCCGGAAAGCTGTTTGGGATAATGATCCATTCTGTCACCCAGGCCCACAACATTTAACGCAGTTTCCACGTGCTTTTTCCTTTCTGATTTAGAAAGATGAGTAAGAAGCAAAGGCAATTCAACGTTTTCAAAAGCAGTCAGCACCGAAATAAGATTGTAGAATTGGAACACAAATCCGATGTTATTTGCCCGCCATTTTGCAAGTTCCGATTCGTTTAAGTTCGAAACTTCTGTTTCGTTTACAAAAATTTTACCGTCAGTAGGTTTATCTATCCCCGCAATTAAATTTAACAATGTTGTTTTCCCCGAACCCGAAGGACCCATCAATGCTATAAATTCACCCTCATTCACAGAAAGTGAAAGGTTATTTAGAACGGGAATTTCGAAACTGTCTCTAGTGTATGATTTAGAAACGTTTTCAACTTTAATTAATTCTGACATAATTTCCTTAAAATATTTTTATAAAACTTTTACTCCTACACCGTTTTTAATTTTATCGGTTACGTTTTTAATTACTTTATCGTTTTCTTTAATTCCCGATAAAATTTCTATATAACTTCCGGATGATTTACCCGTCTCAACTTCAACTTCAACCGCTTTACTTTCTTCTACTTTGAAAACAAACGCTTTGCCATCCCGTTTAACAACTGAAGACCTTGGAATAACGAGCATAGGTTTTTGCGAGGTTAAATTTCTGCTGTTTTCCAAATTTAGGAAAAGGACCTTTGCACTCATCTCAGGTAAAACTTTCCCGTCATATTCTCTAAATGCAACCTTTACCATTACCGTTGCTTTTGAGCGGTCGGCAGTTGGGACTATCTTTGCAACATATCCCGGATATCTGATTTCAGAATATGCATCTAAAGATATTTCACAATTCTGATTGGGTTTGATCCTTTCAATGTTTGATTCCGAAACATCTGCTTCAACTTGAAGCGATGACATATCGGCAATTGTAACAACAGCCGATCTAGATGTTGCACTTGCACCGAGTGGAGAAACAATCTCTCCTACTTCAGCATTTTTTGTAAGAACCGTTCCGTCAAACGGTGCACGGATATATGTGTTCTCCAAATCTACTTCAGCTTTTTTAACCTGCGCCTTTGCCAATTTAATTGAGGCAAGAATAGTTCTATAATTTGCCTCCGCTGTTTGATAATCAGATTCAGTGCCGAGTTGTTTTTCAAATAATTTTTTCTGCCTTGAGTATTTATTTTCTGCATCCACAAGTTTCGCTTGACTCAATGCTAAATTAGCTTTTGCCTGAGCCAGTAATGCTTTAACATCATCGTCTTCAATGCGGGCTAATATTTGATTCTTTTTAACCTTATCTCCCTCAACCACTCCGAGATAAATAAGTCTTCCAGTAGCTTTTGATGCAACCGATGCCTTCCTTTGCGCAACCACATATCCACTTGCCGTAAGTACTGCGCTTGTTTCGGCTGGGGTCCTTTTAAAAGCAGTAGTAAGATCGACCTCTATTTTATCTGTAAAATATTTAGTCCACAATAGAAACCCCAAAGCAAAGACAACAACAATTCCTAAAAAAATAAAAACAGGTATTATATACTTTTTCTTATTTCCCGTTGACTGCTTGTTTGTTTTTCTATCTATCTTCAAAGAAGATAAATCTGTTTGATTATGTCCCATTAAAAATATAAAGTTAATTTTGTAAGAGAATGAAAATAGTTACACTATAAAATAAGAGAATTATAACGAAAGAATAAACCTTTCATCATCGATTTTATTCATTCAAGTAAAATCCAGCAATTGTAAATTGTACATTATTAATTGTTAACAGCTTTTTGTGCTATCCTGTCTACCAATGAAGGAGCAATTAATTTCAATTTCATCCCCAGCTTTCCTTTTAAAGTCATTACGACTTCTCTTTTCCTTTTTTCAATTGCTTTTGTAATTATTTCAGTACAAGTTTTCACAGACATTGTTTTTGTCTTGGACAATTTATTATCACCGATTTGATTTCCATCCGCACCGAGTTCTTTTCCCCTGATTTCCGTATCCACAAATCCCGGATAAACCATTGTAACGGTTACTTCGGATTTTATTAGTTCAATTCTAAGAGAATTAAAAAAACCTGCCATTGCAGATTTACTTGCCGCATATGCCGTTCGTGTCGGCACTCCGGTTAAACCGGTTAAACTGGATATTCCTACTAATCTCCCTTTAGTCTCTTTTAGATAAGGCAGTGCAAAATGAGTGCAGTAAACACTGCCCAAATAATTTACCTTCATAATTTTTTCAACTATATCTAACTCTTTGATGTCCTCAAACAAAGTCCACATAGTAATTCCTGCGTTATTAATAAGCGTATCAATTCTCCCAAATTCGTTTAATGCAGATACGATTAAATTCCTGCATTGTTCTTTATCGGTTACATCTGTTTGAACAGCAATCGCCCTACTGCCTAAATTCAAACATTCATTTTTAACCTCTCCCAGATTTTTTTCCCTTCGAGCAGCAAGAACAAGCCAAGCTCCTTTTTCAGCAAACTGATGTGCAAGTTCTTTTCCGATGCCCGAAGACGCACCCGTAATTATTACAACATTATCTTTTAAATCTTTCATAATTTATATTCTTCTTTTATATTTGCAGCTAAATTAATTAACCAGCAAGGGAATAACAAATGAAATTAAAATCATTAATATTGATTTTTGCAGCAACTACTTTAATTATTGCACAAGAAAAGGATTCTACATTAAATAAATGGATACCTTCAGCCGTAACGGGATTTAATATTAGCCAGCTTGCTCTCAGCAATTGGTCGCAGGGCGGTGAGAATTCTTTAACGTGGACTATCACCGGAGATATTTCTTACAATTATAAAAGCAAAAATCTAAATTTTAAAAATAATCTTAAACTTGCCTATGGAAGAACAAAATTAGGTAGTGATGATTTTAAAACAAACGATAATGATATTTATTTAGAAAGTGTGATTTCAAAAAATGTTGGATGGAAGGTTAATCCTTATTTTAGTAATACGGTACGAACTTCGATTACTGTCGGTTACGATTACGACACAACTCCAAAAACGGAGATTGTAAACTTTTTCGACCCAGGTTATGTTACCCAAAGTTTGGGCTTTTATTACGAACCGAGCAAAAAATTTAACACTCGATTGGGTATTGCAGTAGAGGAGGTATTTACTAATAACAATACCAAATATGCAGACGATAAATCAACTACAAAAATAGAAAAGACCGGAGTTGATGCAGGGCTGGAATCTGTAACTTCTATTGAACAAACAATTGCAGAGAATCTTCTTTTAAAATCAAAGCTTAGGTTGTTCACCCGTTTTAACAGTTTGGATGTTTGGGATGTAAGATGGGATAATACAATAGTTGCAAAAATTAATAGTTTTATGAATGTTAACTTTACTTTCCTTTTGGTTTATCAGGAAGACCAATCGCTTAAAGTACAAATAAAACAGGGTCTGCAAATCGGATTTTTGTATAGAATTCTTTGATGGTTACAGGTTGGAAAGTTGCAGGTCGCAGGTTCATTAATTTATCTTTTTAATAGATGATTTTATCAAATTTCATTTTTTAACAATAAACTCATTCCTATTATCCCTTCTTTTAGAGAGAATGTCTTATTAAAATTGTTATTTCTTAATCGGCTAACCAATTCTTTAGTACGCCTTCCGCTTCGGCAGTAAAATAAATAAGTATCATCATTATTTATTTCCGGTAAAGTGTCTTGAAGTGTACTGTATGGGATATGTTCAATTTCAATTTTGTTTTCCTTCAAAAACCCCTCTACCCTTTCAAATGATTCTCTTATATCTACAATTTTATATTTTGACAGGTCCACATCTTCATAACTGATTTCGTAATCTTCCATTTGTGTATAATTCCCGGGGTTTATTTCCTTAATTTGACTGTTGTTCCCGCATAGAGGACAGTCTTCGTTTTTTTTCCACTTTATTTTTCTGTTTGAAAGAGCTAATAAGTCAAATATAAAAGATTGATTTCGTCCCAATCCTTTCCATCCGAGAAGTACTTTTATAGTTTCTAAAGCTTGCAATGTACCGAATATTCCAGGTACCACCCCGAGCACCCCTGATTCGGCGCACGTACCGACACACCCTTCTTCGGGTATGTCTTTCCACAAACATCGAAAACATCCACTGTCTGTATCATGGGCAAAATTAAAAACCTGTAGTTGTCCTTCGAATTGATAAATACTTGACTGCACAAGATTTATTTTATTTAAATAACAAGCATCGTGAAGTAAAAATTTTGTAGAGAAATTATCGGTGCAGTCCAACACAACATCAAAACCTTTGATTATTTTTTCAACATTCTCGGCAGTTATTCCTTCGTCGATTTCTTCAACGTTTGTCCACGGATTGTATCTATTTATTTTCCCTTTTGATGAATCGGTTTTCTTTAAACCGATCTGGTCGTAATCAAAAAGAATTTGCCTGTGAAGATTTGTAATATCAACTTTGTCAAAATCACAAATGCCAATAGTTCCTACACCTGCGGCTGAAAGATATAGAATTGCAGGACTGCCCAATCCACCGGCACCCACAACAAGTACTTTGGAATTCTTTAATTTTTCCTGTCCTTCCATCCCGAAATTGGGCAGGTTTATTTGTCTTCTGTAAAAGTTTAATTCTTCTTTAGTCATTGTTTTTATAGTTTTTTTACCCACAGAGATCGCAGAGAACTCAGAGGTTTTTAATCAATGGTTATGGTCTTCTGCACAAAACACCCACTTTGATTCCAGCGATTTATCCGAGTAATATTCTTTCTTCCAAATCGGAACCGTATCTTTTACGGCATCAATTATAAACTCGCACGCTTTGAATGCTTCTCTTCTGTGTTTTGAAGTTGCAATAATCCATACAGCCAAATCACCTATTTGCAAATGTCCCACTCTGTGAACACAAAACACATCTAGGACATCAAACTTTTTTTTGGCTTCTTTTAGGATTTTTTCACCTTCTTTCAAAGCAAGGGTATCATAAACTTCATATTCCAAAGAATCAACACTTTGACCCTCGTTGTGATTACGAACTCTTCCTTCAAAAGTTACTACTGCTCCGCACTCAGGTGTAATAAAAGATTTATTTCTGTATTCTTCAATTGATGCGTTACTGATTTCAAACATATCAACCTCCGGCAACCGGCGGAATGAAAACCAAAGAATCCATTTCCTTCAATTCGAAATTAAAATCTTCATAGCAGTCGTTTACCGCAACTTTTAATTCATTCATTTCCAAAGAGAAATTATATTTTTCTTTTAACTCTTTGTAAATATCTAAAGGTTTATCAAATGCTGTTTCTATTATCTCTTCGCTTTTGTTTGCCTGTTCTCTTAAAACTGCGAAATACTTAACATTTATTCTCATTTTTTATCCATCATATTTTTTGATAAGCGGATTTTTATTAAAATCAATTTTCGTTAATTTAAATTTCAGAAATTAAATACGGGGAAATAATTTTATTCCGTTGAAATTAAAATCCGACAAATATTTCTAAATTTGAATAATAAATATAACAGGTATTAAAATGAAAAAAAGTATATTTTTTTTACTTATTCTCTTTATTCCATTCACTATAATTTCTGGCAAAGATAAAGACAAGAAAAAAGACAAAGGACCGTGGAGTTCTTCAACTTTTTCGGGACTAAAATTAAGAAGCATCGGACCGGCTTTTACTTCGGGTAGGATTGCAGATTTCGCTGTAAATCCGTACAACCCCACAGAATATTATGTAGCAGCTGCAAGCGGGCATATTTGGAAAACAACAAATGCAGGGGTTACCTTCAAGCCTGTGTTTGATAAATACGGTGCTTATTCAATCGGTAGCCTGAGAATGGACCCGAATAATCACAATGTTATTTGGGCAGGCACTGGAGAGAATAATCACCAGCGTGCACTCGGCTACGGAAACGGTGTTTACAAGTCAATCGACGGCGGAGCCTCCTGGAAAAATATGGGATTGAAAGAGTCACGCCAAATAGGAATGATTCAAGTTGACCCGAGAAATTCAAATATTGTTTTTGTCGCCGCAGAAGGTTCAGTCTGGGGACCGGGCGGAGACAGAGGACTATATAAAACAACCGACGGCGGAAAGAGCTGGAAAAAAGTTCTGAACATAAGCGAGAACACGGGTGTTAACAGTATAGTGTTTGACCCGCGAAATCCCGATATAATGTACGCAACTTCCGAGCAAAGGAGAAGACACGTATTCACAAAAATAGGCGGCGGACCCGAATCAAAAGTTTATAAATCAGAAGACGGCGGCAACACGTGGAATAAAATAATGAAAGGTCTTCCAAAAGTTGATATAGGAGGAATGGGAATTGCGGTTTCCCCCGTTAATCCTGATGTTATCTACTTAATTGTTGAAGCCGCAGAGGGAAAGAGCGGATTTTTCAGATCTACAAACCGCGGTGCTTCCTGGAAAAAAATGAGCAGCTACCATTCAAGCGGACAGTATTATAACGAAATTATTGCCGACCCGAAAAATGTAGATAAAGTTTATTCTACGCAAACAAGAACGAGATTTACGGTTGACGGTGGTAAAACCTGGAAACTGCTTGGTAACAATAAAAGACACGTTGACGACCACGCTATGTGGATTGACCCGGATAACACAAAACATTTTTTAATAGGCGGCGACGGCGGTGTTTACGAATCATTTGACGGCGGAAAAAATTATTTATTTAAAACCAATCTACCAATCACACAGTTTTACAGGGTTAATGTTGACAATGAATTCCCATTCTATAATGTTTACGGCGGAACACAGGACAACAGCAGTTTCGGCGGACCTTCCAGAACTTTAAGCAGAGACGGAATTGTAAATTCAGATTGGTTTGTTACAAACGGCGGTGACGGTTTTTGGGGAGCGGTTGATCCGAAAGATCCCAACATTGTTTTTGCCGAGGCACAATACGGTAACATGGTGCGCTTCGACAGGAAAAGCGGAGAAGCCATCGACATTCGTCCTGAACCCGGAAAAGGAGAATTAACTTATAAATGGAATTGGAACACGCCGCTTATAATAAGTCCGCATTCCAATAAAAGAATTTATACAGCGGCTAATTTTGTCTTCCGCAGCAATGACAGAGGAGATAATTGGAAAAAAATCAGCGGGGATATTACCGCACAAATTGACAGAAACACATGGAAAGTTATGGGTAAATACTGGAGTATTGATGCTGTAAGAAAAGATGTTTCAACTTCTCTTTACGGAATGGCTGTATCGTTGGATGAATCTCCCGTAAAAGAAAATCTTTTATATGTCGGCACCGACGACGGTGTTATTCAAATTTCGGAAGATGCTAAAACCTGGAGAAAAATTGATGAATTTCCCAGTGTACCAAAATATACTTATGTAAGCGATATTATGGCTTCCAAGTTTGACGAGAACACTGTCTACGCAACTTTTGATAATATAAAAAGAGATGATTTCAAACCGTATGTTTTAGTCAGTCACGACAAAGGAAAAAACTGGGAATCCATTTCAAATAATTTACCTGAAAACGGTTCTGTACACACAATTCAGCAGGATTTTAAAAATAAGAACCTGCTTTTTGTCGGAACCGAATTCGGCGTTTTCTTTAGTCCGAATGCCGGTAAAAAATGGATCCAATTAAAGGGTGGTATGCCTGATGTAGCAGTGGAAGATATCGCAATTCAAAAAAGAGAAAGTGATTTGGTACTGGCTACATTCGGAAGAGGATTTTATATTTTAGATAATTACAATCCGTTAAGAGAAATAGCCGATTCCATTTTAAATAAAAAAGCAGATCTTTTACAGGTAAAAGATGCACTTATGTACATTCAAAACAGGGGAAGGTACGGAACGGGATCTACATATTTTCGTGCAAAGAATCCACCTTTCGGTGCTGCGTTTACTTATTACTTAAAAGATGTTCCTAAAACTAAAAGGGAGATTAGGAGAGAAAAAGAAAAGAAATTATTTAAAGATGGTAAAAAAATTCCGCAGCCCACCTATAATGAACTTCGAGCTGAAGAGATGGAAATAAAACCTTATTTAATTTTTACAGTCTACGATGATTCAGGCAACAAAGTAAGAAAAATTACAAGCAAACCTTCAAAAGGTCTGCACAGAATTACCTGGGATTTAAAATATGACAGTCCGAATCCTGTAAGATTAAAAAAAGGTAAATACAACCCTACGGAAAAATCATCATCCGGACTACTTGCAATGCCCGGAAAATATTCCGTAACAATGAGCATTTATAAAAACGGAAAAATTAAACAATTGGCTGGTCCTGTTTATTTTAATGCGAAGGTTTTAAAAAACACAACTCTTCCGGCAAAAGACAGAGCAGCATTGGTCGCATTTGAAAGAAAATCATCTGTTCTGGCAAAAACAATTATCGGTACGCAAAAATACGCCGAGGAATTGGTAAAAAGAATGCAGTCTATATTACAGACTTTAAATGCAACTCCTGCAGCCGATAAATTATTGCTGCTCAAAGCCGAATCGATAAACAAAGAAATAGAAGATGCCTTGTTTAAGTTTAAAGGAAGAAAAGCAAAAGCAAGCAGGGAAGAAATTCCTCCGCAACCTGTTCCGCTCAACGACAGGTTGGGAGTACTTATTTATACACATTGGAGTTCAACTGCAGGAATAACGGGTAATCAAAGAACAGCTTACAAAGTCCTTAAAGATGAGTTCCCGCCTGTTTACAAAAAGATGAAACAGATAGGCGAAGTTGAAATCGTTCAACTCCAAAAAGAAATGTATAAACTGAATTCCACCTGGACTCCTGGCAGGCTTCCTGATCTGAAGTTAAAATAAATTATTTAGATTCCCGAAATCTTTGAGATTTCGGGAATCTTTAAAATTTAAAACGGCAGTTGTACTCCGCCGGTAAGGACTATACCATCTTGCCCATAAGCCATTGCAGTTACAATACCAACATTTGGTTTGTTCAATATTCTCATTCCCATACCGGGATTTATATTAAATCTTCCATTAAACCCATCACTGTCAAAAACTTGACCCATATCAATAAAAGGTGTTATTTCTATTGTCATTGGACTGCCCATCATATTAACAGTAAACGCCTGATAACGAAATTCCATACTTGCAAAAACTGAATTTTGTCCGTAAAATCTGCCTTTGTCAAAACCTCGATCTGAGAAATCTCCGCCTATAGTGCCTTGTTCAAAAAATGGGACATATTTGCTTGTGTTTATAATCCAACTATTTCTAAAAAGTAAAGTATATTTTTGGTCTATTGTTGAAAAATATTTTCTAAAGTCACCCAAAAATCTTCCGTAATTTGAAATAGTATTAGGATTTGTTACAACCTGGTCAGTTATTTGATTATACTCAGCAGTAACTTTGGCATAAAAACCAGATGTTGGCATAAACTCAGAGTTTCTTCCGTCATAAACAAAACTGATTCTTTCACCATAAACTGTTGCACCTTTAATTCCTGAGACGTTTGCAAATTTATCGCCCGCACTTATTTGAGAAGTAGTAAATACGTCTTCGCCACGTCTTTTTTCTGCACCATCATTAACTGCTACTGATCTAACTTTTCCGCCAACTGCAATTCTAATGTGATCTGCAGGCATCCAAAATAAATCAAGTACAACACCTGTTTCACTATGTGTATAAACTGTTTTGTCTATATCTCTTGTACTTGCACCCAACCCATAAAATCTAAATCTTGGATCCTTAAAAACATCTAATTGTAATTCATATCCAAATCTGTTGCTTTTACCCAATGTTAAATTTTCCATATGAAAATGAATTTGTTTGCTTTCTCCGTTTGTAGAAATTTCAGAAGATAACCAATAATTAAAGTAAGCTGCAGGACAGGAGACTAATTCAATTGCAAAGTTTGTACCTAATATTTCATTATGTAAAATTCTTAACTGAAAAAGTCCTGTCATAATACCTTCGGCAGTTAAATTAAATAAAGCAAGACTTCCACCGTAAGTAAATCCGTTATTTTCAGTATTTCCAATAAATGGATTCCAGGCAGTTTGAATATGTTTACCATGGTTTTCCGGGTCAACCCAAATCCAATGTAAAAAATCAGGAATTGCTGTATCTTCTTTCCATCTATACAATATTGAGTTCCAAGGCTCATCTAATACTGTAATTTCTTCTTTAACTAGAAAATCAGATGGGACTTTACCTGTAAAAGGCTGAGGAATTTTTGCTTGTAAGAATTGAGAATTTTTATCAACTATAACAGTAGTTGAATATTTTTCATTTATATGTGTTATTAATTGGCCGGCATTTAATCCGGGTGTATAAGTAATTCTTATAGCGACTTCATAATTTCCATTAATTACATTCTTATCAGTTGTAAAAGGTATTATTACACTTATTTCTTCCTTAAAAATATGTGTATATCCTTTATGAACAGGGACGCCCATAGCAACTGTTTTTGGATAAATCGGTTTCTCAAAATGAAAGTGTTGCAACGGTTCAATTTCAATTAAAGTTGTTGCAGGATTCCTTGTAGAGGGGTCACTGCTGCCCAACCAATAACCTTTAGGAATCTTAAATTTTACTTCAAGTGCTGATTTTTCTAACGGCTTTATTGATTTATTAATGTGAGAAAGAGAAATTAAAATCGGTAATTTATTTGTTTGCGAAATAATAGAAGATTGTAATAATAGACCTAATAGAATTGTCAAACAAATAGTCCTTGAAAGGTTAATCTTTTGTAAAAAACATTTCATATACTTCTCCTTTAAATTTGGAGTATAACATTTAAGATTATTTAAGAACGTAATAATAATCTAACAAAATTAAAACTTATTTTAAAATACTACACAAATAATATAAAAGAAGTTAATAAAAGTTAAATATAAGATTGTGATGTGAATCAATTAAAGTCTGTTTAAATGATAATTAATTTACTTTAATATAATCCGAATAAAACCAAGTGCGTGGTGTTAAATCAGGATTATCATTCCCGTAATACCCCCAGCCAATTATTCTGTAATGAAGGCTGTCAACGGTTTCGTAAAAATATTCCATCCTTTTAGGGGACTTTATATTTCTTTGCCACACAATAGTGTTGTTGCCAAGATATTCACCACTGTGAATAACTATTTCATCCGGTTTCTTTACAATACATTTTAGTCTTCCGTTTTCTATTTTATTTTTTGCTGTGCTTTTTACTTCCTTTCTTTTTCCGTTAGCATCAGTATAAATATCAATAATTTCCCCTTTTTGTAAATAGGGATTAACTGATCGGTAAATATGTTTAGCTTGAATTGTCGAAACGAGTTTGAGTGGTAAAGACTTAAGATAATCTTCGTTTATATTTTTCGGTCGGG
>CAZTZZ010000044.1:15737-20716 GCA_964617905.1 uncultured Ignavibacteriaceae bacterium | reverse complement strand
CAGAATGACATAAAAAGCTACAAGATTGCTCAAAGGAAGCTTCTCCCTGTTACAACTTCATACTGGTCAACATGCAGGTCATCCGTGGTTTTTACTTGTGAACCATATTGTTTTTCTAAAGACATTTTCCAAAGATAGAATTGGGAGAAAGTATGTTTCACTTTATTTAATAATTCTTGGTATTTCCCACTTATTTCATATTCTTCGGCATCTTTTTTACTTTCCCATATTGTCATAGATAAAAAATCATCATCTTCATTTACACTCTGAGTTAGGAAAGCTTGGATGCAGCCTTTTGTTTCTTTGAAAGCAGGAATAACAACCTCTGAGTATATTTTTTTAAATTCGTCCAGTTTACCGTCCTGTATTTTTAAAGCAACAACTCTAACAAAAATATTCCCATTACTAATATTAATTTTATCATCATTTTCTTTTTGTAAAGCAACAGAATATTTTTTAGCAGTAGGAGTTTCATCTTCAGTTGTGTATTGGATTTCCATGTCTTCGGATAATTGGAATTTCCATTCATTCGATTCAGAGAAAAAAGGTTTTGCCTCATCCAGTAAATCTTGGAAAAGACTGCTGCGCTCATAATTTTCTGCCTGTTTTCTTGTTTTCCAAAAAGTAAGAGAAATATATTCATACTCTTTTGGTTTACTTTTAATTAAACTGGCAAAAAGGCACCCGTCAATTTGCTGTAATTTAGGTGAAACTGTTTCCTGATAAAACTGTTTAAACTCTTTAGTAAAATCAGGATTTAAATGTAGTTGGAGCAGACGCATAAACATGATGTATCTCTCCTATATTATTAATGGAAACTGTAAAAATCTAGAATTAGGCTAATTTCGTTTTATAATGACCACAGTCATATCATCCATTTGAGGTTGTCCCTCGCAAAAATCCGTTACTTCTTTAATTATTATAGTTATCAATTTTTCAGCAGATTTATCTTTATTTTCTAATAGAAGTTTTGTAAATCGTTCTTCTTCATATTCTTCTTCTTCTGAGTTCATAGCTTCTGTAATACCATCGGAGAAAATTACCAATAAATCACCTTCTTCAAATTGAATGACTTCTTCGTTATAAGGGACAGAAGGCATTATTCCCACAATAACACCTCCAACATCAGGCCTGATAATCGTGTTATCTGATTTTATAAGAAAAGGGTTATTGTGTCCGGCGTTTGTATAAGTAATTTCGTTTTTTTCTTTATTTAAAATTCCGTTAAAAAGTGTAGCAAACTTAGTCGGTGATGTGTTATGAAAAAGAAGATCATTAGCAAAAGCAACACTGTCTTTACAGGAATTTTTTAAGAGTGTTTGCCCGCGGAAAGTTGCTTGTAAATTTGACATTAGTAAAGCGGCAGGAATTCCTTTGCCTGTAATATCCGCTAAACAAAAAGCTAAATTATTTTTGTCGATAGAAACAAAGTCATAGTAGTCTCCGCCCACTTCTTTAGCTGGAATACTTTTACCTGCAATTTGATATCCTTCAACAACGGGGTTTTCTTTAGGGAGCAGATTAACCTGTATATCATATGCAAGTCTCATTTCTTCCTGAAGTTTAAGTAGGGTTTGTTCATGAATGTAAAGACGTGCATTTTCAATAACGTGGGCAGATTGAGCTGCAATAATTCCAAGTAGTCTTTGGTCATTTATTGTAAAACCGGATTCACTTTTTTTGTTAAATACCGTTATCAGCCCTATCATTTTCCCTTTCATTTGCATTGGCACACTAAGTAAGGATTTAATGGGAAAATCCGTTCCACTTGGTGCAGAGTGAAACCTTCTGTCGTTTTGAAAATCATTTATAAGAAGTGGATTCTTATTAACCAACATCCAGCCTGTTAACTGAGTGTCCAAACGGTAGGGAAGCAGGTTTGTTGTACTGTCTTGTTTTCTAATCATTGTATGAAATGGTTTATCCTGATCCTTTTCATCAAGCAGCATTACAACGCCCTGTTCAACTTTTAAGTGCTTTACACATTTTCTAATAATCTTATCAACAATTTTTTCAATTGATTGAGTAGAAGTTATAGCTGTTGTAATCTCATTTATTACGGAAAGTTCTTCAACTGCTGTACGAAGTTTGATGTTCTCAGTCTGTAATTTTGAAAGTAGAATTTGATCCTGATTTACTGTCATTTAGTCCCTCTAAATTGATTAGGCACAGTACACCTTAAATGTATTGTAATTCTTGTAACTCTAATTAAAATTGTTACTTAGTAGTATAGGCTTAATTGATGAATTAACAAATAATAATATACAATAAATTGTATAAAATCAAAATAAAAAAAGGATAGATGTATACCGGACACTATCTATTGAACAGAGATGAAATCAAGATTAATGTTTTACCGTTTTAGCATCTTTGTTCTCTGGGGTGAAATTCTTTAAAAATCTTATTAAAAATAGGAAGAAAAAGCCTAATGTGGACATAGCGACATCTTCCACTTCTATGCTAAAAGCATTTAAACTGCCTATTAACGAACCTAGCCATTTAGCGAAAATTAATGTAGAAAAGAAAATTGCAAAACCGTAAAGTCCAGATAACAATGGCAGAGCTACATAATCATACAATTTTGCTTTTAAAGGAACACGTTTTGTACCACTTTTTTCCATCAGATGACCCCAATCATTTATGATGTAAAAGATATAGTATTAATTGTTCTATATTCTGAAAATCAAGTTAATATTTTTCTTGAAAGAAGCAATAGCACAAAAGAATTATTTTAATTTATGTTTTTAAATGTGACTTTTTCTATTTTTTCTTGCAAACCTTTTGCTCCTTGTAAACCACCAGTATGAAGTATGATAATCTTTGAATTGGTCTGGAAATAACCTCCTTTTATCAAATCAAAAATTCCGTAAATCATTTTGCCAGTATATATCGGTTCAACCTGGATTTTATAGTCTTTTTCAAAATTTTCTATAAAATCAATCAACTCATAATTTATTTTTGCATAACCGCCAAAATAGTAATCTAATTTTATTTCCCAATTATTAAGATTTTTGTTGTTATAATTTTTAATTAATTTTTTAACATCATCAATAAGAAATTTTCCGCCTTTTAAAACTGAAAAGCCCAATGCTTTTTGTTCATTTTTTATCCCGCAAATCAATCCCGCCAATGTGCCTCCTGTTCCGCAGGGTGTACATATATAATTGAAATCAATGTCAATAGTTTTAATAATTTCTGAGCATCCTTTTATTGCTAAATTATTTGTACCGCCTTCCGGCAATAGATAAAAATCGCCGAATGTGTCTTTCAATTCCGCAAGGAAATCAAGATTATTTTTCTTCCTATATTTTGTTCTGTCCACATAATGGATTTTCATCCCGCAGCCTTCAGCAAATTTAAGTGTCGGGTTGAGCGGAAGGTGTTCTTCTCCTCTTATAATTCCAATTGTGTTAAAGCCGAATTCTTTTCCAGCAGCTGCGGAGGCATAGATATGATTTGAAAAAGCACCGCCGAAAGTTAATAACGTTTTTTTGTTTTGTCTTTTTGCTTCAATTAGATTATAAAATAGTTTATACCACTTGTTACCTGAGATGTATTCATGAATCAAGTCTATGCGTTTAACAAAAAGCTCTATCTTCTGTTCGAATAAAAAATTACTTTCTAATTGTTGTAAAGGAGTAATGTGGGGAGTAATGTCATTTATATTCATATTTAAATATAAATTCGCTGTCCCGTAATTCGGCAAAAGTTGAACCGGGACAGCATTTTTTAATTACTTTTTCAATTTATAATTTGATGTCCAAATATTGTTTTCTTGATTATTATCAGGAAGCTGGAAATCAGGGTCAATAATTACGGAATCGAGTAAACTTGTTGTTGTTGTTTTGAATGACCAGGTACCGCCTCTGTGCCAAACTTCTACAGGTAATTTCAGTTTTGTTACTTTACCGTTTTTCTCCACTATTTTTATTGGAACCGGCAGTGCCATTTTTTCTAAATTAGAAATTGCTATTACTGCACCTTCTTTAGGGTCTCCATTTATATATTGTACATTGTCTACCGACTGATCGAGCTGCCAATTGTTATAAAACCACTCTTTCCAAAACCAGTTCAAATTATCTCCAGCAACTGAGTTCATAGTTCTAAAAAAATCTTTTGGTGTTGGGTGTTTAAATGCCCAGCGTTTGATATATTCTCTGAAGGCATAATCAAATCTATCGTGACCCAACACTATTTCTCTAAGTATATATAAGCCAATAGCTGTTTTAAAATATGCGTTGCTGCCCAATCCTTTTGATTGAATAACATCGGGGTAATTCATAATTGCTTCACTAATATCGCTTAAAGTATAATCAAGTACTCTTCTTGCTGAATCTCTTCTTGAATTGTATTCCCCATCGTTAAAATTTCTTGTAGAATAAATATTGATAAAAGAATTGAACCCTTCGTCCTGCCACATATATCTTCTCTCGTTGGAGCCTACAACCATCGGGAACCAATTGTGTCCAAATTCGTGGTCGGTTACACCCCAAAGTCTTCTTTTCTTAGCCTTATAACTGCAAAAAACTATACCCGGATATTCCATTCCACCCACTCTTCCGGCTACATTTACTGCAACGGGATAAGTATAAGGGAACCAAGTTTTTGAATTATATTCAATAGAGTGTTTAACATACTCGGTTGATCTTCCCCAGGCTGAATCTGCAGATGCTTCATAGGGATAAACCGACATAGCAAGACTTGTTTTATTATCCGGTAAATTTATTCTTGCAGCGTCCCAGACAAATGCACGGGAGGCAGCCCAAGAAACATCTCTGGTTTGATTCATTTTAAAATGCCACTTTTTAAAATCATGTACATTTGAAACTGAATCTAAGGCTTTAACTTCTTGTACTGTTCTCAGAAAAACCCTGTCATCACTTCTTTTTGCTTCCGCAAGTCTTTCTATTTGTTTAGTTGTCAATACTTCATTTGGATTTTGCAACTCTCCTGAAGCAACTACAATAAAGTCACTTGGT
>CAZTZZ010000044.1:8877-15637 GCA_964617905.1 uncultured Ignavibacteriaceae bacterium | reverse complement strand
GGCATTCCGCTGCCACTTCTATACATTGTACCGGGTTCAGACATAAAAGTAGGATCGAATAATTCGTGTTGATCAAATTTTGATTGTGGTAAAATAAAAGAAGTGAAAATAAATAAAATGGAAAGTAATTTTAATACCGGATTTAATCTCATTACACACACCTTTAAATAATAAATTAATAATATCTCCCCAGATTGATTATTTGATTTTGTGAAAATAAGGACAAACTGATATAATTCCAATAAAAGAAATTATATTTGGGATAAAATAATTAAACAAATTATTATGATTTAAACATTAGATTATTAGAGATAACTAAATAAAAAATTTTTAAGAAAGATCGATTATTTAGTAATCACTCTAGGAATATCATATGGCAAGCGGGTAAGTAATTCATAATTTAACTGGTTGCTCAATTCACTGAAAGAGGCAAATGATATTGAAAGATGTCCCTGACTACCGATTAAAATAACTTCACCTCCTTTTTTTATATTTGGTATATCTGTAATATCTACAATTACTACATTCATATTTACAACACCAACAACACCAACTCTCTTTCCATTAATTAAAACACGCCCTGTGTTACTTAAAGATCTGCTGAAACCGTGGGAATATCCTACCGGGATTGTTGCAATCTTTAATTTTTTATGTGCTAAATATGTAGTACCATATCCTACAAACTCACCGGTATTAACTTCCTTTGTACTCATAACATGTGTCTTCCAGGTTATTACTCTTTTAAGTGGATCAATTTTATCTTTTGTATTGCTTAAATAATTAATTAAGGTTTCATCACTCGACCAAAATCCATATTGCATAATACCAATTCTAACCATATCCATTCTTGTATTGGGATATTGCATAGCTGCTGCTGAACAAGCTGTATGACAACTTTTTGGATTAATTCCAATTCCTCTCAGCCATTTGTAAGTTTTGTTAAAGAGTTTAATCTGATTTTTAATTCTAAAATAATTAGCAATACTTTCAGCACCGGCATAATGTGTACATAATCCTTCAATAGAAATTGATTCATAATTATTTTTTAAATTATTAATTTCTGATTTTAGCTGCTGCTGATTAAATCCGGTTCTGTTCATACCGGTTTCAATTTCAATATGTATTTTTGCTTTTTTATTAATTTTTTTTGCAACATTTATTGCAGAGTCTAATCTGTCTGTATCAAATACAAAAAATTCAATATCATTTTCTATAGCCCAATTTAAGTCTTCATTATCAATCATACCCATAATCATAATTGTAGGTCCGTTACCGGATATTTCTTTAACTCTCAATGCTTCATCTGCACTGTAAACTGAAAAATGATCTATACCACATCTTTCGGCAATTGGAACAAAAGCTTCAATACTATGACCATATGCATTACCTTTTATTACTGAGGAAATTTTTACTTCCTTTCCTACAATTTTTCTAATAAATCTTAAATTATTTTCTAGAGCTGATTTACTTATTTCAATTATTGAAGTTTGAAACATAATTACTTAATTATTTTTTTTATTATTGAATAAAACATTTTTGTTCCGGCTTCTATTATTTCATCCGGGAAATCGTAATCAGGATTATGAAGAGCCGGTTGGTTTATACCTGATCCTAATCCAAATAATGCACCTCTAAATTGCCTAGTAAAATGTCCAAAGTCTTCAGACCATTTAAAAGGATTCTTTAAAGATTTTACTTTTAATTTATTTTCTTTTGCTGATTCTTTTATGAGTTCAATACATTTATCATCATTAACAGTTGCTGGAAATATTTCAGTAAAATTAATTTCTGTTTTTAATTTATATTTTTTGGAAATAGCATTTGCACTTTTAACAGCTTCGTTAGTTAGTAATATCATATCTTTATTTTTAAATGAACGCAGTGTAAACATTATTTCAGCATATCCAGCAGAAGTACCAAAGGCAGGTTTTCCTATTTTAGTATGTATAGGTGTAACCATTGAAAAATCTTTAATCTTTTTTAATTTTTTTGGAATAGAAGATAATCTTTGGATAATTTCTGCGACAGCAAGAGAAGGATTTATTCCTTTTTCAGGTTCTGCGGCATGAGAAGTTTTCCCTTTTAATTTTATAATCATTCCTTTTGAAGCGGAAGCAAATTCCATTTTGCGTAAAAGAATATTATTCTTTTCAAATCCCGGAAGATTATGAAGTGCAAATACAAAATCGGGTTTTATTGATCGAAACTTTTTATCATTTAAAATTCTTTCAGCACCTTCACCTGTTTCTTCTGAAGGTTGATATAATAAAATTACTTTGCCCTTTTTTATATTATTTTTTGAAAGTAGCGGTATTAAACCTGAGACAATTGTCATATGTCCATCGTGCCCACACTTGTGGGATACATTTTCTTTTGTAGACTTGTAATTAAATTTGTTTGTTTCAGTTATCGGTAGTGCATCAAGCTCACATCTGATCAATATAACAGGGCCTTTATTGTTACTTTCAAAAATAACGGCTATTCCGTAACCGCCAATTTTTTGAATTATTTTATCCGGTTTAAATTTCTTTGCAAAAGCTACTACCATTTTTGCAGTGTTTTTTTCATTACCTGCAATTTCAGGGTATTTATGAATTCTTTTTCTGAACTTTATAAGATTATTTTTTAAAGAAACATTGATTACAGATTTCATAAATATTTACTCTTTACTGTTTTTGTATTTTAATATACTTTTTATTTGGAAATGCAAAACCTAAAACTAAAAAAATTAATGCAGATGCTGTAATACCAAAAATATTTGGATCAAGGTCCAAAGGCAATTTTGTATTAAGAATTATTAATGTAATAGTTGTGCCACCACCAATAATCATCGCCCAAAGTGCAGCGATAGAACTACTTCTTTTCCAGAAAAATGCACCTATTACAGGAACAAATAATCCAGAAACCATAAAAGCATATGAGTAAAGCATTAATTCTAATACATTTTGCATACTGCTTGCAAGCCACAATGCAAAAGCGCCCAGTATTAAAGTAAGCCATTGTGAAATTTTTAAAAAATTCTTTTCATTTTTACTTATAGAAAAAAACTTGTCTAAAATATCGGTTGCAACATTTCCCGATGCTGCCATCAGACAACTATCAGCTGTTGACATAATTGCAGAAAAATATGCTGACATCATTAGTCCCATTAATCCAACAGGTAAAACTGTACGTAATAAAAGTGGTAATCCTTTTTCAGGATCAAGCCCTGCCATTGTAGGGAAGCCAAGATATGCAAACATACCCTGGTCAGCAGCTACTCTTCCAAACAAACCTAGCATAACACCCATCATAGCCATTACAGGCCATTCAAACAGTCCGGCAATAAACCAAGCTTTTTTAGCAGTTTTTTCATCACGGCAAGAATAAATTCTTTGATAAAGTGTCATTCCAACAAACCAAATAGGAATTATAGTTACACCCCAATTTACAAGTGTTTGCCAACTTACATTTGTAAATGTTAATAAATTTTTTGAAACCTCTTGTTCTAATCCGTTTAATCCTCCAATAGCTGAATATCCTAATGGCAAACCAATAAAAATTAGACCTGCCATTAAAACTATCCATTGAACAGTATCTGTATAAATTACTGCTTTAATTCCTCCCAGAGATGTATAAATGATAACTATTGCACCCATTATTAGTAGGGCTGTTTCCATATCAAGATTTACAAATGATGCGGATGCTAATTTTGCACCTGCCAGAATCTGTGAACTTGTAAATCCTATATAACCTATAGCTGAAATAATTCCTGCAATAAGGGCAACTTTATTATTATAAAAAGTTTCAAAAATCTGTGGGAATGTATAAAGAGATTTGAAGTTTTTCATTTTACTGACACGAGGGATCAAAAGAACTGCACTCATCCATGCGCCAATTAATCCAGTAAAAAGCATCCAAGAACCGGATAGACCCATTACAAAACCAAGCCCGCCCAGTCCAATTGAAAATCCACCTCCAACATCAGTTGCAACTACTGATAAACCTACATGAAGGCTGCTCATATTTCTACCCCCAACAAAATAATCATCGGCATTTTTATTCTTTTTAAGAAAATAAAATCCGATACCGAGCATAGCTATCATGTAAATAAAAAATTCCAGAATATCTATAAAATGCATAACTTTTTATTTCAAATTATTTTTTTAGAAATGTACCTTGAATTCATAAGACGTGTTGTAGAAGTATAATTAACCATATAGTGAACCTGGCTGCCTACACTGTATTTACCTTTATCTTTGCCTAGATCATAAACTGTCATATCAGAAGTTGTCCCAACAAGTTGAAGCATTTTATCTTTAAGCTGCAGATTATTAACATCAACATCTAACTGCCCAAAATCTACAATACACCTGTAGGTTTTTTTTATATCTTCATCAAATTCTAGATCAGAGGTATGCCCAACATTACCGTCGCCTATAATACCATCAGGTTCAATTTCTTTTTTATTTAATTCAAGAATATCCGCGCTAAATTCAATTGCTGAAGTTGAGAGATTTCTGAATTTTTTATTGTTTAATGGTGAAAGACCGAGTAAAGCAGCTTCCCCAATCCTGAAATGATTTATTCCTTTAGGTACTTTACCTTTTGAAATCAATGGTAATGTAATTGAACTTCCTCCAGAGATCAATTCAAGTTTTTTGTTAAACCTTGCTTCAATCAGACGAGCATATAAACTAAGTTGAATTAATTTATCATAAGTTGGTTCCACACCGTACATACATCCAAGATTAGTTCCAAGTCCAATTGTTTCAATATTTTCTAGTTTAAAAATCTTTTCGTAAAAAATTAGTATATCTTCCCTTAAAATTCCTTCTCGTAATTCACCCATTTCAATCATTACAATAATTCTATGCTTTTTACCCTGCTTTTCAGCTTCAGTGTTTAGTTTCTCAATAGTTTTAAATGAAGAGTTAAGAGAAATATCTGTATACTTAATAACATTTTTAACCTGATTTAAAGTGGGTGGTTTTAAATACATTGTAACAATTTTAGGACTTATTTCTTTTATTGTTTTTAGGTTTGAAATTCTTGAATCTCCAATAGAATGAACATTCTTTATTGATTTATCTGTAATTATTTTTTCAAGAACTTCTTTATGTCCGCACAGCATTTTTGTTACAAGAGACCACTGAATATTATTTTTGGAAAGATATAAATTCAGTTTTTGAATGTTATCAATTATTCTTTTAGTGTTTATTGTTAGTGTTGCCATTTATTTGTTAGTCTTGTTAAACCGCATTTCTGCATATTTAGTTGTAAAACCTATTCTTTCATATAATCTTTTTGCAGGATTTTCATATTCTACATGCAGTTTTACATCACCGTTTACCTCTTTAATTCCTTTTTCAGCAATCTGTTGCCCAATACCTTTATTTCTGAATTTACTGTCTACGGCAATATATACCAGAATATTCTCAGGAATAAACTCTGACATACCGGTTTTATTCATTACCAATTCACCGCACAATTCTCCATTCCAATATGCAGTTAAAAGAAAACCGCCCAAACCGCCATTTTTACCAAAAGCAAAATCAATACATTTGGATATTGCAGATTTTGTATCTCCAAATTGATCTAGATGTGTGTAGAGAAAATCTATGAATTTCTCTCTTGATAATTCCTGCTCTAATTCTTCTTCATTTATAATTTTATTGATTTTTAACATTATTTACCTTTTTTTTATAGAATATATAAATAACACAAGTTTTGATTTGAAAATTCATTTTGACATAATACTTAATTAAATAAAAAATAATAAAACCAAGTGGATATATAAGATGTGATAAAACAAGATTACTTCTATTTATTTTAATTAGAAGATTTTTATCAAAAAACGTGTCTGTTATTATAAAATAATATAAATTATAAAAATAGCAAGTTTTTAAAGATTTTTATCAATTTTGTTGATAATTGGAGGTGATTACTCAATAGCTAAACAGAAATTTTTGTAAGAAGAGAGGACCTAAATCTTTTTGTATCTTTTTGGCTTTTTAATCTTGTATGATATATAAGATATAAGTATAACCATAAATCCTATAAGGAAAATTATACCTATAAAAATTAATAATGTAGAATAAATATTCATATAAAATTTTATTTGTTATTATTAGCGTTTTAATTGTCAATTAGATTTAGCTTTTAACTTAAAAAATATAAAGCTAAAGGTAAAAAAGAGAATAATGCCACAAATTAAAACAATAAGAGTAGAGATAACAATAGACATTAATGTCATTTTTTGATCCTTAATTGAAAATAGTTATTTCCAATCTTTTCTTTGTTTGCCTTCAGAAAAGAATTGAACGATGAGAATCTATTTAATAAACAAATTATTGTAATGTCTTTTTCGGCAAAAGGTAAAAATACTTCGACAAGAGGTAAATATCATCGAGCAAATAAACAAATAAAACTAAGCTTAGTAATTTTAATATTTATATTTAACCCATTTTATAACTTCTGACCATTTTGGCTTTTTGCCTGTAGATAATATTCCTATCCTGTATATTTTACCGGCTAGTACAAAAATCCCAAACATTGTTCCGAGATTAATTACAACGGATAATAAAATCTGCCATAAAGGAACATCAATTAATGTCATCTTTGCGGGCATTACTATAATGGATGCAAAGGGAAACATTGAAGCTATATATCCTACGGAATTATTTGGATTATCCTGAATCGCAATAGCAATAAAAAACGGTATCATTATAAGCATCATTATGGGCCAAATTCCGGATTGAGCATCCTGGTCATTGTCAAA